>DASTOH010000264.1:0-61564 GCA_035720235.1 Anaerolineales bacterium | reverse complement strand
GGTATTGCCCAGTTCGAAACTCGGGTCGTTGTTGCCGCTGTATTCGTAATTGACCAGCCAGAATTGTTTGCCATCGTCAATGTACTTCTCGGCCAGCAGATCATTATGGCAGGGAACAGTCGGCAAAGGATCCTCGGACATCGCTTTTTCAATGCGCACAAAAATTGGCACTCGATCCAGATACCCATCCGGGATCGTTATTTGGTGTTCCTTGCAGATCTTGAGATAAGATTCCGTGAGGCGGAACATGTTGAAGTCCAACAGGAAGCGTGGACCAGAATGGAGTCTTTTGATCGCCTCTGCCATGCGCGTTGGCTGTCCCGGTTCGTTCAGGGAATCTTTGGACATGGTCTTGCCGTTGATGAATTCAAGCACCATTACGTTATATTCAGGCAGATGATAGAGCACTTTCGGTCCCACCCCCGCCACGAATGCAGCCTTGGAATTGTGGTATTCATTCGCGCGATCCACCGCGAGTAATTGCGTGTTGGCTCCCGGGACACGCACAACATATGGCACTCCCTCCACCTCCACCCTGCAGTTCGAGTTGGTCAAGCCGCCGGAAAGCGGCGTGATGGAGATATTCTTCCCGTTCCAATCAGGAATTTTGGCAATCACTTCATCAATGAACAACATGGACGCGCCTCGAATTTTGGTACTATATCAAAACGAGCAGACATGCAGCCCATATCCACTTGTTTACGATCGCGCCGGTGCAGTGATCTTGAATCGAGACGTAACGAGTTCCGCTTCGCGATCACTCGACGGAGGCGAGATGCACTGGCTGACCCACTGGCTCATCGACCGAACCCAGAACAAGAACGGCTTCTTTCGAGCACATCACCTTTTCCCTTGCACCGATGGCAGGCAGATCAAGGAAGGGATTGTTGAAGGTATCCATTTTGAATAGGGTATTGCCGATCTTTACCTGTATACGCACAACCGACCCGAGAAATGTGATGTTCTCGATAGTGCAATCCAGCACGTTGTCTTTCAGGGGTTCCTCGGCAAAACTGAACCGTTCAGGGCGAATCGAAATGCGGACCTTGTCCCCTTTTCTTCGATTCCTCATTTCCGCATCAGCGCTTTTAAGATGGACACCGTCCATGGCGAGAATGCCGTTGGCAGGGTCAACCACTTCGGCATCGGCGTTATTCAGCGAGCCGACGAAATTCGCCACAAACTGCGTCTTGGGGAAGTTATAGATTTCAAACGGCGAGCCGACCTGTTCCATTACGCCCACATTCATCACAACAATGCGATCAGAAATAGAAAGCGCCTCTTCCTGATCATGGGTGACAAAGATGGCAGTGATGCCCAACCGTTTTTGGATGGCGCGGATTTCAGAGCGCAGGGAGACGCGGATTTTGGCGTCCAGCGCCGAGAGCGGCTCATCCAACAGAAGCACGTCTGGGCGAATGGCGAGCGCCCGAGCCAATGACACGCGCTGCTGCTGGCCACCAGAGAGTTGATAGGGATATTTATTCGCATGCTGTTCCAAATTCACCAGGCTAACCATTTCCTTCACACGATCCGCAATATCTGACTTACTCGCCTTGCGCACGCGCAAGCCAAACCCAATATTCTGGGAGACTGTCATATTGGGGAACAAGGCATAAGATTGAAAGATCATGCCCATATTGCGCTGATTCGGGGCTTTATTTGTTATATCAGCGCCATCAAGTGTAATGCCGCCATCGGTTGGTGTTTCGAAGCCTGCCACCATGCGAAGTGTAGTCGTTTTTCCGCATCCTGATGGTCCGAGGAAAGAAACAAACTCACCCTTCTCTACATCGAGGTTGAAATCACGAACAGCGTATGATTCGCCGAACTGCTTTGAGACGTTTGAAAGAGTTAAGTATGCCATTGTGTTGCTCGTTTGATTGTCTAGCGGCCGCCTGCAATCTGTCCCTGCTGACCGCGGCCGATAAGCTGAATCAGCCCAAGGGCTGCCCAGGTAAGGGCAAAGGCCACAATCGCCATCGCCGAAGGCTCATATACCTTGCTGCGGGTCAGCTCCGCCATGTAAGGTCCCAGGGTGTGTTGAGCCATAAAAAGCGCAATGGTCAGTTCGCCAATGACGATGGCAAAGGTCAACAGCGCCCCCGAGAGCAACGCCACGCGCAGGTTGGGGAAGATGACCTGAAGTAAGATGGTGGGCCAGCCTGCCCCTAAACTCTGCGCCGCCTCGGTCAGTGACCGGACATCCATGGCTCGCAATCCATTGTCAACAGCACGGAACATGTAAGGGAATGACAGGGCAGCGTACACACAGATTAGGAGAACTCGTGAACTGTCGTAGGTAGCGGTCCAAAGAAGCGGCGGCCGGCTGTAGAGACGGATAAGTCCAAACACCAGCACCACAGCCGGAATCACGAACGGCAGTAAGGTGATGAACTCAACGACCGATCGTAGCCGCGGCAATCGCAGTGTAACCCAGTAAGCGGTGGGAACGATGATGAGGAGGCTGATGAAAATGGCCGCAATGGCGTTGACAATCGATTCGCTGAACGATGGGAGGAAGCTGGCATCGGCAAACAATCTGCGATACGCCTCGAGGCCGAGCACATCCTTCTTTGCCCGCAGTGACCAATAGAAGGTGGCTGCGAGCGGGACCAGAAAGTAGAGCGCCACCACGATAAAGATCACCCAGGACCAAAAGCGATTCTTCCTGTGTGGAGTCTTGGCGGTAGCTGGCGCCTTAGCAGCGAGCGGAGCAGGCGCAGTGGAGATGGTCATCTTAACCACCTTTCTGAACGGCGCTGTAGGATCGAGTAAATGAGGATGGATAATGCCATAATAATCACCATTCCCATTGCCACCGCGTAGCCAAGACCTGGGTTGTTCAGAACATCGCCTGAAATCTGCTGACCGATGAGGAGAGTGGCGAGGTTGAAGAGTCCACCGGTGAGAGCATAGGCGGTGGCGTGGGCTCCGAACGCGTTGCCGAAGAGCAGGATCATTGTGCCCAAGATTGATGGCGTCAGCACTGGAAGCGCGACATCACGCCAGTATTGAATTGGGGTGGCCCCCAGATTCTCAGCTGCTTCCCTCCATTCACGTTTGAGTCCGTCGATGGCAGGAAGGATGACGAGAACCATTAACGGAATCTGGAAGTATAGATAGACCAGTGTTAGACCCAGGAAAGAGTAGAGACTGAAACCACTTCGATACAGGTCCACACCAAGCAGTTCGAACAGGGCCGTGACCACTCCTACGCGTCCTAGCGTGAAGATGAAGGCGGCTGCGAGAGGCACACCTGCAAAATTAGAGGCAACGCCCGAAAATGAGGTGGTAAAGGATCGAAACGGCCGCGGAAGCCCACCAATTGAAACTGCCCAGGCAATGAGGAAGCCTATAATTCCTCCAAGAATGGCCGTCGTCAGGCTTATCCTGATTGACATGGCATAGGCATTGAGAACGGTGTCGTCAACCAGTTGCCCATAGAACTCCAGAGTTAATCCCCCACCGGGCTTTTCGAGACTTCTGTAGGCAAGGACCAATGTCGGCCCAATCAAAAACAGGGCGGAGAATACAAAGAAAGGAACTACACCGAGCCAATGTCCAATGTGGAGCCGTGGAGGGCGCTTGGAGCCCCCCACGGTTGAATTGGCTAACTTTGGATCGGTGTTTATCGAGGACTTCATCGATTATCAGGGCAGAGGCTTAACTTCGACACCGACTACAGTCGGCCAGCCTTCTGCGATGATCTCACGGGCAGCGGTGATGTCAGCCACTGTTGGGAAGTAAGCGCCTTCGATACTCGGAAGCTGCGCGAACACTTCATCAGGGATGGAGCCGGCAGCATTCATGGCATCGAGCCTGATCGGGTAACAGAAGCCAGAGGCATAGGTGAGCTGGCCTTCATCCGAGTACAGGTACTCCATCCACAACTTGGCAGCATTGGGGTGAGGTGCATAGGCACTGATCCCCTGCACATACACACCAGCGATGATACCCTTCTTCGGCACGTTGGTTACAAGGTCAGGGTTACCGGCAAGGGCAATATCGTTGGCGATCGAGTTGTACGACCAGTCGATCAAGATTGGGGTTTCCCCGATGCCCACGGTGCGAGAGTCGCCATCGATCGGAACAAAGTTACCAGCCTCATTGAGGGACTTGAAGAACTCAAGCCCGGCGTTAGCGGCTTCCGGACCAGTAGCGCCAGTTGCAAGACCAGCGGCCCAAACCGACAAAGCTGCCGCATTCGATGTCAGAGGGTCACCCGAAAGAGCAACCTGACCGTTATATTCGGGCTTGAGAAGATCAGCATATTCCATCGGAGGATTCGCAACCTCTGCCGTGTTAACTTCGAGCGCAAGCACGCCGTAATAGTCGCCATACCAGTAGCCATTGGGATCCTTGGCGCCTTCGGGGATATCATCCCAGGTTGACACTTTGTATGGCTGCAACAGGCCCTCTTCTACGGCGCCAGGAGCGAGCCCAATGCCGATATCTACCACATCTGGAGCCTGCGGGCCGGGATTATCCTTATTGGCTTTAATCGCCTCCAACTCCTCAGCTGAGCCTGCTCCAGGGTCGAGCGGATTGATCTCAATGCCGGGGTACTTGGCTTTGAACCCCTCATACATGGCGCCATAATTGCACCAGTCAGTAGGTAGGGCGATGGTAGTAAGCATCCCTTCCGCTTTTGCGGCTTCATAGAGGGCATCACCTGATGAGGCAGGGGCTTCGGTGGTAGCTCCGCCACCACAAGCCGTAAGAACCATACTTGCCAGCACCAACAATGAAAACAGATGGAACGTCAACTTTCTGGTCTTCATTCTCTTCTCTCCTTTTGGTTGGGTTATCTGGTGGAGAACACGCGCTCTCCATCGAGCGATTATATACCGAACATTCAAACTAAGGTTATCTTGCTGCGATGGCTGGTCTATACATAACCGTCACAATCCTTCTCCTCTCGACACAACGACTGGATGATTCTGTATTCAGAACACAGCGTAGCGGACGAAGTTGCGCCCTGAGTTGCTCTGTCAACCGGACAGCTTTCACAGCGAAAGATTGGCATCTGGCATGTTTGGTTATAAAATCAGACCACAGCTCATACAGAAGGAGCATCACATGCCGAAACTTGTCCGTGACATCATGCGCAAAGGTTTGCTCACCTGCGACCCAGATACACCCCTGGGACAGGTGGCGATACTCCTCACGGAGCGCCGCGTGCATGCCCTGATCGTTTCAAACCCCACCGGCGCTCCTTTAGGCTTGATCTCAGATTTTGATCTGCTAGCGGGTGAATGGCTTTCCACGGATCAGGAAAGCCTGTCAACCATGAAGAAACTAACGGCCAAGGACCTCATGACCTCCCCCATTGACGCCATTGAAGCAGATGCGACGGTGGAGCGGGCCGCCCACCTCATGCTCGAGAAACAAATCCATCGTCTGATGGTGTCTGAAAACGACAAGCCTACTGGTGTAATATCGATTTCAGATATTGTTGCCAGTATCGCCGGGCAAACGAAAGCCAGACGCGATACCGTCGCGGATGTTATGTCCGACGCGTTCCTGGTCTGTCGCAATAAAACGACAGTCGTCTCCGCGGCGCGGACATTGACTCGCACTCACTGGCGCTCGGTGATCGTCGTGGACGAAAAAGGCAGACCGCAGGGTGTTGTCACCGGCAAAGACTTGTTATGGCATGTAGAGAAAGATGGCGTGTATGAAAACCTGACCGTTGGTGATGTGATGAACCATTCGTTGACCACCATTGACGTCCATGCCAGCCTGCATGAGGCCGCCAACTTGATGATTCAAAATCACATACACCGCCTGATCGTGACCGACAAAAATGAACCGGATGGCTTTCCAGTGGGGATCATCTCGTCCTTTGATATTGTGGCAGAGATGGCGAGGCCGGGGTCCGTGTGGCAAGGGTAGGGAAAGTAAACAAGTAGACACGGAAACAAGTAAACAGGTTTGACGTGTCTACCTGTGTAGGTGTTTACCTGTCTACGTTTCTACCTCCTCACCTCCTCCACCTCCGTATACCACCGCAGACGCGTCCCCACCTTATTGCGCAACTTCCATGCCAGCGACTTGGGCATTCCCTCGAAGGTTTTTTGGATAACCTTCACCTTGTCCAAAATGATCTTGCGCTCCTCTGGCGCTAGATTCACATCCTGCCCCACGATAATTTCCTGAACCCGATTCAAGTTGATCGAAGTCGTTTTGTACAGACCCCAATCGCCACGGCATAATTGAGCGATTCGCCGCAGGTTGATCTTGCCATCGTCATCGTCACCGAGCTCGTTGTAGAGCAGCAGTGATGCGATGTCGAGCGCGTCCTTGCGGTTGAGTTCGACAATCTGGGCCTTGGATAAAAGCAGCTCCGCCAGCGGAACAGTGACCGGGTCGAGATGGAGGCGCCCAGATAACGGGAGTTTGTGGCACATTTCGAACTCGCCCAGAAAAATATCAATATGCCGGCCGGTTGAATCATCCAAGTAAATTTGGCGGTGCGCACCGTTCAGCAAATTGAATTGTCGGTTGGAGGTGTAATCCATGCTCACGAAGAACGGCTCCAGCTTGCGCCGGCTGTCGCGGGATGTGACAAAATCAATATCGGGGTAATCTCGTGTGAAGAATTTTTTATAATCCCCGCTCTGGACACGCACAGCCAGCCCGCCGATGAGGCGCAAAAATATGTTTTGCGCTCGGGCTGCATCGATCAGGCGATTGGTTTCATCGAGAACATCAGGTTGGGTCGGCATGGAATTTGAAATGCTCCATCAAGGGCTAAGCCCTTGATGGAGCATTGGCGTTTATTACTCCACCGGTATCTCTGCATGGACCTTGTCAAGATCGATGCCTTCCCGCTTGCGGGCGGCTTTGAAGCCAAAGTATATGATTGCGGCCAGTAAATACATGGATAGCATCCATCTCACGGAATTCGTATTGCGAATACTAATCCCGTAAAGGCCGTTGGGATCAAAGACCCATTGATATAGCAGGAAGCCAAGGAAGCTGCCAAAGATGATACCGGCAACGGTGATCAACGGGATACCGAGGATTTTGTACTTGGCAATCGGCGAAGCATTGTAAAGATCAGGTTTTACGTAGGGCAAAACAATGGCAGAGATCGTTGTGCCGAGATACGTTACTGCGATCACCAGGGTCGAGCAAAGGGTCAAAGTAGTGAAACCGTCTGAACCATCGGGTTTAGCAAACGAGTTGTATGCGTAAAAATAGGAGATGAAAATAGACGGTACGACCATCAACACCAATGCCCAGATGGGAGTTCCCGTCCGTGCATCCACTTCCGCTACTTTTTCAGGGAGAAGGCGGTCAAACGCCGCCGCAAAGATAACGCGCGTTGATGAAAGGAACACGGTTCCGCTCCAGCCAAACCACCACAGGCTCATCAAGGCAACCACGATGAATTGAATGATCCGGCTGGACGTGAGAAACGCCGCAAACATCGCGGGGTATGGCCAGACCGGATAAGCGGCCTCCGCGCCATACCAGGCGTGATTCCACCAGGCGCTATTTGCCTGGACATAGAATTCCCAGCCCACGGTCCTGCCAATGGCGTACAACAAAATGACGCCTAATAATGTTGTGACGCCGAGCGCCCAGCCCATGCCGGTCACATTCCGTTTGAAATCGGTCGCGCCGCGTACTTCACCATAAAGCGTCGCGCCCCAGTTGGGCCATAGGTTGAAGAAGACCAGATATGGCATGACCAGGAAGATGGCAAGCAGTGTGCCACCGCTGAAAGGTGTGACTCCACCGGCCTCCTGGCCCAGCGCGATGGTTGCATCGTAGACTCCGGGTTGCGCGCCGAACAAAGTCATCGCATTTCTTTCGAATCCTTCCCTGAATGCCTCCGGCGATCCGGTAAGCAGGAGCACAATGATAATGAGCAAACCTAACACGCCGCCATAGAACGAGAATTTCTGAATGCGCGCATATGTCTTCATGCCCAGCGCAATGAAGATACTCACGATCACAATGGTGAGCAAGGAACTGACAAACAAAGGTGTTCCGGTTCCCGCGAACCACAATGCCCATTCCCTCAAGCCCAGGGTTGCGAACAACGGCACCACCACAATATGCCGGAACATATCGCCATAGAGCGGCACCCAAAGCCACAAAATGAACCACCAGCCTGTGACAGCGAGGATGAAGCCGACCGCGCCGCCGAGAATGCGACTCTGCCAAACATAATCACCGCCGGAACGCGGCATGACGGCAATCAGCCCGGCATATACGATGACTTCAAAGAAGATGAAGATCGCACTGATGATCAGGGCGTTGATCATCCCGCCCTCGAAGTAATACATCTGGCTGAAACTGTACAACCCGAGCGTGATCAGGTTGATCGAAAAGAACGCGTATACAAAAGCGTCGAAGACCGACCACGAACGCACCAAACCGGTCGCTTTGCGAACGAACAAGTTAGCCATGTGAATTCTCCTCTTCTGTAATATCGACCCGCCCAGTGTATGTCATGCTGAGCGTAGCGACACTTGCCCCGGGTGAAAGTGCCGGGGAGCATCTCCAGCTTGACGAACGAAACTCTTCGGTCGCGACGACGCTTCGACTCGGGGTCGACACGACCCTCAGCGCGAGGCTCCCTCAGAGTGACATACTAATGTTCTTAACACAAAAACATACAGAGAGTTATCCCGAAGTCAGCACGTAATTCTCGATCTTGTTTCTGCCAAGTTTTACGATGGCGCCCAGGAGAGTACCTTGTTCATACATGGAGCCCGGATTGATACACAACGTTTTGCCGATCCTCATCGAACCGCGTCCCTCGTGGATGTGTCCGTGCAGGCCAAGCAGAGGCTGGGCGGCCTCGATGGCCTTTCGAACGGCGGTCGAACCAACCGGTTTGAGCGCCTGCCCGGCCAGCACGGGACGCAAGTCCTTATCCAATTCGGGGGCCTCATCCAGACCGGATTTATACGGCGGCACGTGGATGTTGAAAACCGCGTTTCGCGGGTCTTTGAGCTTGGAGATCATCGCCTCATACCGGACCTTGAGCTGCTCCTCGTCCTCCTCCCTTTCTGTATTCCAGGGCGTCCGGTTGCTCCACCCGGAGGCGATCATCTCGTGATTGGCGTCGAGGGGAGTCACCTGCCCTTCGACCAGGAGCACGCGCCGGGACGAACGAACGATCTCGTCCACTTCCTCCATATCATCGTTGCCCGGCGAGCAGAAGACTTTCAGATCGGTGCCATCCAGCTTTTTATCCGCCAGATCCATCCATTGTTGAACAACTTTCAGAACCTCCATGCGAAAGACCTGGCTCACACGCTCGGGATTCTTTTCGAGTTCTGTGATCTCATCGGGGTTTGTAAGATAGGGATAATAACCACGGCTACGGACGCGTTTGGTCATATCCTGTAATTCTTCGTCAGTGGTAGTATTGAATTGCTGCTCCAGCAATGTGACCTTATAGTTTTTTCCACCCTGATGAACAAATGGGACCACCGCCTTGCCGGTCATGTCGCCGCCCAGAATCAGCACATCGGCTTCGTAGAATTTCCCCGCATTCAAAAACTTGCTCCAGCAAATATCCGATCCATGAATATCGGTTGCAAAGAAAAGTTTTGTCACAGGCAATCCTTCTCGCGCTGAGTGGCGCAGCCGTATCGAAGCGTGGCGAAAGGTATGATTTGCAAAACAATTATACTCCGCTCAAAAATAAAATCCGAGATTCGTTGTACAATCTCCGCCCGGAGGCTATTTTGAATGAACCAATCCTGATCAGCATTACAGGCCTGGACCGGCCCGGCATCACGGCATCAGTCACGCAGGTGTTGGCGGAATTCGACGTGCATGTGCTCGACATTGGGCAGTCTGTCATTCATGATGCACTGTCGCTGGGCATGCTGGTACAAATTCCGGCCAAGGTGACGGATGCACAGCCCATCCTCAATGCCGTTCAAAGGGTCATCAACGAGCTGCAATTGTCTGTCCGTTTTGTGAAGATCAGCAGCGAGAATTACGAGAATTGGGTCCGTCAGGGAGGCAAAGGCCGGCATATCGTGACCCTGCTGGCCCGGCAGATCACAGCCCTGCATATCAGCCGGCTGGCGCGCATCGTGGCAGACCATCAACTGAACATCCATACTATCACGCGGCTTTCCGGCAGGATTTCGCTCGGAACTGGCAGCAGCGGACCGGCCTGTGTGGAATTCGCGCTACGGGGTTCCGTCGCTGACCTGACCGAGCTGCGGCGCGAGTTCATGGAACTGGCAGACGAAATTGGCGTGGATATTGCCTATCAGGAGGATAACGTCTATCGCCGCAACCGCCGCCTGGTTGCCTTCGACATGGACTCCACTCTGATACAGGCCGAAGTGATCGACGAGCTGGCCCGGCGCGCGGGTGTTGGCAAACAAGTAGAGCGGATCACCGAGCGTACGATGTGTGGTGAGATTGACTTCAGGGAGAGCCTGATCCAACGCGTCGCCCTCCTCAGAGGGTTGCCCGAGTCAGCTTTGGCTGAGGTGGCGGCGACGTTGAGGCTCACGGAAGGTACCGAACGATTAATACCCACCCTGAAGAAACTTGGCTACAAAACCGCCATCCTGTCGGGTGGTTTCACCTATTTTGGGCGTGTCTTACAGCGCAGGTTCGGCTTCGATTATGTTTTTGCGAATGAACTGGAAATCGAAAACGGACTCATTACCGGTAACCTGGCCTCCGACATCGTGGACGGCGAACGAAAGGCATCCCTGCTCGAGAGCATCGCAGCCCATGAAGGTTTTTCTCTGGAGCAAACTATCGCGGTTGGGGATGGCGCCAACGACCTGCCAATGCTGAGTATTGCCGGCTTGGGCATCGCCTTCCGCGCCAAATCGATTGTCAAAGAGTCCGCCAAACAATCACTGAATACATTGGGGCTGGATGGAATTCTGTACCTGATGGGGCTTTCAGAGAAGGATACGAATACTTGAAAGCTGGTTTCCTGATCGTGACCGTCAACAACAACCCGAGCCCAACTCGCGTTGATACAGCGGCGCGGGCGTCTACCGACATGTCTGGCTGCGCAAAAAAATACGCTTATGAGATGATGCTTTCCAGTGTCTTCCCGGCAGTTTTTTCCTTGACGGTCCCGGCCAGATCTCCGAGGGAGATCACACCGACCGGCTGGTTATTTTTGCGATCTACGACCACCAGACGTCGGACCTGGTTGTCGCTCATCAGGCGCGCAGCTTCTTCAACATTCTGGTCTTCGAAACAATAGACCACCGGGGACGTTACGAGTTCGCGACCAATGATCGCCTCTGGATTCATGCCGTCCGCAACAGCCCGCACGGCAATATCACGATCCGTCACCACACCGATTAATTCATCACCTTCATAGACAGGCAGGAATCCGATATCCTGATCCCGCATTTTCCGGGCTGCCATTTGCAGAGAATCGTTCGGTTGGATAAACTCTACATTTCGGGTCATCACTTCATTTACTTTCACAATGGACTCCTTTCAGACTCAACTCGGTTTTCAGATACACCAGAAGGTATATTTGCATTCAGCGTGACGTTCACGCTGCAAGTGGAATGCCATCCGATCCTTCGACCGAGTCCTTATTTACATGCAGGTACACGTTCTCCTCACCGATCTTCATCACCCACTTGATCGGGATGATCTTCACCTCTTTGCTAAATATCCCTCTGGAAATGAAGAGGTGGGTGATCTGATCGACCGAAGAATCAGCCAGGATGCGCTCCACATGACCAAGCTGCTCTCCGTCCGCAGCAATGACCTTCGCGCCTGCTTTCATCGCGACGGCGCCCTCTGGAATGTTCTGCACGATTTCTGTGGCATAGGTTTCCTCTGCATCGAGTACAGGCGGCACCACAATCGGCGACTCTCCAAATGGCACAGCTCCCTGATGCTCGGAAGAAGCTGACGCTTCCACGCTTCGCTCTTCCTGAATCACCTGCTTCTTTTCGAAAAATGGCATGGATTCCACTGTGCTGGCATCTGCATCCAGCAGCACCAGATCTTCCGTTGTATCAGTGACCAGTTCGATCGGCAAGATCCTGTCCTCCTTGTTCAGGAGCGGACCCATGCGGACTACAATATGAGTAATAACGTTCGAATCAGGATTTAGCACCACTCGTTCCAGGAATCCAACTTCCTGGGCATTGGAAGCCAGTACATGTGCATGTTTTTGAAGTTGTATTTTGTTCTCCATTTCATGTTCCTTTCATGGCTGCGAACACATGCCTCCAAGAATCTGCCAGGGTCATAGCAGTGAAGGATTGCATACGGTGGAACTTTTCGTCAGACACCCTCCCAATTTCATTCTAAAATAGGAGGCTGGGATCTCACATTAAAGACGAGTAAGGACAATCTAAGAGATTTCTATTAATCCATTCATACGGCAAAAAACAGTTCGATTTGGGAGGCCGAGGTAACCGTTTGATGCCTATTTTGCCCATCAAACATTGGAAGGCAATATGATCTCAATTGCTCATCATCAGATTACACCGGCCATCACAGACCTGTTCGACATCACACGGCCGACCATGCCGCGCGCCTTCCATGTGCTCGAAGGCATCACGCGTGGACAGATCATAGTGGACGATCCAGATCAACCCACGTGGGCTGCAGTCCGTGAAACGGCATTCGGTACGTTGTATCTCGGAGGCCAGGTTGACGGAGCCTTGCTTGAATCTCTGGTAAACCATTTTCGTCAAACCGGTGGCGTTGGCCTCGGCTGCTGGCCGCAGGATGAATTGAATGACATGCTCCCGCCCGCTCCTGACTATGACGGAAGGACTTTATATTTCACCGAACATACGCCGCGTCACCGCAACCTGCTAACTATCCCGTTACCAGAAGGCTATTCCATTACCCCGCGCGACGCAGAGCTCTTAGAAGGATCCCCAGATTATGAAATGACCCTGGATTCGTTTGGAACCATCGAAAACATTATGCAACACACGCTGGGGTTTGTCATCTTGCAGGCTGGCATGGTCGTCTGTGAAGCGGCCACCGGCGCACCAACACATGGACGAATCGAAATTGGCGTCAATACGGTCGAAGCACATCGCAGACGTGGACTGGCCGCCATCGCCTGCGCTCATCTCATTGAGGTCTGTGAAGCACAAGGGTATATCACGTGGTGGGATTGCGCCAAACAGAACGTCGCATCTACAAATCTGGCGCGAAAACTTGGCTATCAGCACGAACGGGAATATCGGTATGTGTGGTGGGCAGGGATAAAATAGCAGCGCAGTAACGCGAGATTTATCTCGCTACAGCGACACTGCGAAGCGTGTCGCGTTACGTCCGTTTCAACCAAAGATAAGCGTAAGGTTGCAGCGTGAGTGAAGCGCTCATCTGTGGCTGTGAATTGGAGATCAGATCAACATACCAGGTTTGATACTCTGCTGGTAAGGACACCATCTGCTCCTGGTCGCTCAGATTGTTGATGATCAACAAAGTCTCACCCTGATAGGCACGGATGTACACGGCCAGGGATGGATTATCGGTATCAACCCAATCGATCGCGCCGCGACCAAACGCGGGATTTTCTTTGCGGATATGTACCATGCGGCTGATCGTATGGAAAAGGGAGTTTTTGTCAGCCAGTTGGTTCGCCACGTTGACATGCTGATAATCCAATTCGCCTTTGACAAATTCGGTAAAGGGTGTGCCGGTTGTAAAGCCTGCGTTCGGTGAATCATCCCATTGCATGGGAGTGCGGACTCCGTTGCGGTCGGGCAGGTCAATGTTATCGCCCATGCCAATTTCGTCCCCATAATAGATGATGGGTGAACCGGGCAAGGTAAACAGCAGGGAATTAGCCAGCTCGATCTTGCGGCGATCCCTGTCCAGCAGCGGGGTCAGGCGGCGGCGAATTCCAAGATTCAGCTTCATGCGTGACTCGGGCGCGTATTGCTGCCACATCCAGTCACGCTCTTCGGGCGTGACCATCTCCAAAGTCAACTCATCGTGATTCCGAAGGAAGGTACACCACTGGCAGTTCTCCGGGATGGGTGGCGTCCGGCGGAGGATTTCGATCATGTCATCCGCACGTCCTTTTTTGAGGGCCATATAGATGCGCGGCATGATCGGGAAGTGGAAGCCCATGTGGAATTCATCGCCATCGCCGAAGTAAGGACGTACATCTTCGGGCCACTGGTTCGCTTCACACAATAGAATCCTGCCCGGATAATCTTTATCGATAAACGCTCGCAGCTTTTTGAGATAGGCATGGGTCTCGGGCAGGTTCTCGCAATTCGTGCCTTCGCGCTCAAACAGATACGGGACCGCATCGGCGCGGAAGCCATCGATCCCCGCATCCAGCCAGAAGCGGGCCACGTTGAACATTTCCTCCTGCACTTTGGGGTTATCAAAATTCAGGTCCGGCTGGCTGGCATAGAAACGATGCCAGTAATACTGGCCGGTCGCTTCCTCCCAGGACCAGTTGGAGGGTTCGGTATCGAGAAAGATGATGCGTGCATCCGTATAACTTTGGTCCGTGTCGCTCCAGACGTAGTAATCGCGATACGGAGAGTTCTTATCGGACCGCGAAGCCTTGAACCACGGATGCTCATCGGAGGTGTGATTCAGGACCAGGTCCATGATGACGCGGATGTTTCGTTGGTGTGCTTCATCAAGGAGAGTCTTGAAATCATCCACCGTCCCGAACGTCTCGGCGATGTTGTAATAGTCCGAGATGTCGTAGCCATCATCCCGCAGTGGGGACGTGTATATCGGCATCAGCCAGATGCAATCCACGCCCAGGTCACGTAGATAATCCAGCTTTTGAGTCAGACCCTTGAGATCGCCATGTCCATCCCCATTCGAATCGTAAAAGGCGCGGACGTTGATCTCATAGAAAACCGCATCTTTATACCAGAGTGATTGATCCATGGACGCTATTTTACATGAATTTCAGCACAAACCTTCTGATTCGACATGGAATAGACCTCTTACCTATTGAAAAAGTGAGACAGAACTTCATAGCATTTGTAACGCCTGCGCAGTACTTTCATTGTAGAATCAAAGAACCATCTCTCAATATCTCAAGGCTCAGGTAGAGAATCAATGAACACAATGTTGCCAGTCTGCCCCAAATGCAAACAGACCGACCAGGTTCAAAAAGTGACCAGCACGTACGGCGTGAACACCAAGGAATGGTACGAGACTCGCACCAGCACCGATGCAGACGGTCATACACATTCCTATCAGGAAAGACATGAGGCCCACACCCAGTTAGGACTCAAACTCAAGCTGCCTCAGCAACCTCCCCAACCTACTCATCCTGGAATCTGGTACGGCATCGGTGGATTTGTGGCACTGATTCTATTTGCAACGTTGTGTCCAATCGCTGTTATCCCGTTATCGTTTCTGATCCCCCTGGCTGGGACCGCCTCAGCCGTCATTCCAGAAGTCCAGGGGATTCCCACCTGGCTCATTTCACTGGGCGTGATCGGGCTTCCTACCCTTTGCCTGCTCGGAATTGGACTGGCCGCCCTCCTCTGGCTTGGCTCTAAGGTGAGACAGCGTTTCAACAAGGATATGGCTAATTACAAAGATAAAAAAGCCATCTGGGACCGGGATGAAATGCCGCGCTGGCAGCGCGCCAAAGAACGATGGGAGCAACTATATTTCTGCATGCGTGATGAGACCGTCTTCATCCCGGCGGAAAATAAAGCCATCGCGGCGGAGGATATGGTGAAATATTTATACGACCCATATTTCAGAGGGTAGCCTTGAACATTCGATGAACACGCATGATTTCAATCCTGTCCCAAGGTGGATGTTAGGCAGCCAAGTCCATGCGTAACGGAGTGTATAATTCAGAAACCTGAGGAACATTTCTTATGGCAGCCCTGACCACAACTGAAATCATCCCATTGGAAACTGATCCAGACGGAGTCATACGTGTCAGTCAAACACGTGTGACGCTGGACACCATTGTCACCGCGTTCAAGGAGGGAGCGACTGCCGAAGAAATCGCCCAACAGTATCCAACTGTCCCACTGGCGGATGTGTATTATGTGATTGGGTATTACCTGCACAGAAAAGATGAGGTGGAAGTATACTTGGGCAAACGCGAAAAAGAAGCAGCTGAACTGCAAAATGAAATGGAAGCCCGTTTTAACCCAGTTGGAATTCGTAAGAGATTGATCGCAAAACAAAAAAACGCGGAATGATCATATGCTTCTCCTAGTGGCGGACAAAACATCCTCATCCCTTTCAAAGTTGACCACAAGGATATGCACCACTGTCTCGGCTGCGATCCCTGCACACCCGGGGATTTGTATGGGGAGTACGTGAAGAAGAGACAAATCGCAACACACTGATTGGGAAAACTGGCATCCATATGCCCGCCGATGATAAACTGATTCAACCAGTGACAAAATAACCGACAAAACAGGTCAGATTACCATTCCCAGAGACTCGCCGGTGTGCTACAGTTCGAATGTGTCACCCAGAGCCCTTCTGCTCTGCTCAGGACCTTCGGCTCCGCGCAGAGTGTCTTTCATTACATACGAGACTCTTCGGTCGTGGCGCCTCGCGCCACTCCCTTAGATTGACATAACACTTCCAAAGGAGTTCCATGCCCACCTACCCCCCCGAACCGTTCCGCATTAAAGTCACCGAAGCGATCCGCCTCATCCCGCGTGCAGAGCGCGAAGCAAGGCTCAAAGAGGCGGGCTATAACGTCTTCCAGATCAAGGCTGAAGACATCTTCATTGACCTGCTCACCGACTCGGGTACCGGCGCGATGAGCCAGGAGCAATGGGCGGCGATCATGCGCGGTGATGAGTCCTATGCGGGCGCGCGCTCGTTCCATCGCCTCAAGGCCGCGGTGGAGGACATCTTCGGCTTCAAATACTTTGTCCCCACCCACCAGGGACGCGCGGCCGAAAATATTTTGTCTGCCTGTTTGGTGAGGCCAAATCAATGGGTGCCGAGCAACATGCACTTCGACACCACCGACGCCAACATTCGCGCGCGCGGCGGTCGCCCGGCGAACCTGGTCATTGACGAGGCGCACGACCCTGCTAATCCGCATCCCTTCAAGGGCAACATGGATATCGCCAAACTCAAGGCCTTCATCGCAAAGTATGGGCGTAAGCAAATTCCCTTCGGGATGATCACCGTCACCAACAACGCGGGAGGCGGACAGCCCGTCTCGATGGAAAATCTCAAGGCGGTGGCGGATGTCTACCACGAAAGCGGAATCCCGTTCTTTATCGACGCGGCGCGCTACGCCGAAAACTGTTTCTTCATCAAACAGCGGGAACCTGGCTACGAGTACAAACCCGTCAAAGAGATCGCGCGTGAGATGTTCGCGCTGGCAGATGGGATGTGCATGTCTGCCAAGAAGGATGCCATCGTCAACATCGGCGGTTTGTTGTGCGTGAACGATGAGGCTCTTTTCCAAAATATCAAAAACGAATTGATCCTGCGGGAGGGCTTCCCCACCTACGGCGGTCTCGCTGGCCGCGACCTGGACGCGATGGCGACCGGCCTGTACGAGGGACTGGATGAAGGCTATCTTGCATATCGCCTGGCACAGACATCCTATCTCGCCGCGCGCCTGAACGAAGCCGGTATCCCCACTATCCAGCCCACAGGCGGGCATGCCGTGTACGTTGTCGCAAATGAAATCCTGCCGCACATTCCGAACTACGAATTTCCCGCGCAGGCGCTGGCGGTCGAACTCTTTCGGGAAGGCGGCGTCCGCGGCTGTGAGATCGGATCGGTCATGTTTGCTTGCCTCGACCCGGAAACCAATCTCTGGCACTATCCCAAACTCGAATTATTGCGGCTTGCCATTCCGCGCCGAACCTATACCCAAAGTCACATGGATTATGTAGCAGATACGCTGGCACAAATAAAATCCCGCGCCGGTGAGTTGCGCGGCTATAAATTCGCATACGCGCCAGAACTATTGCGTCACTTCACGGCCAGATTTGAACCGTTGCAAGAGGAATTAATCACCCAGTGATGGATGGTTGGGCGTATAGGTGAGTTCGTAAATAAACCCATCGGGCGCGCGGAAGTGAGCCCAAGCATTGCCGTCCGGCTCCCTTTCAGTCGGACCGATGAATTCTATTCCGTGGGCCTCCATTTCGACCCGCGCAGAGTCAATGTCCTCCACCAGAAAACCGGCAACCGGGTGCGTGAAGAATGTGTTGTATGACGATTCTTCCCCAAACAGCTCGACCTTATCACCGTTGGGTAACTCCAGCACGATGAAGCCAGGTTCCTGATGTTTAAGGTGCATGCCCATTACCTTTTGGTACAGTTTCAGCATGGCATTGAACTTGGAAGTTCGTGTGCCCAACCAGGTCAGTCCTTTGATTTTCACGGTGATTTCTCCTTACAAGAAGACACGCAGACTGTAATATCAGCTATTCAGCATCTGCGTGTCCTTCATACAGTTATTTAATCTTCACGATCCAACTTCCCGTTGGTCGATTTAGACGCCCACTACCCTGGATCTCCTAACTTTTCCTCCGGCTAGTCTGTGACTTCTTCGCGTTCTCGCGCCGTACCCGCCTGTGGTCGCGGGCTGGTTTAGGTTGCTCAAGAAAGCTCGGTCGTGGCCTCGCTTTGAACAGGTCTCCCAGCATGCGGACCGGCTCCGAGCCTAATTGCTCCATGACATTTTTCGCCGCCGGCGTATCTGGGACAAGCTTGTTATCCTGGACATGCGCGTCGCTTTTATCAATCAACCACTTGACGGTTGACCAGTAGCCGCTCGAGCGCTGTCCGGCCACCCTTTGTATATGTCCACGACCGACAGCCTGGGTTTGGAAGTTTACAAAATCTGTCCTGGGCAGAACTTCGATATGATAGTATTCACCGGCCCCGGCACTGCGGGGTCTTTGGCGTGTCTTTTGCCGGGGCACGGATTTTTTGTTTTTCTGGCTGTTAGCCATTCTTCCTTGACTTGCCATTTACACTTCCTACTCCGCTGGTGAAGTGGAGTCTAACGCATTGATCTCGGCCTCTTTTACTTCGAGATGGACGCTCTCTTCACCCAGCATCATGACCCATTGCATAGGGATCAGCTTCTTTTCTTTCGTGAGCAAGCCCTGGGTAATGATCAGATGGGTAGCCCGCTCGTCAGACGGATCGGCCAGTATTCGATCCACATTGCCTACGTGTTTATCATCGGCAGTGAGAACCTTGGCGCCTTCTTTGAGGGCCACCGTCCCCTCGGGGATATTCTGCTCCACCCTGGTAGTAAATTGATCTTCAGGGTTTGGCACTGCTGTGGTAACCATGCCAGAAACACCGTAGATCACTTTTGGCGCCTCGCTAGAGTTGAACTGATCGTTGTCTGTAACGATTCGTTCCTCTTCGAAGGGTGGAAAAGACTCCAAGTCCTCTGCTTCGTTGTGCAGCACGATTTGATTTTCGGTCGTTTCCGCGACCAGATCGACCGGCACAACCCGGTATTCCTTGCGGAAGAGTGTGCCGCCTTGAACCACGATATCGGTGATGATCTTCGTTTCCGGGTGTAATACCACTCGCACCAGTGATCCGATTTGCTTGCCACTGGCATTCAGGACGTTCGCGTTCTTTTGAAACAAGACTGTTCTTTCCATTGTCATACTCCTTTCATTGCCATGAGGATGAAGGCTTGGCACTTTCTCTCAATGAATGAAGCAAGGGTTTGTACAACCTATACCAGGCAAACCCGCGCCTCGATTCTGTGGAAACATGGTGGATAACCCAAGGGGCTACACTTCGTCTTTGAAGCTTCGGAATGCAGCAGTCGCGAGAAGTCCTGATGGTCTTTCCCTGAGCTTCCATGACCCTTCTCGTAATTCTAAAGTATGACTCTGGAGTGCAGGATTAAATCCAGCTTAGTACAGCTTAAGAAATCTTTCTTAAGTCGCTTATTTTTCAGCGCCGTACCGCAAACCATTGAAGTGAGATTTGTATACACGCAGCGGAAAACCGCCCTCCCGTGAAATTTCCGGCGATTTTCGGTTGGATTTTCTTATCATCAGCTTTAGCCCCGACCACAGTTCACTGATGGCGCACACCTTCACATCCCAACTCGGGAGGAGAAGCGTACAGATCTCCACAACACATCCACAGCCTTTATGTAAAGCTTGCTTGACAAAAAGTCAATGACGCTTTATACTGCGAGAAGTCAAGTTTCCTTTACATTTAATAGGAGAACATTATGGACTCAAAAAAATCAGATTCGGCGAACGCGATCATGCAGAAACTATCGGGGGGAACAGGGACTATCATCTCCGCAATTGCCTGGGTGTTGATCTATTTGCTCGCCCGCTGGTTACTCGATAACCAACCGCTCGAAGAAGGAGTGCGCATCGTCGTGGCCCTCCTGCCCATCGTGCCATTCGCTTTATTTCTGGGTTTGATGCTGGCAGGTATCCGTCAGATGGATGAACTTCATCGCAGAGTCCACCTGGAAGCGCTGGCAATTGCTTATCCGCTGGCAATGCTCCTGTTCATGCTGCTCGGACTGCTTGAGCTGGTAATACCCTTATCACCGGAAGACTGGAGTTACCGACATGTCTGGCAGTTTCTTCCGCTCCTGTATTTCTTAGGCTTGGCGTTTACCTGGAGACGCTATCAATGAAGAACCGATTGAAGGTCTTGCGCGCCGAAAGAGACTGGTCACAGGCAGAGCTGGCAGATAAGCTGAACGTCTCGCGACAAACGGTCAACGCCATCGAGACGGAGAAATACGATCCCAGCCTGCCGCTGGCGTTCAAGATTGCGGAACTCTTCGAGAAGACGATTGAAGAGATTTTCATTCCCACCAAGGACAAATAAGTTCGACCTCCCTGAATTTGGGAGGTCGAACTTATCATGAAAAGCTTGTAGCGGGCAAACGACGGTCATGATTTACACACGATCGATCTTGGCAAAGGTCTCTCCGAAAATCAACCCACGCACATGGTCTGAACCGAGAAAGGAATGTGGGAAACCCAAGTCAATGGGACTGGCCTCATTCAAACGATTGATCTGCTCGTCGGTCAATTCGAAATCGAGACAACCCAGGTTATCTAGCAACTGTTTTTCACTGCGCGCGCCAAGGATGGGAATCATATGATACGGCTTCTGCCTCACCCAGTTGATCGCAACTTGTGAAGGCGTCCGACCGGCTTCGACCGCAACATCCATCAAAACAGAGGCGATTTTCTTGATCCGATCGTTCGTGTCTTTGGAACGCTTGGGCTCATCTGTGGGCGAATTGTATTTGCCGGTCAACTCTCCACCCTCGAGCGCGCCCCAGGCGAGAAAAGTCAAATCCAGCGCCTCGGTCATCGGCAGGATGTCGCGTTCCGGCGCGCGGCTGGCAAGGCTGTACTCGCCCTGATAGGCAACAAAACGCGACCAGCCGCGTAGCGCTGCCAGCATGTTGGCCTGTGACACTACCCAAGCGGGCGTATCCGAAATACCAACATACAGGACAGTGCCCGCGCGAACCAGATCATCCAGAGCCCGCATCACCTCATCCACAGGCGTCATGCCATCCCACATATGAAGCCACAACAGGTCAATATGGTCCGTGCCGAGCCGCTGCAGGCTTCCCTCCACGGAGCGGCGCACGTTCTTACGATGATTCCCACCAAAATTTGGATCATTCTTGCGTTCCGTCAGGGTGTACTTGGTTGCGACCACAAAATGATCCCGATCACTTCTGACAAACTCACCCACGAACTTCTCGCTGGTCCCGTTTGTGTAGTTATTGGCCGTGTCGATGAAATTACCACCCGCACCTTCGGCAAAAGCGTCGAAGATGCGGCGGCTTTCATCCTTTGGAGCACCCCAGCCCCAGTCATCACCAAAAGTCATCGTGCCCAGACACAACTCAGAAACCCGTAAGCCAGTTTTCCCAAGCAGTCTATAACGCATGCCTGCCTCCCAGTGAGAATCCTGTACCAGCCCATAACCGGGGCAGCGATTCGATTCTGGCCCAGCCCTGGTCTTGCTGCACATGTTCGACGCGCAGTTCTGTGAAATAGGTATCCAGCACTGCAGCACGCTCCTGCGCCAGAGGCGGATTGCAGTAATCCTCTTCCTCCCAAACGACCAGCCCGTCTTCCTGGGCATCCAGCCGCGCGTTGTCAAGGCCGTATTGCAGGGCCATCCCAAACGGTTTCATCTTTTTGATCTCATCGCTGTCCAGGCGGCTGCGCAGCTCGCCCAGCAGGTCTTCATGAACTTTTGCTCGTACCAGGTAATATGCCATGTCATCTCCTAAAGTTTTTCAACAGCCAATTGAAGTTCGGTCACATATTGATTCGAATCTTTTTCCAGATAGGTCTGCGGCAGGGCAAAGTCCAGGCCATCCGCGCCGTAACGAATATAGACCTCCCGAATTGGTCCCACCATCTGATAATGGTTCGTCTCGATCCAGCCGAGCAGCGCGTTGTAGGCCTGATATATGGTGGAATAACTGCCCAGATGAACCAGACAGGCCATCGGTGCCAGCCGCGGCGTCTGGCGCACACGGATCGATTCGCCCTCAAGGATCGGATGCCGTAACGGGACGGCCACCTCTGCGTCGATGTCCTGCTCGCGGTACTCATTATCGTAATAGATCGTAAAGGGTGGCCGATCGGCACGGGCCTGGTCGAACCCGGCCACATAGGTTTCCAGCATGTCAAACATCTGTTGGATGCGGTTATCATCAGCGGCCACTTCGCGATATGTGGCGACCAGCTCAGGCTCAACCTCGCGCAGGATCACATCGTACGTGCCATGTTTGAGCGACTCATTCATTTGCCGGATTCGCGCTTCCAGTCGCGCCAGCCGCGCATTTTCCGTTTGCAGCTGTTGCTCGATCTCGGCCCTCTTCATCTTCAGCATTCCCAACAGTTGGTCAGAGGAAAGCTCATCGTCCAGCATCCCGGCGATCTGCTCCAGCGAGAAGCCCAGGTCGCGCAAAGCCAGGATGCGGTTCAGGCGCGGCAGCTGCTCCGCCGAGTAATAACGATAATTGGTGAACGGGTCAATCTGTGAAGGCGTCAGCAACCCCAACTGGTCGTAGTGACGCAGCATGCGCACCGAGACGCGGCTCAGTCGGGAGAATTCACCTATCTTGAACATGGCACAACTATACACCCTGACATTATGTCAGAGTCAAGTATGGAAAACGAGCATTTCCCACCACGAACAGCACGAGCCCTGCCATCAATACCAACCCAAACAACGAACGACGAACTTGACACCTGACACCTGAAACATGATACTTGCCATCATGACTCGCTGGCTTGACCCACTTCCAGTGGACACATCGCCTCTTTCCACCCTGAACCTGCCTCCCTTCGTCGCGCAGACTCTCATCCGCCGCGGGATCCTGACGCCCGACGCGGCCCAGGCCTTTCTCCATCCCGAGGCACTTCCTTCTACGCCTTTCCCCGGTATCGATAGCGCTGTGAGCCTCATCCATTTGGCAATTCGGCGCAAGGACCGCATCTGCGTGTGGGGCGACTTCGACGTGGACGGACAGACCTCCACGGCTCTGCTGGTGCAAACCCTGCGCGCGCTCGGAGCGGATGTGGTGTATTACATCCCCATTCGCGGCAAGGAAAGTCATGGCGTTCATATTGAATCTCTCAAGCCGATCCTGGATAACGGCGCCAAACTCATCCTCACGTGCGATACCGGCATCACGGCGCATGAAGCCATTGACTATGCCAACTCGCGCGGCGCAGATGTGGTTGTCACCGATCATCATGAGTTTGGCGAAACGCTCCCCAACGCCAGGGCCATCCTCAACCCAAAGCTGTTGCCAGCAGGACACCCACTCAAGAATCTCGCGGGTGTAGGTGTGGCCTTCAAACTCGCAGAAGCACTCATTACCAACTACGAATCACAGATTACCCCGCACGCTTTGCTTGATTTGGTCGCCCTCGGCCTCATCGCCGACGTTGCCGTGCTTCAAGGTGAAACCAGGTCCCTCGCGCAAAAGGGGATAGACAGACTACGCACAACCAATCGCCTTGGCCTACGAGTGATGGCTGAGCTATCTGGTACCAGTCTCGAAATGCTGACCGAAGACACCATTGGGTTTTCGTTTGCACCGCGCCTGAACGCGCTCGGCCGACTAAGCGACGCCAACCCGGCTGTGGAATTCCTGCTCACGAATGACCCTGCCCGCGCCCGCGTGCTCGCCGCTCAGATCGAAGGCCTCAACGCCCAGCGCAGATTGTTGACAAGCCAGGTCAATGAGGCCGCAGAGGCGCAGCTCCGCCAGAACCCGTCATTATTGACGGAACCGGCCATCATCCTGTCACATCCCAACTGGCCGGGCGGCGTGGTGGGCATCGTCGCGAACCGACTTGTGGATCGCTATCACAAGCCCGCGCTATTGTTGACTGAGTCCGAAGACGGCATCCTGCGCGGGTCGGCGCGCTCGGTGGAAGGGCTTCATATTACAGAAGCCATCGCTATGCAGAAAAATCTCCTGCTTGGCTTCGGCGGTCACCCGATGGCGGCGGGATTATCTATGCAAAAGGAGAGTTTGCCCGCGTTCCGCAAGGGACTCGGCAAAGCCATTGAAAAACAATTAGGCGCGATCATACGCGAAGAGCCAACCTTGCCGATCGATACCTGGCTGGGGCTGGATGAGATCGATCTCGAGCTGGCAGAGGCGCTGGAGGCGCTGGCCCCTTTCGGCGCCGGAAACCCCGAGCTGACTCTCGCCACGCGGGCCGTCAGTTTGAGGTCTATTACCGAGATCGGAAAGGCCAAAGAACATCTGCGCCTGACGGTGGAAGATGAAAATGGGGCCGCGCAGCACGTCCTGTGGTGGGGCGGCGCAGGGGAAGAGCTAGCCAATCCTTCGTCACCTCTCAGGGCGGGAAACAAGTTTGATATTGCCTATACCCTGCGGGCCAGTTCCTTCCGTGGGCAGAAGCAGGTATCGTTGCAATTTCAGGAAATCAGAGTTGTGGAGGAAAAGCCGGTTGAGGTTCGTACATCAGACTTGGAGATTAGAGATTGGAGGCTGGAACTCGATAGGCTTGATTCGCTGAATAAGGATGTTCTTGTTTGGGCAGAGGGAGCAGATAAGTCGAAAGGCAAATCACGCTTCGAGTTGCATCCGGCAGAAGAATTTGCCATTTATACGACTCCCCCATCGCCTACCGACCTGCGAGCCGCCCTGGATAGGGTGAAGCCAAAGAAGATTTACGTGTTTGCAGTTTCGCCCGTGATGGGAGGTTCCCCATCCACGCCAAAGCTGACAGACGAGTTTCTCACAAGGCTGGCTGGCATGGCAAAGTACGCCATCAACAACCGGGGCGGCAAAGTTTCAATTCAGGGACTCGCCAGTGCAATGGCGCAGCGCGAGCGCGCCATCCGGATCGGCCTGGAGTGGCTGGTGGCTGGGGGTCATCTAGCAGTATTGGGTGAGGCTGAGGCGGATGCCGTCCATTTATCTGCAGGAAACGGCGAAACGAATCAATACCTCCAGAAGGAATTGTATATCGCGGTGAAGGGCATCCTGGAGGAGATTACCGCGTACCGCAAGTATTTTTCGCGGGCGAACCTGGACGCCATCATGGGGTCGGCGTCGGAGTTGGTGTAGCGGTGGGTGTGGGGGTGGCAAGGTCTATCACTGCTATCGAATCGATATTGATCGAACCACCACTGATATGCGTGATCGTGAGGGTGTGATTGGCGAGCGTAAGGACGGGTGATTCCCACTGACTGAAGTGCGTTTCAGCAACGGCTTGTTCCAGCACAAAGTCGGTGCTATCCAGTCTGATCGCGATCGTCCCCAGGCTCGGACCCGCCTGATAAGCCAGTTGGATTTTCTGGCCGTAGAAAATAAGTTGCACGGCATCGCCGATAGTGCTGGAAATATGCAGCGTACTCTTATATGTGCCGTTTACACCGCTCTGACCGATCCAGTTGCCGGTATAGGCAAGTCTGGAATCGGCATCGTCATAGGTAACACCTAATAGTGGGGCAGCGACAGTTGCGGTAACCAGCGTGTTCGTTACCAGCAAAATTGGGGTTTCTGAAATTGTTGCGATTGGTTCTGTGACGGCGGGAGGCGGCAGGAAGATCTCTGTGGGTGTCTCGGGAATCTCAGGTGACTCCTCAACAGTCGACAGCTCTGTTGGGGGAGCGATCGCTGGCTCTGTACCAAGGTATTGAAACTTCACGGCGGTACTTGTGATTTGGGTTGGAATGGTCCCCTGCGCCGCGCTCCAACGCATACCCAGCAATACCAGCACGATCCCACAAATGGAGAGAAGCCCGATGAAAATTGGGACGAGCAGCGAAGAATCGAGGGGCGGTTTTTTGTCCATATGCAAAAGTGGCCGGGTTATGGTATATGTTTGCTCCGCCGGACATCAAACAAAAGGATACCACAACTCATGACTCTCATCCCCATGCCTGCTTCCATCAGGATTTCTACAGGCGGGTTCACAATAACGGATCAAACCACGATCATCATCCAGAATAGTGAACCGGAAATGTTCGCACTTGGGAACCTGCTCAGGGAATATATTGAGCAACACACAGGACTCAAACTGGAGGTGACAACAGAAGGCCAGGAGCCTGGCTCGATCCAACTGCAATTGAACGAGAACATGACAATGGACGCCGAGGGATATAGACTGGTCATTGCGACCGACTCGGTTCATCTGGACGCAAACTACCCAGCCGGATTATTTTACGGGCTGCAAACTCTCCGCCAACTCCTTTCCATGCATCCCGCTCGGAGCGCGCCCTTCCACCTGCCCGCTGCTTCCATACAGGATTCGCCCCGCTATCGCTGGCGCGGCGCGATGCTGGATGTAGCACGGCATTTCTTCCGCGTGGAGGATGTAAAACGCTTCGTCGATCTGATTTCACACTACAAGTTGAACCGACTGCACTTGCACCTCACCGACGATCAGGGCTGGCGCATCGAGATCAAGTCATGGCCCAAGCTGACAGAGATCGGAGGGAGGACACAAGTCAACGGCGGCGGAGGTGGTTTTTATACCCAGGAGCAATACAGGGAAATTGTTGACTACGCCCGTAGTCGTTATGTCATGATCGTCCCTGAAATTGACACACCCGGTCATACGAATGCTGCGCTCGCGTCATACCCTGAACTGAACGTTTCAGAGGAAGCGACTGATTTATATGAGGGCACTACGGTCGGCTTTAGCAGCCTGAGTATCAACATGGAAATCACTTATCGGCTCCTGGATGACGTAGTCCGTGAACTCGCTGCACTGACACCCGGTCCCTATATTCACATTGGTGGTGATGAAGCCCGGTCCACGCCGGAGCCAGAGTACAGGCAGTTCATCAAACGCTGCCAGCAGATTGTCTTCGCACACCACAAGATCCCTATCGGCTGGTCGGAGATCGGTGACGCGGAACTGGACTCGCGCACGATCGCACAGGCGTGGGTTGGCGCGGGCTACCAGGGAGCGAAGGAGCAGGGCTGCAAGGTCATCCTGTCGCCCGCCAACAAGACCTATCTGGATATGAAGTATGATGCTTCCACACCGATTGGACTGGATTGGGCCGGGCTGATCAGCGTGAAAGATTCCTACGATTGGGAGCCGGGAAGCTATATTGAAAAACTCGAGGAGAGCGAGATCCTCGGCCTCGAAGCGCCCCTCTGGACTGAGACCGTGGTCACCATGAAAGACATTGAGTTTATGGCCTTCCCCCGCCTGGCAGGCCTTGCGGAGTTGGCCTGGTCACCCAAGGATCGCAGTTGGGAGGAATACAAAGGTCGGCTTGCAAAACATGGCAAACACATGGAAGCGCTGGGCATCAGCTTCTTCAAATCGCCGGATGTGGAATGGGAATAGAGTCAGCTTAGATCATTCATCCAGGTGGACGAGCCGCTTCACTTGCTGCGTACAATCTTCAAAGTATTCTGGGGTCTGTAACAGAAATTTCAGGCTTTGAAGCAAACAGTCCCGTGAAGGATTTCCTCTCACGGGACTGTTCATCTTAGCTTTTACTCTTCATCGAAGTTGAAACCAGGCAACAATTGATCTCAAGCGCACAATTTTAAGGAATCATGCTGCTTACTCGCCGTCTCAGCCGTGGCTGGGAGATCGTCTTCGCATTCATCCTGCTTGCATTGTCAGTCTGCGAGAAGTCTCTTCGATTTTGCCGGTCGGACATTCACCAAAAGGGGATTCCGAAAGATCCTGCCCGTCAACAAACACTGGCCCGGGCCCAGCGCAGGAATTGTTGACCAAAGCGCTTCGTGAACTCCAGAGGTTGTTTGCTTCACCGGCGCTATATTCGCGGCAGATTTAAGCTGATGGATGAAGCGAGTATTCGCCAACTCGAAAAGTTCTTCAGGGACATGTCCTGGTTGTTGTGATACCAAAGCAAGGGACATCCACCGTTTGCGTCCACGTCGGCTGATCGTTTGGAGGCTGTCCACAACCGATTTCATCTTGTCGACGGACTGTTTCGAAACGAATGTATGGATTTCCTCAATCACGAGCAATATCTTTGGTCGGGGGACATCTGTATCCGGAATAGTTTCGCCGAGCGCTGTTTCAGTCACTTTGCTAAACAGTGATTCGAGAATATAGGCAATTGCAATATTTCTGCTTCTATCATCTGTCTCGGATACATCAAATATCGATACTCTTCCACCAACAAGCAATTCGTTTACATCTAAATAAGGTGTACTCTCCGTATGAGTCCAATCCAGCATTCCAGAATGACCCAGCGTATAGAAAAGTTTATTCCTGAGCGTATTGGCTGTGCTCTGTTCAATATCGTTCAGATGAATATAAAAAGCAGAATTGGTAAGGATATCAATTAGATCTGCAAGGGTATAAGGATAAGTGGAAGTTTGTGCCGGGTGGCCAGCAACCGCTCCCGAACGTAAAGAGTGGCTCCGTGAGCTTGATCTTTGTGTTGTATCAACTGCCCTTTCATACATTCTGAATTCTGGCTCTGAAAACTCCAAAATGTCGGAAATAATAGAAATGTCAAGTTCAGAGATCGGTACCTTAAAGCGACTCGGGTACTCTGCATCAGATGTGCCCGAACTTGGAACATAGACTCTAAAGTCTTTTATCCCTTCCGGAGCAATAGCATAGTTCTGGCGAAGAATGAGATTCATATCAGGACGATTGCCTGGTTCATTCATCTTGACGTATTCACCTTCAACGTCGATGACGACACAGGCCCAATTGGCATTGCTGGCTTCTTCCACCAAAACCTGTACAGTATTCGATTTGCCAGAGCCAACCGTACCAAAAATTCCCACGTTGAGAGGCAGGAAATTCTTGTTTTCAGTCTTTGCACGAGCCTCCACTGGCTGTTGGTCATAGCCGATGAGGCTTCCTATTAACATATTCCCCTCAATTTCAAGGAGCTTTCTCAGCCTTTCAGGAGGAAAAATGTAAATCTCACTATAGGGCCTTGGACGGGTTGGCGTAGGGATCACACGCTCACCATGTAGCAATTGTCCCAGAATTTCGATATTTCCATACACATCGTATGAGGGTGTATGTTTGGTACGTTTCGGATGCGGTACGGTCTTTTTTGTACGTGCCGAATCGGTGCCGGCTTCGTGAGGTGTATGGAAGGGTCCTTCAACAACTCGGCCCAAAAATTCGATGTTTTGCTCCGTATCTTTAATGCCTACATAGACCTCTCGCCGGAAAAGGTTTCGATGTTCTGCCGAAAACATGGCCTCCGAGGTTATGTTGTCTGCCGCTTCCCCATCAAAAATCACATGACCAAGCATGGGGCTAAGCATAGTACTCTGAATTGCTTCTTCGGCGCTCGAGAGCTCTAAGCCATCTGTCCTCGTTTCGTCGTCACTAGCCTCTGGTTCCAGTGCTTCAATCCTATCGAATATCCCTTCTTGTTGAATTGTTAGATCATTGTCAGGCATGTCTCACCTCGTTGGTCGATTTATATTTCCCATTTCGGGTTTATCCGATATGTATAGGTCTATCATTTATTGGATAACAGTAGGGTATAGCTTACCGGCACCATTTATATGACTGTTTAACTCCCGATTTGTTACAGCCCATTGCCGAAGGTGTCAAAGGATGATCCGACCTGTACAGGACGCCAGTACTTGAGAGCCTCTTTTCACCGTTCTGGATGCTCTTCCATCCAACAAGCACTCGTCAGATCCTCGTTAACTTTTGTTCGACGCGGATCCAGCTTAAATCACGGCCTTATCGGTGAGCTCCAAAGCCTTATCCAGGACTTCGAACCCCTCTTTCAATTGTTCTTCGGTGACGATCAACGGCGGTATGATCAGCACGGTATGCCAGTGGGTGTACAGGAACAATCCGTGGTCCAGGCAATATTTCCTCAACGCAGTCATCTCCGGCGATGATCCATTCCACGGCGCCATCGGCTCTTTCGTCTTTCGATCTTTGACCAATTCCAGGATCCCGAACAACCCAATCGAGCGGACTTCGCCCACAGAGGGATGCGCCTCGCCGAGATCGGTCAACATCCGCTTCAGTACCGGACCCAGGCCTGCCGCGTGCTCGACAAGCTTGTCCTCCCTGATCACATGGATATTTGCCACCGCCGCTGCGAGCGAAATGGGATGTGAGGTATATGTCAACCCGCTTTCGAACGGCGTTTCGTCGAACGCTGCGGCAATTTCCGGCTTCATGGCAACGGCACCCAACGGAGCATAGGCGGAAGTCAGTCCCTTTGCCATCGTCATGATATCTGGCACCACATCCCAATGCTCCACCGCGAACCACTTGCCGGTGCGGCCGAAGCCGCTCATGACTTCATCTGAGATCATCACGATGCCATATTTGTCACACAAGGCGCGCACGCCCTGCATATAGCCCTGCGGCGGGATGATGATACCGTTCGTGCCCGTCACCGATTCCATCAGGACGGCCGCGATGGTCTCAGGACCTTCGTACTGGATGATCTCCTCCAGATGATTCACGTAATCCCGCGCGAAGTCCTCTTCAGATATATCAGGATTCGTCCGATGGAAGGTGGAGCGGTAACGGTACGGGTCAAGGAAATGCACCACACCGGTCATCAGGTTTGGTTCCCAGACGACGCGGCGCGGGTCGCCGGTCGCGGCCATTGCTCCTGCCGTCGCGCCGTGGTAGGAGCGATAGCGGGTGAGGATTTTGTGTCTGCCGGTATAGCCGCGCGCGAGTTTGATGGCGTTCTCGTTGGCATCCGCTCCACCCAGCGTGAACAGGACCTTCGTCAGGGCCCGATGCGGGGTCACATCTGCAACGGCTTTGCTCGCCAGCGCGCGAATCCTGGTCGTCATCCCTGGCGCGGCATAGGGCAATTCTGCGGCTTGATCTTGCATGGCTTTGATCACGCGCTCATCGCCATGACCGATGTTGACGCACATGGTCATCGAGTTGAAATCGAGATAGCGTTTGTCGTTTACATCCCAGAAATACACGCCCCTGGCACGCTGCACCGCGATCGGGTTGACCTTCGCTTGCGCCGACCAGGTATAAAATACGTGCTCCTTGGACAATGCGAGAATTTCATCACTTGGGAGATCGAACATCAGTTCCTCTTTACGTGTATACGTGTTTCCCTGTATACCTGTCTACGTGTCTACCTTCTTTTAGATTATAACCCTCCCCGTTTTTGGGATTTGTGATAAACTTCGCCCGCTATAAAGTCAGGTACGCCGCGTCAGCGAACGCAAACGTGCCTTTCCGTTCCCGGCAAACCTACGGTTTGAACTGGAACAATTCCATGGAAAGGAGGAACATCCCTCATGCGCAACTATGAACTGGTCTGCATTTTCCAGCCCGAACTGGATGAAACAGCTTTTAAAGGCGCGGTCGAACGCGTCTCAAACTGGGTCACCGAAGCGGGTGGAAAAGTGGACAAAGTGGATATCTGGGGACGCCGCCGGCTGGCGTACCATATCCGCAAACAGTCCGAGGGTCAGTATGTTCTCTTGAACATCTCCCTTGATCCCAAAGCTGCCAGCGGTTTGGAACGCAACATCCGCTATCTTGAAACAGTGCTGCGTCATTTGCTGTCTGCGATTTAGGTGGTATTGTTTTGCAACACTCAGTAGGCCTTAGGAGTAAAGGAGAAAACCATGAGCCGCGGCCTTAATAAAGTTCAAATTATCGGTCATCTCGGAAAAGAGCCTGAAATGCGTTACACACCCTCAGGCAAACCCGTGACGACCTTTACCGTGGCAGTCAGCCGTTCCTGGAATACCGTGGACGGTGAACGCCACAATGAAACCGAATGGTTCAATGTCGTTGCCTGGGGAAACCTGGCGGAGATCTGCAAGACGTATCTCACCAAGGGGCAACAGGTCTACATCGAAGGGCGCCTCCAGACCCGCCGCTGGGAAGACAAGGAAGGCGGCAAGCACACCAGCGTGGAGGTGGTGGCGAACGAAATGATGATGCTGGGTGAACGCCGCGATCACAACAACCAGGCCGGCACATCCGCCGAAACAAGCGAAGAGCACGTGCCCACACCCGATGAAGATGAATTTCCTTTCTAAGAATCACGAAAACGCATCTACGGAGCGACTGCACCTGTCCTCCCACTCCGCTTCGCTTCGGGGACTATAGTAACGGACGGTGTCAGGAAAGTCGCTACCACGAACAATTGGAGTATTAAATGCCTGAAGATAGAAGATCAAATGAAGGGCAGCAATCTGGCGGCGAACGCCGCTTCTTTGCCAGGCCCAAATTCTGCCAGTTCTGTGCAGATAAGACCCTGATTATCGACTACAAAAAGACAGACCTTCTCAGAAAATACGTCACTGATGAAGGCAACATCCGCCCGCGCCGCCAGACCGGCGCATGCGCCAAACATCAGCGCGTCGTTGCCAGCGCCGTGAAGCAAGCCCGCCAGATTGCCTTGCTGCCCTTCACCGGCGCGCACGTGGACGAAATGCGCTAAACCCAAAAAGGGAGAGCGGAGCATGAGTTGTGCCTCGCGGCGCGCCACGCCCCGCTTTTTTCTTTACGGAGCCCATCGATGACCAAACAAAGTTCCACGCCGAAAATCGCCACCAAAAAACATATCGCCCGCCTGGAACGCGAGCGCCGACAGGTGGCCCTCATTAGAACCATTTCCATTATCTCAATTGCATTAGTGGTCATCCTGGTTGGATACGGCATCCTGGATACCACCTACCTGAAAATGAACCAGGCCGTTGCGGAAGTGAACGGAGAAGAGATCTCGCTTGGCTACTGGCAGGAGCGAGTCCAAATGTACCGCCTCAACCTGATCAACACCCTGCAGCAATACCAGTACTACCAGCAAACCTTTGGAATGGACACTTCGCAGCAACAACAGGAGATCCAGACCCAGCTGCAGTCAGATCCCTTCCTCGGTGAGACCGTGATAAACCAAATCGTGGACGAAACCCTGATCCGGCAGGAGGCGCAAAAACGCGGGATTACTGTGACCGACGCCGAGGTGGAGGAACGGATCCAGAACCTCTATAACTTCTACCCGAACGGGACACCCTCACCCACGGTCACGCCCACCGAGTTCAGCACCCCCACACTCTCCGCGACTCAAAAGGCCCTCTTTCAGCCCACCTCCACGCCCACCAAGCCGTCGGTGACCGCTACCCCTTCGCCCACCAATACGCCTGAGCCTGCCGCGACCGCCACGTCCACGCAAGTGGCAACCCCCAGTCCCTTGCCTCAGCCGCCCACCGCAACTGCTACTCCCTACACCCTGGAGGGCTTCAAGACCCAATACGCTGACACGCTTGATAACTACAATAATGTCAAGGTCAGCGAGAAGACCGTCCGCTCCATCTACGCAAATCTGCTCTACCAAGAGAAGCTGATGGCCGAGATCGTGAAGGACACACCCAACACCGAGGAACAGGTTTGGGCGCGGCACATCCTGATCAAGGATGCGCAGTTGGCTACAAGTGTCTACGAGAAACTAAAGGCTGGCCTCAATTTTGCCGAAGCTGCCAGCCAGTATTCCGAAGATACGGGCTCTGCCGTCAACGGCGGAGATTTGGGCTGGTTCGGCAAAGGACAGATGGTCCCAGAATTCGAACAGGCAGCCCTCAGCCAGCCTGTTGGTGAGATCGGCAAGCCCGTGCAAAGCGAGTTTGGCTATCACATCATACAGGTGATCGCCCGCCAACAACTCCCGGTATCTGCCAGCCGCTATGACCAGCTCAAGCAGGAGGCATTCGAAAACTGGCTGAACACCACCCGCGAGGAAGGTAAGACTGCCGAAACCATCAAGATCTTTAATGAGCTCTGGCAGGCCAACATCCCTGCGATGCCAGCAGCCGTTCCCTTCTAATCAAACGAGAATGTATAAAAATCGCCCGCGCCCACTGGCCGGGCGATTTTCATTTCAACAATCTCTCGTCCTCTACTCTCTAATCATCTAATCTCTAATTCTCTACTCCTCCAACTTTTCCCCCCATCCACCAATTACAAATTATTGCGAAGCATCCCCTTGGGACCACTCACCCGCTCTATCCCCGCGTTAACATTTCCTCCGTCACCTGATCCAGCCTCAAGCTGATCACCTGGCTGGCCGAGTCGCGTCCCATCGTAATGCCATAGATTACATCCGCCACCTGTACGGTATTGCGGTTGTGCGTGATCACGATGAACTGCGTGTCGCGGCTCAACTCCTGCAGCAGATCACGGAAGCGGCCCACGTTGGCCTCATCGAGCATGGCATCCACTTCATCCATCACGCAGACCGGCGTGGGTGACACCTTGAGCAAGGCAAACACCAGTGCCACCGCGGTTAAGCTTCGCTCGCCGCCTGAAAGTAGCGCCAGCCCTTGTTCGCGGCGCCCCGGCAAACGCGCTTCGATTTCAATACCCGTTTCGACGAGATTATCCGGGTCGGTCAAAGAGAGACGCGCCGAACCCCCGCCAAATAAACGCGTGAACATGGCACGAAAGGCCTTGTCCACCGCATCGAAGGTTTCAGAGAACTTCTGCCGCGTCAGGTCATCCAACTCGGCAACTACATGCTTGAGGTCTTCTTCAGCTTTGTGCAAGTCATCCACCTGGGCCCGCATGAAAGAGTAGCGTTCGGATTCGCGGTCGAACTCCTCCTTGGCCTCCGGGTTGATCGGACCCATACGTCGAACATGTGTACGCTGGCGGCTGAGCTGTATCTCAAGCTCGGCGGAGACCTCGGTCACCACCGGCAGTTCTTCCACCATGCCTTCAAACGGTAACGGCACGGGACCTGAAACATCCTCGGCATAATCGAACATCACCAGCCCAAAATCATCGGTGATTTTCTGGTGCAGATTATCAAGCGCTTCCTGCCGGCGCAATTGCTCGAGCTGGACCTGACCCTGCAAACGTTCCGCGGTGGCCAGCTGGCGTTGGGCATTGGATTCGGCATCCTGCATGCGCGCTTCTTCCGCTTCAGCAGTTTCAAGATTCCTTTCGGCGGGATCAACGTGCACGCGCAGTTCTTCAATCTGTTGGCGAAGCGCCACTTCTCGTTCATGCAGCGAAGATTGGGTTGTATTGAGCTCTGCCAGCAAATGTTCGATTTCGTTCAGGCGCGCCGTCAACTCTGCATAGCGTGCCTCAAACCGGCCGATCTCTTTCTCCCTTTCATCTTTCCTAGCACGAACGTCCGCCAGGCCTCGTTCGGAAACGGCCACGCGCGTGTTCCAGTAGGCCGCCTGCCCCTGGGCCTCCGCCAGATCCATGTCATTGAACTGGGTCGAGAGCAGGCGCACTTCCTCCTGCACACTTGCAGATTGGGTTTCGATTTCCGTTTGGGATTGGATCAGATTCATGCGAATCGAGGCCGCCTCTTCCAACTCGGCCTTCAACTGGACATGTTGCCTTTGCTGCCACTCCAGTTCTCGCCGCGCCGATTCAGACTCCGACCCGGCCTGTTTCTCGTTTCCCTCGGCCTCTTCCAACCTGACGCGAGCTTCGCGTACTCCGCTCTCGGCTCCGGTCATTTCCCGCTGCGCATCAGCAATTCGCAGCGACAGAGAATCGACCTCGCCGTTGAGGGATTCGATTTGTGCAACCAGCCCATGTAGGGTTTCAGTCAATTCCCGTTTCTGGCGCGGCCGGCTCAGGGCTGAGCTGCTGGAGGAGGCGGATTTTCCGGCGATGACCAATCCATCACCGCGGAAAACCTCTCCCTGCAGCGTCACAATACGCGCGTGAGTCGGCATCTCATGGATCAAACGGCGAGCCGTCCTGCGGTTGCGGACGATCAATGTCTGCCCCAGCATCAACTGCACCGCCGCGCGCAGATCTTCGGGCGCGTGGATAAGCTCGGACGCGATGCCCAGCACGTCTTCATCATCGGGCCTGGCAAGTGCGTTGGTATGGTTCCCAGCCAGCGGCAACAGGACCGCCCGACCCGCCTCATTGGATTCAAGCAATTGCAGGGCTTCTTCGATTTCGTTTGCATCCAGTAACACAGCATCCAGCGTATCCCCCAGCGCCGCGGCAGTGGCCCTCTCAAGCTCAGCCGGGACATCCAGCGCCGCGCTCAAGGCACCCCGCGCTCCCTTAAGCCGTGCCTGACGCGCCGCCTCCAGCAGAAAGCGCGCGCCCTCGGCATAGCCTGCCAGCGATTGCTCCGCCTGCTCCAGTACTTCGAGCTGTGCCTTCAGGCGTGAATGCTCTGCCAGTCGATGGGCACGTTCCTCCAACTTCTGGCGGCGTTCATTTTCAAGCCGCGCAGCTTCCTTCTTCCCTTGTTCCTCTTGCTCGTGTGCCACCCTTAATTCAGCCTCAAGCTCTTGTCGCTTGTTCCGCGCCTCAGCATATTTCTCGCCAGCGGCCCGTGCTTTCGCTTCCATCGCTTCAATGGTTTTATCCGCTACCTCAAGCCGGGCCTGTAAAGAATTCAGGCGCGATTTCAACTCGTCCAGACGCGCCGCTGACTCAGCCCGCTGGGTGCTCCATTTCTCGAGTCGTGCCCGGGCGTCCTGCAGTTTTTCCACCACTTCGGTCCGGCTGGATTGTTTGATCTGCAGCACTTGTTGGGCAGAGACATATTGCCGCTGTGCTTCGTCATATTCACTCTGCAGGCGTGCAGATTCGTGCTCTAAGTCAAAAAATCGCGCACGTGCAATTTTCTCTTCATCAGATACCCGTTCCTGCTCGGCCTGCACCGAAGCCTGGGCCGCCAGCAGGGATCTACGGCGTTCCTCCAACACGGCCAGTTCCCGGCTGACCTGCTCCTGCTGGCTGTGCAGCTCAGCCAATTGCCGGTGCCAGCCATTCAACTGGGCGCGCAGGTCCAAAAGCCTCTCACGAAATGCGTTGTACTCTACCTGAGCCTTGGTGTGCACTTCCCGCGCTTCGCCAAGGCGGACGTCCTGATGTTTGACCGACTCGCGCGAACTGGCCAACTCCTGTTGGGCCCTGTGCCAGTGATAGCCATACCACTCGCGCAGGATGATCTTCAAGTCAGCCTGAGCCCGGGCGTATTCGTTGGCGCGTTTGGCCTGCCGCTCCAGGCTGCGCAGGCGCGGCTCCAGTTCAGAGAGTATATCCAGCACGCGTTCGAGATTATGTCTGGTAGCCTCGAGTCGTTTGAGAGCTTCTTCACGGCGCACACGATACAACCCCACACCGGCCGCTTCCTCGAACAGGCGCCGGCGTTCCTCGGCTTTTAAAGCCAGAGAGGCGTCCACCAGACCCTGGCCGATGATCGTATACGTTCGCTCCGACAGCCCGGAAGCCGCCAGCAGCTCGTTCAAGTCGCGCAGACGCACCTGCTGGTCATTCAACAGGTAATCATTATGTCCATCACGGTAGGCGCGGCGCGTCATGCCGACTTCGGTGAAGTCCACTGGCAGCCAGCCGGTCGTATTATCAAAGACGATATGGGCTGAAGCCATGCTGGCGCGCGCCCGGTGCTCGGAACCGTTGAAGATCATATCTTCGGTTTTCTTGCCGCGTAAAAGAGTGTAGGATTGCTCTCCCAATACCCAGCGCAGCGCATCAGCAATGTTCGATTTGCCCGAGCCGTTGGGTCCCACAATAGCAGTGATGCCGCCGGCAAACTCGAAGACGGTCTTCGAGGCAAATGTTTTATATCCTTGGAGTTCGAGTGATTTCAGGCGAAGAGGCATGGGCGATCTACGATTTACGATTTTGGATTTTGGATTTACGATTTGGATTTGCGACACCTGCAATTGTCCCGAAGGGACGGTGCAGGTGTTTCAGATTTGCGAACGAGAAGTAGAGAATGTTGCCAGGTTCCGCGTTTCATGTCTACGAGTACACCTGTCTACTTTTTACCTTTTGCTCACCCGATACCGAGGTTGTTCAACGCATCGGTTGCTGCAACGTGCTGGGCGGCGTGTTTGCTGGTGCCGAGACCTTTGCCGACCACCCGGTCGTTGATGTAGACCTCCACTTCGAAGATCCTGGCGTGGTCGGGTCCGGTCATGGCGATGGTGTGATAATGCGGCGCGCCCAATTTTTGCGCCTGCGCCCATTCCTGCAGTTGACTCTTGGCATCATGGATCTTCGAGAGGATGGATTCACGCGCCTCCTCCAGCAATGGATTGACAAACGCTTCCACCGCCCCCAGGCCTGAATCCAGATAAATGGCCCCGATCACCGCCTCAAACGTGGACCCGAGCAGGGCATCGCGGTGACTGCCGCCGGTGATGAACTCGCCGCGCCCGAGTCGCAGAGCCTGGCCTAAACCCAGTTTGCGGGCGAAAGCGGCCAGTTGGTCGTTGCGGACCAGGGCGGAGCGGATTTTGGTTAGATCGCCTTCGGGCATTTCAGGGAAGCGGTGATAGGCCCACGCGCCTACGATGAAATCAAGCACGGCGTCGCCGAGGAATTCGAGCCGTTCATTGTCCTCGGAGGAATTGGGATTCTCGTTCACATAGGAACGGTGCGTGAGGGCACGCGTCAGCACAGATAAGTTTGAAAAGGACAGATTCAAGCGTCGACTGAGTTCAGATGCGGTTTCAAAGTCCCGCGGACCGGGATCGGTCATGAGGTCATCTCCCTGGAACTCAGGGGACATCAACCCCCCTCTCCCTGGATTGGGAGAGAGGCTACGGGTGAGGTTGAGGTTCCATCAGTTCCAAATGTTAGGCGGGCTAAATTGTATCACGAGAGCCGTTTTAGGATACAATCACCCGAATTCGTTGGAGGCTGTCATGAGCGAGATTAGCAGTGAGATACGCTTTTTGCACGCCCTTGAATTGGGCCTGGGCGCGTGGCAGTGGGGGGATCGACTGGTATGGCAGTTTGGGAACGGGTACGGGGATGAAGAGGTCAGAAAGGCTTTTCAGGTCAGCATGCAGGAGGGAATTCGTTTCGTGGATACGGCGGAGATCTATGGCAGCGGGCGTTCAGAACGGTTGTTGGGCAGGTTTATCAAGGAAACGGACCAGCCGGTATTGGTGGCAACAAAATTCTTCCCTTATCCCTGGAGATTTAGCAGCAGGACCCTGGTGAATGCGCTAAAAGCCAGCCTGGAGCGAATCGGCATCGAAAGCGTGGATCTGTATCAGATCCATTGGCCCAGCCTAACTATGAATACCGATCGGTTGATGGAGGGGCTGGCGGAATGTGTGAAAAGCGGCCTGACACGGACGGTGGGTGTTTCGAATTTCGGGCATAACCGAATGCTTGCCTCTTATTCGGCTCTGGCGCGGCACGGCATTCCGCTGGCTGCGAACCAGGTTCACTACAGTTTGTTGAGCCGCGGCGCGGAAAAGAAAGGTATCCTGGCGCGCTGCCAGGAGTTGGGCATCCGTATGATTGCCTATAGTCCCCTGGAACAGGGGCTGCTCACCGGAAAATATGATGATGCTCATCCTCCATCCGGCACGCGGGCCCGGCGTTATGCCGCCCTGTTGCCAAAACTCCCGCCGCTTCTCAAACTACTGACGCAGATCGGCCAGGATCACGGTGGTAAGTCGAACGCGCAGGTGGCCTTGAATTGGGTGATTTGCAAGGGCGCCATGCCTATTCCCGGCGCAAAGACCGACACACAGGCACTGGAAAATGCCGGCGCGCTGGGCTGGCGATTGACCGATGAGGAGGTCGCCAGACTTGATGAGGTGAGCGGTCAGATCATCGGGGAATAAATGAAAACTGCGCCGTGCTGGTACACGGCGCAGGGAGCAATCACGTGGAAACTTTTTGTGTCGTCGTTATCTCGTTGCCATAAACATCGATCGGTCGAGCCTGTAGCCAGCCGCCTCCAGCTTGGGAGCGAACATCGGGCGCAAACCGGTGGGCCTGAATTGGCCGACCGGACGTCCATCCGCGTCTGTGCCATTCTGCTGGAACATATAAATATCGGTCAGGGTGATCACTTCTGACTCCATGCCGGCCACTTCTGAAATCTGAGTGACCTTACGCGTCCCATCCGGGAAGCGGGTGAGGTAAACGATCAGATCCACTGCGGCGGCAATCTGCTTGCGGATTGCCAGCACCGGCAATTCGAAGCCAGCCATCAAGGTCATGGTTTCGATGCGTGAGAGCGTGTCACGCGGCGAGTTCGAGTGGACCGTGGTCATCGAGCCATCGTGACCGGTGTTCATGGCCTGGAGCATATCCAACGATTCGCCGCCGCGGATCTCGCCTACGACAATCCGGTCTGGGCGCATACGCAGGGAGTTCTTGACCAGGTCGCGTATGGTGACCTGTCCGTCGCCTTTGTAATCGGCCGGCCGGGCTTCCAGCGAGACCTTATGCGTCTGGGGAAGCTGCAATTCCACTGAATCTTCGATGGTCACGATGCGTTCGTGATCGGGAATATGACGCACCAGGCAGTTCAGGAACGTGGTTTTACCAGAACTGGTATTCCCGGCGACAATCACGTTCAATCGTGCCTGTACACATACCGCAAGAAAATCGGCCATGGCGGGGGTTAATGCGCCCTTATCGATCAAATCCTGAACGGATAACTTATCCTTCAAGAAACGGCGAATGGATAGGCACGAGCCTTGCTGGGCAACCGGCGGGATGACCACATTGACACGCGAGCCATCCTTGAGGTGTGCATCTACAGTAGGATGTTTGTAGCTCACATACCTGCCCAACGGATTGATGATATGGTTGACGGCAAAACGCAGCTGGATTTCGCTTTCGTACTTCGTCTCGGTCAAGATCAGTTTCCCATTCCGTTCAATAAAAATCTGGCTGGGACCATTGATCATGATCTCACTGATCTGCGGATCGTTGAAGTGATCCTCCATCGGTCCATAGCTTGCAGCGTAATGGAAGATCTCGTCCAGGAAGGCCGGCTCCGCATCGCCGAGATCACCATTGGCCTGCTGGTACGCCCTGAAGATCAGATCCCTGAGCAGTTCCTCATAACGCTCGCCAAGCGGCGGCGTTTCATCTACCAATTCAATGAGGTATTTAAAGAGCCTGGGACGCAGCAGTGCCGGATCAGAAATTCCCGGCACTCTGGAGTGGGTTTGTTTATTTGCCATGTGCTTCTCCCGTAACAGTAGAATATGGGTGACCATCACCCTCTTATTAGACGGTCACCCACCAAATAAGATACAGCTATCGCATCAAACCGACCTTGGGTCACTCTCTGCGCTCATATCAGGATCATAATAAAGATTAACCGTCTGACTTCCGGTGATCTTTACAGTATAGCCGATAATTTGGGCGATAAGAGAGGTGGTTTTACCACCGCCGTCAATTTGAATGTCGCAATACGGCGCGAAAACTGTCCCGGTCACGGTGGCATCCGCATTTCCGTTGATGATGCAGTTGGGGGACCGGCCAGAGAAAGCGGATCAATGGGAAAAGGAGCGATACAAATCCACCCATAGAGCTAGATTCCATAGTCACAGTTTAAACGAGAATGACCATCACCCTGGGGTGATGGTCATCCATACAAAGAATGTTATCGTAGACTACTTCATCAAGCCAAGTTTGCGTTTGATTCTGACTTGGTTATCCGGATTGTAATTAAAATTGATGGTGTTATTTCCGTCAATTTTTATTTGCCAGCCAACGAGCTGGGCATTAATGGGGGCCTGGGAGTCGTTGCCTCCGTTGAGGGTTATTTCGCAATAGGGAGCCCAGATTAACCCTTCTATATCAAGATAGCTACCGCCATTGATTACACAATTTTGAATATCGGTGTGAGTCCCCTCCTGGATGATCAGATACCCTTGATAATCACCTGAATTGGAAGCGTATAGCGTAATAGGGCTATCAATGTTAAGGCTAAATTTGGAACCCGATTTGATATAAAGCGTGACGCCGCTGCTTCCATCAAGTGATAGAAAGGTTTGCCCATTCCATTGGATATCATTGTCTGTACAATAAACTCCAGGATCCATGATAATGTACTGTTTTTTTCCAAACAAGTTGCCGTTAATACTTTGTTGAGGGAAATCCGTATAATAGCCCGGGGTAATGTGCCATGTATCGCTACCGGGTGGAGTGTTATAAGCAGTCCCGGGCATGCTTGGGCTACATTGAGGTGGCTCATCCGGAAAGTAAACGCCATCCGGGATGGCAACTGCAGGCTCGCCATAGTTTTCGTTTACTGTACCTGAAGCACATTGCTCTATATTATCTCCTGCATTGGCAGTGCTGATGCCTGCTCCACCGTATATATTAAGTGCTGCGGCAGTGCAATTCGGTTGGCGAAAGCCGCAAGTATCTTGCGAATTGACAAAGATACCGCCACCATACAGGTTAACAGTGGCACCACCGCTCACGTCCACGCTGCCATTGCCGGGGCCAGTGCCGGTGGGGCAATTCGGGTCCGGGTCATAGGCAATGATCATTGCACCGTTGGCAAGTTCCCCACCTTGTTTGGCGTAAGCCACCGCGCTCACAATGTTCTCCGATTGGGTGACCCCAAAAATACGCATAAATGTTGTTTGAACTCGAGAGGTAATAATCACCTGAACGTATTCGTCGTTATTGGCGACGGTGGCGTAATAGCCGCTAATCGGCGGCGAATAAATTACAACAGTGCTATTCGCGGAATCATAACCATTATCGTCCGCCCGATCCAGCCCGGCTAGCATGAGTTCGACGCAGACATCAGAGGCATCAGACATGGTGAGTGGACTGGTGGGCGGGCATTCTGCTGGCGTAGTTGATATGGAGGGATTAGATTCAGCATCCGTGAGTTGATTCACCTTCACCAGCGCCGCCGCCAGTGCAGCCGTGTCGGCTGCATTTTGAGCGTGACGCCGGTCCGAAAACTTGGCGGTTCCATCAACCGCCAGCCCCACGAATCCAAATATGGCCACGGCCGCCAGTGCGATCACAATCAAAGCCTGTCCCTTTTCCCGTGCTCGTGTAGATTTCATTTTCCGGCTCCTTTCCAGTGCATTTGTGTTAGTTATCAAGGTCTAAAACTCCAAGAATGGTCCTCGAACTGGTCGATGTAAACGTCCGCGAGGGGAGCGGAAGCAGTGAAAGCATGGGGTTATATTGGGCGCTGACCGTTACAGTTACGCGGTCTCCAGTATCCACGTTAACACTCGCTTCCCCTGTAGTAGTTGCAGGAGGACAACTCCCCAGTGAACTTCCGCCAGGTCCGGTGTCATAAGTAATGGCAATATCTGTATCTTGCAAATTCAAGAAGAATCCTGAAGCTTTTGCTGTTGCCGCAATGCCGTCGCAATATTTATACTTGAGAAGGTTCCCATCTCCCAGATCTTCGCTCCTGCCGTAGGCAGAGGCGTAACGCACCGCATCCCGGCTGGAATTGACAACCGAGGCATACATAAAAAGCATCCTGCTCACTTCCATGATGCCGATGAGCAGCATCAATAACACCGGCAGTGCAATTGAAAATTCCACAAGGGCCTGGGCACGTAGTGCACGCACACCGCCAGAATTTCTTCGATTTCGAGAGTTGATTTTTCCAAACATAGTTATTTCTTCCTTGTCATGGCCTATTCATTTATAAAAGAAGAACCGGCCGCCACGGGCCGGTTTCGCTGTTGCTCGCCTGAGACTACACCCGCCATTACGGCTGGGTTTTGCGACCAGTTTTCGCCTCAGGGTCCACGCATCCCAAAAAATTATGTTGCACTCTGTGCATTATCAAACCCACTGGAACGGACGCTCACATCCGCTCTATCTACAGCCCAAGACGAGCGGGTACAAAAAAGGTTACTGGTCAACAATGGTTTTGTAACCTTCTGCTATGGCTGCATTTTGACCACTTTTTGTGACATTTCCATGGCCGCCTGCTTCAACATCAGGGTCGCCGTATCGGTCGGGAACTTGACGCTCACCGGCGTATTCTGGTTGTTGGCAAGCGTGAAATTGCCCATCATATAGGGCATGGTCATCTTGATTTCCAGTTCGAGAATTTTTTCCGCCTCGGCCTTGGTCAGGCCCTCCAGCCCCACCGCCCGGTTCAGGATGGGGAACATATGGTCAGCGGCAATTCCCTGGCCTTTGAGGTAATGCCACAGCTTCTTCGTATGGTTCACGGTGCTCAGATCGGTGCTCAGGATCAGGACCACCAGATCGGCATGCTGGATCAGCGGCAGGCTGATTTTGGAGAGTGACCGGCCCAGGTCAACCAGCAGATGGTCATAGGCCTTACGCATGGAGTCAAGGATGTTTGGAATGTGCCCCACGTTCAGATTGATCGCTGTCTCGGGGTCGGGCGCGCCTGGAAGCAGGTGAAAGAGCCAACGGGAAGGTACCACCAGGTTATCTTTGAGATAATCGGGCGTGATCTCCTCTGTCTGCTGGTCGGCCACCGTCACAAGATTAAATTCACGCTCAGCGTCCGACGCCCCAACCAACGGAGCAATTGAACCCATGGGCAGTACAAGATCGGCAATCGCTACTGTGGATTGCGGCAAATGGCCCGCCATATTCATGCCAATATTGGCACACAGCGAGGAAGTGCCTGTGCCGCCCTTGGCGCTCAGGAAAACATATTGAAAACCCTTTTCCCGTTTCTTGCGAAGCCTGCGACCCTCCACCATGAACCGCGGAATGGCATCCGTGACCGTCATCATCACCATTCCCGATTTCACGTAATACTCGGCGCAGCCTGCCTGGAGCAGCGCCTGCATCTCCTCGGGATTAGAGTGACCGCTTAAGGCCACACAGGGGACGTCCGCCATATCAGGATGCTGCTGCAAACGGCCGACCAACTCCATGGCCGCCATATCCGGAAGATGCGGATCAAAAATCACAATGCCAGGACGTACCTCCGGCAGCAAATGCAGCCCCTCTTCGCCTGAAGAGGCCTGTCTCACCTGATAGTTTTTTTTGTGGAGCAGCTGGGTCAGAAAAACTCGGTTCGCCTCATCCGCGTCGATCACCAAAACGGTTACATCCATGCCACGGTAGCTCCATTCGACGGGCTAGGGTTTAGCGGTTACCACCCATCGCTTTTCCGCGTCCTGTTCGGCCAGCACCAGCAGGAGACAGGGCGAATTCTGATCCAGTGCCTGCATTTCCGCCAGCGTCAACTGCTGGATCGAAAACACATCGTATGCCAGCCGGTCATTATTGCTCATCACCAACTCGATCGAATCATCCTGCGTCAGCGTGCGGACCACCGCCTCCAACTGACGGCTCCAAGGAATCGCCACCCAACGACAGATCTCAGTGCCTCGCAGCCACTCAGGCCCGGTAGGATTCCATTGTCCCTCGACAATCGAGCCTTTTGCAAGGTTGAAATTCAGCCCCCCGGGCAGCGATAGGGAAACCGGGTAAGGTAGATTGCTCTCCACAGGGGTGGGCTCCGGTGGTCGGGTGCGCTGGTAGAACGAGTACATCATCCCAGCGACCAACACCGCCAGCACGACCCCCAGGACAGCAATGGCGAAGTAAACGTATTGCCGGTACGGTCTCAGCGCATTCTCAAATGCCTTCCGGCGCTCCTGCGCCGCGTCTTCTGTCCGCGCTTCCACCTCCACGAAAACCTCTTCGCCACCCTCCAGAGCCACCGCGCGCACCTCACTGACCTCCCGCGGCGCGGCGCCCTCCTGTGGACTGAAGACCCGTTTCTTTAGCTCCTCCACATCCACAGGCGCTTCCGGCTCCGGGGGAGGGGCCACTTCTACCGCAGGCACAGGCTCAGGTTTTGGCTCTCCAACAGGTACCTGCGGCTCCAGCATATCGATCAATTCATCGATCTCATCCAGATACTCATCCTCAGCCGGCGTTTCCACTGGAACATCTGGAATCGAGACCTCTTCGATTGGCTCCATGGGCGATTCAGCGGCAGGCTGATCCTTGTGAAAGCCTTTGGCGATCCGACTCAACCAGCCCTGCTTCTTCTCCTCATTCTGAGCTTCATCCTCGATGAGAGATCGACGGACGTCGTCCAATAGATCATCCGTCGAGACTTCATCGGGCACACCCGCATCCTGCGCCTGACTTTGCTCACCGGATTCACGTGCAGACGTTTCGCCACCGACGACGGCCGCGGCTGTTTCGGCGGAATCGGCCTTCTCCTGCGTTGAATCATCAGCCGCGGATGCCTCTGTCAAATCAGCCTTATCCTCCACGGATTCATTCCCGGCTGTGTCGATGTTGATCTTCTTGAATGCGTTTTGAACCTTATGCTCGAAACTCTCGGCTGGCTGCTCATCTTTTGATTTTCGGTTTTTCTTTTTCATAACTCGTTCTCACTAAGGCAAGCTCGTAGGCAATACCGGCTGGTCAAATTTAAAGATCACTTCCACGTCGCCTTCCTCAGGCAACAGGAAGGTCTGATTTCGATACAAGCCGGGCAGACTCACATCAATCCCGGAATTCGGCGTGTACCCGGACATATCGAAGATGGCAATACCATTCTGTGTCCGCTGCGTGATCTCCTGTCTGTTCGAAACTGTAACCCGCACGGTCATGGCATCCACCCACTCTCCCTCCTCAGGCGTTCCATTGGCGTTCCGGTCCACATAGACCTTTACGATGATCCTGGCACTGGAAATATAGACGGTCGGTGTGGGAACTGGCGTTCGGGTTGGCACGATGGTTGGAACTGCCAATCCGGGCAGCGCTTCACTGGGCTGGTACAAATAGGAATCGAACGCGAACAGGTTATCCATCAATCCTTCCACATAAGGTTCCCCGCCTTTGCACGCCACTGAATTGGCGAGATTCTCCCAGTTTACTGCACCACCACCCCTTCGCATTGCAACATAAGCCTCCCGAAAGCAATTGGAACCGCTATGATAGGCCAAAAGGGTAAACCGCCAGAGATCCTCATACGTTGTGGCGCCAGATGACCCTCCAGCCTCAATGGTGGCAACCGCGGCCGTGGCGGTGGCAGCGTCCGCATCTGGATCAGGTTCGACCGCCTGTTTACGGATGGCATCCACCTGCTGGCAATTGGCCTGCAGCAGGCTGGCGATCAAGTCAATGCTCTGTTTGGCCCTATCCAGGTCTACCCCGTAGTCACAGGTGGGACAACTCGCATCTATCGAACTGATGACCAGACCCCGGATCAGGCGCTGCTGCTCGGGATCCAAACTGGCATAGGGTCGGGTGCAATCCAATTGTGCGCTCGCGCAGACTCTCTGGTAATGCGTGGGATCCCGGCGCAACAACACATCTACACCCAGTTGGTTGATCTGAGCCAGACCGTACTCATCCAGATAAAAACGTGAGTTTCCGGGCCAGAACTGCGATTCATAATCGATCAGAGTTTTCAACAGTTTTGGAGGAATCCCGTGATTGCGGCTTGCCAGCCAGATATACTCATCGAATTGATTCTGCCAGGCGATCATCGCACTCCGGGCTTTTTCCAGACCGCAGCCTGTAGGCCAATCCAGGCTGAGGCTCAAGCCCCCGGCGGGACAGTCCCGGGCATCCACTATGCCATTCAGGATCAGTTTGGTCGCAAGAAAATGGAGGGTTTTGTCGGTATTCAGTTCGAAGGGAAACTGTACGAAATTGTCCCAACTGGCATTTTCTTCATCGCGTACCCTCCAGATTGCCGCGCAGGAATCGGTAAAGGGCGTGAACTGGCTGACAGCGTCGATGGTAACGAGAAAGCCACCCTCAACCTGAACCACGCTGACTGAAGCGATCACCTCGTCGCTGCTTTCGCCCGTGTCGGCGTAGGCGCGAAACACCAGCCGGGAGCTCGACTGCAAATAGATGACACAAGGCGATTCGGTGCAGATGAATTCATCCGAGTTGATAAAACCACGGATGACAACCGATCCGCTCCGTGCGACAGAACCAAAGGCGATCAAAGTCACGTAGGGCCTTGAAACCGGACCCGTTGGGGCCTGGATGAAGGCATACAGATCCAGCGAGGAGGCCAAAAGGGAGGCAGGGTTGGTAAGTGAGAGGCCGGTTGAAGTTGGGAAGAGAGGCGGAGTCGAGGTAGAGGTCAGGGTGGGAGTAGAAGTCGCTGCCGCCTGTAGCATGAGTTGAGTTTTTAGAGTCTGGTCCGCGATCGCTTTGGCTTGAACAACGAAAATCCCTATTAAGCCAGGAAGCACTAACCCCATGAGTGTCAGGGTGCGAAGGAAGGAGTGACGTTGTCTGCGGCGCATGATGCTATTTGCTACCCATTACCCGTTTCCAGGTTGCTGTAGGCGCAACTGGAGGAATGGCCTTAAGCGAATCATCGCTCAAGGCATAGGCCATCTTTTCCAGAACAAGACAAATTGGCAGGTCTGGGTTGTTCAGTATGAAGGGTTTTCCAAAATTCAAGGCGCGATTGACTTCGCCTGCTTCATACGGTAGAACAAAGTCAATGCCGCGCTTCAAGACTTTTTCAAGCTGGGCCTGTTTGATCGCCGGACTGGAGGAATTGTTGTTCAGGACAATTTTCACTTTCTCCAACGGGATGCCCAGACGGTCATAGATTTCGAGTGCGCTGACGGTGGTGCGCAACGAAGCCATTTCAGGCGCCATCACCAGCAGGATCGTAGAGGAGAGACTCAACATGTGGATGGTCATGTCCGAAAAATCATGGGATGCATCCACAAGAATGAACTCATTGCTCCCTTTCAATCTGCCGGCGAACTGATGCAGAACTTCCTGAGAAAAGGTATCGGCTGCAATTGGATAACGTGGGGATGCAATGTACCGGATCCCACTGTTGTGTTTACACATCATTTCGCCGACCACGGCATCGTCAATATTTTCAACCTCAACGCCAACCAGATTCTCCCAGGTTGCACTCGGTTTGGCATCCAGCATCAAAGCCACCTGACCAGCCGTCAATACACCGTCCACGAGCAGCGTGTCCTTATTCCACAGCTTATGGAAAGCCAGTCCGAGATTGACCACAATGCTGGAGCATCCCAAACCACCGCGCAGGCTGTGCACCGTATAGATCGCTGCATTGGTTTTGGCCTTGCTATCATAGCCAAGCTGCGCGGCCATGCCACGCCGGGCCAGAATGCCCATGCGGGCGGCCAATTCCTCAGGCTGGAACGGCTTGACGAGATAATCATCAGCACCCAGCTCGAAGGCCTTGAGTTTCTCACTTAATTCATCCTGGGCCGTGATGACAATGACCGGCACATGGCTGAATTTTTGATCCCGGCGCACGCGTTCCAATACCTCAAAACCGTCCATACCTGGAAGTTTCAGGTCAATGATCAACATCTCGGGATTGAAACTGGGGATCTTGGCGAGTCCTTCATTACCCGATTGTGCGTATTCGATTTCGTATTCCGACTCTTTTAGTGATCTGCGTATTAACTTAAAGTAAAACTGCTCATCATCTATCAACAACACCCGCATGCGATCCTCCTCAGGACTGCGACTCGCGAAATCTCTGCGGCTCTTACTTCCCAGATGCAAAATAACTTGCGGCGGTTTCTTTTAAATTTCTGATCAGGGGCGAAATATCATTAATCAGCACTTCCAGCAATTCAGTATAACCTTGAGTGACCTGCTTTTCAAGCCTTTGGGCTTGCGCAGAAAGCCGCAGAGCCCCCAGATTGGCAGAGACACCTTTCAAATTATGAGCGGCTCGATACAAACCATCCACGTCTCCGTGTCTGTAACATGACCAAAGCTGCTCCAATTTATCAGGAAGCTCATCAATAAAATCGCCCAATAAGTCTTTGTAGACAGCCGAATCACCGCCCACCCGTTGAATCCCCACCTGAAAATCCAAATCGGTGGCAGGCGGCGCAGGTACAGGTTCCACCATTTCGGAAAGGACCTGGCTTTCTCGCTTTTCCAGGCCGTGCTGCAAAATATTGTGAAGATGTGCCACTTCGAACGGCTTAGACAGATAGTTATCTATACCTGCCTCGAACAGTTCGCGTCCCCTCTCCGGGAGGTAGCTGGCAGTCAGTGCCACGATAAAAATGCGCCCTTCGCTATTTTCCAACGCACGAATCCTGCGACTGGCTTCCATGCCATCCATCACGGGCATCTGCAAGTCCATCAGGATCATATCAAAAGCCTTGGCCTTGACAGCCTCAATCGCCTCTTCTCCATTGTAGGCACTTTCGACCCGGTGGCCCTCTCGTTGCAGGATCAGGCGCATCATCCGTTGGTTCAACTCATCATCATCCACCACCAGGATCGCCAAAGGTGAGTCCAGGGCGGTTATAGTCTTTTCACTCATATGAATTTGGGTTCCTGCGAGACTCTTGGTAAGCATAACTTTTGCGTTACGGGTATTCAGATTATTGTAAACGACAAAACATACCCATCCCGCCCACTAGCACATGACGAATGATAACTCTGGAGGTTACTCAGCGGGCTGACTTTTCAAATACGTAATGATATTTCAACTTATGGAATCCCCACAAAAATACACGCCCACAAGCCTGTGGGCGTGCAAAAACCTTGGGATTATTTATTCCACTGCCTGGGCTGGTATTCGGACCGTGCCTATATTTCGGACTGTCGCATAAAAAGGAAGTAGGCGTACCCTGCTGCAAAAACCAGAAATAGCACAACAAGGGCCCAGCCTGCGACCGACATCACTTTGGAAAGCATTCCGAGCAATGACAACACAAAGCTAACGGCTGCAAAGATAAAGAGCGATATGGCGACCGATCGCCGTGCACCTGCCTCCGTCATGCTACCAGCGAACCAGCTAAGTAAACCAGGCACGATCAGGGCTGCGCCCATCAACTGTGCCACGAAACTCAAGGTGGCGTTGAAATTCACTGTGGTACCCACGCTTAAGCCAAATACACCCAGCACTGTCCTCGGCGCCAACAAAAACCCGGCTGCCAGGATGATCAGGACTACTGCATTGAGAATGAACAAGTAGCGTAACTTCATTGGAGAGCTCCTCTCTTTTACATAAATTTGATCGTCAGGTATAAGATACAACTTTTCAAAGCGTAATTCAAGTGTTAAGGAGTGCTTTGGTTTTCAAAATTGATAAAATCCGCACCGAATTGTGCTATAATGCCGCCATTATGAAATTCGGCCCCTGCTTCGCCAATAACAACAATAATAATGACAATGACGATTTTATGTATCGTTGGGCGAAGCCTTGCTAGTGACAAATAGGAACAGGTCAAACCAGATCGCCCAACGCAAATGCGAAGGGCGATTTATTTTATCTAGATTTAACCACAAAAGACACTAAGAGCACAAAGGTGAGAAGCGCGCTCAACACGAAGACTCCTTTCCGATTTTCTCACCTGCACTTGTCCCACAGGGACGGTGCAAGTGTAGTGTCCTCCCCGGCATGATTTGCTTAGCAAATCACGCCCGGGGCAAGTGTCGTGACCTTTGTGGTAAAAAGGATTTCGGAGGCACATCATTATGTATAGGACTCATACTTGCGGGGAATTACGCCCTGGCCACGCCGGACAAACCGTCACGCTCGCGGGTTGGGTGAACCGTCGCCGCGACCATGGCGGGGTGGCATTCTTCGATCTGCGTGACCGTTCTGGGCATGTCCAAATCACCATCAACCCGGACCTGCCAAAAGAGACACTGGACCTCGTCTCGAATATCCGCTTTGAGTGGGTTTTACAGGTCGAGGGTCTGGTGCAGAAGCGACCCGCAGGGATGGAAAACCCCAAAATGGCAACCGGCGAAATCGAAATCATTGCGAAAAACATCACCGTGCTCAATCCGTCCAGGACGCCGCCGTTCATGGTCAACGCGGATAATGACCTGCCCGATGAAAACACCCGCCTCAAATATCGCTATCTTGACCTGCGCCGCGAGCGCATGACGCGCAACATGGTCTTGCGTCACAAGGTCATCAAGTTCATGCGCGATTATTTGGACAGGGAAGGTTTTATCGAGATCGAGACGCCCATCATGTTCAAAGCGACGCCCGAAGGCGCGCGCGACTACCTGGTCCCTTCCCGTATCTATCCGGGACAGTTCTACGCCCTGCCCCAATCCCCTCAACAGTTGAAGCAATTACTGATGGTGGCAGGCATGGATAAGTACTTCCAGATCGCGCGCTGTTTCCGCGACGAAGACCTGCGCGGTGACCGGCAGCCGGAATTCACCCAACTCGACCTTGAAATGTCCTATGTCCACCGCGATGATGTATTAGCTGTCGTGGAGAGCTTATATACGGCGATGCTACCGGCTGTGGCGCCTCACAAGAAACTGCTTTCTTCACCCTGGCCCAAACTTTCTTATCGTGAAGCGGTGGAGAAATATGGAACGGACAAACCAGACCTACGCTTCGGCATGGAATTGATCGAGGCCTCGGACATTTTCGCCAATAGTGACTTCCGCGTCTTCAAATCCGCGCTGGAGGCTGGCGGCGCCATCAAATGCATTGTCGCCCCACAGTCAGCCGATATGTCGCGCAAGGAAGTGGACGCGTTGACCGAGTCCGCGAAGACGCTGGGGGCCAGGGGCCTCGCCACTCTGGCAGTAACAGCCGAAGGGTTGAAAGGAACCGCCGCGAAGTTCGTCACGGAGCCGGAGGCCAAAGAGGTCAAATCCAAAACGGGTGCGCAAGAGGGCGACCTCATCCTGTTTGCAGCTGATACACGCGCAATTGTCAATAAAGTGCTCGGTGGATTACGCCTGATCTTCCGCGATAAACTGAATCTCGCGGACAAAGATATGATGGCGTTTGCCTGGGTGGTAGACTTCCCCATGTTCGCATGGAACGACGAGGAGAAAAAGTGGGACGCGGAACATCATCCGTTCACCATGCCGCAACTGGCAGACCTGGACAAGTTTGCCACCGACCCAGGCTCGATCCTTTCGGACGCGTACGATATGGTGTGCAACGGATATGAAACGGCTTCGGGCTCGATCCGCATTCACCGCAGCGACATCCAAGTAAAGGTCTTTGAGTTATTGGGGTTGAGCGGTGAGCAGATCGAGAGCAAGTTCGGTCACATGCTTGAAGCTTTTGAATTTGGCGCGCCGCCGCACGGCGGCATGGCGCCAGGCATTGACCGGTTGGTGATGCTGCTGGCGGATGAAGCCAATATCCGTGAAGTCATCGCCTTCCCCAAGAACCAAAATGGACGCGATGTAATGGCCAATGCGCCCTCACAAGTTGAGCCCAAGCAATTAAGAGAATTACATATTCAGATCAAAGAATAACAACCATGGAAAGAACGCTCATCAAGGAAGCCAAGGAAAGAATAGGACAACTGGTCACCCTAAAGGGATTTGTTCAGACCGTCAGAGACCAGAAAGGGGTGCGGTTCATCATCCTGCGCGACCATACCGGTCTCATTCAGGTGGTGGTGGAGCGTTCCGAAGCCAATCTCAGAATCAATGATCTGATTTCAACACTCGTACGCGAATCGGCCATTGAAGTAACTGGAGTCCTGATCGGCAATCCAAATGTGAAGCTTGGCCAACTGGAACTGCAATTAAAAAAACTTCTTGTCGACTCGCTGGCAGACGCAACTCTACCTATTGACATCTTCGGCAGAACCGAATCCGATGTTGATAAGCGACTGGACTGGCGCTTTCTCGATCTGCGCCAGCCTGAGAATCAGCTAATATTCCGCATCCAAACCACGGTCGAAATGGCAATGCGGGAGTTCTGGATTGCCAATGGATTCGTGGAAATCCATACTCCGAAGATCATGGGAAGTCCCAGTGAAGGCGGAGCTGAACTCTTTACATTGGAGTATTTCGGACAAACGGCAGCCCTGGCACAGTCTCCACAATTCTATAAACAGATGGCGATGGCAGCGGGCCTGGATCGCGTCTTTGAGATCGGTCCCGCCTTCCGCGCGGACCCGTCGTTCACGACCAGGCATTCCACTGAATTTACCAGCGTGGATATGGAAATGTCATGGATAAAATCCCACCAGGATGTGATGGAATTTGAAGAAGCGTGGCTTCAGCATGTATTGCGGAGTGTCAGAGATCAGCATCGCCAAGAAATCTCAGAGACCTTTGGCGTTGAGGTGATCGTACCCAGCCTGCCTTTTCCGAAAGTGACCATGAGAGCGGCACAGGAGATCCTCGCAGGAAAAGGATATGTACCCCCCGTTGAAACCAAAAGCGGCGATATCGATCCTCAGGGCGAACGGCTGTTATGTGAATATGCCAGAGAAAAATACGGCCACGAGTTCATCTTCATCACAGATTACCCGATTGAAGTACGTCCCTTCTATCATATGCGAAAAGAAGACAGACCTTCTGAAACCAAAAGCTTCGATTTACTTTGGAAATGGATGGAAATCACAACCGGGGCGCAGCGCGAACATCGTTATGACGTTTTGGTGAAACAGGCAACAGAAAAAGGCGTGAGTCTCGAATCGATCCAGTTCTATCTGGACTTCTTCAAGTACGGCTGCCCTCCGCATGGTGGTTTTGGGTTTGGCCTGGCAAGGTTGCTGGCGGCCATGCTCAATCAAAAGAGCATTCGGGACGTGGTCTTTCTCCACCGCGGACCCATGCGACTGATACCCTAGCGGGAGAATGAAATGACCAATACTTCTTCGTTAGAAAAGCAGGATGTGATCCGCGTCTGTCTGGCAGGCGCCACCGGCTGGGCTGGTTCAGCCCTGGCCCGCGCCATCGCCCAATCTGATGACATCACGCTGGTCTCTGCGGTATCCCGCACCCATGCCGGACAAGTCCTGGGAGATGTGCTGGCTGAACCGCGCTTAACTTGTCCCATCTTTGCAAACGCTGAAGAAGCCTTAGCGAAGCCATGCGATATGTTCTTTGAATTCACCAAACCCGATGTGGCGAAGTCGAATGTCCTGACGGCGCTGGAAGGCGGAGCGCATGTGGTTATTGGCACTTCAGGCCTGACAGACGCGGACTACGATGAAATCGCGGCAGCCGCCGAGGGACACCAACGCGGCGTATTGGCAGTTGGTAATTTTGCGCTGACCGTCGTTTTGTTGCAAAAATTCGCCGAGATCGCTGCCAGGTTCATCCCTCAATGGGAGATCATTGATTACGCCCACGATGACAAAAAGGACTCGCCCAGTGGGACCGTCCGTGAACTGGCTTATCGACTGTCAAAGGTCCGTGACTCGAAACTGACAGTTCCCCTCGAGCAGACCCAGGGTGTTCCAGAGACGCGCGGTGCCAGGATGTCCGGTTCACAGGTCCACTCCGTCCGCCTGCCCGGATACACCATCTCAGCAGAAGTCATATTCGGCATGCCTGACCAAAAGCTCACCATTCGTCACGACTCAGGCACCAGCGCCCAACCATATATGGATGGCGCGCTCCTGGCGATTCGCAAGGTCAATACGTTTGTTGGTCTGCGCCGCGGGCTTGACAGCATCCTTGATTTCGAAAGGTCAACATAAGGATTTTCACCACAAAGGGTCACGAAGAGTCACAAAGGTTTTAAAGGCTTTTCCTTCGTGTTCCTTTGTGACACTTCGTGGTAAAGAGGTTTTATGACCCAAACAATCGACACCAAAACCGTCAAACACGTCGCTTACCTCGTCCGGCTCGGAATCTCTGAAGAGGAAGCACAAAAATTCAGCGGACAATTCTCGTCCATCATTGACTACTTCAACATGCTGAATGAGGTGGACACAGAAAACGTCCCTCCCGCTTCTGACATCGCCAACGCTGAGAACGTCCTTCGGGAAGATGTGGTTCAGCCCTCCATGAGCCGCGAAGAATTTCTCAAGAACGCCCCGCAATCCGAACGCGGTTATATCAAAGTGCCGACAGTACTCGGAGATGAATAGAGAATGGATAAGTAGAGAGTAGTAAAACCACTCACTACATTCCACTCACTGTTCTCTACTCCCTAATATCTACTCATCTAGCCCATGCAACTAACCAACTTAACCATCCGCGAAGCGCACAAACTTCTCACCTCCAAACAGATTTCCAGCGTCGAACTGACTCAGGCGATTCTCGGGCGAATCCGCGACGTTGACCCAAAGGTCAAATCCTACGTCACTGTCACGGACGATCTCGCGATTGAACAAGCGCGCCAGGCCGATGAGCGCATCGCAAAAGGTGAGAACGTGACGCCGCTGACAGGTATCCCGTTTTCGATGAAGGATTGCATCTCTACGCGTGGCGTCCGCACGACCTGCTCGTCAAAGATTCTCGAAAATTATGTTCCGCAATACAGCGCCACAGTCACGAACAAACTTGCGTCCGCGGGTGCAGTTCTCCTTGGCAAGACTAACATGGACGAGTTTGGCATGGGCTCATCCTGTGAGAACTCTGCCTTCTTTGACACACACAATCCCTGGGATCTGGACCGCGTCCCCGGTGGCTCAAGTGGAGGTTCTGCCGCGGCGATGTCAGCAGGCTTAGCTACATTCACGATTGGCGAAGACACGGGCGGATCGGTCCGTATGCCCGCAGGATTCTGCAATGTCACCGGCATCAAGCCCACCTATGGACGCGTCTCTCGCTACGGGCTCATCGCGCTTGTTTCGTCATTTGATTCCATCGGCCCTATGACCCGCGACGCCTACGATTGTGCAACAGTTCTTGAACACATCGCCGGTCACGATCCGCATGACAGCACCACCTACCAATTACCGGTCCCCCATTACGCCGCTGCCATCAACAAGCCTGTCAAAGGGATGAAGCTAGGTATCCCCAGAGAATACTTTGTCGCAGGCATGGAAGCGGGCGTCGAGTCGTCCATTCAGGAAGCCATTCGTCAATTTGAAAAACTCGGCATGGACCTACGGGAAGTCTCGCTTCCCCACACCAAATATGGTCTGCCCGTTTATTATCTCCTGCTTTTCGCCGAAGCCAGCGCCAACCTCGCTCGCATGGATGGCACGCGCTTCGGTCTCTCCGTTTCAGAAAACGCCAAGGATGTGATTGACATCTACCTCCAAACCCGCCAGGAAGGATTCGGAGATGAAGTCAAGCGCAGGATCATGCTGGGCGCATACGCCCTCTCTGCGGGATACTACGACGCGTACTATCTCAAAGCCCAAAAAGTGCGTACGCTGCTTCGCCGTGACTTTGAGTCTGCTTTCGCCTCCGTTGACCTGCTGCTCGCCCCGACCTGTCCCACCACCGCCTTCAAACTCGGCGAAAAGACCAGTGACCCGCTGGAAATGTACCTCTCTGATATTTATGTGGTCGCGACGAATCCCGCTGGCGTCCCTGCACTGGCATTGCCTTGTGGTTTCTCGAAAGATATGCCTGTTGGCATGCAACTCATCGGCAAACATTTGGATGAACAAACCCTATTCCAGGTCGCTCACGCTTATCAACAAGTCACCGATTGGCATAAACAGTTGCCACCCGTGTAGATCCAGATAGGACATATCAAATGACTAACAACAGGCAACTGACATGGGATGGTTGTAACAACGTCCGCGACCTCGGCGGCTTGAACATTTCTACAGGTCACAAAACCCGTTGGGGAGCAGTGGTTCGTTCAGACCATCCTGCCAAACTCACCGCCGAAGGTTGGTCGGCGCTGTACGCGCATGGCGTCCGTACCGTCATTTCATTACGCACGCACGGACTGGTTGAAGATTTTCCCGATACAGCCCCGCGCCCATCCGACGTCGAGAGCGTGGTAGTAGAAATAGAAGATGTCACCGACATCGAGTTTGCCAAGAAATGGGCGAGTTCAGACTTATGGTGCACGCCTCTTTATTACCGCGATGCGCTTAATCGCTGGCCCCAGCGACACGCCGCCGCTATCAAAACGATTGCACAGGCGAAGGCTGGCGGCGTCCTGTTTCATTGCAAACGTGGCCATGACCGAACTGGAATCATTTCCTTGCTATTACTTGCGCTCGTTGGGGTTTCACCCGATGAGATTGTCGCTGATTATGAATTAAGTGTTGACCCCGAACGGGAAGAACTTCTGGCAGGACAAAACACTACCACCCGGGAGGTCATCCTCTCCACGCTGGCATCGCTCGACGTGGAAAACTACTTTAGGGAAGGCGGATTGACACAGACAGATATTGATGCAATCCGCGCACGATTTCTTGAAATAAATACATAAATTGAAGGTAAAGAAGGACTCAACACGAACCTGTAATCGGGCTACAACGAATTGCCATACACATAGAAAATGTAATCCTGATACATTGTCTCGACTCCCAGATCATGTAGTACCCTGAGAAGCTGAGCGCGATGATCAGTAGCATGATTAGCCACATGGAGAAGTACTTGCCATACGATGAGATCCTTGTCATCTTCCGGTTCTTTAATCGGTTTCGTGAACAACATATCGTCCTGCAAGTCGGTTAGGTACGCGCGAATATTTTGCTCAACGTTGTCCCAATATGCGCGGATGGTCTCTCGATCATCAACATCAGAAGAAGGAATTGGATCTAAAGGTACGACACCGCGCAGTTCACCGAACCACATTTCTTCTGCGTCGATGAGATGAACGATTTGATCTCGAACAGACCCATGAGAGTAATCCACAGCTTGCGTAAACTGTTCATGGGATAGTGGAGTGACATAACTCCACACCTTGCGGTTTTCAGCAAAATGATAGTTGTAAAAATGGCGAAAGGCATTTGCATTCATAAAGGTTACTCCTCTTTATCTTGATTAAAACATTATAGCACAAGCGTTCTAGTAAAGTCGAAAGAATACTACACACCTACGAGACCGAATAGCTATGACCCAATACGAACCTGTCATCGGACTGGAAATTCACGGCGAACTGCTCACGAGCTCTAAAATGTTCTGCAGTTGTTCCGCTGACTACGGCTCCGCGCCCGAACCAAATACAAATATCTGCCCAACGTGCACAGGTCTGCCTGGCGCTCTGCCTGTGGTCAACAGAAAGGCAACCGAACTCGCTGCGCTGGTCGGCCTGGCGTTGAACTGCTCCATCAACAAGCACAACACCTTCGCGCGCAAGAATTATTATTACCCTGACCTGCCCAAAGGGTATCAAATCTCGCAGTACGAACTTCCGATCGCAGAGAAAGGCTGGCTGGATGTAGATTCCCCCCTTCATCAGGGAGAGGGATCAGGGGTGAGAGAGAAATCGGGCTCAAGCAACCAAACTCGGGTTCGTGTGAGACGCGTCCACATCGAAGAGGACACCGCCAAACTATTCCACGAAAAAAATTACGCCCTCGTCGACTTCAACCGCGCCGGCGTACCGCTGCTTGAGATCGTCTCTGAGCCAGATATGCGCGGCGTGGAGGCCGCACTCGATTACGCTACCAAAGCCCGCGCCATTTTGCGATACCTCGGCGTCAACTCCGGCGACATGGAAAAGGGTGTCCTGCGTTTCGAGGCGAACATCTCCGTTCGCCCCGTGGGCAGCGACGAGTTCCGCACGCGCACCGAGATCAAGAACCTCAACAGTTTCCGTGCGCTGGCGCGCGCCTCTGCGTATGAAATCGAACGGCAGATCAAAGTCTATGAATCGGGTGGAACTGTCGTGCAGGAAACCCTTGGCTGGGATGACGCGCACGCTGTGACCGTTTCGCAGCGCGGCAAAGAGGAGGCACACGACTACCGCTACTTTCCCGAACCTGACCTGCCCCCGCTCCAACTCAGCGACGCCTGGATCGACTCGATTCGGACTCAACTCCCCGAGCTGCCCGAAGCGAAAACCAAACGCTTCATCGCGGATCATGACCTGACTCCGTCCGAAGCGCGGTTCCTCACCTCCGATCTCTCCCTCGCAAACTACTTCGAGAGCGTTGTCGGCAAAGCCAAAAGCCCGGCCAAGGCGGTGCATTCATGGTTTGCAGGTGAATTCATGCGCTATCTAAATGATTCAGGAATGAATATTGAGGATGTGACTCTCTCCCCTGAATCCTTCGCCAAACTCATCGACATGACCTCTGATAAAGTCATCAGTGGCAACTCGGCAAAGGTCGTATTCAATGAGATGCTCAGGAGTGGTGCTGACCCTGAGCAAATCGTCAAAGAAAAAGGACTCGCCCAGGTCTCTGACGAGAGTTTCATCCAGGAAGCTGTGAAGAAAGTCTTGAACGACAACCCCTCCGAAGTGGAAAAATATCTGGCTGGCAAAGAGACTCTCCTGCAATGGTTCATGGGGCAAGTCGCCCGCGCCACCAAAGGCAAAGCCGACCCGAATGTGACGAAAGAGTTAATGCTGAAGGCGTTGGAAGAGAGAAGGAAGTAAACTAATTTCAGTAAATCACAGAATTGATTGACAAAAGGGGCAACTTTGGTAAAAGGTTAGGTGCCAACCGAAACCGAACCAAAGGAGCCCCAGGCCATGATACACCCATATGAGCTAAAAGCAGAAGATGTGCATGCATATACGCGACAGACCATGAAAAAACACTTTGCCATCCAAGCCGAAGGATATTGTTGCACCACGGACATGATCTTGGATGTATTGATAAAAGCCAGTGCGGAAGGCAGCAGTCTCGAAGCAGTGTGCGCAGACTTGGAGCAAGTGGCAGACAGTAATACCATGCGTGAATACATCAACCAAGCTTTACCCGTGAAGAAACTTCGTGAGCAAGAAGAGCAAGTCAATCAGGCCTTAGCCGATTGCATTCCAAGCACGATGCTACGGAAAGGAATCGAGATCGCCATTGATTTTCACGATGAGCCATTTTACGGCAAACAAGAAAGTACCAGAGCGGTGACATGCAACGGACAAGCTAAGAAGGGCACAACTCATTTTGTGCGCCTTGCGACCGCCTATGTGATCTGGCGACAGGTTCGACTGACGTTGGCGGTGCATTACGTTTTACCGGACGAAACAGCTTTGCAGGTGCTCAAAATCCTGCTCCCACGCCTGAAAAGCCTGGATTTTGAAGCCAAAGTGCTCTATCTGGACAAGGGCTTTGCGGCCACACCCATTGTGAAATATCTGACCCACCAACGCCAGCCTGCCATTATCGCTAATCCGATCCGTGGAAAGCAGGGCGGCACACGCGCTTTATGTCGAGGCCGCTCCAGCTACCTCACTTCCTACACCTTCACCGATGGCACCCCAGTCACGCTGGCCATGAAAGCTTCCCGGGTGCCTGACAAAACCGGCAAACTCCGCCGCAAGTGGTTGGCCTTTATCGTCATTTTGCTGGACTGGTCGCCTGAGAAGGTCTATCAGGAATATCGTCGTCGTTTTGGCGTGGAGTGCTCTTATCGTTTGTTGCGCCGCGTCCGCGCCACCACAACTTCTCGCAATCCTGCCTTGCGGTTCTTCTTGCTGGGCCTCGGTTTGATCCTCACCAATGCTTGGGTCTTTCTCCGTTGGGAGTTCGCTCGTCTACTGGCACCCGGACCGCGACGCGTGGACGAAGCCCGTTTTCGCCTGCATCGCTTTAGCAAGTTGCTGATCCGCTCCATCGAGAAACTCTATGGTACCATTGCTGCCATTCCAACTCACATATCACCTCAATCTGTGATTTACTGAATTT
>DASTOH010000263.1:0-18273 GCA_035720235.1 Anaerolineales bacterium | reverse complement strand
TTCCTGGGCCATGCGCACGAGCGTGGGGTAGATCACCGCCTCACCGTGGGGGTGGTAGTTGCCCGAGGTGTCGCCGGCGATCTTGGCGCACTTGCGATGCTGCCGATTGGGCGCCAGATTGAGGTCGTGCATCGCGACGAGGATGCGACGCTGCGAGGGCTTGAGCCCGTCGCGCACGTCGGGCAGCGCGCGGGCCACGATCACGCTCATGGCATAGTCGAGAAAAGCAGAGCGCACCTGGGCGTCTATATCCACGTGCTCGACATTTCCGGCATTTCCATTTCGATTGTTGTCTTCGACCATGGTTTTCCCTTACAGAATTTGAAAATTTTCTAAACAGAACGCTTGATTTTGTCTTCGAACCAGTTCAAAAGGTCTGGTGAGTGAATGCAAAACGGTAAGAATGGAGAATAGGCATAAAAAAGACACGAAGAACGAGACTCTGTGGCTCCGCGTCTTAACTAATGAAGAATTGAGCTGATTTACTCTAATTATACCACCTCCCTGTGCACGCCGTCTGGCTGTACCAGCCGTGTTTTTGGCATGTGTATACGAATTTCGTGAGCTCGCCTGCAGTTTCCCCGGAAACTGCAGCCTTTGCCCAGGGTGGCCCAGTGAAAAACAAAAACCCGCCCGAAGGCGAGTCCTTTTGGTGCCGAAGGAGGGATTTGAACCCTCAAGAGATTGCTCTCACCACGCCCTGAACGTGGCGCGTCTGCCAGTTCCGCCACTTCGGCTTGCTTTGTAGCGGACTGTATTTTATCTCAAAGATGTGTTTTGTCAACTTATGTTGACCGCGCAACATATGTTCTTATCATAATCTTAGCGGCCCTCACTGATGTCTATCGATCTTTATGGTGCCGCGCGAATCTTTCGGACGATTTGTGAAGGCCGGAGCAAGCCATCACTGCAACATGGCTCTGGTATCCACGTATATATGATTGGAATATTCAGATTACCTCTGTCGTCCAGGTCATGCCCTTGGCAGGCGTGAAAAGTGTGTGGAATACATTTATCTTTCAGTACTGTTAGGGGATATAACTTTTCGAATTTTCGGCGTTTAAGTATATGTATGAGAAAGGAGGCACCTATGTTCATCGTTGCCGTCGTAATCTGCTTGCTCCTGTTCGCGGCCCTGTTTGGCGCGAACTGGCTCGTCTCGAATATCAATTCGGATGAGTTGAGCAACATGGGTATCGAGGAAAAATCATGATGGAAGATGCCCAATTTCCCTAGCCCGATGCGGACAAATTACGCGTCGGGCTTTTTTGTTTTTTCAGCACGAAGGAGATTACACTTGCCCCGGGCGTGGCGCCATGGCGCCACCGGAGAGTACACAAAGACAATACCGGAGGAGAACCTGTTTGGGGCAAGACCAGGCTCATTGGGCAGGCACAGATTTCGGCTAGTCGCGAAGCGGGGCACCATCCGGAGCGGAAAAGTACAACATCCAGAGGGTATAATCGCTACATAGCCGTGCACAGGTAAACTTCAAGTCTTGATTCCGGCTTCGAATGCGGTTTGAACAGTTTACTAATGAATGAGACAGGCGGCAAAAAAATCCAGGCAAGGACAATCCAAATGAATTTCTCCCTTTCTCAAGAACAACAAATGGCGCAAAAGATGGTGCGGGATTTTGCGCAGAAGGAAATTGCTCCCGCTATCAAGGAGCACGACCGCAAACAGGAACCCATCCCCTTCGCTCTCCAGCGTATGGGCGAACTCGGCATTCTGGGCATTTGTTTTCCCGTGCGGTACGGCGGGGCGGGCATGGACTACATTTCGTGGGGTCTGGCGTGTGAGGAATTGGAGGCGGTGGATACCAGCCTGCGGGTGGCGATGTCTGTGCACACGGGGTTGTGTTCGATGAGTCTCTTCCAGTGGGGCAGCGAGGAGCAGAGGGAAAAATTCCTGAAGCCGCTGGCGAGTGGTCAGAAGATCGGATGTGGCGCGTTCACGGAACCGGGCATGGGGTCGGATGTGGCGGCCATGTCCACCACTGCCAGACGGGACGGCGACCATTACATCCTTAATGGCGAAAAGATGTGGATCTCGCTCGCCTCCAAAGCAGACCTGGCGCTGGTTACTGTTAAAACTAACCCCGCCTCCCGAAAGCCTTCGGACGGGTTATCGACCTTCATTGTCGATCTGCATAGCGAAGGGATCAAACGCGGCGACATTCATGGCAAGCTGGGTGTGCGGGCCGGCTCCACCGGCTGGATCTCCTTCACCGACGTGAGAGTGCCGGCTGTGAACCGGCTGGGCGAAGAAGGCGAAGGGTTCAAGATCACGATGAGCGGCTTTGACCATGGACGTTACACCGTGGCATCCGGAGCGACGGGAATCATCCGTGCCTGCCTGGAGGCCAGCGTAAACTACGCGAAGATACGCAAGACCTTCGGCAAAGTCATTGCAGAACACCAGTTGATCCAGGAGAAGATCGCCAGGATGTCACAGGATTACGAGATCGCACGCCTGTTGTATTTACAGGTTGGCTGGCTAAAGAACGAAGGCCGCCGCCCCACCCGCGAGACATCTTTTGCAAAGAAATTTGCCACCGAGGCCTCTTTCAGCGCGGCTAACGAAGCGATCCAGATCCACGGCGCGTACGGGTATAGCGACGAATATGATGTGGAACGCTACCTGCGCAACTCCAGAGGTGCAATGATCTACGAAGGCAGCTCGGAGATCCAGGCCTTGATCCAGGCGGGCTATGCGCTCGGCGAACGGGTAGACAGACCCCTGCGCTGTGAAACGCCAGCTTATGATGAGGCCTTCTGGCAGGGATAAAGTGAATGTTGTGCTGGCAGTTGAACTGTCACCACAGCGTTGGCTGAGGAGAATGATCATGGATGCGAACAAACGCGTCGACCTGCTCAAGGATGAGTATGTCATGCTGCAGCACTTCTATGAAGACATTGACCAGAAGGGCCTGAACATCAAGAACTGGTCCATCACGGTTGCGCTTGCTGCCATCAGTGCGGGATTTGCTTATCACAAGGACGTTTTCCTGCTGGGCTGCGGCACCGCGGTGATGTTCTGGATTCTGGAGGCGTACTGGCGGGGGTTATCCTATTTTTTCGTGGTACGCATCAAGGATATCGAAGCCGCCTTTGCGAACAATACGCAGGATACTGAAATACCGCTTCAGGTCTATTCGACCTGGGAGCGTGCATTTGCAAAGAAGAAAAACCAGACCATGCGTTACATGTTCAAATTTTCATCTGTGCTTCCTCACGTAGCAATTGCACTCATCAACCTGCTGTTGTATTTCTTCGGCGACAGCCTGGTACTTATCCCCTGAGCCAGTACCATAGCTGAAGCATCTGAAGACCTGCGGTCAAGGAAAGGACAACAAATGCTGACTACTCATGAACATCTAGGCGAAGAGTTCGTAAGGCTGGCACTAGCCATTGAGCAACACGTGCCTGGTTATGTCGATTCCTATTTTGGACCGGATGAATGGATGGCACAGGCCAAGCAGGCTGGGAAGGTCCCGCTTCAGCATCTGACCGAGAGAGCTGATCGGCTTGCGAGAGACCTTTTCCAAGCTGATGAGCTTGACTCCCAACGCAGAGACTTCCTTGCACGGCAGGTGAAGGCCATGCAAATGAGTCTGAGGCTGCTCTCCGGCGAAAAAGTATCGCTAGTGGAGGAAGTTCAGGGATTGTACGATGTCCTTCCCAAATGGAAGGATGAATCGAATTTCGAAGAGGCGCACAGAGCATGGGATCAGGCCCTGCCGGCAGGCGGCACGCTGACAGAGCGGATACAGGCCTGGAATCGATCGCTGGAAATTCCTGTGGGAAAAGTGCAGGAAATACTGCCTGTTATCATAAATAAGCTGCGCGAGCTCACTCGCCAGAAGTTCAATTTACCGGATGGGGAAAACTTTTCGCTTGAATTTGTCTCTGACCAGCCCTGGGGTGCTTACAACTGGTATCTGGGCGGCTTCCAATCACGGATCGATATCAACACGGACCTGCCCACCAAGGTCAACACATTGGCAGACCTGGTGGCACACGAAGGCTATCCCGGTCATCATACAGAGCTATCGATCAAAGAGGCAAAACTGATCAGGGAGCGGAACTACTATGAGCACACGCTGACGCTCATCAACTCCCCCTCCTGTGTCATCTCTGAGGGAATCGCAACGAGCGCGCTGGAAACGGTATTGACGGAGGCAGAACTCGAAAATTGGTATCGTGAAGACATTTTGCCGATGGCAGGGCTGATGCACATCGATGCAAAAAGATTGACCGCGATGGCAAATGCCTCCAGAAAGATGACAGGGTTGACAGGGAATGCAGCCTTCATGTTGCATGATCAACAGAAGAGCGAGGACGAGATCAGCCAGTACCTGCAAAATTACGGGTTAAGGACAGAAAAAGAGGTGCAGAAGTCCATTCAATTCATTTCCAATCCACTCTATCGCTCGTACATTTTTACCTATCACATCGGCTACGATCTGTTGGAAGAATTGTTTGCCCGCCGAGACCGTGAGGTCTATTTCAGGCGACTGCTGGAGGAACCTGTTACCCCCAGTCAGGTACGGGAGTGGATTCAAAGCACGGGCGATGCACAGAATCTGTGACATCAAGCCTGCACCTCCGCATGATCGCACTAGACGAAAGTTCAATTTCCCCAGACAGGATTTCAGCACTCGTTAGGCAAGGGCGCGTGATGTCACAGGATGAGGCGGTTAAGTTTGCATTGCAGTGAACTGCGTTCCGTTCAAACCGTACTCCCGGAGAGCGGATTCTCGTTTGGGTAGCAGCACAACAGTGTGTCGATATATTCCACTCCGCAAAAATAAGGGCAGATCGAAATATCCTTCACTGCGCACTTGTGTTCGTTGGTGTGTTCTGCCGCGTTCCACGGACATCCATCCTGTTGCCACGCAATACTTCCCGGCGGGCTTGCCAGGTCAATGTCCATGTTCGCACCTTTGAGTTTTTGGATTTTCTGGTCCATAAGGGAGTCCTCTCAGCAGATTAGTGCCCATAACTATCGAAGCAGGACGAGCTTGTCTTCCGTAATCCCAAAGCCCATGGATGTGGTGTACAAGTCATCCGTTCGGCTGAACGCGATGACCTTGCCAACTTTCGTGAAGATTTCCTCACAGTCTTTGGTAGGGTCCTCATCGGAGCACCAGGTAAATCTCACCTCACGGGCATCTTGCACCGAAAGTTCGCCGTCGGGATGCAGGCTAACACCCGTCGCGCCTGAGATTGTAAGGCGTTCCGATCCGTCAAAACGAATGATCACTGTGGAGTCGTCGATCAGCTGACAGGCAATAGGCATGTGTTCTCTCTTCCAACCGTGGATGCCGGAGAGTCTACCGGCAATGATGAGGAGAAAGCGACGGCCGGGTGAGGCGCGAAGCCACGTCAGGAGGATGTGCTCCATGAGCTATTCCGGTGGGGCTATTTCAAACGATGCCACCAGAGTGTTTTGATCCCAATCATTCGGATCGGCGGAAACCACCTGAAAAACAAAGTATGTTGCCGGATTCGGATCGCCATTTTTGTTGAAATTGTATATGCCTGTAATACCGTTGTAATCCTGCAGAGCACGGATGGCGCTGGCGACCTCCGTACGCGTGGGGATTTCACCCTCCTTCACTTTGGATGCCTCCTCAATCGCCTTCATACAGATTCCTGCCGAATCATAGGCCTGGGCGGAATACAACTGTGGTGTGACGTCATAGAGAGTCCCGAAACCCTCAAGGAATCCTGCCGCCTCAGGATAGTAACTGGCAGGGGCTGCTATCGCGGTGTAATACATGCCGCCGCCATCAATCACTAACGGACCCGCAAATTCGAGCAGAGCAGGATTGTCTATTCCTTCATTTCCAAGAAACGCGCCCTGATATCCCGCGGCGCGCGCTTCCCTGAAGAACGCACCTGCCTGTTCCACGCTCAGGGTGCTGAAATAAACCAGATCAGAGTTGGCGGTCATGACACGATCGATGAGCGATCCAAAATCCTTTGCGTTGTCTGCTGTCGTGTTGCCAACCACTTCGATCCCCAGGCGGCTGGCTTCATTCCTGAAGTGATAGGCATTGAACTGCGTGAAATCACCGCTCTGGCTGATAACAAACACGCGTGAGAAGCCCTGTGCTTTCGCAAATTGCGCCCCAACCGCTCCCTGACCGTCACTGCGCCCTACGACACGATTCACTTCCAGGTACCCGCTCTCGGACACAAACGCAGCAGTCACAGATGGAGAAACGAATGCCAGCCCGGCTTGATGGTAGATCTCTTTTACCTGGTTCAAGATGCGGGAAGCGTAAGGTCCCACGCCGCACAAGATATCGGGATCTGCAACGATCTCCTTTGCTACGTCCACCGCCACCCCAAAATCATTCTTATCATCATGAGGTACAAGTTCTATCTTATATCCCAATTCCATCAGGGGAGCAGCCAGTTGTTTCACAGCCAGTTCGGCGCCGCGCATGATATCTATGCCGCGGAAAGCCCGATCACCTGACAACGGGCTTTGACTGGCGATCTTGATGGTCGCTTTGGGGACAAAAGGAGTCAGTGTAACTGTTGGCGGCAACGGAGACGGAGTAAGCGTCGTCGTGGCAGGGATGGGCGATGATGTCATCGTCGGTGCAGGTGTGTTCGTAGGGGTTGTAACCGTTTCAGGTGAACAGCCGGCGATGAGGATGAATAATAAGATCAATGCAAGGTGGTGTTTCATGATGCTGCTCTTGGAGAGTAATGTAAAGTTATGATCTTGAGTTCTTCAAGGTGGGGAGGATTGCTCCTCCCCACTTGAAACCGCTATCTTGGTGATCCCGCTCTGTTCATTCATCAAGGTGTGCAAATGGCAGGCAGCTAGGTCAGCCAGTCGGAGAAGGCAATCCTATCATTCTTGTGGCTCAAGCCACACCAGCACACTATACGCGCCCTGATTGTCCGTGCGTAGATTATCATTGGGTGTGAACCACAACGTACCGGCCTGCTCTGCGGTGAAAGTGCCACCCGCACCGACGTAAAATGGCTCACCGTCACCAATCCGCCCCAACAGCGCCATAAAGCGCAGCCCCGGTCCGGGGAAGATGCCAAACTCATTCTCATATGGCACCACGCCCTCTGCACCCAGCGGTGTAAAGAAGATGCAGTAGTCCGCGCCATTGGGGTAGGTGTCCGAGCAAGGGTTCATGAGCCCGAGTGCCTTAATCGCAAAAGACTGTCCGGCGCTGACAGTAATCCCGGAACTTACCCAGTCTGGCTGGTTCGCGATTTCAACGAGGGTACCTGTCACACCGCAGCCGGGGATCGGCAGTGGCTCCGACAGCCATCCTAAGAAATCTATAAAGTCACTGACCGAATCGCCTATACCCCTAGGATTGGATAAATGGGTTGGGCCACTTGCATCGCCCCACCAGTTGCTGATTGCAGTCAGCACGAAGGTTGAGTCATTGTAGAATGCAGTGTCGCTGTTGCCTGCAACACAACTGTTGGTCACGCTGATATCGTAGGAACTGTCCACGTAGTTATAGAAGGCACCTCCCTGGCCGGTTGCAGTATTTCCAAGCAGAGCACTGTTTGTCACAGTCAATGGGCCGTTCACATTGAGAATGCCCCCGCCGCCACCGTTATTAGCTACATTACCAAAGATTGTACTTCCGGCAATGTTCAGTGTGCCCTGGTTGTTGAAAATGCCTCCGCCCCAGGGTGCTGAGTTACCTGAGATGATGCTGGCGTTCAAAGTCATCGTGCCCAGATTCCCAATTCCACCACTGGCACCACTCGCTGTGTTGTTGGAAATGGCGCTGGAGTCTATCGTCAGAGTACTGCCACCCCAATTTGAAACCCCGCCCTCCCATTGTGCATTGTTGCCAGAGATGACGCTCCCATTTCGGATGGTCGCCTCGCCGCCACCATACCCCTCACTATCATGAATAAGGAGACCGCCGCCACTGTTAGTGACCGAGTTGTTGGAGATGACACTGGCATCAACCGTGAGTATGCTTCCCCAGCTCGAGATACCGCCACCCCAGGCTGCAATGTTGCTGGTGATTTGGCTACCATTCTGAATATTTACGGTGGCCGAATTTTTGATGAAGATGCCACCTGCATCGTTGTTGGATGTGTTATACGAAACTGTACTGGCATCGAGGTTCAGAGTACCACCTTCAGTAAAGATACCACCACCCCACGCAGCCATGTTATCAGAGACAGCACTGTCGGTGAGATCTAATGAGCCACCCAAATTAGCTAAGCCACCACCATGGTCATTCGAGGTATTGCCTGAAATAACACTGACACTGATAAGCACCGACCCGTCATTCAAGGTCATGACACCACCGCCTGAACCATTATTGGTTTTGTTACCAGAAACAGTGCTGTTAGTAAGAGTCAGTGAGCCGCCAGACCAGTTGATGATGCCACCACCACTCCAGGTCGCAGAGTTGTCAGAGATGGTACTGGCATCCACCGTCAGCATGCCGTTCTGCGAGTTAGAGATACCGCCGCCATCGTTGGCCGAGTTCTGGGCAATGACACTCCCGTTTTGGATCGTGGCCGTCCCAATATTGTGAATACCGCCACCGTAATCATTATTGACGGTGTTGTCGGAGACAGTGCTGCTAGAGAGAGACAGCATACCGCCGGGCCAGTTGATGATGCCACCGCCGCTCCAGACCGCATTATTATCAGCAATGGTGCTATCTATGAGACTCATCGTTGCCCGGTTCGCGAGGCCCCCGCCATCGTTGGCTGAATTCTGGGCAATTACACTCCCATTCTGGATCAGCACAGTACCAGTTTCTCTGTTCTGGAGCCCGCCGCCGTCGCCGTTGGCCGAGTTGTTGGAGACAGCACTGCCATCAACCGTCAGCATACCAGCATTGGCGATACCACCGCCAGCATCACCAGCGGAGTTGCCGGAGATGGTGCTGTCCGCCACGGTGAGTGTGCCGGTTTCGTTATTCCATACACCGCCACCGCTATAGTTCTCTGCTTTGTTGCTGCTGATCTCGCTGCCGTTCTCGATCGTTGCCAGACCCTCATTCTGAAGGCCTCCACCGTCGTATGTGGATGTGTTATCTGCAACCCTCGTGGCATTTAGGGTCAGTGTGCCTATATTCCACAGGCCACCGCCCCAGCCTGCCGTATTGCCGGAGATCAAGCTGGAGAACACCATCAGTGTGCCGTCGTTGAACAAACCGCCACCTTTGTCGTCAGGCGCGGAGTTCCCCGAGATCGTACTGTTGGCGATTGTCATTATGCCATCCGAAGTGTCGTCTCGCCAATTTACAAGACCGCCAGCAGAAGGAGCTGAGTTTCCGGATATGGTGCTGCCTTCAACCGTAACATTACCCCAGGGCCAGTTGGCAATACCACCACCCATATATAAGGCAGTGTTATTGGACACCGTGCCGGCATTCAGTTTCAGCGTCCCACCGTTGAGAATACCGCTGCCCCAACCCGATGAGTTGCCGCTCACCTCACTGTTGGACATTTCCAGAAATCCGGTAGTGATCACGCCGCCACCATCGCCCATCCCCGAGTTGCCGGCGATAGTGCTGTTTGCAATTAACACAGTTCCTTCATCCCAGTTACAGAGGCCAGCGCCATTCCAAGCTACCGTATTCCCAGAGATGGTGCTGTTGTCAATTTTTGCTGTGCCAACGTTGTTAAGCCCACCGCAGTTTTTCTCAGCAGGGTCATCGCCGGCCGGTACCGAATTGCCGGTGATGTTGCTGGCGTTCATCTTCAGTGTGCCCCAATTCAAGATGCCGCCGCCCGACTCGCTGGCAATGTTACCTGACACGGTGCTGTGATCCAACTTCAGCATACCGTCACCGGTTGAGATACCTGCACCCCAGGTCGCCGAGTTGCCGCTGATCTCGCTCTTATTCAGGGTCAGATTACCGTCATGCACAGCAATGCCGCCACCGTCATTCAGGGTACTGCCTCCCGTGAGGATCACACCCTCGATCTTGACTGTTGCGCCCAGGATGTGTACCACGCGGTCATCCACTGCGGCATCTTGCGAAATAGTCGCTGTGCCATCGCTAACAACACCGATGATCAAGTCAGTGTCAGCGGTGTTATCCCATACATCTAAATCGCCATCCAACGCTCCATCCTCACCCGTGCTGTTAATCGTGAGTGAGTAAGTCGCGCCGTTGGACAAGGTGATGATGTCTTGGTTGGCATCTTGTCCAGCGTTGCATTCTCCGCGACTCTCACCGGATGGTGTGTTGGTGTTGGCAGCGATGATTGCCTCCCGCAGGGTGCAGACCCCATCGTTAGCAAGCACATCATCTGTGCTTGTGACCGTAATCGGAGTGACACTTAGGGGCCGAAAGCCCATCGTCAGAAAACTCGCACCGATCAACGCGACAGCCGCAAGCAAGCTTATGATTCTTGTTTTATTTGTTGAATATGTAGTATCCATTTGACCCTCCCATGGTCAACGGTTCAAGAAACGAATACGGCATAAGATGGCAGACCCATCAAGCCGTCTGCGATGTTAGTGAAGTCTGTGTCTGTTTTCTTTCATGAGTTGGACCTCCTGTGATGATCCTGAGCTGGCTGCGAGTAACTGGTTATGAATAAGAGAAAATTCATCAACTTCATCGTCCAAGTTTGTGAACTCTCCACTCGTTTCCATGTCTTCAGTGTGTCATTCCGAAACTGCCAAAACAAGGGGGAAAGCTGTCAAAAACTGTTAACTTCGAACCACCTTGGCTTTCTGACATGATTTTCAGGCCATCCACTGTCAGCTCACTGAGGAGCACAGATGGAAGGCGGCTCAGTGAGCCATGCCGAGAAATCGATGAAGTCGCTCACCGAATCACCGATGCCACCCGGGTTGGTCCAGTGGGCGGGACCAGTCCGAGAGCCCCACCAGTTTCCGATTGCATCAAGAGAAGGTAGCTGGTTGGTAAATATGGCTGTGTCTCCGTTGCCAACAATACAACTCCCGGTGATGCTTGCCGTACTGTCCTCGAACGCGCCACTGGCAATGGCATCTCCAGCCTCACCAGCCGATATGTTTTCACGCAGCGTACTTTCAGTTATCGTGATCTTGCCCCAATTGTCTATGCCCCCACCACTCCACTCTGCAAAGTTGCCGGAGAATACCGTGCCGTTTTGAATTGTGGCCGTGCTGTGCTCTTTGTTATGGAGACCTCCACCTTCGTTGGCATGGTTGTTGGAGACGGTGCTGTGGCTGATGGTCAACATTCCGCCCACCCAATTGAAAAGGCCACCACCGTAGGATGCACGGTTGCCCGTCACAGTGCTGTCACTCACTGTCAGCGTGCCAAGGCTGAAAAGGCCGCCACCACCGTCAGCAGTATTGGCATCCTCGGCAAGCGGGCCACCGACCAAAGTACCATTTCCAATGGTCGCCGTACCGGAGTTGTACAGGGCGCCACCCTGGCCCGATGAGTTCGCGGACATAACATTGGCATCGATGACAAGGGTGCCTTCATTGTTGATGCCCCCGCCACCATAGACACTTGTGTTTGCTTTAATTTCACTATTCTTCAGTGTCAGCGTACCCTTGTTCATAATTCCCCCTGCAAAAGCAGTCGAGCTGTTACCGGCGATGGTACTGGACTCGACGTTCAGGCTGGCGACGCTGCTGTTGTAGATTCCACCTCCGTCCCAGCTCACCGAGTTTCCGCTGACCTGGCTGGCGGTCATGTCGATCGTGCCGTTGTTCAACAGGCCGCCTCCACCTCCCACGTTGCTCCCACCAGTGAGGATCAGGTTTTCTAATCGTACAGTTGCCTCGTGATTTTCCAAAACCCGGTCATCTACGAGCGCCGCGTCTTGTGAGATGGTTGCCTTGCCATCTCCCTCCACCCGGATGATCAAGTCCAGAGCAGATGGGTTATCTGAAATATCCAGGTCACCATCGGCTGCGGTGTCGTTGTTCGTTCTGTCAGTCGTGAGAGAGTAGACGTTGCCCGCCACAAAGACAATGATATCCGTTTGCGAATCGAGACCCCGAGGACATTCCCCGCTCAGGTTGCCTGAGGGCGCATTGGTATTGGCCGCGATGATGGCCTCGCGCAGAGTGCAGACTCCGTCATTGCCGATCGCATCAGCTGTGCTGCTGACGAAGAAGGTCTGGGGCACTTCGAACTCTATGGATGTTCCGTCTCCATCCACATCCTGTTGGCTGGCGCCTCCCAATGTACCGGCTTGTAATTGATCGAAGGTTGCAACCCAGGCGCCATTTCCTGGATCGGTCGCGACCTGGCCATCTCGATCATAGACCCACACCCGTAAGCTGGAATCAGGATCATAAGTGCCGGAGACTGTCCGTGTGCTCACGTCAAAATCTGTAACTGCAAGGGCAGTAACCACGCTGTCCTTCGTAATCGAGCCGTCGGTCATCACAATACGATCGCCGGCCTCAATGAAGAAGTTGTCTTTCCACAGTTCAAAGGGCACGCGCGTCCGTCCCGGTAGCGCGCCTGGCCGGAGCTCAGAAACCGCCTGAGCCACATATTCGCCGTCATTGATATTTACAGTGATCGTACTACCCGCGGGCCAGTCGTAGCCTTCGATCGCACCGGGGACAAAGGCGTCGAACGTGGGATCGGTTGTGAAGAACGCATTCGCCACCCAGTTCCCATCTGAACCTACATAACCCACACCCACAGTCTGGCCAGATTGAATACCCCATTCTCCAGCCCAGGAGCAGGAATAAGGATGGGTGCCGTTGGTCGATATGAGGCCAGCATCTTTGTTTTTGCTATAGAACGGATTTCCTCCCGAGCCCCAGTCGAGGCATTCAACAAGCACGGGAGCGGTGATCCACGGCGCCAGGATCGTACCTCCAATGGAATCAGTCGTGATATCGACCACCCCACGAATCTCGCCGATTTGAACCTGGGCGGTTGCCCCATTGTCCATCCATCCAAAGACCCGGTCATGCGGCCTGATATCGGGTGGATCTGCCATTTGATTTCCCTGAGCATCGAACCACAATGAATCACTAGTCTGAAAGCCGGATTGTCCGTCCCATCGTTCCCTGGATTCGGTTATTGACCTGGCTGTTGCTTTGACGTTTACCCCATCGTTTTCCGTGACGGTGATCCACACCCTATGGCCGGCTGCGTAAAAACTCTCCACCCAGTTATCACCATAATTGACCCGCAGGTTCAACGCGGGGGTTGATGGGAATGGTCGGTCAGGCTGGCGCCAGGCGGTCACAACTCCGTCGTCATACCTGCCGGAAAGTGTGTTCGAAACCGGATGGTAGCGCCACATAAAATGAAAATCGGATGATACTTCACCTGTGAAGCAGTCCAAATGGAGATCAGCCTCGAGGAGATGCGGATTACTTTCGTCGAGCTGCCCTGTTCCACGTACGATGCCACCTGCTCCATCGCACAGGCTGATGTCGCTTTCGATCCACGTGATTTGGAGTGGCCCGCCGGAGGATCCACTGACCGTCAGGCGCATATCGTTTCCATTCACATCCGAGGCTTGCCACTGGCCCACGAATGGAGAAGAAAATACGGCCAGGCTCATTTGGATAATGGGCCATGCAATCACCAGGACTGCAAAGAGACTCAGGATAGTCATCAACACCCTATTGAATTTATGGTGACGTGAAGGTTGTGCATTCATTTCGATCCCTCCCGTGACCGATGGATCAGGAAACGAATCAACGTAGGATGACATATTCCTGAGGCGATCTATACTGGTAGCGCAGACCCAACCCTGTTCGCTTGCATCGATGGGCCGACGTGACGACCTGAGCCAGCTTCAATCAACTGTTATATGACCAGGCAACGACCAGAGTTTTTCTTTCGTTCACATGTCTTCAGTATCCCCTTTTGAAGGTGCCAAGACAAGGCGAAAAGGTGCCAAAAACTGTTAACTTTAGTGGGGACCGCGGAAACGGGCATAGCCGGGCTTCAAGAGAGTAATGAAAGATGATTATTGGACAACGGTCCTCTTCTCAAGCAGCACGCGCGCCACCGAACGGACGGCGGCCCGGCGGGTACGGTGGAAGGTTCCTTCCGAGATATAGAGTTTCGATATGATGTCGTAATTGGGAATCCGTTCCCAGTATGCATCATGCAAAACCACGTAGCTGTGCCATTCACGGGGGGCTGGCTCTCCTGGGCAGTCTTGAGCCGGTCGCAGCGCTTCCACTGCTTCCATTAATCGCTGTTGAACACATTTTCCCTTTTCGACATGTGTATTCCCCGCAACACCCAGCATTTCGGGCAACGAAGATTGGCCAAGGCTGATGATATCCGTGAGGTTCCGAAGCCCGTCTTCAACAAGTTTGACGAATTCTGGATCCGGGCTGGTGATCAATGTAGTAAGCAACTCCTCCGACTTGGCCTGGAGGTTCGCTTCGTAGGATCGAGCATCCGATGCGGTTTGCTCTACGCGATTCCTGGGCACTGGCTTGTGACTATGCAGGTAGATGATGGTTGCAACCCGGTCTGCGGTTTCCACCAACAAATCCAGATCATCCTCAGTGTACTGGAGCCTGCTCTTCAGGGGACCAATGCCAAGGATCGCGACCAGATCACCGTTTTGAAACGCAGGCACGAGCCATGCTGCATAACTTGCGATTTCAGGGGAGGGCGGACAGATGTCTTTAGACTTACTCGCTAGATAGGGTATACTGTTTCCAACGGGGATGGAATGGTGGGAGGCTAAAACCACATATTTCGTGTCCTGCTGAACAGCAATGAATGCGCCGGTCGATTCAAGGATCTGGCACAAGAGTCCCAGGCCACCTTGCAAGCGTTCCTTGAGAGAAATACTGCCCTCGATATTCGCCTCCAACCGGCGCAGTTGCTCACGAAACAAGCTTTCATCCTTTGCCCTCAATCTGTCGAGAAATTCGCGTACCAGACTATACACGGAATGAGTCAGGATCGCCAGAGCCGTGACAAGAATCAGGGCAATCGGTGATAGTCCCATTTGCCAGCCAATGAATAGATAAATATCCGAGAGGCAGAAAACAGCCAGTGCTGAAATTGGAAAGTCCTGCAATGTTGCCCGCCGCTCTATCAAGACCTGATGACGCGCCACGGAAAGGCCAAGGATGCAGACGCCGCTCAGGATCAGTGCGTCCGGTATCAGCTTTGGCAGAGAAGACGTGAATGCCAGGGCCAGCGCCCCATATGCAACTGCACTGGCAGCCAGCAGAGAGGCTGCGAAAAAGTATCGGTTCTGAAGCTTGGCACCGATTTTAGCTCCCACGCGAAAGTTGTAGAGAATGGAAATGCCTGCTAATACTTGAAACATGCCGTACACAATGTCGGCCGGCTGAATGATGCTCTGCGCCATCCACAGGATGTCGCCCTGCTCATCCACAAAACTAGTACCCGTCCAAAGTAGAAGGACAATGTTAATAAAGCCGAAGGCATAAATGACCACAACACGCCAGCGTTGCGTTTTCTGGTACCAACCGGGAAGAAGTTTATGTGTCAGGTCATTCCAGACAGATAATCCAATCGTGAGAAAAATGGCTCTTACAGCCGCCATGCCAGCGATCTGCTCATATAAATTAATATAAGCGCCTAGAAAGAACGCCGACAAAGCGATCAACACCACCACGCCCCGCAAGGTAATGCGGCTGGAAAAGCCGCGCCCCAGCAAGTAGAGGGCCAGCCAAAGAGAGACCGCCATACCCAGAAAATCGACGACAGATGTAATGGCAAATAACATGGTTCTAACTCAAGCTGTCTATCACGACAGGAACACCGATCTTGCTCTGATGTTTATACATTTGTGCGCTCCTGGTCTGCAAATGACAGCGAGCCCGTATGTACAATTTAAAACCAACACGCCACCGGTAAGGGAGTAAATTTAGCAAATGTTATTAAACCCACCTATCACCTAAAGCAAATAAGACCGCTAAGGTTCAGTAGCGATGTCTACACATTATTTGTAGCACGGATGAAATTTGATTTCAAGTACTTTTCGTCACAAAAGGTTACAAAAAAATGTCAAACCTACTGCTTTTTATTTGCAGTTCACCAGGCAGACCCATTCCTGACCATCCCATTCCCAAGTATCGTCAAGCTTGTTCCTACTGGCGTCGAACCCGCCGTACAAGACGATGCGCTTTCGCACCGGATCATAGCCCATGGCAGGCGAGCCGCGCTTGGATGGGGAAATGTCAAGGCTTAACTCACGCCAACGGCCTCCCGTAAGGACCCAGGTCTTATCGGTGAGCGATGAAAACGTCGACCGTGAATTTGCCCCACCAAAGATATACAGGGCATTCGCATTCATGTCATACGTCATACCGAAATGCGAGAGCGTGCCTGGTCCCGGAAAATCGATCTCCTCCCAGGCATTATCCTTCCAGGTCCAGAATTCATCTGTAACTGTACTTGTGTATCCGCCGTATAGTGCAGTCTGGCCATGGTTTGGATCATACACGAAACCAAAATGGCCGCGGCTCTCGGGACCCTCCTCACTGAGGAGTTTCCATTCCTCCCCATTCCATGACCAGGTCTCATTGACAGGCTGTTCAGAAGGATCCAGCCCACTGAAGAGAATAGCCTCTCCACGCGCGCCATCGTAGACCATCTTGACGTGATCGCAAGCGGTGGGAGGCTGCGCCTCTTTCTTCGCCCAGGCCTGACCATCCCACTCCCAGGTCTCCTGGCTGCAAGGTTGCAGCTCAACGGGCCGGCCACCGTAGAGGACGAGCACATTCCTCTGCTCGTCATAGGCGGCTGCACCCAGAATACGCCCGGGCGGACCGCCTTCTGCGACCCTTTGCCATCGCGTTCCATCCCAGCCCCAAATGACATGCGGAGCCTCCATGCTCGGATTTTCAACACAGTTGACCAGTAACATCTGCCGCAACTGCGTGTGGTACATCAGGTCGGCACCCCAGCATGGAGGTGGGTTCTCAGTGACCGGGGCAGGCGTTTCTATCGGCAATTCTGTTGGCGGAATCGTTGTAGGCAAGCTCGTCGGCACCGAAGTTGCCGTAATTACAGGTGAACATCCTACAACCAAGAAAACAAACATGCATCCGGTAATGAGAGTTCTCCGCATGGGGTCGCTCCTTTTGGGTTGGTTTTCCCATGCTTATAGCATATCTGTTTCCGATTTTCACCCCTCTCAAGAATGATCTCTATACCTTCCCTTTCTTAAGGGCAGTTCATCCTAGTTTTTGTTCAATCCAGTTGGCAAGATCCGGTTCATCGACGATAGACCAGTCATGCGGCATGCGAATCCCGCCCAGGTCGGGGCGATAGCCCTTGCCGCTGGTGACGATCAATTCGGCCTGTTGATTCCCCATGGCTCTCAGTTCGTTGATCGCGAAGACGACATCCAGCGTGTTGAGGCTGTAGAGATCGGTACAGTGCTCCAGGAAGAACAGCACGTCTGGCTCGGTGTATATGCGGATGGGTACATCGCGCAGGTATTTGAGATTTCCACCGTCCTCCGCAAAGGCCATCACTGCGGACGCGTGCGCGTATGCCTCAGGGACTTCATCCGGCGCGCCGCCGAGGATGTAGTGTAGTACTTGAATGACTTCGCGGGCTTCGTCCAGCGAGGGCGATGGCTGGTTGCGCTGGACGATCAACTGCAGCCCGCGATACCAGCGGCGCAGGTCCAGCGGCGGGTCTACAGCAAAAATCGCACGAGGTCGGAATGCCCCTGGTAAGCTGCCCTGGACCGCGACTTCTCCATAGCGCACCGCGCCGACGCCTCCTGCAGAAAACCCACCCAACACCAACTTATCTGGCTGGCATGAGATGTGCTGCATGGCATCTGCCAACATTGCATGTAGAGCCTGCAAGGATAAATCAGTCATGTAGCCCGTCCCTTCCGGAACAGGCAAGCCAACGAGGCTGGCGATTCCATTGCTTGCCAATCGCTCAGGCAGAAGTGTATTTTCCCATTCATCCAGCGTGCCACCATATTGCGGCAGGTAGACTACTAACGCCCGGGCATTCGCAATTGGAGAATAGGCACGATAACGATATTGAAATTCGCTTTTACCGGGAGCTTCAATCACTTGGCTTGAAAGAGTCGAATTCATCTGAGTTTCCTCTTTGATTGGCTTTCCCGACTTTATAGCATGCCTGTTCTTAGTTTTCACCCCTCTGAGGAATTATCTCTTCATGCCAAATTATGATTTCTTTGCATTGGGGAACATCCATGCCAGCACATTCTGAATCATCTTGTCCCAATAGGGCCAGACGTGGTCGCCGGGACCCTCTTCATAGGTCAGATCGCGATTCAGCGCCCAGTTGACAACTTCATCCACGCGCGCCAAGAAGTTGGGTCG
>DASTOH010000262.1:0-28725 GCA_035720235.1 Anaerolineales bacterium | reverse complement strand
TGCCTGAACCGGACAACCAACCCTGGTGATTGGCTGAGAAAGGAAATCGAGTATGCGATCGATCTGCAGCGCAACGTGGTACCACTCTTATTTGACGGCTTTAGCTTCGAGGGCGCCAAACAGTATCTGACGGGCAAACTCTCTGTGCTGAAAGAGTATAACGGTCTAGTAGTTCCCGATGGCTACTTTGACGAAGCCATGAAGAAATTAACAGACCGTTTCCTGAAGCAACCTGTCAAGGGCGTTGTCCGGCCTGCACCTCACTCAGACGACCGATTTGTGCAAAGGGCCCTCCAAAAAGCCGATCAGGCCGCAGAGCAGGAGACCTTTCAGGATGAACTTCTCAAATATCTCGTAAAACCTCCTAAAGGGAAGAACCAGGCCTCCCATTCGGAGGTGCGCGCCAGTACGGATGTGCTCGGGTTTGCTCCCATGTACGGCGAAGTCATTCAGTTGGATGAAATGCTGGGTGTCCCCCTGATTTGGAAAAAGCTCGATCGTACGCAGTTTCAACACTTACCAGCCAGAGGGAAACGGATCATTATTACCAACAAGCGATTGATCCTGAAAGACCTTGAGAACGATCGTCAATCATTTCAAATTCCAAGGTTCGACCTGACATTTGCCAAAATTACCTACCTCAAGATGGCGCTTGGCCTTTCCTACCAGCTGATTATCCAATTGTGGGATGGGAAGGAATATTCGATCCAAATCGATTTCGATGAAGAGACCCTGGAGCGGGTGAAAGAACTGATACCAGAGAATCAGCCTGATATGAAGTGGGGGAAGGTTTAAAGTATTGCGAAACGTGGGGTCATGAGGAGTCAAGGTAGCGCGCAAACAGCGCTGGATAGATTGGGTCTGCCAAATGTAATTGCCTGGCTTCTGGCAGCGTGAACCAGCCAATGTCGCTATGTTCCTCGGGCTGGCGGTTGGTGAGTGTCCCGGTCCAGGCCGTGACGAGATAGAGATGGGCCGTCAGTGGAATGGATGCTTCATGGAGCGTTTCTAGAAACGTCCATGCCGTGGGAGTGATGCCGATTTCCTCTTCCAGTTCCCGGACTAGCGTCTGCTCGCGAGGCTCGCCGGCTTCCACGTGCCCGCCAAACAGGTCCCAGACGCCCGGATAAAACGCGCGCTGCTCCGACCGCCGGCCCAATAGAATCCTATTGGATTGAACGATGAGCGCGGCCACAACTTCATGATGAGACATATCGAGTTCCTTCCGGTGCTCTGGCGTGCACGACGTGCACTTGTCTTCAATCCTTCGTATAGCGACACTTCTTCGCGGAAAATGAGATGGCCCAAGGTACGACCTGAAAAATCTCTGACGGATTTTTTATGTTCGGTTTGTGTTCTTTTAACAGATGTATTGTAGACTATTGAGTGCCTTGAAAGAGGCAAACCCTACGTGTGAAAGGAGGCTGTGATGCCTAATAACTTAACCCGTTGGGAACCTGCTCGTGAGATGATGACCCTGCGTGAGGCAATGGACCGTCTTTTCAATGACGCGTTCACCCGTCCGTTCTCCCTGATGAGAGAAGGCGGGTCCAACTGGGCTTCACCACCCATTGACATGTACCAGACCAACAATGAAGTTGTGGTGAAGGCTGCGCTGCCGGGCGTCAAAGCTGATGAGGTCCAGATCAATGTCAACAATGACATCCTGACCATCAAAGGCGAAGTGAAGCACGATGACGAAAGGAAGAATCAGTCCTGGCACATCCGTGAACAAAGCTGGGGCGCATTTGAACGCTCCATAGCGCTTCCAACTGGTGTGGTCGCTGATCGGGCGAAGGCTGATTTCGAGAATGGTGTTCTGACCATTACTCTACCGAAATCAGAGCAAGCTAGACCCAAGACGATCACCATCCATGCCAAAAAATAGTCTGTAAGTAAATAGTAGGGCGGGGCCCAAAAACCCCGCCCTTTTGTTTTAACACCAACCTGTTACTGCGAGCCATCCTGCGAAGTCCCGATGCTGTAGTGGGGAGCGGAGCCGCTACAGCCGAATCACAAACCGCCCGTGAAATCGACGGGCGGTTGAGGCGCGGTGCGGCCTTATCATTTTCAGGGGCTGCGCTGTCGTTAGAGTTACTCCCGCAGGACGAAAATTGGGGACCGTAATGATGTTTTGCTCGCCAGCGCGACGGTGCGATCCATAAATGTTCAGAGGCGAGTCGTCGAGGATACTATAACATTGAGGCGCCAATAAAATGCCCTTGTTGTAACCTTCTTTAATAAACATACCTATCGGGAGATAAGGTCCACAGCCATACCCTGTAACGGTATTAATCAGTCACCTTACGCGCATCTGTCAGTAACGCGAGACTGCAAAGCGTCTCGCTTTTTTGACAAGAGCGACGGTGTCGCCGGCGAACAGAGGCTGGTGGTGGGGCAGTGGAAACAGGTTCACGTGGTGCATCACTGATTGGCCTGGATCCGCTGGAGCGCCTCACCCGCGGGGGTGGAGTTGGGATTGAGCGTAAATGCCCGGGTCAGATCTTCGATGGCGCCGGCCCGGTCGCCCAGGCCCTCTTTCGCCATCCCGCGCCAGTAGTACGTCTCCTCCAGCACGGCTTTATCCACGTTCACCAGCGTGGTATGCGCCAGGTTGATCACATCCTGATAGCGACCGGTCTGATAGTAGGCAACATACGGACCATCCTGATACCACAACAAACGCCACGGACGTTCCTCTAAAGGCAGCGCCGCATACAGCGCAAAGGCTGTATCGTACGCCTGCGCAGCGGAGGCATAATCCTGCAGGAGCACGAGGTTTGTGCCGCGGTTGAACCAGGCGAAGAACTGTTCTCGCCCGGTCAAAATGCTGGCCTCCTGCAGTGCCAACTCAGCGGCGTACCGGTAGTTCGCCTGCGGGTCACTCTGTATGCCGAGGATCGAATGGACCTCGCTCGCGCGCTCCGGTGGGAAGACCACGATGTAGACGTAATCGAAGTGCCGCCAGAACTGCCCGATCGTGTCATATGGGACCCGGTAGGCCTCCGGCGGCCCTTCATAAGAGTCGTACACCCAAAAATGACCGGTCCCATCGTCATAGCCACTGATGGTCTGGTAATGTCCGAGCCAGGCATCGTCGTGTGGGTGCAGTCCCTTTTCGATCAACACCGGGAAGCCCGCTGCCACCAATTGCTTGAGCAGGCTCAGGTCGCCGCCGACGCGCCACAGGGCTTGATATTCTGTTTGTGCCTGCACAAAGTCCACGATCTCGAACGGGTTGACGTTCTTATCGTCTATCGCATAACTGGGGCGCAAATAGGCGCGCGTTTCAAACTGGTCTCCCTGCCAGCCCCAGTATGACATCACCATCGAGAGGTTGGCAGGCGCGCAGTTGTTGAACTGCTGATATTCGTGGCGAAGGCCGCTTAACTTCGCCTGGCTGGGGATAGCGGTGGGTGTCAGGCTGGGGAAAGGTGTGAGGGAAGGCGTTGTCAGCCGCTCGGGCTCAGGGCTGGGGGTTAGCGTAACAGCCATCGCTGTCAATGTGGCGTTAACGATTAGTTCAACCTGCTCCTGCGGGGTGAACACCACCTCTTCAGGTGGATTGATAGAGCGCTTGATTGCCACGATCAGGTTGTCCACCCGCCAGGCCAGCCGGTCATGGACTGGTGGCAGGTTGTATATCAAACCGGCCAACAGGCATAGGGCAGCGCTCCCAAATACGAACACGAGGATATATCGTCTGAGCATCCGGCGCATTATAACATCCAGGGAAATCCATGATACCGTGTCACTCTGAGGGAGCGGTTGCTGCGACCGAAGAGTCTCGCATTTTCGAGATAGGGGCCCTTCTCGGAGTTTATCCTGAGCGGAGCCGAAGGGCTCAGGGTGACACTCGGAAACGACTTGCACTTTCTCGCCGCCCCACGCCGTCAGCGCAAATCCTGATAACCGAGATCGATCATCCACTGGCAAAGAATGGGGCCGCCGTGGCGGTCGGGGGTGGGGGAGCCGTTCTCGTCGGTCAGGCCGCTAGACCCGCGGAAATAGCCAGCCGGGCCGGTAAGTTGTCCCTGCGCGGCTGAGGAGAGTTCTACATCACCGATGGCAATGGCGTGGATGTGGATCGGAGAGTCGGCGTACAACTCACCATACTCGCGCAGCCAGGCGGCAAAGCCTGCCAGCCGCAAGGCATGCACCAGAGGTTCCACGTCATCCCACAACACGGTGTATGTTCCGCGGCGTAACACCGAAAGGTCCACGGCGCCGCCGCCCAGATGTGTACCAAAGGAGGCCGAGCCGTTGTCATGGTAACTGCCCTGCGTGATGGCATGGCCGGTGAGCTCCAGTTCACCACCGTACAGTTCCTGGGCTTGAGCCAACATTGCCATCGTGCGCGCGTTGATCGTCCAACCGTTGACGCCCACGCGCGTGTAATCATCGGGCGGCTTTTGGCAGCCGGCTGGCTCTGCTGTGGCTGTTGGAAGCGAAGTCACCGTAGGCGAAGGTGTCGACGTAACAGTCGGTGTGAAAGTGCGCGTGGGTAATAATGGCGGATTCTGTGTGGCAGTCAGGGAAGGCCCAACAGGGGAGGTGGTCGCTGGCAAAGCAGAGCAGCCCGCCAATAGAAGCACCAGCAGCATACCTACGAAGCAAGATCTGGGCATGCGCCCATTATGACACGGAACCGTAAAGAATCGCCCATCCGCACGCGGATGGGCGATGTACCGATTGCTTCAGCTCGAAAATGGGTTTACTGTAATGGGCCTTTGAACTTCTCGGGGAACTGCTGCATGACTCCTGCGCTCATGAAGTCAGCCATATCGAGGGCCAACTCATGCACCAGATCATACGCCTCCACTTCACCGGCAAAATCACCCGTCAGGTGGGTGGTTGCCTCGTCCAACGTGGCATCCAGGTGCTCCACCCACATCTGCTCTGTCTCTTCCAAAGGCCAGAACTGTGGGTTCATCTCATTCATTTGGACGGCAATGTCATGGGCATTGGCATACCAGCGCACCCTGGCATCCTCGACACCTGCAGCGTCACCGTCATGAGCGGCGGTAAGCAGCTCGGCGGCAATCACCAGGTGATCCTGGATCAGGTCGCCCAGCACCTCAGCATCCTCTCCGTAGTAGGGCGCGAGCGCATCTTCCATGTCCTCATAATTCTGCAGTAGCCGCTCCACGTAGGTGTTGGTACCGGGTAGCTCATCCAGGATGGCTATGATCACGACTCTGGTCCACGTGATGTGGTCTTCCCACAGCTTGCGCCATTCATCGTGATAGTCTAGGCGGGAAGTTTTATTCGCTGCGAGAGGCGCGGCTGTTGCTGGGGCTACGGTGCTGGCCACAAGCGCAATGATGAAAACCGCTACAAACATGAATATCAAATACGATCCGAACTTGTGTCTGTTTGTGTTAATCATCTGACTCTCCTTTCATCGAAACTCTAAATTAAAAGACACCTTTCCATAAAGAGGTACGAAAATCTGGCTGCTTCGGATTTTTGATTTTTACGGAGACCACAAAGTGAGAACCTGTTATTACATTCTATTAATCTTAATCCCCCTCTCAGGCTGCCTAAACGACGGCTTATCAGATATTAGTACAATTGTGCTATGAATGAAGTTACGCGACCTACCTGCCCACTGGGTGACTATCAACGTGTCCAGCCGGCTTTGGCACTCGGGAGAAAAAGTTCGCTCGCCGTGAGGCCGTCCATAGGAACAGAGCAGTAAGGACGCTTCGCGGTGTCGCTGCACGAGTATCCACTTTGTTCCTTCCACATGGAATAGAACGCCTCTTGTGCTGTGGAAACTCTCAGGTGACCTTGGAACCTATCGTCTTTCTAATGCGTCAGGAGAATTAACTATTCTGCAACCTTGTACTTGTTACTTTTTTAAACTTTCACGTCATGTAACCACAAGTTCGTCACTGATCCGTTGTAAAGGGAGCACAAATGATCGCTGTAATCAAATTCATCATCGCTGCAGTGCTGGCTGGGTTCGCCTGGCTGGTCGGCAACTACACTGCCGAATACTTCAAACCCTACAAAAGGCATTAAACACCCGGCAGGGATGGACGAACGTTGTCCATCCCTGTTTTTTTATCGAGTCGGTGCAAATGCCTGGCCTGTCATCGCGCCCCATCTCTATTTGGAAGCAATCTTGCGCGTCTTGTATCAGCGGGATCATTGCGTGAAGCATCTCTGCCGATCTGCCACCGGATCCACACTCCACGAAGCGAACCAGCCCAGCAAACTAGCCCTGTATGAAGACAGCAGCAAACAACGATTATTTACATAGCCGGGGAAACCTTGCTGGCATTTGATGTTCTGCCTCAGAAAGCCCTCCAGGTGCTCGGTGAAATCCAGGCGGGGAAAAATGCAAAACAGCTCCACGATGACAGGGGCAAGTATCATTTGCAGAACATCTGTTACGTGCCCGTTTCAGGCATTACAAATGTAACTCTGTTTGGAGAATTGATCAGAGTGAGTTCAGTCGATGCCTCCGGTAAAGAAATACAACATTACGTGCAGTAAAAAGGACTCGGAGGCGGTGCTCCATGCCCTTCAGCAGCAGCTTGATCCCAGCTTCCAGCGGATCACGAGGCCGATCAGTCGCACCCAGGTTCTCACGTCGGGTGCCGTCCTCTTCCTGATCGGCCTGTGCGGAACTGGCTTTCTCTATTGGTTTGTCCAGGGGCTGGCTACAGAGGGATCGGTTAGCGGCAGTGCTCGCGCCAGAGGCATTGCCAACCTGCTCCTTTTGATCGGACCGAACGGTTTCCTGTGCATTGGTGGTATCTTTCTGTTGATTGTGATCGTGGCCCTGATCTCCTCTTTAGCAAAGCCGCCGGAAGAGACGGTTCTAACCCGAAGCCCTGGATAGGGAGTGATGTCCTTGCGAATGGCAGGGTAATATCCCGATCTATGAAGAAAATTGATGAAACGAAGGAGCCACCGATACGGTGGCTCCCTTTACTTTATACACTGAGAAGCATCTCAGATTTTTCTCTGCATGGCACAGCTTCCAACTGAAACTGGTTTCCTCTCCACTTGTAATCCCAGACGGTGGTGAGGTGCTGGAAGCCGTACTTGGCCACGATGGGTTTGCTCATGGCTCCTGCTTCCACGGCGGCAAACGGATAGCCGCGCTCACGGATCTCCCTCAAGCGGGTCGCCAGCAAGCTGGTATACAAGCCCTGTTTACGATACTGCGCAATCGTGGACCCGGCAAAGAGTGTTGCGAAGTGTCCCCGGGGGAAGTAGGTCCACGCCACCGAGGCGGGCCGGTCTTTCCAGTAAGCCACATACACACTCAAATAGCCAGGGATTTGCAGATGCATTCCCAGCCGGGTGTTGACCCAGGAATTGTCGTTGCCATACACGCTGTTCAGCACGTAAATGACATCTTTCAATCCATCCACGGTCGTGATGCGACGGATCGCTGTACCTTCGGTACCTGGGGCGCGATAGGCAGCTTGGAACAAGTGCGCGGGGGCCCGATCCAGATCGAGAACCATCACATCGGCTGGCTCGTCATCCTCCACGAAATCGTGGGAGCGTAGCGCGTCCTTCAAGCTGGGTAACAGGTCGTGGTCATACACCTTCCAGGTGAAGGGCTGGTTCATGGGAGCAAAATACTCCAACTCCTGATGGATTACGCTGTGAAGCTGGCGTTCATTTGCAAATGTAAACGCGACCACATTCATGCCTGGTGCCGGGCGGATAAACCGTACCACCTCACCCGTGATCTCCCTGCGGGCCTCGGGGTACATCATGCGCATGCGCATGTCCTTGTCATAGCGAACCAGTAAACGATCCTTGTTCATAGTAACCTCATACAATCCGGTGGTCGAGTATTGAGCCACCAAAGCAAAACACTTACTCACCTACTTAATCTTCCTTTATTAGGTTTCCTCTGCCACAAAGTCTCAACGGCTTCGGCTGCAATCTTTTGGTAGTTGGCAGGTATTCGGTTTTCATTGTTGCTCCTTTCACCCCCTCCCGGCCTTCCCATCCCATAAATCGCGGGATGGGAAGGTGTCTTGTGGGGTGGGCGTAGTTTAATCCGCCGCCATGGGCTCCGGTGCTTCTTCCTTGACCTTCACGCCCACGGCTTCATCAAATCCATACTCTGTTTCCAATTGGTGCCTGAACTGCTGTGTGTACAGGCGGTAGTAATGGCCATGCAGCTTCAGCAGCTCGGCATGTGTGCCTTGCTCGGCGATCTTTCCGTTCTCGATCACCAGGATGCGGTTCGCACGGCGGATCGTTGACAAACGATGCGCGATCACAAACGACGTGCGTCCCTTCATCAGCGCTTCCATACCTTTCTGGATGAGTGCCTCGGTCAAAGTATCCACCGATGAGGTGGCCTCGTCCATGATGAACAGTTCCGGTCGGGCCAGCACGGCTCGTGCGAGACTGATCAACTGTTTCTGACCGACCGACAACAGGTTTCCGCCTTCGCCCACGTTCTGGTCATAGCCTTTTTCGAGCGTGACGATGAAGTCATGTGCGCCCGCGATCTTGGCGGCTTCGATGATCTCCTCATCGGTGGCGTTCAGCCGTCCATAGCGGATGTTGTCGCGCACACTGCCCGAGAAGAGATGAGGCGTCTGTAACACGATCCCGATCCGGCTGTGGATCGAGGCGAGGGTGTAATCCATATAATCGCGCCCGTTGATGCGGATCAGCCCTTCGCGCGGCTCATAAAAGCGGCACAGAAGGTTCACGATCGTGGACTTGCCGCCGCCGGTGGGCCCGACCAGGGCAATCATCTCACCGGGCTGTACCTTTAGCGTGAAATCGGTGAGGACGGGCTTGCGGTCTTCATAGTAGAAGTTGACGTGGTCAAACTCGATCTCGCCCATCAGCGTTTCGGCTGCCACGGCATCGGATCTGTCATGGACCTCGGCCGGGGTATCCACCAACCTGAAGATTCTCTCCGCCGACGCAATGGAGTGCTGCATCTCAGCATAGACCCGGGCAAACTCCTGAATAGGCCACATCATGAATGTCAGATAGGAGACGAACGCCTGGATACCACCGATGGTCATCAGCCCGAGGGTGATCTGCACGCCGCCATATCCAACGATCAGGCCTAAGGCCACGGCAGAGATGACCTGCACGGTAGGGAGAAACAGTGCCGAAAGCCACGCGGCCCGGAACGAGGCATTGTACATGCGGGTCGTCAGCTGCTGGAATTCCTTGGTATTCTCATCCTCACGCAACAGCGCTTTGACCACGCGGACTCCCTGGAAGTTCTCATTGTAGGCGCCAGTGATCTTTGAGTTTGTACGGCGTGAGATCCGATACTGGACCAGGATCCGCTTGCGGAACTGAACCGCGATGTACACCATGATCGGGATGATCATGGAGACGATCAGCGCCAGTTTCCAGTTGATGATCGCCATGAAGATCACCGACGTGGAGATGTTCATGAACGCCCAGGTGGTATCCACCACGCCCCAGGTGAGCAACTCCGAGACGCGTCCGGTATCCGAAGTCACGCGGGCGATGAGGCGTCCCACCGCGTTCTGGGCATAGTACGAAAGCGACAGGTCCTGCAAGTGATTGAACAACATCTTGCGCAGGTCATACTGCACGCGTTCACCGAGCACACCTGCCAGGTAGATGAACGTGAACACAAATGCCGCTTGTACGAGCTGGAGGATGCCATAGATCAATGCAATGCGCATCAAAGTCGGCTGGTCCTTCAAGGTGATACCAACATCCACGATCTGTTTGCTCAGGTAGGTAAAGTAGGCGTCAATCACGGAGGTCAACATGATCGTGACCAGGAAGCCCACGGCCCACTTCCAATGCGGCCTGAGCAGGCTAAGGATGCGCTTGAAAACCGGTGCGGTAAGCTGTGATGTATATTCTTCTTCTTCAAGTTCAATAGTTTCGTCGGACATTTTGTTCTCCGTTACAAACGGTGGTCGAGTGGGCTGGGTGCGCGAAGCGTCCCAGCCCGTATCGGGACCACATCACAGGATCATTTGAAATCTTATCTACACAGATTGCTGTTGGTTTCGACACCTGCATGATTTGCTTAGCAAATCACGTGCGGTGCAAGTGTACGCCACGACGAGCACGGGGCTACTCAACCAACGAGGTTCAGTTGACTCTTGATATTTCCATCTCCAACTCTTCATCGATTCTCGTCTGGATATCGTAAATTCTTCGGTACATGCCATCTTTCTGCGACACGAGTTCTTCATGCGTACCCATTTGAACGACTTCGCCTTTATCCAGCACCAGGATCAGGTCTGCAACCATCACGGACTGGATGCGATGGGCGATGATGAAGGTCGTGCGGTTTTCCATGAGTTGGTTCAGCGCCTCACGGATGGATGCTTCCGTCTCCGTATCAACCGAGGAGGTGGAGTCATCCAGGATCAGGATGCGCGGGTTCTTGAGCAAAGTTCTTGCAATGGTCACACGCTGCTTCTGCCCGCCGGAGAGCGTCACGCCTTTCTCGCCAACCAGGGTGTTGTACCCATCGGGGAAGCCCAGGATCACATCGTGGATGGCGGCGGCCCTGGCGGCGCGTTCCACTTCTTCCTGCGATACATCGCGGCCCACGCCGTAGGTGATGTTCTCACGGATCGAACGGCTGAACAGGAACGGTTCCTGTTCCACGATGCCGATCTGCCCTCGCAAGTACGCCCGTGAGTAATCCTTCAGGTCCACGCCATCCAGCAAGATGCGTCCGCTGGTATATTCGTGGAACCTTGGCAGCAGGTTCACAAGGGAAGTTTTGCCCGATCCCGTTGAACCAAGTAAGGCAATGGCCTGCCCCGGCTGGACGTGGAAGGAAACATTCTTCAGCACATGGCTTTCACCGTCTGAATATATGAACGAAACATTGTCGAAAATTACATCGCCCTTCACCGGTCCAGTCGGCTGGTGCTTGCCATCAAATAGCGGCTCGCGCGCTTGCTTGACGATCTCCATTAAACGGCCATAAGACACCATCCCGGTTGAGGCTGAGACAATGATGCGTCCCAGGTTGCGGATCGGCCAGATCAGCCAGATGACCAAGCCAGCATAGGCGATATACGTGCCAACGGTGATCTCGCCGTTGATCGCCATGATCGCGCCGTAGATGAAGCCGAACAGCATCTGCAGACCCAGCACAATATCAGAGAGCGGCCAGAACATGGAGTGCATGATCAACAGGAGCTTTCCTTTCACATATTTGCCCCAGTTGTCCTTTTCAAACTTGGCTTTCTCATACTCCTGCCGGGCAAATGCTTTGACCACGCGGACGCCGGTCAGGTTTTCCTGCAGGGTCGTGGAAAGTATCGCTTCCTGGGCCTGGTAATTTTCATAACGCTTTGTCACCTGCTTGAAAAACCACATCGATACCAGCAGCATGAATGGGATCACGACGACCGATACCAGGGCCAGTTCTGTGTTGAGCCGCAGGAGCGCAATGAAGTTGATCACGAAGAGCAGAAAGATGCGTCCGACGCCAATGGCTTGTTCGCTGAAAAAACGCCGGAGCGAGTCCACGTCTGAGGTGACGCGTTCGATCATGTCACCGGTCGGTGTGGTGGCGTGATAGGAAAAGCTCAACCGCTGAATGTGGTCGAACAAGAAGTCGCGGATGCGACGGGTAATGCCCTCGGCGGTGAAGGCAGCCAACCGCCCAGCGAGGAATGCAAATCCGCCTTCGAAGAGCGCCAGACCCAAAAAGCCAGCTCCGATCCAGAACGTGGTCTGCCCAAGGCTGTTCCCAATGAGTTTGCCCTGTGTGAGCACATCGTCGGCAAAGTAGCGCAGGAGCAGATAGGTGAACGTCTTCGCCAGCGCCGAGACTGCCAGAGCAGCCGTTGCTCCGATATAGGGCAGACGGTAATCTACCATCATCTTCCAGAGGCCCTTGAGACGGTTCTGGTCGAGGGCGGCGCGGAAATCAAATGTCAGGGTTGGTTCGAGTGTGGTCATAAGACATTCTCCACTGATGTCATTGCGAGTCTTCGAGAAGCAATGACATTAAATAAAAAGGCTGCGGCGGGTGCGCCACAGCCTAAAAGACAAAAGGCAAAGACCGATCAACGGTCATCAGGCGCACCACGATAAGGCAACACTCCAGCGAAAACTGGAGAGATGAAAAGCCGGATTGTCATGTAACTATCCATGCAGTGCGCTCCTTTCTTTAGAATTTTCATACCTGCTGAGTTTACTCTGCTCACGCCATAAATGTCAAGGTTTTGAGAGGAAAACATATTATCGTGCGCCGTTTCATTGCTCTGAGGACGGCTTTTTCCCCGGAATCTTTATTGAAAACTTTGAGAGAGACCGGGTTGCATACAACACCAGGAGAATCATGGCAGGATAGATTGCCAGGAAGGCGATAGCGAGGGTGCGGGCTACACTAGAGCGAGTTTCGGTCACAATATCCAGGTGAAAGTCGGTGCACAAAGCTCCTACCGAGCGAGCCTGTTGATCGCGAATCGGAGTGCAGGCAGAGATCTTGTTGCTAAACTCGTTCTTACCTGTCTCCAAATCCGCCGTGGTCTTTTGCAGCCCAGCAATCTGGGAATATTGCAGATCGTCCAAAACGAAAGGCTGTTTAAAGGTATATTCCCGATCGGCAGACACAACGACCATGATCTCGCCTTGCTTGAGTCCACTCGCGATCGCGTAATATGACATATGGGGGTCAACAGAGGAATTGACGTGTTTGACTTTGGTGAGAAAGCCTTCCAGCGACGCAAAATACGGATCGTTATACGCGGCCGTTGAATCAGATGGATACTCGCCCACCAATTGATGGAACTGCTGCCCATCAATGGAAACGGAGCCCGATTCAACCAACGCGATCATTTGATTCTTGATCGAAGCCAAGGATAGATCTGTCACCAATTTATACAACCACAGATATAGCAGGGCAAAGGCAACCGAGAATATGACCAGCATGGCAAAGGTCAATCGCCGTAATCGGGTACCAGTAGTCCTTTCCAGCTCGAGTTGTTGTTCTTTTGTGCGCTGTTCCTCCAGACGTAAATCTTCGCTTTCACGACTGTTTCGGACAAAGCTGTGCTGCAGCTCGGTGGGCCGAGGATCTTTCAGCGCGTTGACGGTGAGTTGGGCCTCTGCTTCCCGGAGATCCTTGCCACGCAAAAGAAAACTTTCCTCATGGTGATTACGGTCCCACTCGAGCGCTCTGACTTGCAGACGCCGGTGGACTTGCACCCAGTCAAAATCGGTATGAATGGCCGACCATACCTGTTCAAAGGCACGTTCAAAATCGTCCTGTGGTCGCGAGAAAAATATCCAGTTGAGGTGTGTGATGCTGGACGGCGCCAACTTCGCATCGAAATCACGCACCACAACGGGAATGATCCGTTTCCCATTTGCCACGGCGTGATTGACTTCCTCCGCACATACAGAGGAAGAGATCGAATCAGGGCTGACCAGATAGAGAAAAATATCCGCGTCCTCGATGCCCTTCTGGATTTCTTTCATCCAGTCCAGGCTCGGTGGGATGTCCTGCCAGTCCACCCAGGCCTCCAGGCCATCTGTTTCGAAACGCTCGGTCAGGCGGCGAGTAATTTCAGTGTCTTTACGGGAATATGAGATGAAAAGTTGCTTCATCGTGGGGCGATTATAGAAGGCAGATTATAAAAAAACAAGCATAATTTAGATACAATATGCTTGCATGATCGAGCTGTATCTCATTAGAAAAACACAAAGCAGTCCGGTAACTCTGCCAGATATGGCATCTCTGGATGCCATCACGCGCCAGCTGCCGGAGGGATATTATTCCACCTTCCGCACGTATGCCGGGTGTACGCGCGTGATTGGGCTCTCTGCCCATTTGCGCCGCCTGCCTCATGTGGACGCTTCAGTCCTACGCCGGAATCTGGTCCATTTGCTCGAGCCGTATCGCCCCGATGGGGAAGCGCGCGTCCGTGTGATGGAGACGAAGCGGCGAAAGGTCTACATATCGATTGAGCCGCTACAACCCCTGCCGCGTGAGATCTACGAAAAAGGCGTGCGAGTGGAAACAACTACGATTCAGCGCCACGACCCGCGCGCAAAATCCACTGCGTTTATTTCTGTGAGCGACAAGGAACGAAAACACATCGCTCAAGAAGGCGTCTTCGAAGCGTTATTGGTGAAGAATGGGAAAATATTGGAAGGCATGACCAGCAATTTCTTCTATATCCTCCGCGCTCCCGAAAACCACCGGGACTACCCTGGCACCGTTCGGCTTAAGCCGTATGATTTGCTAAGCAAATCAGGCAGGTGTAGTGAGCGGAGCCGTGCTCAGCGCGAGGTGCTTTATACCGCCCAAAAGGACATCCTCCTCGGCGTCACGCGGACCATGGTCATCCGCGCCGCGCGGGGCGGGGGAGTGGAGGTGAGGTATCGGGCCCTGGAACTGAGTCAACTTCCAGTTGTGCAGGAAGCGTTCATCACCTCCAGTTCGCGTGGTATTGTACCGGTCATTCAGATCGACAATGTGATGGTGGGGAGGGGGAGGGTGGGCCCGGTCACCAGGCAGTTGATGCTCGCCTATGAAAAGGATGTTCTGAAAAATTCCGAACCCATCTAGCGATTGAGAGGCTGTTTTGATCATCTGCTGCGGGCTAGTTGAAATGCCTTCCGAGCCAATTTCAGCCACGAATTTCGCGGATCTTTACGAAACTTGCCTTTCTCGAGCCCAACCTTTGTGTTCTTCGTGCCCTTTGTGGTGAGTTGAGAAATACTCTCTAAGGGACAAAAAAATCGCAGGTCCCGACCTCGATGTTGCAGCGGGCGATCTCTTCATCCAACCATAAGACTCTGAACTCCAGGCTGCTCTCATTGGGCGTCCAGAACACGGCCTGGCTCCCCGATGAAATCTGCAGGTTGCTCAACACTCGCCTTTCACACTCAGCCGGCGCCAGATAAGGAAAAGGCGGCGGGTACAGTTCAAGGCTGAGACAGCGGCCAGGCTGAATCACGCTGAAATACTTCTCCCATTCCCAGCCGTCGAAATGGTTCATGAAGGTCCCATCCGTGTTGATGCGATCAAAGCTGAAGCCTGATACGCTGCGGGAGGCTGTACCGCGATCGAGAAAATAAAAACTGCTATTGTTGTAAAACGCCGTCATACGATGCCCGTCCGGATATTTGATGGTTGCCGTTGGACTCAACGTGACTGTCTCTGTAGGCGTGGTCGTTGGTGAGATCGTGGCGGTTGGAGTTTGGGTTGGAGTTTCAGAAGGTGTTATTGTGGGTGTTGCAGTGGGTGGCGTTATGGCAGGCTCGGTGCGGGTGGCCTCCAGCGCAGGAGCTTCGATCACCAGGTCCTGACCGGCTGCCGCAGTTGCTTCAATCGCCAGGTTCGGCAGAGTGGCCGTTGGCGGCTCCACCAAACGCAGCGGGGAAAGATTCGGGTAAAACGCCCAGGCCAGAGCAATAGATACCAGCAACAGAAGCCCTGGGAGTATCACCCATCCGGATTTTAAAGGCTGATGAGGTCGCGGGACGATCGCATCGAGCGCTGGCCTGGATGCCGTGGAGCGTTTTTCCAACTCGGCCAGCACATCTTCGCGCTTTGTGAATGAGTTCAACGAGATATCACTGCGTTGAATAGTCGGCGCGCCGACCGGGATGGGTGGCAGGGAATTGGCATCGGCAGGCGGGCGCGCAGGCCGGTCCGTCAGCGCCTGCCGCATGGCATCCATCAAACTTGCGCCGGTTTGATACCGTTCCGTGGATTTCTTTTCCAACGCCTTCATCAATACTTCTTCAACTTGTTCGGATAAAGCCGGATTGATCGAACGCGGGGGAGGCGGCGTCTCAGTAATATGTTGCAGCGCCAGGCTGGCGGGTGATGGATCGTTGAATGGTGTGGCACCCGTCAGCATTTCGTACAAGATGACACCTAGTGAATACAAGTCGGACTGAGGGACCGCATCCGACGACCGACGCGCCTGTTCGGGCGAAATATAGTGGGGACTTCCGAACACCTCACCCTGCGATTTGTCGCTGAGGTTGAGCGCCAGCCCAAAATCGCCCAGGACGACCCGGCCATCATTGGCAATCATCACATTGGCGGGTTTCACATCCCGGTGGATCACTCCGTGTTTATGGGCATAATCCAGCGCGCTGGCAATCGCATCCCCAATCCGCAGCACATCTGCAAAGGGCATGAGCTCGCCCTTCTCGGCATAGATTGACATGATGGACGACAGATCGAAGCCGTCCACATATTCCATCACATAATAGATCAGGCCTGTCGCATCCCCGGCATAATAGATCTGCACAATATGGTTGTGCCGCCACTGGGCCATCATGCGCGCTTCCTGCAAAAAACGTTTTGCCTGCGAGGCCTGGGCGCGGGTCTGGGCATCAAATACTTTGACAGCCACCGGGCGCTGAAGCTTTATGTCGATGCCGTAATACACTTCAGCCATGCCGCCACGACCAATCAGGCGTTGGAGCTGAAAATTTGCAAGCGTGCGTCCGACAAGGGAATTATTTCTCACGGGTTGATCACCGCTCTACGATTGGAATCCAGTGGCCGAGCTACCGCGATCTGAGTCACTTCCCTGATAAATTGATTAAAGCCCTGCACATATGCATCCAGGAACTCCTGTGCAATCTGGTTGGCCAGGTCCATGCGTCCGGCTTCCTGCAACACAGCCACGTGCGGGCGGAAATCTCTGAGCGTAATTCTCATCACGCCCTGCGCGTCCGTCAGCACTCCCCAGGTCAACTGTTTCTGGTCGTTATCATCCTTGGCAGTGATGAACCGCGTCACCGAACTGGTTTTTGCCACTGCGCCCAGGTTGGAGATGACCTCCGTCCCTTTCAGCAGGTTGTTCAATTTTTCGTAACGAGCAGGGACTTTATCCAGCAGTTGTTTGATGGGGCGGGGAAGGTGCGCAAGTAGCCTTATGGCTCCAACACTGGCGCTTTCACCTTTTACTGCAATGTCTCTGGCTTTGGCCAGAATTGTACCAAACCCGCCCAATGTGGCGAGATAGCGTCTTTGAAGCTGCTCGAAGCGTGAGAAGCGAACAGGGTCGAATTTTTGTGCAGAAACAATGAGAGCCAGAGCTCTCCATGTTTCTGCATGCAGATTCAATAAATCCAACTCAGCGAGTGGAACTTCCATATTCATGGGATACACGCGATCACGTGGGAGACGTTTCGTGGCATCGATCGGAAGCAATATGGATGGGTTTGTGCTGACCGAATTTTGAAGCACCTGCCAGACCCGGTTCCCAGCCTCAGGGTTGTGCGTGGTGAATTCATCCAGGGTCAGGCGCAACTGTTTGGAGAACTGGTAGGTTGCCGCATGGATGGCGCGATAGAGCACAAGCAGATCGTTGATGGTCAGCTTGAGCAGATCATTGCGCTGTTTGAAGTAATGTTTGAGATCAAGACAGGCCTTTATGTCTATCTGGCTATTCTCAGCCCCGGCCTCTGGCGACACTCGTGAGGCGCGCTGAACTGCCTGAAGCTCAGCCTGACTCAACGGGAAATCCATGGGTGTATATAGGCTGGCATTGGCTGGCATCGCTGAACTTAGGAGGTTAAGGTAGGCCGCCCAGGATAAAGCCTCGTTGGTCATGATCTCGGCCAGCGCTGCACCCCAGGCGCCGTCAAAGAAAATATGGGATTGATCAAACACAAATGTTTTGCCTGTATCGAAAATGGTCAGGGCATGATCGCCAACGCCGCGTTCGCCCTGCCGGATTTCGGACAACAGAGTCACGGAAGGAGGTGGATCGCTGTTGATCAGGATGGGGGCAAAGCGCAGTTTCTCCAGGCTGGCTTGAAGAGTAGGATTAAACCTTTTGCGGAGATTCAGAAATTCGGTCCGTTTGAGGCGGGCAAGATCGGTTAGTTTTGTGGAGGTGCTTGCGGATGATAAGTCAAGCAGGCTGGCGATTTGAGATCGTGCGGTGCGCACATCCAGGGGCTTTGAACCGCCTGGTTCACAAGCCGGTAGAAGGTAATATTTCCGCTTCACAATGATACCGATGCAAGCTTGTTCCAGTGTGAAAGGCGCCCGCGTCTCGCCAAAGGCGCTTGGGTCCAGATACGCGAGAATGTTTAATTGCTTTTGATACGCTGCCAGACCGCGTTCAGCGGCCTCCTTGAGCCTGGCCTCCCACTCCAGGCGGGTGAAGCGGGGGAGCACATTGGTAAGGCTCTGCAGGTATTGATCAAATTTAACACGCCGATAGGCCGGGTAATCATAGGCTGCGCCACCAGAATCGCGCCCGTAAATTTTTTGTTTTTCCCAAACACTGTACAAATCAGTGCTGCCGCTTAATTCCCCAAGCCACCACAGCGCGGTCCGTTCATACCATTCGCTCCACAGGAGTTGGTCATATTGATGCAGGCATGTGACTGATGCCATGAGCCATGCAGTCAGGCGGTCTACATCTGAAAGTTGAATATTGTTTTCGGCCAGCCGGGTGTCGAAGCCGTGCGTTTCATTGGCGTGCCGGGCCGTATCCTCCCTTAGGGCATAATCCACATAAAATTGCCAAATGCCCTCAGGGAAAGCCGATTCAGCATCCTTGCCTGCCAGCCGGAGCAGATTCTGGTATCCCCAAATGATCGCGGCGGGCCCAGCAAACATCGTCCCATATTTTGCCTGTTCCAAGAAGAGGGATACTTCCCGGAAAAGGATGTTGATATCCTGGCGTGCCTTCTGCGGTTGTACATGGTTTCCAGCGAGACGCGTCAGCCCGCTCAGGATCATGCCTGGAACATTCCCAGCAGGGATGACCTTGCCGACCAGTTCAGCCACCGCTTCAATTTCAGGCAGGGACAGTTGTGTGAGCTTTTGCACCTCCAGAGAACTGGCCACTTTCTGGAGGTTTTCGGCTGTTTCCCTGGTGGCTTGCTGGTAGCTCAAGGATTTCATCAAACACCTTCAACGTGTGCTGTGAGGTCATGAATCCACTTGCGTGAGAAATAACGGTTGATGCCCAGGATCCACTTGGTGGCCTCCTCGCTCATGGCGCACAAATAAACGAAATACACCGGTAGGTGCCAGACGTTCGCCCCAAGGTAGGCCATGGGTACGCCCACCAGCCAGATGATGATGCCGTCGATGAACATGGAAAAGCGTGTATCGCCGCCCGCGCGCAGGACGCCGACCACGATGGTCATGTTATTGACGCGCATCCATAAAAAGAATGTGATGACGTTGATCACATTGCTGGCATTTTCGATCACCTCCGGTGAGACGTTATACAGCGATAGAACTGGCCCTTTCACCAGTTGCAGGATCAAGCCAATCAGGATTCCACCCACAATACCCAGTCCCAGCGAACGGCCCGCGAACAGGTACGCTTCTTCTTCCCGGCCTGCGCCGATGCGATTGCCAACGAAAACGGAGGTCGCGTTAGAGATGCCAATGAATATCACAAACGCTACTTGTTCAATCGTGCTGACGATATTCATCGCGGCAAAAGACTCTGTTCCCATGCGGCCGTAAATGATGTTGTATGTTGTAATCCCCAATGACCAGAATAATTCATTCAGGATGACCGGCAACATAGGCTTGATCACTCTTGCCAGGAATGCTCTATCAAAATTCGTGAGTTCTCGCAGCGATGCCGCCACAGGTGACTTCTTGGCATAGGTGATGGAAATCAACGTCACACATTCGAGCGCGCGTGCGATCACGGCGGCGACGGCCACGCCCTGAATGCCCAATTCCGGAAAGCCGAACCTGCCAAAGATCAGCGAGTACGATAGAAAAGTGCTGAGTAACAGGGCCCCGACGCTGACGGTTGTAGGTGTTCTCACATCGCCAGTGGAGCGCATCACTAGCGCGTAACTGAACGTGATGGCAAAGAAGAGATACGTCCACGAGAACACGCGCACATAGCGAGCGCCCAGCGTGATGACTTCAGGGTCTCTGGTGTAGATGCTGAGGATTTGCGACGGCAGAAACTGCGCCAGTGTGAAGAAGATCAGGCTGACCGTAACCGCCAGCAGTAAACACAGGCCAAGTACACGGCGCAGGTTTGGCACATCCTTTCTGCCCCAGAACTGGGCCGTGAACATCGCCGCGCCGCTGATGATCCCAAAGTGGACCAGGTTAAGCAGGAACGCCAGTTGCCCTGCCAGCCCAACTGCCGCGACGGATACTTCTCCCTTCTGCCCCACAAATATCACACCCAGCATATTCAGTGCTGAGAAGGTCAACTGCTGGATGATGATGGGGATGGCGATCTTTCGTATGTTGGGAAAATACTCCGGGTCGTTATAGTATTCCCGCACTCGGTCTATGATGGACACACTGCCTCCGATGAATGGTCATTATAAGCGGGTGTAAGAGCCTTGTGGGAATGTCCATCTAATCGTAAAAGCAGCAAAGGAGTTACTGCATGAGTAGGAAGAAAATACTGATCGTGTTGATCGCCGCTAGCCTTCTGACGGCTTGTTCGGGCGCCGAGACGCCCACTGAGACCTTACCCCCACAATTTCCTGAACTGACCACAAACACCCCGTTGCCATTCACATCCACGCCAGACGCCGCGGCAACACAGGACACTGCTGTGTCCCCAACCGGGGACGCAACGCCAACTGCGGCGGTCTCGGAAGATTTCTTCACTCAAAACGGAATCACGCTCCCCGCGCCGGCCTGCACAGGTCTAACCCAACAGCAAACGGAGGGTCCGTACTACACGCCGAACACTCCCGAGCGCAACTCGCTGTTGGAAGAAGGAATGGAAGGCACGCGCCTGATCCTGGTCGGCTATGTGCTGGACCAGAACTGCCAGCCTCTGCCAAATGCCTGGCTCGATTTCTGGCAGGCAGATGCCAACGGCGAATATGATAACGCTAGCTATCGTCTGCGTGGACATCAATTCACCGACTCACAGGGACGATACTATCTCGAGACAATCCTGCCGGGGCTGTATTCAAGCCGGCCGATTGAGCACATCCATGTCAAGGTCAGACCTGAGGGTGGGGAGGAGGTGACCAGCCAGTTGTATTTCCCCCAGCAGCCCATCGAGGGCCTGACTGTGACAATCGAGGAGCGGGACGGCTACGTGGTTGGATATTTCAATTTTGTCGTGCCGGGATAAGTAGTGAAGAATATCAGGCTGAATTGATTTCACGCTATATTCAGATGCTGCGCCAGAAACCGTATGTCGTCGGGGAGCACATCTGGAATCTTTGTGACTTCAAGACATCGCAAGGCATCACCAGGGCAGGGGCGCTCAATTACAAAGGGGTGTTCACGCCTGATCGCCGGCCGAAGCTGGCGGCACATCGTGTACGGTCGATATGGCGTGGATCTGAGGGGAGTTGATCCTGACGGAATGGGGTGGGGGAGGACAGGAAATAAAGGGACTAGAGATCATTTGAATTATGGCGATTCTTTTCAAAGATCTCGTAATAGCCTTTGTCCAACTCGTCGTCGCTTAAGTGAGCATATCTTTGAGTGATTTGAATATTGGTATGTCTTGCCAAGACTTGGGCTAGTTTGAGATTGCCTGTCGCGCGTAGAATGGTTGTCACAAAATAATGCAAAAACGTATGAGGGGTTATCGTAACAGCCGCTTCTTCGCCGAGAATTCGCTTGGCGCGATCGGAGACAATATTCCTAATCGTTGTAGGGGTAACAGGCTTAATCTTTTTTCCGGCTCCTTTGTCGTGGCGAGCAAAGAGTGGTAATGCTGCAATCCAATGATCAGTCTTCAAGTCCGAACAAGAACGAAAATCTAGATAATTCTTTAGAGCACGAATTGCCCTTGTCGAGAACCGCACAAAACTTTGTTTGCTGCCTCTTCCATGAAGAATGGCATGCTTGTTCGCCCAATCGATGTCGCCGATTTTCAGTTGACACACCTCCTCAACACGTAGACCTGTATCAGCCAAAGTGAGAATTATGGCACTGTCGCGCTTATCGCGCAATACAATGGATTCCAATTGAGTACCATCATCTTTGGTTTCTGCGATCAGTTGCATGGTTTCGATTACATGCTTAATTTCAGCCTCTGGATATTCCAAGGGTTGTGCCCCAGACCGACGAGTTCGCCTCCGCATAAGCATCCGGACTCGGGAGACATTAATTATGCTCAAATTCTCTGCATCTAGGAATTCAAAGAAATTCTTGATTACCTGCAAATACAAGCTTTCAGTGGCAGGTGAGAGCCTTTTTGTATAATGGACATAATCGGTTATTGAATTTTCGCCCAACTCTGCGGCAGGAAAGGTCAATACGTCGATTTGTTGATCTGTAAGCATTGTTAAGAATGCTTCAAGTGCGTTACTATAGGCTTGGATTGTTTTAGTACTGCTTTGATGCCCAACAGATTCCAAGAATTTTGCTTTGGCCTGGGCAACTGTTATTGTATTAGGCATATCATCTATCTTTTTGCACTATCCAAATATATCTTTGTAAATTGTATTCAGTCTCTTCGTTGTTAAGGGGTCTTCATGACGTCCCCCGCCATGTATCACATTATACATGGGCTCGAATTTCAAAATCATATAAGGTTCCATTAACTCGATTTCAATCTTATCCAGACTTTTTCCTGGGAATTCATTTTCACAGATCTTCAGACAGTCTTCTTTTGTCCATAATTCAATAACCCAATTCCATGAATTCGGAAAACGCCGTTCTATTACTTCACCAATGTAGCTTCTTCCATGCATTCTTCCTCTTACATCGCGTTCCATGTGGCTTGTAGCTCCATCAAACCATCTATGCCAGACTGAATCCCTGGCGATACCAATGTACATAGCCTGTCCCTTGGTATCTTTTATGATATATAGTTCATACCCATGATCGTCATAGTTTCCTTCATAGAATTCGGAAAAGAGCAATTCCTTCATTAGTTACCTCTGGTTGAATATCTCATCATATGCTTTATCGGCTTCACTATTGTAGTGGGCGTAACGGTTCGTGGTTTCGATGCTTTCATGGCGGGCAAGGATTTGTGACATTTTTAGATCGCCTTTTGCCAGGTAAGTCATGGTCACAAAATAATGGCGAAAATCGTGAATACGGACAGCATTTCGTTCCAAGCCAGCCTCTTCAATGCGCGACTTGATTGCCTTCCACATTCCGCCAGCCGTGATGGGACGGATTTTCTTACTGGCACGAATGTCGTGGCGAGCAAATAATGGCTGAGAGCTAAGAGGAGTACGGGAATTAGGCTCTACAGCCGATCTTGCGTGTAGATAAGCCTTTAGTGCCTCGATACAGCGTTTTGAGTAGCGGATGACGGCCTGTTTATCGCCTTTGCCGATGATTATCGAACGGTGTTCCAGCCAATCTATATCGCCGCGTTTCAGCGAACAGGCTTCGGATATTCGTAAGCCTGTATCCGCGAGGGTCAACACAAAGGCGCGGTCACGCAGAGCTTCCAGGGCTTCGCGAGGCGACTTCGCAGAATCGCCGTTCAACGATGTGCAATACGAAATGACTTTCTCCACAGGCTCGCGGTTGACATTCATGATACGTTTGCCTTGCTTACGGATGAAGTGCTCCGTGGCCTCCTTGAGTTCATCCGAGTTCCAGGCTTTATGAAAAGCGTAGAACCGGCGGACCGCAGTCGCATAAACCCGTTTTGTGGCAGGGGACTTTGATTTGATCGCTACAAGGAATTTGGTATATGTCTCAAGATCCAATTCCGCGTCTTCACCGACGACGCTAACGAATTGCTTTAGGGCATTTCGATATGCGAAAATCGTCTGTGGAGAGCGGTCGAGGGTCTCCAGAAAGAAATTGATCTTCGTCTCCATGTTACTCCAGGTAATACTAATTATATCGAATGATTGAAGGGAAGTCAAGGGTTGGTGATGTAGGCGCGGCAAGGAAGTCCTCCCCCACTATGCAATTTGACCGAAGTCCCAGAAACTCAAACACAGTGCAGATTTGCGCGGTACAAGTTGCTGAAATCGAATTCCATTTCAGACGTCATGTTGCAGCCTTCATCCTTGTGAATCCCCTCCCCTGCCCTATCAGACTCTGTACATCCATCCTTTATAATCCAGCCGCATACGCTATGAGCAAGATCCTCCACCTCATCTACCCCTTCCTCATCGCCATTTACCCCGTCCTGGCGCTCAGGAACTTCAACATTGATTATGTGGACCTGCCCTCCATCCTCCGGAGCCTGATCATCGTCCTGGGCCTTACGGCCCTGGTGTGGCTGGTCCTGCACGCGATTTTCCGCGACGCAAAGGTATCTGGTATCCTCGCCAGCCTGGCGATAATAACCGTCCTTTCCTACGGCCATATCTACCTTCAAATGGAAAAAGTGCTGGGTGAACCGATCCGCCATTTGGTGCTGGCCAGCTTGTTTGTCGGAATATTCCTTTTCTGTTGCTGGATTTTGGTAAAAAAGCCGTCCCTGGCTGATGGAGCACGTCAATTCCTGTCAAATACGGCAGTGATTCTGGTCTTGCTTGCTCTTGGCCAATCGGTAATCCACGATCTCAATAGTTATGGTGATGCCCAAGCCTTTACGAGCCCCTCTCAGGCCAACGCAGACACCAATCTGCCCGACATTTATGTGCTCGTCCTGGATGGCCACGGACGTTCGGATGTGCTGCGGGAAGAGTTTGACTATGATAATTCGGCTTTCATCAATGAGCTGACGGATATGGGCTTCTACGTTGCAGATTGCAGCCAGAGCAACTACGCCTCCACCCGCTACTCGCTCACGTCCATGTTTCAGATGGATTACATCGAACTTGAGGATGGGAAGGAGCGAGTCCCGGCGCTGAAGAATACCGTCCTGCTGCGAACCCTCAGAGAAAACGGCTACTCCATCCTCACCTTTGAAAACTACGCCAGCGGACACTTCGATCTGGCCGAAGACCTGCGACTTTCGCGGCACCAGATATCCTTTGGCACGCGCCTGGGCGGCGCAGTGGACCTTTCTGGCGGGCTGAACGAGTTCGAAAAGACCCTGCTCAACACCTCCATCACCCGCCTGTTTCTGGATACAGAGATCATCCCGGGTTTCAATGAAAATGCCCTGGTCAGGCTGGAATACTACGAACACTACCTGCAAACGAAATACATCCTGGATGCATTGCCGGAAATTGCGAGGCTGAAGGGTCCCAAATTCGTTTTTGTGCACATGCTTGTCCCGCACATTCCACATGTTTTCACGCCGGATGGTGAGTTCCGATATCCGGATGACCCATCCAGGAACGGTTACCGCGACAATGCGATGTTTATCGATCAGGCTCTCGTTCCAGTTCTGAATGAGATTCTAGCTGAATCGGATGAGCCACCGGTGATCGTCCTCATGGGTGACCATGGACCACCTGCCACCAAATTCACATCCCCCGAAGCGCGGATGAAAATTCTGAACGCATATTACGTGAATTCCAATGCCGAATCAGAGTTATATGATTCCGTTACCCCGATCAATTCCTTCAGGATCGTCCTCAATGAATACTTCGGCAGTGATTACCCCCTGCTCGAAGATATCAGTTATTACGCCTACCAGCAAAGACAACTAAGACAGCCGCCAGCCATCATTGAAAATGTCTGCAGCAGGAATGATTAATCGCTCCCCTGCCCCACTATTTCATACCATCCAACACACGGCTGATTACGGAATCCAGCAATACTGCATCCACCTGACCATCCAGCTTGGCCAGCACCATGGACTTGATCTTCTGCTTCAAATCGGAATCGATCGCTCGCTCCGGCATTGTATGAACAGATGACACCGCCAGGTTCACGGACTGACTCAACTTCGCCGTGGGTGCGGAGGATGGCTGCACTCGGTTGATCTTCATCTCATACTTCATAGCGCGCTCGAGGGCCAGATCTGTCATCACCACGTTTTCGGTCACATCAATGGACGTGATTCCACGATTCTGCATCTCATCAACGTCACGTTCAGTATAGAATATTTTTGGCATACACCAATCTCCAGTCTCAATTTCTAAACCTGTTGAAGGGGTCACGATACGGTCCCTTCGGGCCAATAGCATCTACTCGGCCGGCATCAGTCTCCAATCTCTAATTCTCTAATCTCCAATTATCTCTCCGGTCTGCCTTCCAACCCTTCCAATGCCTTGACCGCCGCGTTGCGTGCGCTGACGATCTCGGCCTCAGAGCCAGAGAGCCACATACGCCCAAAGCGTCCCACAGACGACACATGCAGGATCTTGATATTTGCGCCCTTCTCGGCCTCATTACACGCGTAATTGATGTATGCGGCGGGAGCACATTCGAGCACCAGCATGGTCTCGCCTGGCACCAGCATCGAGCCGCGGCGGAAACGATTCAACAACTGGGCCTGATATGGGTCCACGTTGGTGATGATCTGCACCGAAGCAATGGCGGGTTTGATCCGCTCCGAAATATGCAGGTTCAAGCGCTCCAGCACAATGCGTCCCGCTTCGAGCACCTCGGATTGCGCCCTGGAATGCACCTCGAACATGCCAAATTCGCGTTCGACCAATTGTGCGCCAGGTTTGGCCTCTGTGGATTTAACTGCAATATCAACCAACCGAAAGACTTCATTGCCAGGCGCCACTTCGATATATAACGATGCCATGCCTTCTGTTGGAAGATCACCCTGTGTGATCGTGCCAACGAACGCCGCGTACTGCGGCTGCATACGGTCGAGATAGGAGTAAACGCGTAATGAAAATTGATCAGCCATGATGCTCCTGATGTCATTAATTATTCATCGCAATCCCAAGCGGTGTGACAAACAAAGGATTGCCGGGTAGGACCGTTTCGATACCGGTATATTCTTGAATCACCTCATCCATTCCTGGATAAGCGCACGTACCACCAACCAGATAAATCCTGTCAACCCGATGACCTTCTACGTGTCGATTGATGATCGAACCGACTTTCTCCATCACCGGGCGGATGATGGGAAACAGCCGCCTCTGCTGATTCGGATTCTTCTTCATCGCTTCTGCTTCTTCGAAGGTGGTTCCAGTGGCGCCAGCGATCACCAATGAGAAGTGTGTTCCACCAGTCGGTTCATCGGCCGTGTACACCACCTCCCCACTCCTGAAGATGGCGATACCGGTCGTGCCTCCGCCAACATCCACAATGGCACCATCGCGGATCTTCAACACGTTGTTGGCGGCTGTCGGCTCATCGATGAGACCGGTGCAATCCAGCCCAGCCCCATGCAGCACGTTAGCCGTAGCGCGCACCTCCGCCTGCGGCACACCTGGCGGGTAACCTGTGGAGGCGGATGAAATTGTAAAGCCAAGCTTCTTCTCAACCTTGGCCCTCATCTCTCGCAGCAAATCCACCGCGCCGATGAAATCAACCACCAGCCCATCGCGCACGATTTGAGCAAACTGGTATTCACCGGCAATAGGTTGGTAATTCTCATCCAGTACGATCAACACCGTATACGCCGTTCCCAAATCCACTCCGACGTGGACAGTGGATGGAGAAACCGGATCGGGCTCCATGCGCCAGCCATTGGCTGAAGACATGACGCGGTCAGTTTGAGTCAGCAGGTCAGATAGATTCGGATTCATCCAATTCTTTAGCCACGAACTTTCGTTCCGTTGGTTTTCCTTCGTGACCTTAGTGTCCTTTGTGGTTAAGAATTACTTCTCATTCCAATTCACCGGAAAGACCACATATACAAACCGCGTCCAGTTTGGCGTGCCGAACGTGATGCTCGAACCCTTCGGGATATAGATCACATCGCCGGTCTTGCCGCGCACCTGCTCGTTTCCGCGCCTGATCACCAGTTCACCTTCGAGCACAATATCGATCTCGTCATAGCTCAGCGTCCACTGCATCTCGCCTTGATCAAGCGACATATAACCCGCGCCCATCGGTGAACGATCCTGCGTGAGGACCACATCCTTGAGCCAGACGTTGGTACCGGGCGTGGTTTTGCCTTCCAGGAATTGCTCCACCTGGACGTTTGCCATCCTGACAACTTTCAACGGCGGAAGGTTCGGGATAGCGGACGACTTGCTTTCTCCCGAATCAATACGACCGCTTCGCGCCAGGCTGGAACCTGATTCAGTTTCCCGAATCATCTTCAGGCCCAAAGCGAACGCGACATCCTGCGCCTCGTGCGTGACGATGTCATCGGGCGCGAGCACCAGCGGTCCCGCGCGTTCGCGCGCGAGACGGCGAATATCTTCCGCAGTGAAAAGCTGACGCGGCATGAGGAGGTAGACAGGTATACACGTAAACAGGTACACACGTTAGGCGTGTGCTTTGTTTACTTGTCTACTTGCGTACTCGTTTAGCGATCTACTTACTTTTCCTTACCACCGCTGCGACCACCGAAGGCGCCGCGCGTGTTCTGTGGCAGGATCATCTCGACGTCGTTGTGCGGTCGTGGGATCACATGGACCGAAACCAGTTCACCGACGCGTTTGGCCGCGGCAGCACCGGCATCCGTGGCGGCTTTTACCGCGCCGACGTCACCGCGCACCATCACGGTCACCAACCCACCACCGACATATTCACTGCCGATGAGCGTCACATTCGCGGCTTTGACCATGGCATCAGCGGCTTCGATCGCGCCGATCAGACCTTTGGTTTCGACCATTCCAAGGGCAATCATTGCAACATCTACGGGCATGGCTTACATCTCCTTTTGCGGTAAGGTTTTGTCTGTAAGGCGAGATCAATCTGGCCTCACATCCGATTAGACATCGGATGTCGGTGATTGAAAAGAACTCAATCACTCACATCTGATTCCTAATCCAAAACATCACTCATAGATTTCACGGATCGTCTTTCTTTTTTCTCCTATCATGGTATTCATCCTTCAGAATTCAGCCTTCATC
>DASTOH010000261.1:0-27678 GCA_035720235.1 Anaerolineales bacterium | reverse complement strand
CAACTGTTGCTTCCATCAAAACCATGTCCACAATTTGCTTTTCAGCAGGAACACCTGTCAGTTTTTAAACTACGCCATAAGCTCACTCACCTCAGCGCGAGTGCAATCGCTTGCTCAGTGGTCAACGTCGCGCCTTTTGACCATGCCAGTCCATATGCCAGATCCCCGAGGCGAGTGCGTGCGCTGGCTAAAACAGCTGTGACATGCTTCTGTGCCACTTGCTCGAGTGGCGCGCCAATGCGGATCCGCAAGGTCTCGGCTGCTGCCAGGAGTTGCACCGCTTGTTCGTAGCGCCCTTCCTTTTCGTTGACCTGGGCGAGAAGTTCAAAAGAGTAAGGATAGCCTCGTGGCAAGCCCAAATGGTGGCGAATACGCAGCGATTCGCAGAGTAGTTCCCTGGCATTCCCATACTCCCCCATCTTATAAGCCGTTTCCCCCAGGTTATGTATGTCGGTGGCAACACCACGCTGATAGCCCAGCGAATGTTCAATGTCACGGCATTCCTCGAACGCCTGTCTTGCCGCCACGTATTCACCGATTTCCAACAAGGTTACACCAAGATTAGTAAGGGCCGCTGTGAGTTCCAATGGGCTCCCCAGTTCTCGCCGCAGTGCAACACTCGTGAAATGATATTGAAGTGCTGCTTCAAGCATATCGGCATCGTAAGCAATTATTCCCAGCATTCCCTGGGCTCTCGCTATCCCAGCCTTATAGGAGATCTGCTCAGCCATCCGAAGCGCTTCTTCAGTCTGCGCTTGTATCTTGGCGTCTTTGCCAGCGAGCGAGGCTAGATTGCAATACTTCAACTGGGCGTCGATCTCCCCCCGCTGATCGCCAAGTTGCTGAAATAACTCATGCGCGTGCTCAACACACTGTAACCCATAGTCGAAATCGGTGATCGCCGAAGATAGGTCAGCCGCCGCCAGCAAGGCGTGGCCGCGCTGAAGCGAAACCGATCCCTGAGTGTCTTCCAAGGCGCGTTGCAGCCAGCGACGCCCTTCCTGGAAAAATCCGCCCTGTTCCCAGAAATTCAGTTCCGTGCCTAACTGCGCGACCAGAGCAAGTGCCTGCTCGCGATCGTGAACGAGCAACCATTCATACGCTTGTCGCAGGTTATCGTGATCATTTACGACAGTCTGCAATCGCTGAGAGAACGGTTGCCCCGTTCGGTTTTCTGCCGCCTGGGAGACAAGCCCTGCATAATAGCGGGCATGGCGTTCCAACGCATCGAGTTCTTGATCGCTGCCGCGTAAATACTCCTGGGCAAACTGGCGAATGATCTCATGCATACTGTAGCGGCGATGCTCGACATCCGCCCCAAAAACCACCAGCGAGTGGTCGACCAGTTCAGCAAGCAAATCGGCACATGGTCCATCATGTGAACCGACTGCCTCGGCGGCTTCCAAGGTCCACCCTCCGGCAAAGACCGATAAGCGGAGCAATAACGAACGCGCCTGGGCATTCAAGAGTCCGTAAGACCAGTCAATCAAGGTGTGCAAAGTGCGTTGTCTTGATGCGGTTTCACCCGCGCGTTTATTCAACCAGGTGAAGCGTTGATCCAACCGTTCGGCGATCGCTTCGATAGGCAGCGCGCGCGCCTGTGCAGCGGCGATCTCGATCGCTAATGGGATGCCGTCCAGTTGCTGGCAGATACGAACAACCGCCCTGACATTCGCATCGGTCAGCGTAAATTGCAGCAGGGCTTGTGCAGCTCGGTCTGTGAACAGTTGAACCGAGTCAAAGCGCAGCGCGTCCACAACCGTGAGTTGTTCCGTGTCATTGACTGCGGGGATTACAAATGGTTCCAGCCGGACTAGATGCTCCTCCTCAATGTGAAGCGGGATGCGGCTCGTTGCAAGTACGGTCAGACCTTCGGCATCGTGGCAGAGCATTTGGACGAGTCGTGCACAGGCTTTCACCTGGTGTTCGCAATTATCCAATACGAGGAGCATGGTCTTGCCATGCAAATAATCCAATATCGCACCTGTGGAGGATCGTCCGGTGCTGGTCGGCAGATGCAGCGCCGCCGCGACCGCGTCATCCACGGACTTCTCATCCGTCACCCCGGTTAGTTCAACGAAGCAGATGTCTTGGGCAAAAACGCCTGCCATGCGGTGGGCAACTTCGAGCGCGAGGCGGGTCTTGCCAACACCGCCCGGTCCTGCCAATGTCACCAGTTTGACGGTTCGGCGCGACAGAAAATCGACCAGGCGCGCAGATTCTTGCTGTCGCCCAAAAAAGCGCGTCAGAACGGGTGGCAGTTCAACGTGCGTGGCATGCGACTCGAACAGCGCGTGGGTGCGGATTTGTTCGGCAAGCGTCACGGTTTCAACGGCTGGCGCGAGACCAAGTTCGGTTGCCAGCACGCGGCGGCAGGTTTCGTAAACATCCAGTGCGGCACTGCGCTGATCCGCGCGCGCAAGCACCCGCATCAATTGACGGTAGGTAGATTCGCTCAGCGGATCGTATTCAAGCAAACGGCGGATGAAGCGTTCGGCTTCAGGCAGTTGCCCAGCGCGTTCGTGGAAATCAGCCAATTGTTCCAGCGCAGCGGTGATTTGCAGCTGCAGGCGCTCTCGCTGAAAAAAGAGCCACTCGTCAAAGGCCGGGCAATCCGGGAGAGAAAAACCATCCAGGAAAGGCCCACGCACCAATTTCACAGCCTGGGCCAGGCGGGCAGCGCATTCGGCGCACTCCTGCGGTTGCCCGGAATGCGCGTGAGTACGGCACGCTTCGACCAGGTCTCGGAAGAGAGTTACATCCAGTTCGTACCTGCTAAGGGGATTGAACTGCAAATCGAGGCGGTTCGAGATCAGGTAAGGCTGAGCATCCTCCTGGGCTTTCTCAAGGTATTTTTGCAGTTGCGACCAGGTGACGCGCAGGCTGTTCTGCGCGGCAGCAGTGGAATCTTCGGGCCACAACAGGCCCAGCAGAGATTCGCGCGTGTGAGGATGATCCACTTCGATCACCAGGTGAACGAGCAAAGCCAGCGCCTTGCGTTTCGTAATTGTGATCTCCCCTGTTTGTGGATGAGAGAGTTGAACTGGACCGATAAAAGAGAAAATCAATTCTGACATTATAGACATAAATAATGATGAATTAATGCTCAATTCCTACACTTACCAGTATAGCGTAACAAGACCAACCATGATAATGCAAGAACTACAAAGGAGTTTACGATGAATGTAGAACAGATTGCAAGTGATTTTATCACCAAGATGAACGATGTGGACGCGGCTGAGTCATACCTGACCCCGGATGCCGTGGCGGCCGGCGGCGTGCTGCCACAGCCCATACCGGCAAAGGAAGCCATCAGTATTTTGGGCGCATTGAAGACAGCCTTCCCCGACTTGAAATTTGACATCCAAAACGTGACGGCCAAAGGCAACCAGGCCACCGTGCAGGCGATATGGAGTGGCACGAACAACGGTCCCTTAAACCTGCCCATGCCAGGCTTGCCGAGCATTCCGCCGACCGGTAAAGGGGTGTCGGTCAAGGATACCTACATCGTCACTGTGGAGGGCGACAAAGTCTCTCGCATCGAGGTTGACTCGCCGTCCGACGGCGGCATCCCGGCCGCGCTGGGTCAAATCGGCGTCAAAGTGCCGGGAATGTAATGATCTGACCGTTTTCTCAATTCTGATTATGCGAGGAGAGTAACCATGTCAACTGCACAGAATAAAGAGTTAGTTCGTCAAATGGTGGAGAAAGTCTTCAATCAGGGAAACGTGAGTCAGGCCGACGAGTTCTTGGCGCCCGACTTCGCTGAACGCGAAGAACTCCCACCCGGAATACCGCGTGATCGTGAGGGCGTCAAACAGTTGACCACCATGTTGCGTAGCGCCTTCCCAGATTTCAAAGCCACGATAGATGATATTGTCGCCGAAGGCGATAAAGTGGTAATCCGTCAGACCTGGAGCGGCTCCCATAAGGGTGAGTTCATGGGCATTCCACCAACCGGCAGGAGTGTATCCTTCGGAGTGATCGACATCATCCGCATTGCTGAGGGCAAGTTTGTGGAACATTGGGGCCAGATGGATAGCATGAGCCTGATGCAGCAACTTGGCGCAATCCCCGCGCCGGCACAAAGCGGAAGTTAGGCATTTAGCAGAAACTGCAGGCGGAGCGCGTCAGGTTCTCAGAGTCGGGCGAACGGGCGGTATGAACCCGAAGCGCTCCGCAGTAGCTCAAAGTAGATGATTCTTATCCCATGTGCCTTATGACATCCTTATACGGGATGTCTAATGTTCACCGAAGGAGTGTCTCTGTATGAAGAAAGTTTTCAAATGGATCGGGATCGTGTTGGGCTCGTTGGTTGGGCTGATCTTTATTGCAGCTCTGACTTTATTTTTTGATGGGCAACGCCCGCATCAATAAGACATATGATTTTCCAGCAACGAATCTTGAAATTCCAACGGATGCGGAAAGCCTCGCCTACGGCAAATATCGCGTGGAGACTTTGTGCGCAGGTTGTCACGGTGCGGATTTGAGTGGACTCGAAAATTGGTTCGACGGTGGTCCGCTGGGGACGATCGATTCCGCCAACCTGACGAGCGGCGAAGGCGGGATCGGCGATGATTTTTCCACCGAGGATTTTGTGCGCGCCATTCGGCACGGCATCGACCAGGATGGGAAACCCATCTTTATGATCGCGGTGGGAGCGACGTCTCATTTAAGCGATGAAGACCTTGCCTCGATCATTGCCTACGTCCGAACCGTCCCGCCGGTTGACCACGCGGTGGCTGGAAAACAGTTCACACCGCTGGCAAAGATATTGTTTGCCGCAGGCGTTCTGCCCAATATGCCGGTGGAGGAGGTTAGCCATGAGGTGAATGTTAGTGCGCCCGCGCGGGGTGCAAGCACCGAATATGGTGAATACATGGTGAATATCAACGATTGCCGCATCTGCCACGGACCCAACCTCAATGGCGGCCCGTTCCCCGACCCGACCATCACGCGGATTTCCCCAAATCTGACACCGGGCGGCGAACTTGCCTTTTGGACGGAGGCAGATTTCATCAATACGATCCGTACAGGTGTGACGCCGGGCGGTCATGAATTGGACCCCAAGCTCCTGCCGTGGAACGAATACCGCAACCTCCATGATTATGAGTTGCAGGCGATTTGGATGTATTTGCAGTCGCTGCCGGAATTGTCACAATATACAGAGTAAGCAAATCTACTTTACTGTGGGAGCAACCATGTCAATGGAAAATGAAGGGTCAATCAAAGTGATCGTCGAACTCCACGCCAAACCAGGCAGGCGGACTGAGCTCATGAATCTGCTAGCGAGTGTTGTGGCGAAATATGGGGCGGTTCAACCTGGTTTTCTCGGCAGCCTGCAATATGAAGTGATCGATAACCCCGACATCCTGGTTGAGATCGCAGATTGGGCTTCCGCCGAGGTGCGGGCTGCAGTCATGCAACAAGCGATGACCGACGGCGCTTATGCGCCTCTCGAAGAACTGTTGGCTGCACCGTTTAGGGCTATTGTCATCAGGCAATTGTCTTGATCCATTCACGAAAGATTTCAAATCATATACAAATAACTGGAGAATCTATGAACAACTCATTGGAAGAAAACAAGAGTATCGCACGCGAGTGGCATGAGCTCGCCATGCGCAAGCCCGAAGAAGCAGTTGCCAAATATCTCGGGACGAACTATCGTCAGCACAATCCCGGCACAGCAGATGGTCCCGAGTCTTTTATTAAGACTGTTAAATGGTTCGCGCAAAACTTTCCAGAGTTTCGCATGGAAACAAAAAGGATCATCGCGGAAGGCGATTTGGTGGTCTTGCATAGTCACTTGATCCTCAAACCCGGCGACCGCGGTTCGGCGGTAGTGGAGATCTTTCGTCTCGAGAACGGCAAGATCGTTGAACACTGGGATGTCGTGCAGGAAGTCCCCGAAACATCAGCGAACAACAACACGATGTTTTAGCAGCGACCGATTACCGCTTCACCTACCAAATCCCCGCCAGGCCACCGGCTTAGCCGTCCAAAGGCAGTAGCTACGCGTTAGGCGGCTAGTTCAACAGGAGTATTCTGCATAATTCCGATAGGTCTGTTGTGAAAGACCATGTGCTCATCGATAGCATTCTTCCCCAAAAAGAAGAACGCTGTTGATGCCAATAGTCTCAAAGGAATAGCCATGAACAAGCCAAACCAATCAATTACAGGAATTGCTGAAATAGCGTTGCGTGTCCACGACCTTGATCTGATGAGAAGATTCTACGAACAAGTGATAGGTCTTGAAGTTCTGCGAGAAACCAAGAACAGCGATGGCGCACTGGTAGTTGTGTTCTATTCCGTCGGGGCGGGGGATGACTACCTGGCGCTTTTCGAAGAGAAATTGATCGATTGGTACACGCGCGATAAATCTCCTCAAATCGACCCGAAGCTGACTAGCCTTTCTCATTTTGCCCTTTGGATTGCGCTCGATGATTTTGAGTCTGAAAAGAAACGGATAGAGCAGCTCGGCATTGAGATCGTTCATTCAATTACATCGAGTTGGATGCACTGTCGGATGTTTTACTTTTTCGATCCCGAAGGGAACCTGATCGAGTTCATCAGTCATGATGAGACGATATAAGTTAAATGCATGAATTCGAATTGAGTTTCATGATCAACCGGCCCATCGAGAGTGAGAAACGCAAATCTTAGGACTCACAATCTGTCTAAATAGGAACTTTCACAATGTCGCTACTTCTAACCCTTCTTACAACGAATGCCATTGTGCATGGCATCGTAGTGGCCCGCTTCGGGATCCGCAACAATAACCAGCCGTTCCTCCTATTCGCGATTGTGTATGCTGCGTTGGCGATCGCGGTGTACCTCTCCGCGCCGTATGCGCTCTGGGCGGTGTTGCTTTTGGCGGCCATCGGCATCCTCGGCTTGAGCCTCACATTCAACAAGCCCGTCCGCGACAAGACTCTAGACAAGATAATCTGGCTACTTGATGCCACCGTCATTCTGTATGCTGCATACCTGTTGTTTGCGGCATAGAGGGATTCTGCCGCACGCTTCGCGTCAAACATTTCGCTTCGAGTTCTTCCTGCTTCCAGCAAAATCATCTCGTGGCTAGTGCAGGTAACGCAAACCGTCAGAATTAAAAAAAGAAAGGAAGCTTAATTATGTCTACTATTGCCAGCACGTCCCTTAGCAACCGCAATTCACTCCTACGCTTAAGTGTGATCGGCGGAATTATTACTGGTTTGCTCCATTTAATAGTCCAAATTGGAATCGTTTTTGGGCTGATTCTTAAGACTCCATTTATTAGTTCATTGCAATATGTAGCCAGTGGTGCAATGGGTGATGCCGCCTTTACAGGCGGACCCGCCACTGCCTTGCTTGGGCTGGTCCTTGACTTCATTATGACTACGATTATGGCTGGCGTTTTTATTTTCAGCGCTGACCGAATTCCGCTACTGCGCCGCCATGTCATTCCTGGCTCGATCCTGTATGGGTTTGGCGTCTTCATCGTGATGAACCTTATCGTTCTTCCTCTCAGCGCCGCGCCTGCGTTGCCAGCTCCACCATTGTGGCTGCTCATCGAACTCGTCCTGCAGCACATTCTGCTTATTGGGCTGCCGTTGGGAATACTTGTGCAGCGGAATACGCGGTAAACAAGAAAATCACTGATCAGAGCGAAGCCACCAGGATTGCAAAGGCCAAGGTAAGTATCCAGTTTGAGTCCGTCGCAGAAGGCAAGCCGATCTATTCGCAACGTGCGCTCGCAATGACATGGCATAGTTTTGGTTATTAAGGAGTCTGATATGTACAACTGGCTGGTACTTCTGCACATCTTTTTTGCCTTTCTCTTCATGCTCACACACGGAGCCCATGCCGCCGCGATGCTGAAATTCCGCGGCGAGCCCGACCCTGAACGAAGCCTGACATTCTTCAATAATGTTCCCGACATCAAGTATGTCAGGTATCTCACTGTCGCCATGGGGCTCTTCGGCTTTGCGCCTGCATTTATGACTGTATGGTGGCGACAATGGTGGATCTGGCTTTCAGTGCTTGTTTTCCTGGTAGTTTCCTGGGTCATGTATCAATATGGGGCAGGTTACTACGGCATGATCTTTAACGCTGCCCAGCGCCTGATCGAAGCCAGAAAAACAAATGTGGACTTGTCCGCCGCGCAAAAAGAATTTGATGAGGCGCGTAACGCGCCCAATGCGCTGATCGTTTCGGCTGTAGGTATCGTTGGGCTTGCCATCCTCCTCTGGCTGATGAGGTTCAAACCGTTTTAACGACCGCATCAACTTTTAACATGAAAAATATCTTGACTGAACTCTCTGGAAGGAAATCGGTGAAATCCGCCATCCAGGCAAACTGGGAGGCGTATCATTACTGCCTGGCGCAGTCACCCAACGTGGAACTGTCCATTGGCCGCTACCTGACCTGGCTGATGACGAATCTGCCGGATCATTTCATGAACCTGGTCGTGTGCAACCATTTGCCCTCCGAAGGAGTTGACGACCTTGTTGAAAGCACACTGGTTCACTTCAGGTCCATGAATATCAGGAAACTCTCCTGGCTGACTCATGAAAACGTACCATCCGCTGAGATAAACAAAGTTCTGCTTGCTCATGGTTTGACATTCAGAGATGAATTCGCCACTGAGATGGCGGTCGATCTCTCGCTGTTACCGGATGGTTTGCCGACTCATCCTGGCTTGAGAATCGTACCTGTGGACGGGGAACATGGATTGAAACAGTGGATCCATATTGCAAGTATGGGTTTCAGAATCGATGAGAGTTTTGAGAAGGTTTGGCTTGATTTTTTCGCTGATGCGATTTTTGACTCGCGGTTTCAAACCTATCTGGCCCTGTTGGATGGAAAGCCAGTTGCCACATCCCAATTATTCCTCTCTGAAGGTGTAGCGGGAATCTATAATGTTTCATGCATTCCAGATGCTCGCGGTCAGGGGATTGGCTCGGCCGTCACGTTGGCTCCATTGCTCGAGGCGCGCCAGATGGGATATCGAATTGGCATTCTACAGGCATCCAAAGGGGGCTACAACGTATACCGCCGCCTGGGATTTCAAGATTATGGCAAATTGAGCGTCTATCTTTGGGAAAATGATCGTGGCATTAAGGAGGTGCAATGATAATTTCCCCTATGTCGCCTTCTAGACATTGCTATTATGTTCAACAGTGATCGCCACATTTCCCTTTTTCCGATCGGTTTCGACATACCTGTGCGCCTCGGCAATTTGCTCCAAGGCATAGAGCCGATCAATGACGGGTTTTATCGTCCCTGCTCATCGGGCTGCCGTTGGGAATCCTTCGGCGGAGGACTGCGAATATCAACCAATAAAAGGAGAGTATGAGATGCAAAAGTTTACAGTAAGCGTTTTTATCAACCGTTCACCGCAGGATGTATTCGACTTCTTGAGCGATCCTGCAATCAAGCATCAATGGATGCCGATGTTGGAATCAGCAGCGTGGACATCCAGCGGTGAGCCTGGTGTAGGTTCAACTGTCAGGGCAATAATGAAGATGGCGGGCAAAGAGACGGAAATGCAACTTGAGATTACTCAATGGGATATGCCCAACCGCTACGGCTATAAGATACTCACCGTGCCGTTTCCTATGAAAGCCATGGCTCATTCATTTAGGCTGGAACCAGAGGAGAGCGGTACACGAGTATCTCAGGTTGGCGAGTTTGAAATGGTCAGCATACTGAGGTTTGCCGCAGGATTGATGGGCAGGTTCGCTACGAAATTGAACGGAAGCGAACTCAAAACCTTAAAGCAGTTGTTGGAAGCGGGTTGACACGGCATACAGACAACTGTCTCCAAGGAAAATTCGAGTATTCAAGCATAATTTGATGAGCCAAAGGAAAATAGACGATGGGCAAGTTCACATTAAGCGTTTTTATCAACCGCCCACAGCAAGACGTATTCGACTTCTTAAGTAATCCCGCAAACTTTCAACGATGGATGCCGCTTATGCAATTAGGGGCGTGGACATCCAGCGGTGAGCCTCGTATTGGTACAACCAGCCGTTGTGAAAGAGCCTACGCTCATCCATAGCATTCTTCCCAAAAAGTCGAACGCTGTTGAAGCCAATCGCCCGCAAAGGAGTAGCCATGAACAAGCCTAACCAATCGATTACAGGAATTGCTGAAATAGCGTTGCGTGTCCATGACCTTGATCTGATGAGAAGATTTTATGAACAAGTGATAGGTCTTGAAGTTCTACGAGAAATCAAAGATAACAATGGCACAATTATATTTTACGCCGTCGGGGCAGGGAATGATCACATGGCGCTTTTCGAAGAAAAATGGATAGATTGGTTCACACGAGATAAATCTCCTCAAATCGACCCGAAACTGACTACCCTTTCTCATTTTGCAATTAGGATTGCGCTGGATGATTTTGAGTCTGAAAAGAAACGGATAGAGCAACTCGGCATTGAGATCGTACATTCAAATACATCAAGTTGGTTACACTGTCGGATGTTTTACTTTTTCGATCCCGAGGGAAACTTGATCGAGTTCAACAGTTATGATGAGAGGATATAAGTTAAATGGATGCATTCGAACTGAGTATCGTGATTAAGCGACCCATTGAGGAGGCCTTTGCGTTTCTGGCTAACCTTGAGAATGACGTGAAGTGGCATAGTGCGTTTGTGGAGGTGAGGAAAACGTCTGGGGGCTCCCCTGGCATAGGCGCCAGGTTTATTGTGTTCGAAGGGGTTCTCGGCCGACGGACTCCCGGGACCGAATACGAGGTTACCGAGTACGAGCCAAACCAGATAGCGGCCTGGAAAACCGTGTCGGGACCTCTCCAGCTAAAATTCTGGAGGACATTTGAGCGCGTCGAAAGTGGCACACGATTCGCCGTCAGATATGAGGGGGAGCCACGCGGCCTCTTAAAGCTGGCCTGGCCGCTTATCACCAGGATGGTCAAGCGACAGCAAGGAGGCGATATGCGCAAGCTGAAGGAACTACTGGAAGCCATGCCTTGTGAGTCGTGATGTCACCAGGCAGGAGGTATATATCTGGTATACGGCTATAAATTTAGGCCGCGGCTTTATACCTACTAAATAAAGAAGCAAACAGGAGAAATCAGCGAACACCCCTGTATGTAGGGATGTTTTCGCTTAAACGATCGGATACACAATCATGCTGCAGTTAAAGCAATTTAGAGACCTCTCGATTCGATTTCCAAACGGGCAGGCGTTTTGCTTGCCCAGTTTTACATAAAGTGTTATAGCTGCTATCTTAGCGTTGTAATCGGACGGCATTGCAGCAGGTACAACTCTCCACCTGCGTAGGCGCACTCAACATCTACTGGATGACCCATCGTCGTTTCCAACGTCAGCGCCAGCCGCGCGATCTCCATCGCCTGTTCGTCGGCAAGAGATGACTGTCCACGCATGAAGCGTGGCACTTCCACTTCTCGGGTGCCGCCCGGGGTAGAGACGGTCATGCATTGTTTGTCGGCGATGGCGCGGTTAATGATTGCAAGATCAGATTTTCGAACGACGAACATGTCGGGAGTGACCGTCCCGCCGACGATGCTCTCGCCCAGGCCCCAACTGGCGTTGATCACAACCTCATCGCGATCACCCGTGATTGGATTCGCACTGAATACCACCGCGGAGACATCTGACGTGACCAACTGTTGGACGAGCACAGCGAGTTGCAGACGCTCCACGGATAGTCCTTGTTGACGGCGATATTCCAGAGCATGCTCAGACCGTGCCGATTCCCAGCAACGTATCACTGCTTGAATAATGGCATCCGCACCGACGATGTTGAGATACGTTTCGTGTTGTCCGGCGAAGGAGGCCGTTGCTCCATCTTCATCCACAGCGGAAGAGCGCACAGCGGCGATAAAGTCAGGGAGGCGGTGGCAGTTCATCAGGTCCGAGATGGCAGCGGTGATTTCATCCCGCAAGTCGAGTGGATGCGCCTCATCCATCACCGTCACAGGCAGGGAAAAGCCATCCGGCACGCGGTGATACAGGCGGGCAAGGCGGCTCAAATTTGCCGCCTTGCCACCCACCAAAGCTACGTCAAAGGATTTGGGATCACCCAACCAGAGCAGGCTCATTTGATTTCCGATTTTCGGTTGCCGATTGCAGATTGATCGCGTTAGATTCTTCGTTTTCAGACACGACACGTACGGTACCGGCATTGCCATCCACTTCGAGCAGTTGCCCATCCTGGAAGGTGCTCGTCGCATAATCTGTGCCAATCACCGCCGGGATGCGATACTCACGGGCGACAACCGCACTGTGGGACAACACCCCGCCAGTATCGGTGACAACGGCTGAGGCTGTAGCGAACAGCGGTGTCCATGGCGGTAATGTAAATTTGGCTACCAGCACATCCCCCGGCTGAAGTTTGCCCGCCTCTGCCAGCGAGTGAATCACCCTGGCGGTGCCGCGCACCACGCCCGCTGAACCGGCTATCCCCTTGACCTTGTTCGCCTCGCGCGGACTGGTGTTGGGTGTGCCCATTTCGCCCTTGGACATGACACGCATCAAGGTGCCGCCGTCAGTCATCTCAAAAGCGGGCATCGTGCCCAACTTCGGAGGCGGGGTTATATGGCTGAAGCGCTCCATCTCCGCCTTGCGTTCCTTTACCAGTTCCTTCATTGGAACATCTCGACCATTCTGTAATTCATCCGGCGTGAGATAGAACACATCGCTCGCCGACTCAATCGTTCCGTTCTGAGCCAGGCGCCCTCCAAATTCCATGAGGAGCCGCCGGACGTGATAGAAGAAGCGCTGGTCAATCCAGAAGTTGTGATCTTCAAGGACAACGACCGCGGTCTGGGCAGCCTTCAACAATTTTTCAAAGCGAGCAACGACGGGCTGTGGATAACCGGCAAGTTTGAGGCGCGCCTCAGCCACCGCCTTCTCGCGCCCGGCGACCAACGCGGCGGGCTCCATTTCAGGCTTGGGTTCGGGCAGCGCGAGGTCCGCCTGCAAATATTCGATGGCATGGGTCGGGTCTTCGATCCAACTCGGTTCGCCCAGCGCAAAGGCTGAATTGAGACGCTGACCATATTGACTGAGCCAGACGCGCAGGTCAGCCAGGAACGGCCGGCTCGCTTCCGATTTTTCCAGGGCGGGGATCACGTCAACCGCCGCGTGCCCCGAAAGAATCGCGTACACCTCGGGCGTTGCCAGAGCGGCGCGGCTCAAACGCCACAGCGCGCGGTCGCCTTCCAATATCTTGTTATCAAAGCCTTGCGTGAGTCGCAAAGCATCCAACGTGCTGGCGCCCTCGAATAATTCGCAATACAACGCCTCGAACTGGTCCAGGGCAAAGATGCTCGGTATGATGACGCCATGCAGGCCACCTATACGCTCCACACGCTTGAGGGTCTCTGCCAGGTGTGCGCGCAGCTGATCGAGGCTCATGCCGCGCAAGTCGCAACTTTCGAAGTAGGCGAGGTGCTGTTTGATCTCCGGCAGGATTTCGTCGAGCCAATAGGACTCGAATCTTTCGACGATGGGATTGAGGAAAGCCTCTGTCTTTTTCGACATCCCGCCCACCATCTTGCCCATCATCAGCTTGAACACGCCCGGCGCGGCGCGGTTGAGCAGGCCTATGCCTTTCATCACAACATCCGGCGGCGCGGATTTGGGAGCCATGGCGAAGTATGAGTAGGTGTTAACGCGGGTCAAGCGTAAACTAATGGGCAAGCCCGCCCGCTGGAAGTCGGGAACAGTGCCCATCATAAAGGCGCCGACAACGGCATAGGCCAATAGCGATATGGGGGTTTTGGGACGGTCATTAAGCATCCAGGTGATTTTGGCATCGCGGGGGTCATCCCAAACGACTGGGAAATCGGGCGGGGTCGGGATGGGCTGACCGGCGGTTGGCGTTTGCGTGCTTGATTTAGACATTGTAGGCTCCTTTGGTGTGAATAGTTACTGACAGTATAGGACGCAAGCATGCGAGACGCATCGGCAACTTACCTATTCCGCTTGCCTATTTGGGTTGCCTATTTTTCTATATCTGTCACACCTGCACTTGCGCCAGGTGCAAGTGTTGCGAAGGCGTACTTGCCCGAACCAATCCCCAGTTTGACGAGGAGATTGCTTCGTCGGGAAGAGCACCTTCCTCGCAACGACATACCGTTAAGGGATTATTCCCTGCTCCCTCGCCACGCGGAGCGCCGCGTCGCGGGATTTGACGCCCAGCTTATCGTAGATCGAGCGCAGGTGAGCATCGACCGTACGGCGGCTGACGACGAGCCGCTCGGCGATTTGCGGGTTGCTCAAATCCTGCACGAGCAGGCGGAGTACTTCGATTTCGCGCGCGGTCAGGGATGTCCCAGAGGCGGATATAGCCTGGGCGGCAGAGTCAGGCTCCGGCGGGTGAGGAATCGCCCGCAGGTCATCCAGAGTCAGATGCTTGCCTGCCGCGAACTCGCGGGCAAAGGCTTCATCGCCCAATTGGGCGCGTAACTCGGCGTGAATGTCACCGATACCCAAGAATCGCTTGAAGGCTGTTGCTATCCCTTCACCACGCGTTTGATAGGTCCCGGTCAAAGTATCTGCCAGACCAAAAATCCGTGCCGACCACACATCCAGACCTTGCCTATGCAGAACGACAGCCAGCATTGGCAGCCAGGAGGGCAACTGATGGTCACCTCGGTTAGCAGCCTGCTGGAAAGTGTCTTGCAGGCGGCGGCGCGCGGCGGTCAAATCGCCTTTCTGCATGTCGAGCAACATGCGCATGCCTGCCAGGCGGCTCAGGATACGCTCATCGCCGAGTTCCAGCGCCAGGCGCTCGGCTTCGTCCAACTGGGACGCCATCAGAGTGAAATCCCCTGTGAATAACGCGCCACTGCCTTGACGGGCGAGAGCCAACGCCAACCCAGCCGGGTTGTTTAACGCGCGATTAATGCGTACGCTTTCAGCCATGTAGCGGGGCGCCTCGGGGGGAAATTGAATGGGGCTAACATTAATATCCAACATGGCAGTAGCCAGCTCTGAGTAGGCATACGCTTTCATGACGGTATCGGGCAAGGTTTCAAGCAGGGAGGCGGCTTCAGATAGAAAGGACACCTTTGCCGTTTGATCATCTTGAAAGGCAGTGATGCGGCTCAATTCCACGAGCGCCATGAGCACCCCGGTTTTATCGGCGAGGGGACGATACAACGTCAGGCTTTGTTCTAACAACATCCGCGCTCGGGCAAAGTCGCCCTGAAAGCGAGTCAGGACGCCTGCCCCATACAGCGTCTTGGCACGGACAGCGGGTGCCAGCGCCGCACCCGAGTCCATTGCCAAGGATTCTTCCAGCCAACGACGTCCCTCGCTCCAGCAGCCGCGGGTAAGCCAGAACGCCTGTAACGCGCCAGCCATGCGCTGAGCCAATTCACCCTCTTGATGTTCAATCGCCCAGTGAAGAGCGGCGCGCAAATTATCCTGCTCACGGAGCAGCCGCTGAATCCATGTTTTCTGATCTGCGCTTGTCAGGTTTGGCTCGGCATCTTCCGTAAATGACAGGTAGTAGGTGGCGTGAGCACGGCGCGCGGCTTCCAGTTCATGTGTGGAAGTCAACTCCTCCAACCCAAACTCGCGAATGGTTTCCAGCATGGTCAGACGCGGCTCACTATCGGTTTCGGTTTGACGCAGGAGACTCTTGTTCACCAATGAATCGAGCACATTAAAAGATGCGGGTGACTCAATCGTCGAAAGTGCTGCGGTCAATGTACATCCACCGACAAAAACGGACAGGCTTCGGAACGTACGTTGCTCGTCGGCATTCAACAAGTCGTAACTCCATTGGATGGCGCTACGCAACGTTTGCTGACGAGCAGGGAGATCATGCGCTCCGCTGGTGAGCAATCCGAGGGATGACCCTTGCAGCCGCACAAGCATCGCTTGTGGAGGCAGCAACTTGATCCGCGCGGCGGCCAGTTCAATCGCCAGCGGCAGACCATCGAGTCGCGCACATATTTCAGATACTGCGGGCGCGTTCCCTTGAATCAATTGGAAGTCAGGCTGAATAGCTTGCGCGCGTTGGACAAACAACGCGATGCCCGGATATTGCATCAGCGTTTCGACCGATGACTGATCAGGCAAGGCGAGCGGCAAGAGAGGAAACTCCTGCTCACCGCGCAAGCGTAATGCCTCACGGCTGGTGGACAGCATCCGCAACCCGGCGCAGGCGGATAACAACTCGCTCAACAGCGGCGCAGCGGACATAATCTGCTCAAAATTGTCGAGCAATAACAAGGCTTGCCGCTCGCGCAGAAACTCTTTGAGGCTATCCAGCAACAAGCGGTTCGGGGATTCGATCACGCCCAGAGTGTGCGCAATCGTAGGAATGATAAGAGTTGAGTCAGTAATTGCTGCAAGAGAAATAAAGAAGACGCCGTCAGTAAAGGCGTCTTGTAAATCATGGGCAACCTGCAATGCCAGACTTGTCTTACCCACACCGCCGGGACCAGTAATGGTGACGAGGCGCACTTCGGGGGAGCACAAGAGTTGGCATAAACTCGCGGTTTCTTTTTCGCGTCCGAGGAGTGAGGTCAGCGATGCAGGAAGGATATTGGGCATTACAGATATTATATGCTTTTTGGTGACTAAAGCGTTGCCAAAATCTTCCCGGCGCGGTACAAATCTGGTATACGGCTCTGGTTAACTTACCCAATGGTTTTGGGACGCAGAAAAACGCTGATTTTCGCTGATTCAAGAAGAAAATCTGCGTTTTCAGCGTGAATCAGCGTCCAGGTTTTAAGAGTGTAAGGTAATCAATATACGGCTATAAATTCCGCCCTGCTGTGGTGGCCTAGCCTCTGTAGTACTTACACAGCATCTAACCAAAAACGCCGTGCCTCAACGAAAGGACCGGTGTTTTTTAATTCATTGTTTTGGATGCCAATTGATCAAACCATATTTCTAGTCTGCAAATATTCTCGCAAGCGGATCGCGGCTATCGACTAGTGCAGGTGACCTGCCAGCACGGGATCGATCAACCGGAGCAGCCCTTCGACAAAATAGTAATCGCCATAGATCAAGCCATGATCCATATAGCCTTCGGGATTGGAGCGCGTCGCATGGACCAGCAGGCTCGGCCCCAGAGATTCCCGGCTGGTATAGTTTTCCCAGAGTGAACCGAGGATATTTGCAGCTGTGGAGGTCCAGCGCTCAGCCAGCGAGATATCCGGTTCGACGGATGCCAGATGCAGCAACCTACCCTCCGGCTGCTATTTCCATCCCCGCTGCCCGTATGCCATTGACCGCTGCCAGACCGAGGCGCCGGCCCTGCGTGAGATTGGAACCGGGCGGAAGGTCGCCTGTCACCTGGCAGAGCAAGTAAAATTGCGCGGCGTACATACAGCATAAACCTTGAAAGGATACATCATGTTATATCCACAATCCAATCGCTTTCGCCAGTTATTCGACCTTTCCGGCTTCTGGGAAATCCGTTTCGACCCGGAAAATGCCGGAGAAGCGCTGGGCTGGAAGGCAGGGTTCCCGGGCGGGCGTCCCATCGCGGTGCCTGCCAGTTGGAACGAACAGTTTGCCGAATTACGCGATTATCTCGGCCCCGCCTGGTACCAGACCCGCTTCGAGGTACCCGGAAGGATCGAATCTCACAGGAATTTTCTGCGCTTTGGTTCGGTCAATTACCTGGCAGATGTCTGGTTGAACGGCGTCTGGCTGGGCAGGCACGAGGGCGGACACCTGCCGTTTGAATTCGAGGTCACTCAGCTGTTGCGGCAGGATGCCAACCTGCTGGTCCTGTGTGTGGATGGCTCCCTCGCGCCGGATCGTGTCCCGCCGGGAAATGTTCACCGGGACTCGCAGGATCGTTTTACCGAACTCAATTACCCGGATGGCTCATTCGATTTCTTCCCATACTGCGGCATCCACCGCCCGGTTTTGCTCTACTCAACCCACCGCGCGGGCATTTCCGATCTGACCGTGAATACGGACATCGAAGGAGATATCGGGCTGGTACACGTCCACGTACAGCGTGGTGAGACAGCCCCGGCGCGGGCCCGCCTCAACCTGCAGGGTAGCGGGGAACCGGTTCAGGCTGAAGTCGAGATGGAGACTGATTCGGCTGTCGTTTTACGCGTGCCCAGAGCCGACTTGTGGTCCCCAGACTCGCCGGCTCTCTACCAGTTGACTGTCGAATTGGAAAGCCAGGGTCAAAGTTACGACCGTTATACGCTCCCGATTGGTATCCGCACAGTACGCATCGAGGGCGACCAACTGCTGCTCAACGGCCAGCCGGTTTACCTGAAAGGCTTTGGTCGCCATGAAGATTTCCCTGTGGTGGGACGCGGCATCCTGCCGGCGCTGATCGTCAAAGACTATGCCCTGATGCAGTGGGTTGGCAGCAACTCTTTCCGGACCACACATTATCCTTACTCCGAGCAAATGATGGACTTGGCAGACCGGCTGGGTTTCCTGGTGATCGATGAAACCCCGGCTGTCGGACTGTTTTTTGACGAGCCGGGCCTGGAGCGCCGTCTCCAACTCTGCCGCCAGTATACTGAGGAGTTGATCGAACGCGATAAGAACCATCCCAGCGTCATCGCCTGGTCCCTGGCCAATGAGCCTCATTCCTGGCGTCCGGCGGCGAAGCCTTTCTTCCGTGACTTATATGACCTTGCCAGGAGCCTGGATGCTACCCGCCCGATCACGCTCGTGACTCACGTTGGGGTGGAGGAACAGTCTTTTGAGTTTCTCGACTTTATGTGCCTTAACCGCTACTATGGCTGGTACAGCGAGCCCGGCGACCTCGATCTTGGCTGCCAGAAACTTTCCGCGGAATTAGATGCGCTCTACACCAGGTATCACAAGCCGCTCATGCTGACCGAGTTTGGCGCCGATACCGTGGCGGGTTGCCACGCCGAACAGCCCGAAATGTTCAGCGAGGAATACCAGGCCGAGATGCTTACGCGTTATATCGAGGTGCTGCGCACAAAGCCTTTTGTCGTTGGCGAACACGTCTGGAACCTGTGCGATTTCAAAACGGGACAGTCGGTGCGCCGCGTGGGTGGTCTCAACCTGAAAGGCGTATTCACCCGCGACCGGAGACCCAAAATGGCGGCGCATCGCCTGCGCAAGCTCTGGCAGCCGGTTCTTCATCCGCAAGATGAAGTAATCGATACACCGTAAAAGCAAATTCCCTGTTGCCTTCATCAGGAACGAACGTAGGCTGGTCTCAGCCAATATCTTCTTCACAACTAGCCATTCGGATAGTGAAGACTCCCCCACCGACGGGGGAGTCTTTTTTATTCTCATTTTATGATTATAGGGAAAATCTTTTCAATGGATTCTGTCTATCTACGAAAGTGAGATCATTATGCAAACCACATCACAACCTTCTATTGTCGCACCATTGTCTGTCGTCACACCCTCCAGGGTTAACTGGCCGCATGTTGCCTGGTTCCTTGGCCTGGCATTTGGACTGACTTGGCTGGCGGACCTGGTGTTGTATTTGAATGGCGGATTGGCTGGTCCGCTTACCGCACTGCTTCTGCAGTTCCAGATGCTCCTGCCGGCCTTCTCTGCCATGCTTCTGGGGGCCTTTTTCTTCAAGGAAAGCCCTATCTATTACCGTTCCAACCAGACGGCTTCGCGCTGGTTTGTCTATTTTTACCTGTTGCTCACCTGCTTATATCTGATCGGATGTATTGCAGCTCTGATCCAGCCCGGACAGACCCTGACCATCAGCTCGCTCCTGCTTATTCCAAACCTGATCGGCTTGATTTTGCTGGTCGTGCTCCGGTGGAGAGGCGGCAAGGAAGCTTTTGCTGGCACCGGGCTGGCCGGAGGCAAATGGCACGTTTGGCTGGTCTATGGAGTAGGGCTGGTTGCCTTCTACGGACTCCAGACCTTCCTCAACTATGTTTTCAAGCTGGGCCAGGTGGTTGACTTAAAAGCGGCCTTCCCTCAACTGGCGGCGCTGCCTGCTCCGGCGCTCATGCTCATGATGGCACTCAACACGGTGATCATCGGTCCGTTCCTTGGGCTGATCATTACCTTCGGGGAGGAATACGGCTGGCGCGGTTATCTGCAAACGGAGTTGACCCGCCTCGGACGTATTCGTGGAGTATTCCTGTTGGGCGTTATCTGGGGTATCTGGCATTGGCCGGTGATCTGGATGGGCTACAACTACCCTGGCCAGCCGATCCTCGGGTCGATTGCGATGGTGTTTGTGTGTATCATCCTGGCCTACTTCCTGGCGTACGCCGTGTTCAAATCGAACGGCATCTGGACGGCGGCTTATCTGCACGCACTCAGTAACCAGTCAATGAGCTTCTTCGCTATGACGATGGTGATGCCAACCAGTGTGCTTTTTTCGTTTGGAATAGGCATTCCCAGCCTGGTACTTGCGGGGATCGTCGTCCTGCTGATCCTGCGCGACCCAATTTGGAAAGTCACAGAGCCAGCCAGTGAGGGATGAGGATGAATAGCCTATCAAGCAGCTGAGATTCAGGTCCAAAGAATCGGTCCTACGAAAGCGCAGAAATATTTCCTGCGTGGCGCATGAAGGACCTCCTGCAAAAGTCTCAAACGCCTAACCACTGAGACACTGAGTCACGGAGTTTTCTTTAATTTTCTCAGTGTCTCTGTGACTCTGTGGTTCAAAAGCGAATTAACCATCATTTTCATTTTCTTATGCAAGAGGTCAAGTAAAGAGACCATCAATCAATAGTAAATCGGAGATCATCATGAGCACAAGTATCGCGTATGAAGTTGTTCCGTCCAGGCAGCGGACCGCCATGGGAACCAAAACCCTTGCCTCTTTTCTGGCACTCACGTTTGGACTAAGCTGGGTTCCGATGGCACTTTTCATGATCTTTCCAGATCAACTCACCCCTATATTTGGTGAGATCAGCACGAGCAACCCGTTCTTCCTCCTGGCTGTATATGCGCCCGGCATTTCCGGAATTATCCTGGTCTGGCGCCATTACGGGCTGAAAGGATTAGGGGGCTTCTTTCGGCGACTATTCATCTGGCGTGCTCCCATCCAGTGGTGGCTGTTCCTGCTCCTGGGCATTCCCGCCATCATCTACACCGCCGCGGCGATCAAAGGCACGATCAATGACTCGTTCCCCTTCTCGCCCTGGACCATGGTTTTCCCGGCTCTGGTCCAATCCTTATTACTGGGTCCGATGGGAGAGGAGTTTGGCTGGCGCGGACTTGCCTTACCCCTGCTGCAGCGTCGATTTTCTCCGTTCTGGGCCAGTCTCATCCTGGGAGTCGTCTGGGCAATCTGGCATGCACCTGCCTTTCTCATGAGTGGGACACCGCAGAGCGCCTGGTCTTTTGGCCCCTTCTTCATTGGCCTCATCGCCATTACTGTCATCATGACACCGCTGTTCAATGCCTCGCGCGGCAGTCTGTTGATCGCCATCCTATATCATCTGCACATCATGAACCCGATTTTCCCGGATGCCCAACCCTGGGACAGCTACCTGTTAGCCATTGCTGCAGCCGTCATCGTTTTCCTCAACCGCCGTGAGATGTTCCAGCGCGGATCTGGCGTAATGGAGGTGCTCAACTCTGAGGAGAAAGAGTAAGGTCTGCCATATGTCACTCTCCCGAAGGACATCGGGACGATGTGAGGGAGCGTTCGCCGCGACCGACACTTGCGCCGTACGCAGTGCGGTGAGAGCCTCTTACTTTCCGTGTCAGAGATCCTTCGCGGAGCCGAAGGTCCTGAGCGAAGGCGAAGGGATCAGAATGACATGCGAAGGGCTCACACCGTCCCGAAGCGGCGTCCCTTCGGGAGGATGGCATTTTCGAGATAAAGAACGTCAGCAATCAAAGAGTTGCTGACGTTCTCATTTGCCTGGCAGCATGAGCCACTCCTCCCTTGACCATCTGTCATGCACTCCGCTATGATTTGAGGACTGAGAAGGAAGTTTTGGGCCATTCTTTTAGACACTCCCAAAATATTCGAGGGCGTGTATGCGCAGTAGCAACGGAGGTATGCAGATGATTGGTTTTTCAGTTATTGGATTGAATCACAATCACATTTACGGACAAGTTCGCTTGTTACTACGCGCTGGCGCGGAGTTGGTAGCCGTCTACGCGCCTGAACCGGAATTGATCGCGGAATTCATGCAGGCATTTCCTCGGGCGCGTCTCGCACGCGCGGCCCAGGAAATTTTGGAGGACGGCGGCATTCAGCTCGTCCTCAGCGCGGGCATTCCGAACGAACGTGCGCCGCTGGGCATTCAAGTGATGAAGCACGGTAAGGATTTCATGAGCGATAAACCGGGATTCACAACGTTGGAGCAGCTCGCCGAAGCGCGCCGCGTCCAGGCTGAAACCAGGCGTATCTATTCGATTTGTTTCAGCGAGCGCCTGGAAGTCGGTGCGGCGGTACGGGCGGGAGAATTGATCCAGGCCGGCGCGATTGGTCAGGTGGTGCAGACAGTCGGACTGGGTCCACATCGAATTCATCCGCCGACGCGACCCGGCTGGTTCTATCAACGGGCGCGATACGGCGGGATCCTCGCCGATATTGCTTCCCATCAAGTGGACCAGTTCCTGTTCTACACCGGTTCCACGCAGGCCGAAGTGGTGGCTTCACAGGTGGCAAACTACAAACATCCGCAGTTCCCCGAACTGGAAGATTTCGGCGAGCTGCTGTTGCGCGGTGACAAAGGCACCGGCTTCATCCGGGTGGACTGGTACACACCGGCCGGACTAGGTGTGTGGGGCGATGGTCGCCTGACGATTCTGGGAACTGACGGCTATATCGAGCTGCGGAAATATATCGACGTGGCCGGGCGAACAGGCACCAACCACCTATTTCTGGTGGATCAAAAAGGTACTCAATATTTCGATTGCAGTCAACAGGAGTTGCCCTACGGGCGGCAGCTCATCTTCGATATTCTGAATCGCACGGAGACAGCCATGTCTCAGGAGCATTGTTTCCTGGCATCACAGCTTGCCCTTGAGGCAGAAGCCAGTGCACAGAGATTAGGACATTTGCGCTATGAATGAACAATTGCGAGTGGGCATCGTCGGGACCGGCATCGGGAGCTTACACATCGCCGCTTTGCAGTCCCTGCCTGATTTGTTTCGCGTCCAGGCGATCTGCGATATCGATGAAGCGCGGGCGCATGCGGTCGCAGCGCAGTACAATGTGCCGCACGCGACGACGAGTCTGGCGGAGCTCTGCCGGCGCGATGACATAGATGTCATCCACATTTGCACGCCACCGTATCTTCATTATGAACAGGCTTTACAGGTACTTGAAGCCCGCAGGCATGTGATTCTTGAAAAACCGGTGGCGGGTTCCCTGCAGCACGTGGACGAGCTGATTCGAGCAGAAACAGGATCGGGGAAACGGGTGATGCCGATCTTCCAATATCGATTCGGGCACGGCGCGCAAAAACTCAAGCTGTTGATCGACCGCGGGCTAACCGGACGCGCCTATCTGACAACCGCCGAAACTTCCTGGCGGCGCAGGCCCGAGTATTATGCAGTGCCGTGGCGCGGCAAGTGGCGCACCGAACTGGGTGGACCGATCGTGTCGCAGGCGATCCACGCCCACGATCTGATTTATTATTTGCTGGGACCGGTCAGGAATGTGTTTGCCCGCTCGACGAAGCTGGTGAATCCGGTCGAGACAGAAGATTGTGTCTCTGCGTCGCTTGAGATGAGCGATGGATCCTTGTGTTCGCTCTCGGTGACAATCGGGTCGGCAAGAGAGATCAGCCGCCATCGCTTTTGTTTTAGGGACCTGACTGCAGAAAGTAATACAGAACCGTATGCCAATACGGCGGATCCGTGGATGTTTGCCGGCGATACGCCAGAGATCCAGGAATCGATTGATTCGGCATTGCAGCAGTTCCAACCATTGCCTGAAGGATTCGCCGGGCAGTTCTATCGCTTTTTTCATGCCCTGAAGGACGGAACTGAAATCCCTGTGACGCTCAACGATTCGCGGGCTGCCCTGGAACTGATCACGGCGCTCTATGAATCCGCCCGGACCCGGCAGGCCGTCTCGCTGCCCATTTCGGACGATCATCCCTATTATTCAGGCTGGCAGCCTTCATCCGAATAGAGGCGATATATCCATCCAGGCCATCATTTTCGATGTAGGTGATGTCATCGGGCATGAGACAGTGACCTTATATTCCTTTTTACCAAACCCGTTCACTTACAAAAGCAACAGGCTGGTTCATCACCAGCCTGTCCTCATCCTTGAAGTTTTCGATCAATATGCAGGGCCTCCAACAGAGCCTCATATTCTTCGCGGCAATCTGGACACATATCGAGGTGCTGTTGGACAAGCGGCATCAATTGAGTTGGATCCTCCCCGCGCATTTTCATCTCCGCGAATTGATCGATCAGTGCATGGACTTCATCGCAGAGCAGTTCCCGGTCCTGGGTATGCGTGATCATTTCGAGCATGTTTTTCATCCCGGGATCCGATGAGCCGTTGAAGCGTCGTTTGAGCCAATTGAAGATATTTTTCATCATAGTAGTGACACCTATCCGGTCCGTTAATTACCAAACATATTTAGCAATTCTTCGAGGCGAAGCCCTTCTCTTTCAAGACGACCCTTGAGCCGTAAACGGGCATCATGCATCATTTTGTAGAGCGCATTGCGGTTGGTTCCCATACGGCGGGCGACTTCCTCCATCGGCACACCTTTGACACCTATCGCTGTCATGGCGGCGCGTTGGCGCGGCGTCAATTCCTCTTCGACGATTCGTTTGACCAATGACATGGCATCCTTGCGTTCCAGTGCCAACTCAGGCTGTGGGGCGGAGGATGCGAATCGTTCCGATGGCATTTCATCAGGCTCGCTACTTTCTTCGAGGCCTTCCAGCGAAACTTCCTTCCACTTGCGATGACGCAATTCATTCAATGCAATCCGAATGGCGATTTTGTAGACCCAGGTTGTAAATTGGCTGCGACCCTCAAATGTGTCCAGACGATCAATCACCCGCATCAATGTTTCCTGGATCACGTCCTCAAGAAAAGCATCGAAGTGTCCTGTCTCAGGCGAGAGCCAGCGTGCCAGCGCGCCAGGAAGAACGCGTGAAAGTATAGCCCGAAGTTCATTGATCGCAGAATCGCGCCGTTCGTCGGAGGAACGGAGGTCGGCCAGCCAGTTCTGATTGTCACGTGAAGTTGGCATGATTTGATTATATTGCAGAAATAATGCAGTAAGATAATCCCTGGGTTTGCGTTCTTACAGGGTGATCTAACCAGGATATGACGAAATGAATTCCAACGCCCAAAACCTGCTCGTTCTCACGACCGATCAGATGACCGAAGTGGATCGTTTGATGATCGAAGAATGGGGAATCACACTGATCCAGATGATGGAGAGCGCAGGACGTGATCTCGCAGAACTCGCGCGTCGTCAATTGGGAGGAACGGTACATGGCAAAAAAGTTGCCGTCCTCTGCGGTATCGGAAACAACGGCGGGGGCGGCATGACCGCCGCACGCCATCTGCATAACTGGGGCGCAAGTGTTGATGTCATCCTGATCGGAAATGAGGAGCGACTCAAGGATGTTCCTGCGCAGCAGTGGCGAATTTTGCAGAAACTCGGAATCACGCGTTCCACCATTGAGCTATCCGATGCCGGCATGATTTTGGACGCCATGCTGGGATATGGCGCAAAAGGCGACCCACGTCCGCCGATTGCCAATTGGATCCAGCTTGCCAACGAAAGCGGACTCCCGATTCTCTCACTTGACTCGCCTTCCGGATTGGACACCACAACCGGGATCCCTGGCTCATCCTGTATCCACGCTTCTGCCACACTGACGCTGGCCCTGCCAAAAAGGGGCTTGCTCGCCCCGAAAGCTGAACCGCTCGTTGGCGATTTATATCTCGCAGATATTGGCGTGCCGCCTGAATTGTATGCGGCGCCATCGCTGGGATTGAAAGTGATCTCTCCCTTTAGCGCGGAGACGCTTGTGAGATTGACATGATGATTCATGGCCTAACTCTTGAGAGCAGAAAACGGTCGATCTATCGGTTTGTAAGGAATAAGGCTGCCAGGAGCGAAGATGGAATCTAAGAAAGTTGCCTTGGTCATTGTCGACATCAGCGGATACACTCAGTTCATCCGATCCCAAAGATTGAGCGCGATCCATGCCGAGGAGATTAGCTTTGAGTTACTCGAAGCAGTGATTGATCATGCTGCGTATCCGTTGATTTTGAACAAACTGGAAGGCGATGCCGCCCTGCTATATGCAGAAATGAACGGTGATCCATCCGCGGTCGCGCAGGATGTGGCGCGCCAGGCACAGGCTTTTTTCGAGGTCTTTTATGCGCGTGCCCGCTCGCTGTCACAGGAAAGGGCAAACTGCGATTGCAATGCCTGCCAACGCGTGCATGACTTGCGACTGAAAGCTATTTTACATTCGGGAGAGGTCATATTCAAAAAGATTCGACAGTTTGAAGAGATGGCAGGCGAAGATGTTATTTTGATTCACCAGTTGTTGAAAAATTCGATTCCGTCCAATGAATATATTGTAATGACCCGGTCTTTCTATGAGCTGATTGGACAATTGGACGATCTGTCACCAGAAACAAGGCAGGAAACTTGTGACAGCCTCGGTGAGGTTACCATTCATGTCTTTTACCCGCGTTTGAATCATCGCCTCGAGCTTACTTAAGCTATCGGTCTATTTCATTTTTCCAAGGAGTATAGGATGTCACTCACTCACATGCAGATCAAAGAATTGCTGGACGAAAACCTCAAACATCAATGTGAAGGATATGGTCCAGACAAAGTTTGTGTGCGTATTGCCGCGATCGGCGAACTGCCGGCGCGTTTTGGTGATTTCCACATCTTTGCATTTTACAACAATCGCGACGACAAGGAACATGCCGCCATCGTACGCGGAGATGTGACCGGTGCCGAAAACGTTCCCGTACGCGTGCATTCCGAATGTCTGACGGGCGATGCGATTGGCTCTTTGCGCTGTGACTGCCGCGATCAGTTGGAAACGGCACTCAAACAAATCGGGCAAATGGAAAAGGGCATCCTGCTTTACATGCGCCAGGAAGGACGCGGCATCGGGCTGATCAACAAGATCCGCGCCTATGGCTTACAGGATCACGGCTACGACACCGTGGAAGCCAATCTGGCGCTTGGTTTCCGCGATGATGAACGGGACTATGCTGTTGCCGCGCACATGTTGTTTTCCTTGAAGGTGAGATCCATCCAACTGATGACCAACAACCCACGCAAAATCGAAAACCTGACCCAGCATGGCGTGGTGGTCAATGGACGGATTCCGGTCATCATTCCACCCAATCCCTACAACGAATTCTATTTGAAGACCAAAGCCGAGAAATCAGGTCACATGCTCGATGCTTTTGGCAAACTCCACTTGCAGGAACAAGGCGACAGACCCATCGTAGATGGCATGACTCCAGATCAGGTTGCAAAGTTGCCTCAGGACTAAGACAGGCAGGAAATCAAACGCTCTGAAAGCCTTACCAAATTCATGACTGCTGAAATCCAGTAAGAACAACAAGGTGATGGATGTCCTACGAACGGATCGATTTCATCGATGGAGAATTCTTCGGGAGCGACAATGAAAATCTGGCTAGCACTATGTTTTACGAAGCCCGTGATGAAAAGGGCTTTCTGGTCTGCATTGATCGTAGGTACGATCCTCATCCTGATCAATCACGGCAGTTCGATCTTGAACGGCGGCGTAGACCTGACACGAATTC
>DASTOH010000260.1:0-10973 GCA_035720235.1 Anaerolineales bacterium | reverse complement strand
TTGATTCCTATGAGTTTGGACTCATCTACGGTTACTCTTATAGCCGAAAATGCAAAGGCAAGTCTAGTCTTGCCTTGAATAACGACATGGTTACCCTTGCTACCTGTAATTTCACTTTTAAGCCCCACATCTGCAAGAGTAGCAGTGAAATTTGCAGACAATCCTGCGCCCTGAGTGATCTCCACCCCAATTTGATTGCAAGCGAATATGGAGTCGACAATATAGAAATTTGGGTTGGAACTTCGATCAATGACCTTCAACTCTGATAACTTTGGCTGCTTTCTTGCTATCTGTTGAGCAATATGTATAGGTATGACATAGTGTCTTTCAAGATTAGGGAAAAAGAATCTAATTGCAAACGAATTATTTTCTTCAATTTTGGTAGCTAACTCTGTTCCCTGAATAGAAAAATTACTTAGAGCTGCTATGATGCCTGAAAGTAAATCTATTCCTATGGCGCCTTTTGCCTCATTTGTTTTATTCACTTCCAAATCAGGCATAGTTTGTTTGATAATAGAAAGATCAGGAAAGTAATTTTTAACAGAACCGAGATAACGAACTTTTTTCCCTACCCCTGCAATCAAGGAAAGAGGAGAAATTCTTTTGTCAGGTATTCGCAAAGGGTTTGCATCAAACATATCTCGAATGAAAGTGATGATAGGGTCTTCTTGGCAAATACGCATAATAATTTCCTTTTCTAGATATCGGTGAAAATAAGAGTTTATATATCGTTATTTGGTGTAGGCCTTATAGGTGACATTATAGAACGAGCAGAAGAAAAAGACAACGAGGGGAGGACCTCTCTCCCGTCTACCACTCGCTACGCTCGGGTACGCGTCCCCCAAGGGGGAGAAGCCTATACCACCTTGAAATGGGACTTTACCTTGGAGATTCAAACTCGATGGGAACGCGACAATCGCTGGTTACGGATTGTCCATGTGGGGAGTTATCATTTGCTAGACTGTTTCATTCTCTTAACAGATGCAGTAACCAACTCTTTCAAAACTTTTTTATCCACATCGTCCAGCTTCTTGATATACAAACATCCCATGCTAGTCTTATGTTTTCCAAGTTTTTTTAGCAGGTCTTTATGTACATCAAAACCATGCATCAGGTACAGCGTCAGGTTTTGTTTGCGAGGGGAGAAGCCAGTTAACATCCAATCGCCTTCGCGTCCGCTGGCGCCTTTGTAGTGATAACTGCCAAAACCAATAATACTTGATCCCCACATTTTCGGTTCTTCTTTTGTACCCTGCTTCATCATTTTGAGGATTTCATAACAATCTGTGCGTGCTTGTTCATTTGTAACAGCACTAAGAAATTTTTCCACGCTTGCTTCATTCACTTTAGTCTTTAATTCAGCATTCTTTGCCATGTCAGCCTCCAATTATCGGACTTATCCAGAGTTATAGCTTCAATTATATGCTCCCTTGATCAATTCCTGCAGAACCTTCTTAGAGACCATTTTGATGGAAGCACAACAACCGCTGCTTACGCATTGTCCCTGCGGCGATACTATTGTATGTTTACTCAGATATTCCATCTGATAGCATATAGATTTCCTGGTTTCTTTGCAGTTCTTCTACCTTGCGTCTAAACACCGCAGGGAAATTTTTCCATTTTCTTGTGTCTTCAATTTTTGCAAGTTCAACATCAAGCGTCTCTGTCACTGAGAATCTTGATAACACACTAACATTGGATATAGGCACTTTATGGGGAAATCCATCTTGTGTCATGAGATATAAAACTGGCAAAGGTATTGAATTTGATACCAATTGAAGTGGTTGTGGATTTCCCCAGTGCACTCGTTTAAATGCATTTACAGAATTTTTTCCGTGCCTTTGTCTATGCTCATTTTCCAACAACCAATATACGCTTTCAAAATTACCTGCGACTGATGTCGCGATTGATTTGTTTGTAACGCCGTTATCGCTAAATGCATACGTCCATGGGACTGCAAGCTGGAGCACATTTGATAAATGTCTCTCGTTTTGTGACAGTAAATGTTTTATGTAAATAGGAGATATTGAGGTAAATGACCATTGCTCTATCGGTATATTGGAAAGCTCTGGCACACTTCTGGAGAATAAATCGATGTTGTCACTTATCCTTGCATATATCGTATATTTTGGAATAAAGCGAAATTGCCTTGCAAAATTTATGAGTGCAGAGTATTGTTCGCCATTGCGGTAATGGAGATAGTTTATTCGACCAGTATTAATGTTTGCAATCTTTGCCTGAATGGCAAATGTAACCCACGCTCCAGGCTCTCCAATGCACCATAACCAGTCTGTACCAGAATAGTTACCTTCTTCTTTTTTAGTAAACTTTCTAGTTACAAAGTTTTCCTTGTGCTCGTATGCAATTGTATTCAGCAATACGTCTGTAATCGTCTCTTCTTGAACACCAAGTCCAGTGTAACGAGCTTTATTTACTTGATCTGCAATCATCAGAGACTGTTGGTAGAAGGTGTTGAAAATATCTTTGATGTGAGAAGCCATAGTCTTTACCTGTGTTCACCAACCTCTTAACTATGGTTTATACAGTGAGCTGTACAAACTCCCATTAGGGTATCTAACATTATAGAACCAGCTCAACAAAAAGACAACGAGGGAAGTGACCCCTCTCCCGTCTCCCCCAAGGGGAGAAGCCCAGACCTCCTTGAAATGATGTATTGCGTTGGAGATACAACAATCGCTGGTTACGGATTGTCCGTGTGGCGATACGTCCGAATCTGGCTAGGGTGAGTCCGCTTGAGAAGTGGGAGGTCAGTGGAGGGAACCAATATTTAGGTGCAATCCCATTCCTGCCCGGCACTCCAAAGATTCTCTGCTTCCTGTTTATATAAGTTGTACCACTGATCATTTTGAGAAGATAATGTAAATTTTGGCGACGACCCTCCTGGTGTGCCATATGGATAGTTGGAAATGTATAGTTTACCGTCAGGTTGATTAGAATTTATCGGATACCTCCCCGCGCCGCGAGTTCGGTGGCAGCGCTGGCGAGGTCCGCCTCTGTGACGGGAAAACGAATGCCCATCGCCTGGAAAAGCGCGGCAGTAGGCACGCTGTTGCCGAGGGCGACCGCCGCTTTGTATCGCGCGACCGCCTCGGTGGGCGGCAGCGAGAGCAGACGCAAGCCCGTCACCCACCCGTAGAAGTACTCAAGAGTGTGTAGGGGTGCGTGCATGCTGGGCAGGTGCCACTCCATTTCTGTCCCTAAGCCCGTCCAATCGATGCCGGGGAGGAACTGCTGCCGGAGTTCCGACTCTTTAGCGGCGCATTGGGTCAAATCCCGCGCCTGTTCCGGGTGGCGATATACCCAATGCTGGAACGCATCGTTCCCGGCTTGATTCAGGCTGGCGCCGAGCACCCCGGCAAAATAGCCGCTCTGTTCGCCTTGCAGCCCATCGAGCGCAAAGAATTCGTCCCAGTACGGAACGCTTAACATCTCCATCGCGGTGGAGGGTGATTCGCTGAAGTCTGCTGGAAAACCCCAATACGCCATGTAGGGAAGTTCTCCTGATGCAATGTTCGAAATGGCGTGACCCAGTTCGTGAATGAGTCCGATGCCTTCGCCGGGCGCGCCGAAGAAATTGGTGAAGATGAAACTGGCAGACCGCCCCACCATGCGCGAAAAGCCGCCGACCGAGCTGGTATGCTGGCGCTGCGCGAGATCGATGAAGCCGGTGTCGTGCAAACGGCGCACCGTCGCGGCAAAGTCCGCATCCATGCGCTGAAACACATTGAGCGTTTTTGTCAGCAGTTCCTCCGCGCTAATGCGAGGAGTCGGCGGAGCATCACCCAGGGGCGCGTAGACATCCCAGGGGCGCACCGTCTCGATCCCCAGCGCGGAGCGGCGCGACTCCATCAGGCGGGCATGCAGCGGCGACCAATGCCGCCGCAGCGCGTCGTGAATGATGGCGCTGTCGGCTGGCGTATAATCGCTCCGTCCTAATTGCACCCAGCGGTAGCTCAGATAATCGTCGAAGCCGTTGACCTCCGCCAGTTTCAAGCGCACGTCCAGCAGTTCCGCCCACACCGCCGCCATCTGCGCCTGAGCCTGCTGGTGCTGCTGCTGCGTCGTCCGCCATGCCCGTTCCCGGCGCTGGCGGTCAGCCTCCCCCAGAACGTCCCTTAACTGGCGCAGCGGCATCACCACGCCTTCCCACGTGACCGTCTGCGCGCCGTTGATGGATTCAAATCGGGTGAACAGCTCGGATTCCCGGTTGAGCAAATCGAGCGCGGCGGGCGAGGTATTGAGCCGTTCAGCAGATGCCTGGCGCTCAAGAGTCGCGCGGAGCGGCGCTGGCAGCAGATCGGCGTGTGCCTGTAAGCGCTCATGCAGCCGCTGATTCAGGCGCATGCCGATGGGGAAGATCGTCTCACGGTACTGGCGCAGTCGTTCTTTCGCGGCTTCATCCGCAGTATTGACGTCGGTGGCGATGTCATACCGCGCCAACAACTCCTGAAATAGCGCCGCCAATGCCGCCCAATCCCGTAACCATGATTCGATGGTCACCGCGTGGAGCGTGCGCTCCATCAATTCCTGACTCAGCTGGCTCACCTGATCTGGTGAGAGGTCAAGAAAGGCGCGATAATTCGCTGGTAGCTGCATAACAGACTCCTTTGCTCTGCGTAACACCGATCAATCGCCGTAAACGATCTGCTCGGTGATCACCACCTCGAACGCATCGCCGGGAAGACGGGACAATCGCCGAGCAGGGGGCTTTCGGCTTGTGCAGCGACGGTATCATCATAAACCACGAAACCTTTGGGCGTTTGTATCACTTGGTTTTGCGTAAGTCCTATAATACTCACACATCGCATCTACGACGGCGATATGTCCGAATCTGGTTTGGGTGAGTCCGTTTTGTTAGGCAACATTATCGTTTGATATCAAATGGCGAACGGATTGGTAAGTTCGCTTTACGATGTGATCCCTGACTACATGAGGGCGGAGATCAACATCCGCCAAATCATCGGAGGAGAACCATTTAAAATCAATTCCATCTGTGTCAGACTTTACTTCTTCACGATCGAGTTCGACTTCAAAGTAGTGCTCCAGTCCGTGAGTAATATCTCCCTTGAAGGTAATAAAGTTTTCAACAACAAAGAGATAGTCCATTCGGATGACTTTGGCATTCGTCTCTTCTCTAATTTCGCGCTCGAGGCAAGATTCAAGTGATTCGCCCAGCTCGACACCTCCGCCAATGAAGTTTAGATATTGATCCTGTGCACCGTGATTATTCTCTACCAAGAAACGGTCAGTCGATTTGTCGATAATGATAGCTCTGGCGCTGGCGCGAATTTGGCGATTTTCAGCCAGCCAACGAAAGTAAATGTGATCATCAGTCATAAAATAGAACCACCTCAATGAAAATACAACGACCGCTACTCATGCATTGTACCGCGGCGATATGTCCGAATCTGCTTTGGGTGAGTCCGCTTGGAGGTGGGTTGTCAGTGGGCTTTGCGCCTGTTGTATCTTTTCATGGCGATGTCGTACGCTTCAGCGAGCATGGGGCGTATCGTCTCAAAGGTCGCCTCGCTCGGCGAAAGGACACAGAGAAAATGCTGCGAGGAATATTCAGGGTGGGGCATGATGGTGTCCAATGCGGTGAAATCATAGGCGCCTACATCTATCTTGTTCCTTCCAAACAATGCTTGGAACGTCTCCCTGCTCACACCAATGTTCAACCGATAAACGCCTGGACGGTCCAGGGCTGAAATCTTCTCATACTCATTGCCTGTGGATGCAATGGTTGCGAACGCATGCATGTGGTCATCTCTGTAGAAAAAGAACGTATAACCCAAGTTGACAGCGGTTTCGACATTTTCAAATGTGCTCGTGATATAGCTTGTGATGAATGGTTCGTCTATCACTGCGAAGTGCCTTTCTCAGCGAGCGATGGATGTGTTGATGGCGAAAGTACCTTCATTTTCGATCTCGAACAAACTTTACCCATCTGGCTTGTTGGTCAAATTCCGTCACCATCCAACCATTGTTGAGCCAAGCCGTGCGATGACTTTGTATCTTGGGATGGACATTTGTCCACCAGGTTTTTAGTTTGGTTGCCGATTTGGGCAAAGGAGTTCCCAGAATCGCTTCGACCTGGTCAAAAGTCAACTTGATTTGCTTTTTCGTGGCAGGTTGTTTGCGGAACCAATCCTCCATAGGCAGATATTTTGTAAATTCGGGTTGCTTGGACATGGATGTTTCCTCCAAAATTGATTCATATGCTAGATTGAATTATAGAACCGTCAATATAAAAATACAACAACCGCTACACTCGCATTACATCTGCGGCGATACGTCCGATCTGCTTTACGTGTGTCCTTTCGTGGGTGGCGAGCCAGTGCGCATAAAAGAACACGGTCCGTTCGAGCGGCTTTCCCGCCCCTGTGACTGTTGCCGAACGTGACCAGCTTTTCTTTGGTAACGATTCTAAGATTGCCAATAAGTCAGTCCGCTTTTTGGTAAAGGCGCCGAATGATTTCTGAAAATTCTGTTGGAGATAGTCCGTGCTATCGATCCAGGTTCTGGGATTGATAGCCTTAATGACGGGTTTGTCTTCAGCGATGATTGTCTCAATAGCCTTGCCCCACATATCGGCACACGAGCGCAAGTGAGCAAGCACGTCGTTGGCAGACCATTCACCGGTATTAGTGGCGGTCTGCAACAGAGCCAGTGTCAGGTCCGCCGTAAATTCAGCAATTCGTTGTGGATTTGTCGTAAGCAGGTCTAAGACCTGTTGAATAGTCAATTTACTGCCAGCCATGTAATGTCTCCTCCTAATGATTTTACCCATATTCTTTCTCAAAAACCCTTGACCTGGAGTCGACTCCAGGTGTTACACTGTTGTCGAGGTGAATTATGAAAATCGCAGAAGTTAGTGAAAAATATGGTCTTTCAGCAGATACGCTTCGATATTACGAACGGGTTGGGCTCATCCCAACGGTTCATCGAAATGAGGGTGGCATCAGGGATTACAACGAACTCGATCTCAGAAGGGTCGATTTCATCAAATGCATGAGGGGTGCCGGGCTTCCCGTGGAAGTGCTGATCGAGTATGTTGGGCTGGTCCAGCAGGGTGACCAGACCACCGAAGCCAGGAAGGAAATCCTGAGAGAGCAGCGCGAACTGCTGGCAGCCCGGATGCGTGAAATGCAAAAAACGCTGGACATTCTGGATCACAAAATTGAAGTATATGAGAACGCGCTCTTGAAGAAAGAGAAGGAAATGGTCCAGACGGAAGATCAAGCCTTTGAAATCATCTGATTGCAGGCAAAAAGCAGGAGCTAAAAATGAAAAAGCGTAGACTTGGAAACAGCGGACTGGAAGTTTCGGCCCTTGGGCTCGGCTGTATGGGAATGAGCGCGTCCTACGGTCCACCCGCAGACCGGCAGGAGATGATCTCACTTCTTCGCAGGGCCGTCGAACGTGGCGTCACCTTCTTCGATACGGCTGAAGCCTACGGCCCTTTCACAAACGAAGAACTCGTCGGCGAAGCCCTGGCTCCCCTCCGTGAGCAGGTCGTGATTGCCACCAAGTTCGGGTTCAAACTCGACGCCGATGGCGGAGATCCCAACGGAGGCGTGGATAGCCGGCCGGAGCACATCCAGGAGGTGGCCGAGGCCTCGCTCAAGCGCCTCAAGATCGAGTCCATCGATCTGTTCTACCAACACCGTGTCGACCCGGATGTGCCAATCGAGGACGTGGCCGGAACGGTGAAGGACTTGATCCGGGAAGGCAAGGTCAAGCACTTTGGTCTTTCCGAAGCCGGAGTGCAAACCATTAGACGGGCACACGCAGTCCAGCCGGTCACCGCCCTCCAGAGTGAATACTCGTTGTGGACGAGGACTCCTGAGCAGGAAGTGATACCGGCCCTTGAGGAGCTCGGAATCGGCTTCGTGCCATTCAGCCCTCTGGGTAGAGGCTTCCTCACGGGAAAGATGGATGAAAACACCACGTTCGACAGTTCCGACTTCCGCAACAACCTCCCAAGATTTACGCCCGAGGCCCGGAAAGCGAATAAAGAGTTGGTCCACCTGCTCGGCGAGATCGCAGAACGGAAGAACGCGACACCTGCCCAGATCGCGCTCGCCTGGCTGCTGGCCCAGAAGCCGTGGATCGTTCCCATCCCGGGCACAACAAAGCTTTCGCGCTTCGAAGAAAATATCGGGGCAGTGAACCTTGAACTGACGCCGGACGATCTGCAGGAGATTGAAGATGCTGCGGCAAAGATCCAGGTGCAGGGAGCCCGCTATCCTGAAGAGCTGGATAGATTGACCGGTCTATGATCACATAGCGGACCTATGAGAACAGGAGATACGAGATGTCTGAATCAAAAGAACTATCAACCGCGCAGAAGCTGGTCGGCGATTTCGCGCCCAAGCTGGCAGAACTCACGGATGACGTCCTGTTTGGCGATGTCTGGGAACGTGCCGAGCTATCGAAGCGTGACCGCAGCCTGGTCACCGTCGCGGCACTCATCGCCAACGGAAACACGGAGCAGCTTCCCGGCCACCTGAACCGTGCGAGGGAGAACGGCATCTCAGAGACCGAACTCGCCGATGTGATTATTCACCTGGCCTTCTATGCCGGGTGGCCGCGGGCGATGTCCGCCGTCAGGGTGGCGCGGGAGGTCTTCAAGAAGTAGCCCAACCACATTTGGCGAATGTGATAGGAGATCGTACCAAAGGAGTTCATGAAATGGAAATCAAGCGAAGTGGCTCACAGCCATCCGGCAAAGGACAGGCCGAGTATTTTACAGGCCATGTACGGATCGACCCTCTACATAAGGCAGACGAGCCGGCACGCCTGACCTGCGCCAGCGTGACCTTCGAGCCCAGCGCCCGGACAGCCTGGCACAGTCATCCGCTGGGACAGACCCTGGTCGTGACAGCTGGCTGTGGCCTGGTACAGAACTGGGGAGGCGCGGTCGAGAAGATCCGGCCGGGTGATGTGGTCTGGTCACAGCCGGGTGAGAAACATTGGCACGGCGGCACGCCGACCACCGCCATGACGCATATTTCCATCGTGGAACAAGCCGATGGCAAGTCCGCTGATTGGATGGAACAGGTCAGTGATGAGCAATACCAGGCCCATGAAAACAATCAATAAAAATATTTTGGGGGTCGGCTCGCTCGTACTGGGTCTGTTGATCTTTTCACTGCAAGATATCGCAGTGAAATGGATGGGCGGCGACTATTCCGTATTGGAAATCGTCACTTTCCGCAGCCTGATCGCCTTACCACTCACCCTGCTCTTTTTTCGCTATGAAGGGAGACAAGGAATGCCAACCACGCAGCGGCACACGCTTGAATACATCCGCGGCCTATTCTTTTTTCTCTCCTATACCACTCACTTTATGGGATTGGCGGCCTTGCCGTTGGCCGAAATCGCCGCGATCAGGTTTTCAGGTCCATTGATGATCACCATCTTATCGGTGGTGATGCTGAGCGAAACGGTTGGGCCACGTCGCTGGCTGGCGCTGCTCGTTGGTTTTATGGGTGTTCTGCTCATCGTCAGACCCGGTCTGGCAACCTTCAATATGGGGTCGATTTTTATTTTGATATCCGTGATCTTCTATGCGCTTGCCACGATGCTCACACGTAAACTGCAGGCAACAGACAGCAGCGCGACCATGGCCTACTATAGTTCGCTGGTCTATCTGATTGCCACAGTTATTTTGGCCCCGCTGGTCATCCTGGTTGGCGATTTTCCCGACGCTCACCCGAGCGTTGCATTTCTTTTTCGGGCCTGGGCCATGCCATCCCTGTTGGATTGGGTCATCATGTCCGGGCTGGGGCTGGTTTGGGCCGGGGGCATGTATTTCCTGGCTAGCGCTTATAGCCTGGCTCGAGCCTCAGTGATCGCCCCGTTTGAATACGTGGCGCTGCCAATTAACGTGATGTGGGGCCTGGTCATCTGGCATGAGATCCCGACCTGGTTGACATTGGCAGGTGCTTTTTTAACGCTGGCCAGCGGGGTGTATATTTTGTATCGAGATCAGAAGGAACGCTCAGAGAATGGTGCGCAAAGCGGAGAAAAAGCAATCGATGCCAGACCCTTATGAAATGTATGAGCAATAGCAGGCAATACCAGGCCGGATTAAAGGCCAAATGAAAGAAAGGAGCAGATCGATATCATGGCAAACGTAACTCAATTGAAGCGCAGCAACCCGGAGGCCGAGGGCATCCCCTCCTCAGCGGTCCTGGACTTCATCCGGGCGGTCGAGCAGCCCTTCGGCCACCCGTTGGACGCGGTACAGGGTTTCATGCTTCTACGTCACGGGAACGTGGCGGCCGAGGGGTGGTGGACACCCTACGGGCCCCAATCCCCGCACTCGCTCTACTCGCTGAGCAAGAGCTTCACCTCCAGCGGCATCGGCCTGGCAGTAGCCGAGGGGCTGCTCACGGTGGACGACCCCGTGCTGAAGTTCTTCTCTGACGATGCACCAGCAAAGCCCGGCAAGAACCTGAAGGCCATGCGCGTGCGGCACCTGCTCTCCATGAACACCGGCCACAAGGAGGATACAACCAGGCATGTGTTCCGGGGCGAAGATGACAACTGGGCCCGTGTTTTTCTGTCGTTGCCCGTCAAGTACAAGCCCGGCACGTGGTTCGTCTATAACACCGCGGCCACGTACATGCTCTCAGCCATCATCACCAAACTGACAGGTGAGTCCCTGCTGGACTACCTGCGTCCGCGCCTGTTCGACCCGCTGGGCATCGAGAACCCTGCCTGGGAGACTGATCCGCGCGGCATTAACCTCGGTGGAACCGGCTTACATATCGCGACAGAGGATATCGCCCGCTTTGGGCAGATGTATTTGCAAAAGGGCATGTGGCAGGGCCAGCGCATCGTACCGGAGAAATGGATCGACGAGGCAACGAAGGCCACTTCCGACAATAGCAACACCCAGACCAACCCCGATTGGGCCGTGGGCTATGGCTATCAATTCTGGC
>DASTOH010000259.1:0-12620 GCA_035720235.1 Anaerolineales bacterium | reverse complement strand
AGCAAATCCAAAAAGACTGCAGGCAAACAGGCTGCCAGCCCTTCGACGCGGAAGCAAAGCGATCTCCCTAAACTATCTGTGCCTGCACATCGCGCGCTGGCTGGAGCTGGCGTAAAAAATCTCAAGCAATTATCCAGGTTCTAGCCACCAGACAGTTTGTGGTCAAAGGTGGAAACACAATGGGATCGAGAAAGGAAAAGCATTAGTCAAACTCCTTTGAATGAAGCGGAAACCGATTTGAAAAATGCTCAAATCGCGGCGGTCAGATCGGTCGACGAGTGGACGCCATCCACGATGAATGGTGCGAGTGCCAGACGAAATAAGCCAAACATACAGATAGGCGACAGCGAGAGTCAAGCGCGACAAACGCAGGAAGGTGTGCAACCTGGTGCTTTCCAAATCAAAGCCATGTTTTTTCAGATCGCCAAACATCTCTTCGATCCACATTCTGCGCCGATAATATCGTAGAGTCAATTCTCGGTCGGGCAGGTTGGTTGCCAAGCACCAAGGTTCTTTTTCACCGGCTTGCCAGTGAACCAGAAGATTGGTCGGATAGATGTGACAGGCTGTCAAGTAGCTCCTACCTAACCAAAGACTTTGCCCAGCCTTTTGCACGAAACTGGCGAAGGGCTGCCATGTTGTCGAGTGCTGTAACCAGACACGGCTATCGGATTTCTGGCGCAAAACATAGAAGCAATGCCACTGATCCAGCCATTTCAGCACTTCCACAGAGCCAAATTCGCAATCACCGACCAGAAAAACGGGTACGCCGATGGGCAAAAGTAATCGAACGTAATTCAATAAGGCCAATTGCTTGCGAGCACTGCTATGACCACGCACTTGCCGAACCCACGTCCAAGCAATCGGAATAGCCCGTCTCCGATAGGCCAGACTGACCATGAGCAACTGATGTCCAAAACCAACTTTGGTACCATCCACAATCAAACGAATCTCGTTCAAACAACGCCACTGGGCTTGCAACCATTGGCGGGCAATCGGTTCATACCAATCTCGCACGCGCACGGCTGGATTGTCCAGAAAGCGGCTCAGGCGTCGGGTAATGCTAACCAGATTGGCCAGACCCGGAATTTTTCCAGCCACTTTGCTCAAATGCACTGCGCGGCTTTGGTAGATCCCAACGATCAGCCAAACAAAGTTGCGCAGACGAGTAATGCGTTCTTCGGGTCGCAGTTCACAAATCCGTTGCATCCATGTATGATAGAGTTGGTTGGTCGGCATCGGCTCCTCCGAGAAATGTGTTTTGTCGCAAAAACAAATTTACTCGATTTTGCCTGCCGATCAACCTCCTTTTCTTCAAAACTGTCCGGTGGCTAAATCCAGGTTCAGTGAGAAAGAGATCAAGGATTTGCACGGCATCGGCCCCAATGCCGTCAACGAATTGCGCCGCGCGCTGAAAGCCAGCGGGCTGTCTTTTGCCAAAAAGTGACAAAGCGATTCTACCGCTTGTCTAATGCATAACTCACCTCACGAAAAATAAACAGGAGAGACTTCTGTAACGTGACACGCTTCGCGGTCTCGCGAACCTGACAGCCCTGCGTAGGCTGAGTGAATAGTAAACTTTTGAATTGCTTTGTAAGTCGTCCTCCGGCGTAGTCGGCGGATGCTTTACACCCGGAAGAGGTACTATGGGAAAAGTGATCGTTGGCACGACCATGTCACTGGATGGCTTCATGAATGATCGAACGGGCAGCCTGGCCTACCTGTATCCAGACCTGACACAATTGCGCGAGACCGAGATGCTGCAAGAATCCATGCAATCGACGGGCGCAGTCGTGATGGGCAGGCACGCTTATGATCTAGCTGACGGAGACTTCACCGGCTACGAGTATCAGGTGCCGATTTTCGTGCTTACGCACCATCCACCACAGCAGATCACAAAAGGGCAGAACGATCAATTAACGGTTACCTTCATCACCGATGGCGTTGAGAGCGCAATCGAAAAGGCCAGGGCCGCTGCTGGTGAGAAAGACGTCACGGTCGTTGGCGGAGCAAGCACCGCTCAACAATGTATCAACGCCGGGCTCTTTGATGAGATACAGATTGGAATCGTTCCTATCTTGCTCGGCAGCGGACTACGCTTCTTCGAAAACGCGGCCTTTGAAAATATACAGCTGGAAAAAACAGACATCCTGGAGTCCCCTTCCAGAATCGACCTCAGGTATCGCGTCGTGAGATAGTTACAGCGCGATCCACCCGCCGCGCAAACCTTCGCGCACGGCCTCGGTCCGGTTGGTCACGTTCAATTTCTGGTAAATGGACGAGACGTGAAACTTCACGGTGTGTTCACTGATCCCCAGCGACACCGCGATTTGTTTGTTGGCCAATCCCCGGGCTAATAACGCCAGCACTTCTGATTCTCTTTCCGTCAGCGGACCGCGCTCCAGCGGTTCGCTTTCTGTTTCGAACAGCAATGCCGGCGTGCCTACGATGAGTCCTTGCGATAAGGCGTGGATGGCGGCGGTCAGTTCCTCGGCGGAAGAGTCCGCCGGCAGGATTCCCCAGACGCGAGTCAAATGCTTCATCTCCTGAAAATTGACTTGTTCATCACTCAGAAGCAGCAGTGCCGCCGAAGAATACAGAGGATTACTAAGTTCAGCCGAAGCTGGAAAAAGAGAGGCGCGCCGTCCAGCAGGTGAGGACGTAACCACCACGTCCGCTTCGTTTTCTTCATCGAGAGAATCAGGCGCAGCCACTACCTTGATGGTCTTGTCAGATGAAAGGAGCGCGCGCAAACCTGCGCGCAATGCAGGGGATGAGATATTCAGCAAGACTCGAATCACTATTTCACCTTATGCAAAACGTCCCGCAGGCCTGTCCTGAGGATCTAAGCCTGCGGGACGATACTCAATCACTTTCTTTCGCCCACCGTCACGTTGACCGTCTCAGGCTTTCCGCCGCGCAGGACTTCCACTGCGATGGGCTTGCCGACGGTATCGCTGGTGAGCGCCGCGAAGAGATCGTCGGGATCCCTGGCGGGCTTCCCACCGACCGACACAATCGTATCACCGATGAACAATCCGCCTGTCTGCGCGGGTCCGTTTTCTTCGAGCCACAAAACCAGCAGCCCGCTCTTCTGATCGCGCTGGAGGGCGCTGCGCGCGGCCTCAGGGATTTCCACCGGCTGCGTACGTACGCCCAGATAGCCGCGTCTGACAGAGCCGTGTTGGGCAAGCGCCTCCGCCACCCGCCATGCCAGGCTGGCCGGGATGGTCAAGGCAGAGTTGTGTGAAAGACCCGAGGTGTTCAACCCCAGCACTTCGCCTTCTGCGTTGAGGAGCGGCCCGCCCGAGAAGCCGGGATACGGCGTCGTCTCGGTCTTGATGTATTTCTCCAGCATCCCGCCGCGATGCGTGCGTGCAGGTCCCGCAATTGCGGTCACGATGCCCCAGGAGGCCTGGATGCCATCCTCGTTGGGACGCCCGAGCGCCAGAACCAACTGCCCTACTTTCACATCGTCGGATGTTTGCGGGGGAGTCAGCACCTTTTCGGCAAGCCGCAGCACCGCCAGGTCTGAGCCAGGGTCACGACCTGCCAGAGTGGCTTTGATGCTTTTGCCATCCGGCAATAGGACTTTGATCTCGCTCTCTTCACGTGTGACCACATGGTCGGCCGTCAGGACCAGGTCGGCCGCGTAGGCAATCCCGCTGGCGGGATAACGCTTGCGCGCATCCACCAGCACGGTGCTCGCGCCGCCTTTTTCAGCGGCGGAAGTAAGCATGTTTGAAAAATCAGTCAGGGGGTTGGGCATATGAACTCCTTATAACACAATGGATTTTGTGAACCAAGTATCATCAGTCTACTTTATATAAAAATCCAACACATCAGGCGGATGGGCGGTTGAGTCCCTAGACATTCGGGGAGGTAAGAACTTGGTGCCGCGCGACGCTTCGCGGTCCCACATTTTCCGAAGGCGACATGAATGTCGCGATACAAGGCTATAATCCAATCATGAAATCTTCTCGGCGCCTGAACACAAAAATCCTTCCCATCGTTGCGCTGCTGGCGGGCATCATGCAAGTCATCGACCCCTCGCGCGCCTGGATCATTCTGCTCATTGGTATTGGAGGAACGTGGCTGATCTGCTGGTGGTGGGTACGCGGACTGGCACGCTCTCTCAAGTTTGACCGCGAGATGCGCTTTGGCTGGGCCCAGGTGGGCGACTGGCTGGAGGAGCGTTTCACGCTCACCAATGAATTCGTCTTGCCAGTTACCTGGATCACCGTGCAGGATCATTCAGACCTGCCCGATCATCATGCCTCCGTTGCAACCGGTGTGGAGGGCAGCAGCACATCACAGTGGAAGATCCAGAACCAGTGCACGCGGCGCGGCGTGTACACGCTGGGAGGTACCACGCTCGAAACGGGCGATCCGCTGGGGATTTACAGCCTGACGCTCGAAGACTCCACCTCTTCCACACTGGCGGTGATGCCGCCTGTGGTGTCGCTGCCGAAGTTCCACATCGCCTCCAGCGGCTGGGCAGGTGAAGGCCGTCCGAGCCCGCGCTCGCTGGAGGAGACCATCAACGCCTCGCACACGCGCGAGATGGTCCCCGGCGACCCGATGAAGCATATCCATTGGAAGAGCACGGCGCGGCATAACAAATTCTTCGTCCGGCAGTTCGAAGGCACGCCCGCCGGAGATTGGTGGACCCTGCTGGACCTGCATAAAGCTTCGCAGCTCGGCGAAGGCTGGGATTCGACCGAAGAGCATAGTGTGATCCTGGCAGCCTCGTTGGCCTCACGCGGCCTGGATGAAGAACATCCCGTTGGATTGGCAATCAATGGCAGTGAAACCACCTGGATCGTGCCGCGGCGCAATGAAAATCAGCTGCGGAGTCTATTGAAGGCGCTGGCAGTTGCCGAGCCTTCTGCGATGGACATCAAGGACTACCTGAAACGCATCGGACAGACGATGGGCAGCCACAGCAGCCTTCTCATCATCACAGCCAATGTGGAGCCGGCCTGGACCGAGTCGCTGCTGCCATTGATGTGGCGCGGCGTGATGCCCACGGTCTTCGTGCTGGATCCCGCTCCGTTTGGCGGGAACGCAAACACCAAAGCCATCGAAGATACCCTGCAATCCATCGGAGCCACGTGCCATGTCATCCCGAGGCAGATGTTGGATACCAGGCAGACCCGTCCCGGTAGCGCCGGTGAATGGGAATGGCGCGTCGTTGGGACCGGGAAAGCCGTGGCTGTGAAAGCTCCAGTCTCGGAGTGGCGGAGGATCGGATGACGGAACTAATGATCCGCCTCGGCAGAAAGTTATTCACCGCGGAAGTGATGGGGCTAATACTCATCGCGGCTTCGTTGCAGTTATTCACGCAGGGCATCACCGTCTCCCTGTCCAATACAAATACCCGGTACTTCTTCCTGGTGTGCATCGTCGCCGCGATGATCAGCCTCGGGCTGGGAAAAAAGCATTGGAAACCGTATCAGGCTGCGGTTGGGATGGCTGCGCTGGGCGCGGCCGGAGTCTGGATCATCGGCGCGCGCCTGGTCATGCCGCTGATCGACCTGATCCGGTCACTGATCTCGGTCCTCCCAGAGATCGTTCCGGCACTCCAGGAGGAGACGCCCATTGACACAAGCCACATCAGGGATGCCTGGAGCGTAATCGTGCAGGCATCCCTGGCACTGGCCCTGCGCTTTCAGGGGTGGTTCAAGGGACTCGATGAAAATGCGGGTTTGAATGACGGCCTGATCCGCAACATGATCTGGCTGCTGCTCCTGTGGCTCATCGCCGCCTGGATGGGATGGTTTGCGGCGCGCCGCAAGGCAGCCCAGGCGCTGATACCGGCCGTGCTGCTGCTGGCATTCGTCACTTCATACAGCGAACGGAGGATCGAGATGCTCTGGGGGCTTGTGTTCCTGATGCTGCTGTTGATGGGAATCTGGAATTATAAGAACCATACGCACCAATGGGAAACGCGCAGAGTGGATTATTCAGAGAGCATCCAATCCGACATCACGCAGGCTGTGGTGCTGCTGGTGACGCTGGTTAGCCTGCTCGCCTTCATCACGCCATCCATTTCATGGCGGGCGATCCGAGATTATTTTCGGGTGCGCAGCGAGAATCAAGTGGCAGATGCATTAGGCGTGCAGGAACAACGATTTACTCTCAAGGCGATCAATGTACCGGTGCCAAAGCCCGTGTTGCCACGCGATCACCTGCTGGGCGGCGGCTTTGCAAATTCGGAAAAACTGGTGATGACCGTCCGCACCGGCGAATTGCCTCCGGTAGTTATACAATCTCTTACTCTTACGGTCGATGCGCCGCGCTATTACTGGCGCAGTCTGGTATACGATGAATACGCCGGCGGTGGCTGGGTCACGAGCAGCGCGGTCCCGCAAAAATACGACGCGGACACACCTCTGATCCCGGGCCTGCTCAGCGGATACAAACCACTGCATCTGGAGGTGCAGCTCCTGCAGCCGGAGGCAAAGATCTTCTGGAGCGGCACGCTCTTCAGCGCCGACATTCCCCTGACCGTGAACTGGCGACTCAAACCCAGCTGGAACCTGTTCGCTGATCGATCGGACCTGCTCCGGGCGGATATGTTCGCCGCGGCGCCTGACGAGGCAACGTCTGCCGTCCGCTATACTGCCGAGGCATACATTCCGGATGTCACCATCGCTGAGTTGCGCGCCGCCTCCACTGAATACCCGCCAGAGATCTATGACCGCTATCTTAAACTCCCGAATGAGCTTCCCCAGCGTGTGCGTGACCTGGCCTGGCTGATCACCAAAGATAAGATAAACCCATACGATAAAGCCAAAGCCATCGAAACGTATCTGCGGACGGAGTATCCATATGATCTCGAAGTTCCGGCTCCGCCCGCCGGTCGCGATGTGGTGGATTATTTCCTCTTTGATCTGAACAGAGGCTATTGCGATTATTATGCCACAGCGATGGTCGTCCTGGCCCGCGCCAGAGGCATCCCGGCGCGGTTCGTTTCCGGTTATTCGCCAGGGACATATGACTTGCCCAATGCGCAATACCTCGTCCGCGAGATGAATGCACATTCATGGGTCGAAGTGTATTTTCCGGAGATCGGATGGGTGGAATTCGAGCCGACCGGTTCGATTCCTGAGATCCTGCGGAAGGAAAAGGATGAAACGGATTCGCCGGCTGCTGACAATGACACAGCTGCCTCCAGACTCCTGACCCGCTTTCGTCTGGAACAGCTCAGTTATGTCTTGTTCCCGTTGGCGATATTCCTGTTCGCATTTCTGCTGTACTTCGCGCTGATCGAACCGTGGTGGTATATGCGATTGTCGCCCTCCATCGCCATCGAACGCATCTATCGAAAGTTCCATCATGCCAGCCGTCCGCTGATGGGAAAACGGATCGGTTCCGAAACCGCGCTCGAATTTGCAGCGCGGATGATCGACAAACTGGACGAAAGGTTTTCGAACTCGCGCCTCAAGCGGCTTTATGCAAATACACAGGATGAGATCGACCATCTCACAGATTTGTATTACACCGTATTATTCCGGAACATCCGTATTCACGAGAAAGATTCTCGCACCGCATGGGATGCATGGAGACACATCCGCTGGAGGTTATGGATTGCAAGAATGAATTCGCCTCGTTCACTTCGCAGGAAAAGTTGGAGATTGCTTCTCAAAGACTCGCAATGACATTACTGACCAACCTTAATATTTTCTAAAACATCCATGCAGCCTCTTGAAATTAAATTTATTATCATTATACTGTTACAGACTTTAATATGATAAGGAAGGCCCACACGACATCAGGAAACTTCCTCGCAATGTCCGGGTCATCCGAAAGGATTATGAAATGACACCAGTAATGGATACTCTTGTGATCAAGACTGAAAACAAATTCAGGAGTCTGGTCACAAAGCAAGCATACAAGAAAGGTGAGGTCATTTGTGAAATTCCAGCTGAAAAGATAGTCAACAAACCGAATCGTTACACAGTGCAGATCGGACGTGACCAGCACACCAACGTGGGCAAGCTCGCGGCCTTGAACCATTCCTGTGATCCCAACGTGATTCTCGATACCGAGCATTTACTGATGTATGCCTGCAAGGATATCGAACAGGGCGAGGAACTTTCTTTTTTCTACCCTGCCACCGAATGGGAGATGGACGCGCCGTTCATCTGCCTGTGCGGCGCATCGAACTGCATCCACGTGGTCGCGGGCGCCCGTTTCCTGCCCCTCTCCACGCTCGAACATCATTTTCTCAACAAACATATCCGTGAGCTCATGATCGAGCTGCTGGAGAACACGGAACAGCTTTTAACAAACCTAATCCCGCAAACGTGAGCGTAGACCACGGGGAGGCTTAGATGCAGAACATTCCGAAGGTTCGAGACCTTCGGAATGTTTTTATAAAGTATCTTTCAGTCCGCTATTCTGTTGCAGCCATCAGGGTACATCGATGCTGCCCCTCTCAACCAGCCACTCCCAGCTTTTTCCGTAGTATCACCACTCGTCCTGAGGGTGATAGAATAGATCGATGGGAAGGAAGCGCGCAGATCCTCATGAACTCTTACGGAGATATCCAGTGACCAACTATCCCGGCAAAGGAAAAGTTGCCGTGCTCAGAACTTCACCCGCCACGGTGCTGGATGAGATCGAACGGCTGATGAAACTGGCCGAATTCGAAACCGTCCTCTCGAAAGACGTGAGAACGGGACTCAAAATCAACATCTCGTGGCAGACCTGGTGGGTGTGCATAACGATACGGTGGTCGTCAACACTGCGGATGGCGAGCGCAACAACAAGCACCGTTTCGTGACCGACAAGTATCAAATCCCCTGCCTGTACCTGTATAACCAGGATTTCGAATGGGTGGAATATATTCCCAAATCGCGTCCGTTTCTAGTGCTGGATAAAGTCTATCCAGATGGTGTCTTCATCCCAAAAGCGTTGGTGGGGATGAACATGATCCATCTGCCCACTGTCAAAACGCACGTCTTCACCACCATCACCGGCGCCATGAAGAATGCCTTCGGTGGCCTGTTGCACCGCGAGCGTCACTGGACCCATGCTGTTATCCACGATACGCTGATAGATCTGCTCACCATCCAGCAGGAGATTCACCCCGGCGTATTCGCCGTAATGGATGGCACATTTGCCGGTGATGGACCCGGCCCACGCGCCATGCGTTGGCACGAGAAGGATATCCTACTGGCCTCTGCCGACCAGGTCGCCATCGACGCAGTCTCCGCCAAACTGCAAGGCTTCGACCCCATGAACATCCGTTTCATCCGCAAGGCGCACGACCTCGGCCTGGGCGTGGGTGATCCGCGCCAGATCGAAATCGTAGGCTACGATATCGAACAGGAGCAACCCTGGGGATTCATGCAGGAAGACACCTTCGCCAGCAAAGGCCAGAAACTGATCTATCACGGCCCGCTCAAACCGCTTGAGAAAATCCTGCTACAATCCCCGCTCGTGCCGTGGTCTTATTTTGCTTCCAACTTTTACCACAACGTATACTGGTATCCCTTCATAGGGCGCAAACGGGTGGAAGCCGCGCTGCAGACCCGCTGGGGACAACTCTTCAAGAATTACGGCGATGGCCAGGTGACTCTGCCGAGTATGGAGCCGAAAACTGTTCTGCAAGCCGCGGCCAGCCTGGCGGCACTGGTCATGATGGTTGGCGGCGTAGTCTCGATGCTGCGGAGAAGATAGCTGGCTTCTCGCACCGTGCTGGCCCCACAGGGGCGGCGTCACTGCCGAAGGCGTGTCAGGAGAGACTCGCCATGATGAGAATGTCTTGGTTCTGAGGCACTTCCAGGGAGACCCCCACATGTCTTTCACCACCCTCTTTGCCGCGTTCGGCCTGCTGGGGCTGATAATCATCTTCGTTGCCGCCTACAAGCTCAAGGGATGGAAGACTGCTGTCCCTGCAACAGGCGCGGCCTTTGTCCTTTTTGCGGCCCTGTTGATAGCCATGATTTATGCCATCGTGAATTCGATGTAGCAGCGACCCAGGCTCAAGAGCGTTCAGTGCGAAATGGCCACGGTCTCAGCGATCTCTGCCGAGATTTGAATATCATCCAACTGAAATAGTTTTTCCCCACCATCCTCGAATTTCAGATCCAGCGCGGGTGCGACCTCCCACCAGCGGCGCGGCTTTTGGTTCGCCAGTGCATTATCACTCCATACGTGAACTTCGACCGGTCCAAAGGCAGGCATGGAGATCTGACACTGCTCCACCTGATCGATTTTTAGGATCCCCAGCCATTCAGTTTTGCTGACCCAGTGCAGGCGCAGCTCATAAGAATGCCAGGCGCGAGCATCCACCTGAAGGGCTCCCACCTGAACCGGCATCGCCTTCAAGGCCAGATAGCAAATCGGCCCATCCATTCCACCCAGGTCAGACGCTTCCCCGATCACTGAAAAACCAAACATATCGAAGGGCCCCGTAAACAAACCGTCTTCGTGGAGTATGCCAGCCGGTTGAAAGACCACGCCGGCGGTGCCATAGAACTCACCACTGGTGCGCGAGTCGAAGGTCAACAGGACATCGCTGGTGGGAGTCGGGCGAAAACCACGTCCCCCGATCAACGAGACATTGTTGTATCGTCCGGCCGCCGGTTTACGAAACAGCGATGTATCCTCCTGCTCGAAGTCCGGATCGAGAAAATGGTGGAGGGTCAAAACAGGCTCGAAGGTGATCGAGGCTGCATGCCAGGTGTTTTCTCTGGAAACCCGGCCTGCTCCATTGATAATGGAGAATTTCCAGAAATCCGACAGGCTCTCCCCGGTGAAGTGATCTGCGACAGGCGCGGGATTTTGGAAATCTGCACTGCTCTGCATGGCCAGGTCTTCCAGCCGCCTCGTTTCACTCCAGATGGCCCAATTTGAAAACAACTGAATAGAATTCAACCCAAGGAACAAAATGGGCGGCATCAGGAGTACGAAACGCATATTCAGGCTTCGTTTCGCTCGAATAGGCTTCGCTTGAACAGGCACGGTCTTCGATTCATTCTGAATAACGAAAGAAGCCATACGAAAGTGTATCCTTAGGTATGAGGGATGTGTCTCTGTGTGTCAGCATGTTCATTCCGGCCAATTTGACAACCAGGGAGATACCAATATCATAAATCAAAACCCCACAAACCGCCTACTAAAAGGGATAACAATTCAGTAAGTTTAACAGTTCAGTTAGTTTGACTCCGGAGCCTTTTGATCGAATGCCGCAACTCAGCCTGACTGCCGCATCAGCTCACGGATCTGGTCCACATAAGCGGCGCTCTCGAGATCATCCGTAATGAAATCGATCTTATCCACCCCATCGACGCCCAGCCCAAGCTCCACCGCCCGCGCGATCTGCTCCTGTGCAAAGATAGGACCATTGGCCGCGATGCCGCTGTAACCCAGGCTGCGCAGGATCGCCAGGCCGGCCGCATCGACCGCCACCCGGTCGGTTCCAGCCAGGATGACCTCGCCCCAGACCTTCGTCCCGCGCTCGGGTCCATCGTCTATGAAGGCCTCCACACCATCCAGCACGATCAGGGCTGGATCATAGACTGCATTGATCTCTGCGATCATCAGACGCTGGAAGGGTGAAGCGTGCAGCTCGCCCATGTAGTTATAATCAGCGCCGCCCATATACTTCCCTACCATGCCGACCGAATTCTTCAGGGACAGCGTGAAGTGTCCACCAAAACGATGTGGTTTCAGGCAACAGGTTTGTACCACCGCCTCGGCCTCCAGCAAGGGGCGCGGGACGGGAAACCCATTTTGCCAGTGGTCGCCCTCGGTTTGCACCAGCATCCAGTCCCCTGCTTCGGTCAGCTCATCGAAAACTAGTGTGTCAAACCCCAGCTTTTCCGCCAGGGCATACGCGCCCAGGTCTTCCATCACCCGGCGGGTATCGCCCATCCCGCTGCGGTCCGCTACGGTGATGCCAGAAGCGCCCATACGTTGCAACCATTCGATCAAGGCCCAGAATGTATCGAGGTGAGTGGAGGCTGGTGCCGGATCAGCACTGTTGAAATTGGGTTTGAGCAGTACGCGCTTGCCAGAAACGGGGTTCTGGCCCAGTAAGGAAAGTGCCCGCTGCGTCCCCTCCATTCTGTCACGGGTGCGGACGAGCGCAACAGGAGCCACGCCGGCGGCTACGGTTGGGGAGATCTGTGGAGCAATTGTGATCACCGGTGTTGCCGTGCTGGCTGGGTTGGTCGGGCTCACTGCACCTGGGATGTCATCGATCGGTACAGGCACTGCAGTAGGGGTCCCGCTCGTCTCGATCAACCCGAGCCGCTGGCAGGCCTGCAGGACAGGTGTGACGAGGAAACTTCCTGCTGCCAGAGCGGACCAGCGTAGGAAATCCCTGCGTCCGATGCTAAGCTTTTTGCGAAACATGTCTTCAGGCATGGGAACTCTCTGTTTGAATCAAATCACTTCTTAACATGATAGCACAGCAGTTTGAGAGACATGTGATTCCAACATTAGCGGCTCACCACCGGAGCGCTCATTGTCCATGCGACCGGCTACGGCCCACTACCCAATTGCCCATACGCTCCCACCCACGGCTTCCCCAGTCTGTGGTTATCTGAAACAACCACCTTGCCAAACTTCTGTGCGATCTGCGGCATGAGCATGGCAATCGT
>DASTOH010000258.1:0-38530 GCA_035720235.1 Anaerolineales bacterium | reverse complement strand
AGCAGTATGGTGGAAGTTTTAACTTTCGAACAGGTTGCAACTCCTCCCGCTGAAGTATTGAATTATCTCAATCAAGGTGTACAAAAATGAATACAAAAACTAAAATCCTTCTTGGGCTTGCAGTGATCCTTGCATTAAGTGTAACGGGCATATATGTGGTAAAGGCAGATACCTATTGTTATCCATCTTCCAGTAATTGTTTGATATATGCTCAAGGTTATCATAACGTCGTCAATAACAGTGGATCATACTGGTCTCCCACGATTACAAGCAAAACCGTAACTCCGCCCACAAATATGGATGACATTGGTTATGGTTGGTGGAATGCCCAACACGCATGTAATGGTGTATGGTTATGGGGAACGACAAAATATGGAGGAGTTTTGCACTATACATCTTTATACTATGCATCAATGACTATACAGAAACCATCTTGTACTCCTGCTGGCGGGCGAGTTGGTTATTCAGGTGGCAGCCATGATTTCTATAAGTGGCCATACAGTCATATGTACTTTGATACAAGCGCCTATGGGGGAATACCGTAGCAAATACAATGAAGATTCGCTGTCAAAGTTCTCATGTTAAATGAAACATCCTCCCTTTAACAAAAGGGAGGATGTTTCATTTATAATGCTGTGTGCCGAAGGAGGGAATCGAACCCTCATTCCCGGAGGGAACACGATTTTGAGTCGTGCGCGTCTGCCTATTCCGCCACTTCGGCTAATTTGTCGAAGATCCCGCTTTAGCGGAGCGCCCAAAGTATACCACTCAAAAGGTGAAGGTCAAGTAAAATTTCGTGGGGCGGATTACCAATCCGCCTTAAGCCCTGGGCGGGATATCATCCCGCCCCACGACCAAAAGGAAAACATGAAACTCGGCATCATCGGATTACCCCAATCAGGCAAGACCACCATTTTCAACGCCTTGACGCGCGGCAACGCGCCTACCACTGCCTCCGCCGGGCGGTTTGAAGTACATACCGCGGTGGTAGAGGTCCCCGACCCGCGCGTGACCACGCTCTCGAAGATGTTCAACCCGAAGAAGACCATCTACGCCAGGGTGACGTACGCAGACATCGCGGGACTGGAAGAGGGTTCCGCCAAAAGCGGCATTTCCGGCCAGCTGCTGAACCAACTCGCGCAAATGGACGGGTTCATCCTGGTCGTCCGTTCGTTCGAGAATGAGCTGGTGATGCACCCCAACGGCAGCCTGGACCCGAAACGGGACGTTGAATCAATGCTGAGCGAATTGCTGCTTAACGATCTGATCGCCGTCGAACGCAAACTCGAACGCCTTACCGATGAACGCCGGAAAGGGGGCACAGACAAGGCGCTGAATGAGAAGCAGACAGTTTTGTTCAACCGCCTGCACGAGGCGTTGAACAATAATATCCCGCTCCGCAACCTGGAATATTCGCCCGAAGAGATCAAAGAACTGGCCTCGTATGGCCTGCTGACGCGCAAGCCGGTGCTGGCGGTGTTCAACATGAGTGAGGGCCAATCCGCACCAGAGATGGAACTGGATGTACCATCGGTGGCATTAATGGGCAAGCTCGAAATGGAGATCGCCCAACTCTCCGAAGAGGACGCAGCCATGTTCATGGAGGAGTATAGCATCCAGGAACTCAGCCTTAGCAAGATGATCCGCCTGTCGTATGACCTGTTGCAGGTGCAGTCGTTCTTTACGGTGGGCGAGGATGAGGTGCGCGCCTGGGAGACGAAACGCGGCGCGACCGCGCAGGAATCGGCCGGTGAGATTCACACCGATCTGCAGAAGGGATTCGTCCGGGCGGAGGTGGTGGCATACGACGACCTCATCAGCCTCGGGTCCATGTCTGAGGCGAAGGCCAAAGGCAAGTTAAGGCTGGAGGGCAAGGAATATCCCGTCAAGGATGGCGATATCGTACATATCCGGTCGAGTCTATAATATGTCATTGCGAGTCTTCGAGAAGCAATCTCCTCATGAAAGAGGGGAGATTGCTTCGTTGGGAAGAACCGCGCAGCGTCCTCGCAATGACATTAAGGAGAGAATATGGCTTATTCGATCAAGAAATGGGATCTGGGACAGCTCTTTTCCGGTTTCGCCAGTCCCGAATTGCAGGCTGCCTTTGAGCAGGTGGAGGAACAGGTGGCGTCGTTCGAGGGCGTGCGCGGCAAACTCAGCGCGGACATGGAAACTGAGACATTTCTGGAGGTGGTGCGTGCCTCCGAGTCGATCGCGCGTCTCGCCAATAGGATGTATGTGTTTGCCGGACTCTCCTTCGCGGAGGATACGCAGAACCAGAACGCGCAAACCCTGAGGGCGCGCGTGCAACAGTTCGGAGCGGAGATGCAGAACCGCACGCTGTTCTTCAGCCTGTGGTGGAAGGAAGTGGATGATAAAAATGCCGAACGCCTGATGGGTGCGGCGGGTGATTATCGTTATTATCTGGAGGAGATGCGACACTTCAAACCGCACACGTTGACCGAGGCGGAGGAGAAGGTCATCAACATCAAGGATGTGACGGGCATGGGCGCGTTGATGCCCCTGTATGATGCCATCACGAACCGCTATGTGTTCAAGCTGGAAGTGAATGGCGAAGTAAGGGAACTGACGCGTGCCCAGCTGCAGCCGTTCATTCAGGGGCCCGATCCCGATCTGCGCGCCAGGGCCTATCAGGAAACATTCCGGGTCTTCGGCGCGGATGGTCCGATCCTGGGGCAGATGTATCAGGCGCGGGTACGTGACTGGTATAACGAAAACATCAACCTGCGCAAGTTTAGCAGCGCCATTTCGGTGCGCAATCTGTATAACGATGTCCCCGATGAAGCAGTGGAGGCCTTGCTCGAAACGACCAAGAAAAACGCCAAAGTGTTTCACCGTTACTTCAAGTTGAAGGCGAAGCACATGGACCTGGAGAAGCTGCGCCGCTACGATATTTATGCGCCGGTGGCAAAATCAGACAAAGCCTTTGAGTTCGATGCCGCGGCCCATATGGTGCTGGATTCCTTTACGGCCTTTGACCCGCAGGTTGGTGAACTGGCGCGGCGCGTGTTCGATCAGGACCGGCTCGATAGCGAAGTGCGCAAGGGCAAGCAGGGCGGCGCGTTCTGCGCTTCGGTCAACCCGGGCGACACGCCCTACGTGCTGATGAACTATACCGGCCGCGCCCGGGACGTGGCAACCCTGGCGCACGAACTGGGGCATGCCATTCATTCCATGCTGGCTGCGCAGCATTCCGCGTTCACGTTTCACTCGTCTCTGCCTTTGGCCGAAACGGCTTCGACCTTCGGGGAGATGATGCTCACCGAGAAATTGCTCGCCACCGAAACCGATGACGCTGTGCGCCGCGACATCCTCTTCAAGCAGATGGACGATGCCTTTGCGACGATCCTGCGCCAGGTGTATTTTGCACTGTTCGAACGCGAAGCCCATGCGCTGGTGATGAAGCATGCTTCGGTGGATGAACTTTCCGCCGCGTATATGGAAAACTTGAAGGAGCAGTTCGGCGATTCACTGGAACTGAGCGATGACTTCAAATGGGAATGGGTATCCATCCCGCACATTTATCACACACCGTTCTATGTGTACGCCTATGCCTTCGGTCAATTGCTGGTGTTCTCACTGTACCAGCAGTTCAAAGCCGAGGGCGAGGCGTTCAAGCCGAAGTATCTCAAGATCCTTTCGGCCGGCGGGTCGGAAGCGCCCGCCAAGATCCTCGGCGATGCCGGCATCGATATCCGCTCGGCGAAATTCTGGCAGGGCGGCTTCGATGTGTTGAGCCGGATGGTAGATGAGCTGGAGAAGATGTAATAACCAGTGTCATTGCGAGTCTTCGAGAAGCAATCTCCCAATTGAGGAGGACGCTTCGCGGCTTCGTCGGGATTTCGGTGCTACCGCACCTCAACCCTCCTCGCAATGACGGTCAAACGGAAACAGGGAAACAAGTCAGGCGGATTGTTTCCCTGTATTGTTCATATGGTATGAATTATGTGGTTACTTATGACAAATCCATAAATACTTCTGGCTTTTGCTCCGCAATTCGTAACAACGCAACAGCGGGTCCGCTTGGCTTACGTCTCCCTTGTTCCCAATCCTGGACGGTCCGCAGGCTCACGCCCATCAATCCTGCAAAAGCGGATTGCGATAACCTTAATCTGGTTCGAATGATCTTTGGTGGAGCAGGTTTCTTCAAGGTGTGGACGCGCAAAGTCTTGGTGCCAGCCTTGTAAGCTTTGACTTCACGAAGCCCTTCGAGAATTTCCTGACCAATATCACGCTTAGACATTTTCGATTTCCTTTGCTATCTGACGCAGTATGTGAGCTGGGATGTTTTCCACTTCACTCTTGCTGTAAATGGTCAACAGCCAGATTTCATCATCGCGTTTCTTGAAATAGTAGATCACCCGCACACCACTGCTTTTACCTTTGCCTGACATTGCCCAACGGACTTTTCGGACGCCGCCAGAGCCGCGAACCACCTTTCCCGCTTCTGGGTACTGGACCAAGAAACTCTGCAATCCCAGATATTCCTCTTCGGAAAGATAGTCATAAACATACTTTGTGAACGCAGTGGCTTCGATGAATTCCACAACGTCATTATACGGCAAAGCCGTATGGCTGGCAAGAGGCCACCAGATGTATCCGCTCTATCAAATTCTGGCAGGGCAGCTTCTACGTGTTGAGCCACACGGATCAACTTCTGCTAATTTCGATCACTTTATGTTCAATCAACCAATTGACTGCTTCGTACACAGCCTGCAACGAAGTGTAGCGCGGCCGGTAATCGAGTAGACACTGCGCTTTGACAATGCTGCAACTGGGGCTGTGGGCGATGTGGTCCCAGGTGGCCTTGGCCTCTTCGGCTGGTACCGTGCTCCGAAACTCCTCCCAGGGCACGAAGCGCAGCCGCGCCAGCTGGCCAAACCAGGCCGCCACCGCTTCGGCATAACCGCGCAAACTCAGCGCTTGCGGCGATACCACGTGAAAACTTTCGCCAACTGCTGTACTCCAATGCGCCAGAGCCTGCATGAAGCTTTGGGCCACATCGTCGGCGTGCACATGATGCACTGTTTCCATGCCCAGATTGGGCAGTGCGACCTCTTCCCCCTGGGCCAGTTGGGCAAACACCTGCGGGTTAAAGTGCCCCGCCGGGTTTAATGGCGCCCAGCCCGGCCCCACAATATGCCCCGGGTGCAAAATGGACGCCGGAAAGCCGCAGCGGCGGGCCTGATCCAGCAAATATGCCTCCATGGCCGCTTTTTGTATCCCATATTCGCCAAAAGGACGGCGCGGCTGCTCCTCGGTGGTGGGCGTTTGGACGCTGGGACCATGCACCCAGATAGTGCCGCAGAGCAGGTAATGCTGCACCTCACCCCGTAGCGCCTCCACCAGATGACGGCAGCTGTCCAGGGTAAAACAAATCATGTCGATCACCACCTCAGGCCGCAAGGCCAGCACCTGCCGCCCAAAACTTCCGGCTTTTTCAGCCTCGACCCGGTCTATCGTAATGGACTGTACCTGCTGCCAGGCTGTATGCACTTGATACGGCTCCCTTTGGGCGCGACTGACATTCGTCACTTCGTGCCCGGCTTCCACCAGACGCGGCACCAGATATGTGCCCACATGACCGCTGCCGCCAATGATCACCACGCGCATAAAGACCTCCTACTGTTCAAAATTTTGGTTGATAGATTTCTACGACCAATGCTCTAACATTTTGCCATGCGACTTCAAGTCCTGCAACCGTATGGATTAAGTCTGTACGGGTTCCGCCAGGGCAGGCCAGGAGGCTCAGGATCTGCTTCACATAATCTTCCGGCAGTATCTCGAATGAAGCAATCGTCTCCATCACCTTTTTGTCGCTGAGGAAATACTTTTCATTGATCGCAAAGAGGGTTTGCGTCAAATGAGCAGCTGTGCGGGTCAGGCATCCAACAGTATTGTAAATATCCGCTTTCTCAGCAAAGGCCCTGGCAAATTTCAGAGTAAACTCGGCGCCCCATAACGAGTCCATAATGATTTTGTGCCTGAGTTTAGGTGGATAGATTTCCACTTGTTTTTTTAATTCGGCAATCCGAAGTCCAGGGTCATACAGAGGAACACAGATCTGTGTCTCAGCCAGATACCCTACACTGTAAAAACCAGTTGTGGGCTGCTGATCATAATCGTGTTGAAGGATGCCTTGATGAGCAGCTTGAATTGTTTTCTGAACCTGTTCGAGATTGCGGTAAAGAAAGTCAACCTTGCCCACTTCTGTTTCGATCCAGGCCCCGCCATTGACCCAGGCTCCCCACTCATAGAAACCCGAAACCGTGGGCAGTGAGCCTGGGCGGGAGATCTCATGGGCGACGCGTTTGATTTCCTCAACAGAAAACGGCTCGGCTTCGAAGTAATACAAGCCAATATCCAGATCTGAAGTACCATGCTGCGTTCCGCTGGCGTAAGATCCACCTAAAACGATGGCTACCACAGAAGGGACCTTGGAAAGACTGCCGGCGAGTTGCTCAAGGAATAATTGTTTTTCTTTGGGGATACTGGTTGGAATGTTCAATCAAAGACTCCTTGAACTGGTCACTAACTACTGGCATTTGTGCAGCACCCTGCCGGGGACTGGTGTGTCTCGACACGGCTACGCCAATCGACAACCATCATGCCCCCGGTGTCTGCGCGGGGGCGGGCCATAGGGTGTCGTAGAGTGTCGCCATAGCGACGTGCGCAGCGGGGCTTCGTTGGGCATACGTAATTTATTCAAACTTCTCATCAATAACAAGTTCATGAATTTTCCACACTGGTTCCCACACACCATCTTCCATGTTTGATAAGAGAACCACATTAATATCCTGTTCTGGAAAATATCGAATGAGACCACTCACACCGGCATTTACACCTTCTTTTTGATAGCAAACAACTTTTCCGTTTTTTTCAACATAAAACCACAAACAATAACCGTACTTCATCGTCCAACTGCCTTTTTGCTTATAGTCTACATGAGGCGATAAGAATGCTTCGGTGAGTTCTTGTGAGAGCAGTTCACCCGACTGAACAGCTCGCAGAAAACGATCCAAATCACCAGCAGTGACGTAAGCGCCGCTATCTGGAGATCCAATGGGCGGATATGAATAGATATTCTTTTTCCAACCTTCAATCTTTCCATCTAAATTTCTTATTGGGTCACTACCTTCAGCGACCATTTCATTCACCTGTCCCATATCAAAAAAGCCTGAATGCGACATCCTGGCTTTCTCAAATATATGTTCTCGGACGTAATCCCGGTAATTCACGCCAGTGGCTTTCTCGATCATCAATCCCAATAAAACAAAACTGCAGTTGCAATAGCGGCAACCTTGTCCCGGTGCAAAATTTGGTTCTTTATGAACAAATTGTGGCAGGAAATCTTCCGTATTCCTGACAGAATAATTTGGCTTTGTTTTCCACAGGTCTTCGTATTTCTCCCCATCTTCTTCTTCACAATCATCTCCGATACCTGATGTATGTGTCAGTAAATGAAATACATTTACCTCCTTTGATATCCTTGTTCCTTCCAGGCCCAAATACTCGGTGACACGAGTTTTAAATGTCAACAATTTCCTGTCGATAAGTTGTAATATTGCAACGGTCGTGAACAATTTGGTGATAGATGCAGTATCAAACCGAATATCCGATGTATTCCTGATTTTCCAGGTCCGGCTCGCATACGCAAATGCACCAGAATATAATGTCGTTTTTCCGCGCGTGATCAACACAACCCCTGAAAATTTATCTTCTGCTTCAAGTTCGTGAAAATATAGATTAAGGGCTTCGGTAGTTTTCATGCAATTCATACTCTATCTAAATCGATTATAGGCGTTTATAGGCCCAACGGCTGGCATCTGCGAAGTGTCGCCCCGCAGCGCGGGAGCGACACGCCCCCTAGCGTGTTCTTCCCGAGTGGGGTATCCCCTGTCGGGGACTGGTGGGTTTCGACACTCCCGGAGTTTACCCTGAGTGCTACGCAATCGAAGGGGTCGTCAACCACCAGGCGGGACGAGCTTCAGTCAATTTGACGGAATCTGCTCAAGCCTAGTGTACTCCTATTTCAGCGTGACGCGTCCGACCACTAAGGCCTCGGCACGGCGCCTTTGAAGGAGGCTGTGTTGGGCAGGAACCGGGACAATGAAAAGTGATTCGAATTTCTTTGCAATGTCATGGATACACTGTTTGCTCCGTAGCACCAGATGGAAAGTCACAGTTGGAATTTTTTCTCCCTTGGCAGAATTCTTGGAGAGACGGTAACCGAATTCTTCAAAAAGTGCCTATACCGGTTGCTGATACCAGTAGGCTACGGAGGAAAAGTTTGCTGCCACTTCATCGAACTCGCCGTGATGAACGGTGATACGGATCGAATTTTGAAACGGAATGCCTTCGGGGTGGAAGCGATATTGGCTGAGACGCTGTTGTTTTTGCCGTCCCAGAAGCGCCGCGCCCACCAGGCCAAAACGGCTCAAGGTCTTAATGGTCAAGCCATGATAAGGGGCGCAAAATTCCGTCCGGTCACGGCGATTGGTTTTCACGTAATACCAGGCGCCCTGATAATAATCTTCCAGCCCGGTGTATTCCAGGCTTTGCTCGGTCTCGCCATCTACCCAAATTTTGGTGTTGCCTTCCAAAAAGTAAAACCCGGCTTTTTTGTCGGCTCCCTCCGTGTTGAGGACCACACCCACATAGTGTCCGGGTCGTTCCGCCAATCCCATCGTCGTGGTATCTAGAATCAGAAATGGCTGGCCGCGCTGGGTAGGAGCTTCCTCCCGGTATGCGGCATGGAAATAAGCTTGATGCTCCAGCGGTTCAGTGCTGCGATATTGTAGATACGTCACTGCACCGTAAAAAGCAGGCACCCACAGCTTCTCGTTCTTGTTCACCAGGACCACCCTGGCCTTTTTACGGAAGGGCATGTGGAACTGGCAGACATACCCGCCAGCGGTCATCATCAGGTAACGGGACATATAATGGCGGTATTCACCAAAACCCACGCCGAAAAAATCGCCTATCGGAGCATACACCGCGGGTGTGGGGGAGTCATCGAAATAGATCTGCACCCACACATTCTTGAGCAAGTTCCAGAACCGGTCAAACGGGCCAAGATGCTTGATCGAATCCCAATTGCGCAAGATGGCCCTCCAGCTGAATTTGTCATCCAACACATTAAAATCCAGGGTCGGCGCAGCAGTACACCAGAAGTTAACGATCTTGCCTGGGCCTTCCATATCCGTGAACGCCCAGCTCCCTTGTGGCGGGATAGGGACGTTGTCTCGGTGCATGGTACCGGCGAACTCTTTCCAGGTCGGGATCCAGGGCACGATTGGACGGTCATGCCCATGGGTGGTTACTTGTGCCACACGGTAATCCTTCAGGTAGGGCAAGCCATGGCGGTCATCATCGGTGTGCCATTTTTCGTTTCTTTCCAGTGACATGATCAAACTCCTTGTATAGGATTGTAAATGGTGATCGATAGGAGCGTAAGTGTATTCCATGTAGCGTAGCGTTCACTGGCACACTATTTGTTCGATCATCACCGATCACGATTTTGCGTATAATATCAATAACACCTTATAAAAATAAAGGAGGTAGATTGTGTCTGAGTCATTACCGACTTCCGTTTTGGGCCGGACCGGACTGAATGTCACCCGGTTGAGTTTTGGAGCCATGGAAATTCGCGGATCTCGGATCTGGAACGGCCGTCCCGTCACAGATCAGCAGGCCGAAACGATCCTGAACGCTGTGCTGGATGAAGGCATCAATTTCATAGACACAGCCAATGACTACGGGCGAAGCGAAGAATTCATCGGCAAATATATCGCTCACCGTCGCAAGGAATTTACCCTGGCGACGAAATGTGGCTGCACGGTGGTGCGCCAAGATGAGAACACAGATGAGACCCCGCATGTTTGGACACGCGACAATCTGTTTCGCGGCTTGAACGAAAGCCTCCAGCGCATGAAAACTGACTATATCGACATTATGCAACTGCACAATCCTCCCGTGGACGTAACAGAGCAAAATCAATTGGTGGATGTTCTCCAAGAGATGCAGCAGCAGGGAAAAGTGCGATTCATCAGCATCTCCACGACCTTGCCGCATCTGCCGATTTATCTCCAATGGGGCGTATTCGATACCTTCCAGATCCCTTATTCCGCCCTCGAACGGGAGCATGAGGAGTGGATCAGCCGTTCTGCCAAGGCGGGCATCGGGACGATCATCCGCGGCGGCGTCGCGCGAGGGGAGGTTGGTATTGGGCTAGGGAACGAAGATCGCTGGAAGAAGTTCGAGGAAGCTCGTTTGGATGAACTGCGCGAGCCAGGGGAAAGCCGCACCGCCTTCCTACTGCGCTTCACGCTCTCTCATCCGAATGTGCATACGATCATTGTGGGTACACTTTATCCAGAGCATCTGCAGGAGAATATTGCTGCGGTGAAACAGGGACCTCTTCCGGCGAATGTCTATGAGGAGGCGAAACGCCGGCTGGACCGGGTAGGCGTTGCTCCCGTTCAAAGCGGCTGATTCCGCCGGCTCTCGGTTCCACTTCCCATCTACCAACAAATCTGGAGTATGCAATCAAGGTGGTTTCTTGTGAAAGTGCCACCTTGATTTTTTAAGGATGGATGTTGGTGTTCGTCGTCGAGGTGTTTATCAAGCAGGGCGGTCCGCAGAACGACTGAAAGCCACTATAGAGAAATGTTACTGCCCCGCGTAAATTGTCGGGGTGCATGTCGAAGACTGTCGCTATAGCGACGTGCGCAGCGGTGCTGTGTTAGCCACCGTGTATTTAAACGACCTACTTGGAACTTTGCGCTTCTGCCATCGCCGATGAGATAATTTCCTCCTTGACGCCCTTCTTTCGCAGACTCTTAATCAATGCAGAAACTTCGACGCTGCTTTCGAGACGTTCCAGATCTGCTCGTAATCCTTGACCAATATAAGCTTTAATTAAAGCTTGGTAACCAGAAAAACCCAGCATCGGCGCTACACGCTTTAAATCTTCGATCACATCATCAGGAATACGGATACTAACCATTGTCATCGGACGATTTTTTTGCAAACGTTGGACAATCTTATTGGTTTTCATATATTTCGCTTTCTGCTTTTGTTACCATGCAGGCGGAGATAATACGGATAATATCGCCGCGCATCACATAAACCACAAGGAGCAATAACCATGTTGTGGTTCATCCGACCAGTCTCTCGCGAAGTTCACTACCAACAATTTGTTCATCCAGGTAGCAAACAAAAGGATCAAAGAATGCTTCCGCTGCCAATTCAGACTTGACCTTGTGTTTGTGATAATTGGTAAGCGCCTTTTGGCTATCCCATTCAAAGGCAACCTCTTGGAGCGTGTATTGGATTTTCATCGTGAGGAAGTATAACGGCTTGTATATACAATATCAATACACCCGATTCTTATTGAGGACAGGTGGCTAATGGCTCGCGTGAGCTGCGCTGGGTGAGAGCGTGGCTTCGCCGTCGAAACGGGGAAAACTCCAAAGCCAGATAAATGCCTAAAAACGCGGCGCGTACCCACCTCATGGCCCCGGTGTTTGCCCGGGGGGCAGCTGCACGTCGGAGATCCCGCGCAGCGGGGCTAGCTGTGCCATACTTGAAACTCACTCTATGACACCTACCTCACAACCATAAGCTGACTTATGGTAACCTTTGCGCTGCTGGGACAATGTAGTGCTCGATGAGTTGGAAAATACCATCATGGTTGTCCTCCATTCCGGCCGTCGTGACGACGATCAAATCAGACCTGGGGATCACAAAGATCGTCTGTCCATAGCGCCCTAAGGCAGCATACGCCTCCAGGGAAGGATAGGTCCACCATTGATAGCCATAGCCCAAATCGCTATTGGTTTCCGTGTGTCTCTGCGTGGCGGTCTCCACCCACTTGGCGGAGAGAACTTGCTGTCCCTCCCACTTTCCATCCCGCAGATACAAGTAACCTAGTTTTGCCATGTCGCGTGGCGTGAGTTGCAACCCCCAGCCGCCGATGGGTATCCCGGCAGCATCGGTATCCCAATTGACATTCGAAATGCCGAGTGGCTTGAACAATTCTTTTTCGGCAAAATCGCGCGTATTCATGCCCGTCGTTTGCTGAAGGATGGCGGACAATACATGTGAGCATCCAGAACAATAGTTGAAGAGGTGCCCGGGCGGTTGAGCCATCGCCTTATCAAGCACGAACTTGACCCAATCCGAGTTTTGATACATTTCTCGATAGACCGGATCTCCCTCCTGCCAGTCTAAGCCAGACCTCATTGTCAGCAAGTCTTCCAGAGTCATGTCTTCCTTTTGTACATCGAGATTTGCGAACACATGCTCTGAGAAAAAATCCACGATACGGTGGTCAGTCCGATCAATGTAGCCTTTATCAACTGCAATACCAATGAGCGTGGAAATGAAGCTCTTCGTGCAGGAATATAGCTCGTGCCTTGTGTCTTGTCGGTAAGGCTCAAAATAGGTTTCACTGACCAGGTAGCCGTTCCGAATGATCAGGAGGCTATGTAAGCTTAGGTGCTGTCGTTGGATGGTGACCAGCATCTGTGCCAGCTTCTGCGAGTCCATGCCCTGTTCTTCAGGAGTCGAGGTGCGCCAAGCTTCTGTTGGCCAATAGGTGCTGGACGCCGAGGTTAGTGCTGGAACATTGGATGGTACGACTGTGGCCGGGGAACTAGAGCAACCGACCAGAATCACACTGAATATACAAAACAATGTGAAGTATTGATTTGAGCGACGGATGAGAGTGATATTCATGCGCATGTTCACCAGTTATTGGAACGGAAAGCCTCGCGAAGCCAGACAAATGCCTAAAAAACGCGGCGCATACCCACCTCATGCCCGCGGTGTTTGCCCGGGGGCAGCGGCACGTCGCGAAGCATCCCGCGCAGCGGGGCTGTGTTGGGCGGTGTTTACGCTTTTTCTTCTCCCAGAATTGTATAACTCATTCTCTCAAGCAGTTCATAATCCCAGATCTGCACCTCGTAAACCAGATCTTGTTTCGTATACTTTCGATGTATTTCTTCTATCCTCGAGAACGGAAATACTTTGTTATGGTCTTGAAGAACGATTCCATCAGGTTGTGGTCCCCTGCAATTTATTCCGGCTTCGATTGCCTTCTGCCAGTAGGCAGTAAAACTATCGTTCAGGGTAAATGTTATGTTTGTTATATCCTCAATGTCCTGTATCCTTACCATGAGTATTCTCGGCTCTACTTCCTCATGCTTTGTTCTTTGTTGGCCCTTTGCTATCGCCTTCTGTGTTGTGATCTTCGGGTAAAGATAGAAATAAACCGGCACCTTCTCCTTCAGCATGCCATGTTCCTGAGTATACCCATCGAATAATTCCTTTTCGACAAATCGTCTTTTATTCAAGTAATCATATCGCTCGCTTTTTGCGTATCTTCCCCAATACCATCCTTTTTGGGAGGCAAACTGATCGCAAATTTCGTCAATCTGGCAAGCTGCTGCCATAGTGATCGTCTTGAACAGATGCTCCTTGTCTGTGAAGAAATGGATTAGGTATTGTAAGTCTTCATTCATCATGTTCCTCATTCTTCTGTACACAGCCCAACAGCTTACGTTATCTGTCGCGTACTGTCCCTGTGGGGCTGGCGGGTGGCACGAGATAACGCCATTTTGTCGGAACCAACTTGAAGCCAAGAAAAACGCTTGAAAACGCAGCGCGTACCCCAAGTCGGGTGCACCATCGGAGAACGAAGATCGTTCTCTTTCCCGAAAGAAACAGGGATGCAAAAGGAGTATACTGCGAATTGGCAGACACATAAGCCGTACAAAGCAATGGCGATGGGCTTTTTACGCCCTCCCGTGGTGCACCTTGGTTTCCGGTCAGGATGATCCATCCATTGGTGGCGGGCGCCTTGGCGCCATGACCCCGTTTAGAAAGCTATCACCCTTAAATGACCGGGTCTGCCCTCGACAAATGACGAACGCTTGACCGCGTCGTTTTCGAAACAGGCGCGACGCCTTTTTTGGGTTAACTCAGCAACGAATTTCGGTCAGCAAATAGCCTACATCTGTTTCTTAGAACGCTGTGTTGGGCTTATTTATCAATTGTAAGCCTGACCATTTCAATGAAAGCCGGTGGGTTGATAATTGTGTGATTGTCATCTGTAACATGTGCGGAAGCATACACCAAGTCCAAGAGTTGAGAACTAGTTAGAGCTGGATTGACTTGCCAGCCCATTGCTAGGACACCAGATAAATAGGGTACAGTCCAGCTGATTCCGCCTTGTCCAACGTATTGATATGAAAAAATTGGATCATCGTTTTCTATAGCCATACTTCGATGCGACATGGGAACATAAATCCGCTTGTGTGGAGCATCCGTTGGACCATTCCATTGGGGAGTGCATTTCGCTACAGTATCAGGATCGTACATGTCGAGTGTGCAGGGATTAGTGTAGCCGTGCTCGTAAGTACAGTCCAAAACAAGTATGCCTGCTTTCAATGCTCGTTCATAGGCAGCATCCCAAGCATCCTGATTCTTATACTCTGACCATAGGCCGGACGGTATTGAAGATACGGAAACCACACGGATTTTTTCATTCTCAGGTAGCTTTTCATTCTCAGCAATGATCCAGTCAAGTGCATCCGCATAATATTGAGCATCCTGAAACCAGGAGGGTACTGCGGCATAGTAAACTTTTGCCCCCGGTGCAGTACCAATATTTTCGCCTGCTAATAAGCTTGTGACCGATGGCCCATGCATACTGCCTGTATCTGATGGTTGATCGGTACCAAAGTCACGATATTTGATAATTTTCCCTTTGAACTCTGGATGATCCACAATGAGATGCTGATCAATAATTGCCACGGTAACCCCTTGCCCCGTAATGCCATTGGCATGTAACCCACGAACACCAAGCCCAGGATTCATGCCTAAATTCAGAATTTTTTGCGCTGTCTGGTCGTTCTCGCTAGACGACCATATAGCGTTTTTAGTAAACCAAAGAGTTTTTATGATTGGTTCGCCTAAGGTCCAATTTAGGGCTAAAAGATTATTGGACTGTATAACTTGATATGGCTGGAGTAGGTTAGCCACTTTTGTTTCTTCAATCTGAGTTAGCGAAACATCGACTGTACTTGTTGGCGAAGGTGTAGTCGTAGATATTACTGTGGGTAGGACTGTCGGAGGAATGGGTGTATTTGTTACAACTGGGGATGCACAAGATGCAAGCAGGATTGCGACGAGCAGATTGGTGACTAACTTTTTGTGATACACGTACCCCTACCTTGTTGTGTTGTTGAAATGTGAAGCCCAACGGCTCGCGTTAGTGGTTGGCGGGCGGGTTGGATAATGCCCGAGAGTAGGAAAAACCCGAAGCCAGAAAAAGGCTTGTAAATCGCGCAGAATCCCGCCAATCCACTGCACGTATTGTTAGGCGAACTTTCCGGACGGAGCGGTTCTAATTGACCACATAGCACCAAGACCAACAACCAGTAGGTAGAACAAGTATAGCCGGAAGAAAAAGGAAGCAACGGAAAGAAAACCACCAGTGCCAAAAGTAGTACTCATATTGATCAAGCTCGGGATTGTGTTGAATACCAACTGAGCAATGGCAACAATTAGCAATGCCAAAAACGATTCTTTCTTTACAGCAAAGCCTAGACCAAAAAATATGATGCCGAGAATCGCGATAAGTATCATCGAGCTGTCCAGGGTAGATAACGTCAAACCGATGAGTATATGCAAACCGCCCAACATGAATGTGGCTTGCGCAGCATTTCGTATTTTTCGATAGGGGTCGGACGGCGTGTTGGGCAAAGGTACACCGTTTCTAGTAATGTGCAATTGTGAAACCAGAAAGCCCCTTTTAAGTTGAAGGCTAAGGAGGGAATTATCAGGTAGACTGATTTGATGCCCTTGTCGTAATGCCTCTGTTGCCGCTGAAACCTCCGCAACTTCTTGGTCATCGAACAGCACAGAAATGGTGGGACCGACCCAAATCAGACTCAATCTCTTTGGTCCTCCTTTCTCCAGTGGATAATCTAAACTTGGCATGTATCATAATCTCCTATGCTACAGAATTTGTTCGCCTAACAACGGACTTGGTTGAGGCCATCAACCGAATAGCCGATGGGCTGTAATTGTCAAGAATGATGCAAAGTACATGCGTTCCTCAACCTAAACAGCAAAAACTGGTTTGCCGCCTGATCTCCCAACCAGCTTGCGAGATTAAGAAACATAGGTTCAGTCCCTAAAAATAATATAACAATCCCGCCTCTATTTCATGTGTCTTTTGTCATTTCTTGAATATCCGCCCTCATGCACTCTGCTTATTTTCGACTGGCAAATCGGGCAGCTTCAGGCTGGCAACTGCCGGGGCCTGAACAGATCGCGCAACAACAGGATTCCACCCACGGCAACCCCAAGGATCGCCAGTACAAATGCAACGAGCGCGCCGATCACCAGCGCCCACAGCCAGCCAGTCGGCTCGGTCTGTCCGGATGCCAGCCCAGTGACCTCGGCCAGCACCTGCGCACCCACCAGCAAGGCGGCTGCTATACCAAGACTCCAGCCAATGAGTTTCCCATGCGAATGCGCCCGGAGCGCCGCCCAAATCAGCAGACCTCCGCCGAGCAGAATGGCGGGAAACAGTTCGGCAGGCATGAGGTAGTCGAACCGGAATATTTGTTCCTGTATGAACAGGATCGCAGAGAAAAATATGGGAGCCAGAATCGGGAGCCATACCAGCACTGTCCCCGCAATGGCCAGGATCTTCGTGAGAGTGCCCTGCTTTTCCATGTTGCACCTCCTTGGTTTACAGGAATGGGCGGTGAAGTCTTGTCACTTCACCAACTTCATTATAGCACCCCGGTCAAGCAGTTTTTTTTCTTGGCTCTTCCCAAAACAACATACGATACCTGCGCGAAAATCCTTGAAGAGACATTGAGCGGGGTGTACTAGGTCCGCTCTCTGCGCTGCCCTCGACGCAGGTATTACCAACAATACGCCGCCGAGGACGGCGGCTTGAGCATATTAGTTAGGTCCTGCCCTGGATGAGTTGAGTTGCGTCAAAGGTCCGTTTCGATTCATTTGCAGACATGGTATGCCTCCATGAGCACACTTTCGGTATGGAAATTCAGGCAAATAAAAGAACAGGCAATCTCTACAGTGCCTGTTCTTTATTAAGCTTATATGCCAATTGTACAATTAATCGTCTGCAGCGGCTACGGCTTCGTCGAGGACTTCCGTGTCAACCTCAGCCGGCTTGAAGATCAGGAAGATGGCATTGATGAGGATGCCCAGTACGGCCGCGGTGGCAATGGCGGGCAATCCGCTGGGGAAGATATTCGGCACAATGATCGGGAGGAAGCCATTCGGGTAGCCGATGTTGCCGCCAATGCCGACCACCATGATCACCGCACCGATTGCCAGGTTGCGCGGGTTGAACATGCTGACCTTGTGCTCCTGCATCAGCGCGATGCCCTGCATGCCGATCACGCCAAAGAGATAGATCGCCAGACCGCCGCTCACCGCCAGCGGGACCGAATTGACCAGCGCGGAGAGTTTGCCAATGAAACCCAGCAGGATCGAGATCGCGCCGGCCGCGAGCAAAGCCGGACCGGAATAGTTGCGGGTGATGGCCATGAGCGAGTTGTTCTCGCCGTAATTCGTCCCGGCCGTCGAGCCCATCAGGCCCTTGAGGAAGTCATCGATACCATCCAGGATCAGGTTGAAACCGATGTATTTGTCGAGGTGAACTTTCTCGCGGCCCTGTTCCTGGGCGAAGCGGTCGATGTACAGGCTCATCTGATATAGGTGTGCGGTCGATTCGGGAATCGTGGCAATCGCCATGATCGAAATGCTGATGATTGCAGTGGCTACCAGGTCCCCAGTGAAGGATGGGAGGGTAAAATGCGGCATCACGAACCAGTCCGCGGCTGTAACACCCGCCAAGCTCACCGAGCCAGCATCCACCAGGGCTGAGATAATATAGCCAGCAATGGCTCCCAGCAGGACGGGCAGCATCCCAATGAAGCCTCTATTCTGGAGGTAGACTGAGAACAGGATCGTGCACAACAGAGTGATGAAGGCCACCAGGAAGTTGTTGCTGGCCAGGTTGCCTACCGCGGCGAAAGCCAGACCAAAACCGATGATGGCAGCCACGCAGCCGGTCACTACAGGAGGCAGCACCTTATCCAGATTTTCCTTGCCAATCGCGCGGATGAGCAACCCCACGATGATGTTGATAATGCCGGTCACCACAATGCCAGCCTGCATGGTGCTGATCGCGGCGTCGGGCAGGGGTCCACTGAACGGTGTGTAGGGAGCACCCGTCACAGCGGCGGAAACGCCCTGATAGGCAGCGATGTAGCTAAAGCTTGAACCATAGAACAGCGGGATGAAGGTTCCGATGCCGCGGCGTGATAGCAGCAGCGCGACGATGGTCGAGACGCCGGAGGCAAAGAGTACCGTGCCAATGTGGAAGCCGCAGAACGCGGCGACGAACACCGTGGCGGGGAACATGGTGAGCACATGCTGGAATCCGAGCAATATCATTTGACCGATGGGGGGTTGGTCGTTGGGCATGTAGCCCATTACGCCTCTCTTTGTTGGAGCATTCTTAGCCATAGCAGTTTCTCCTCTCTTTGACATGCTTGGTTTTGGATCCGATTTGGTTGTCTTCCTTTTCTTGCTTTTTGTCATTCTATTCAGTACTCCCATAAGTGAATGTCAGAACGAACCTGCGAGATCAGAGGACTTTTCCAGTTTTTTCCATAGGCACCTCCGGATGGCTCTCCCGTTTTTAGCCGGAAAGTTCTGCCAGCAGTTCGATTTGTCCCAAAGGGACAAATCATGCCGCTACATGGGGTGCTGCTTCACAACAAATTCAGGAGAGCCAAAAATCGCCATACACGGCTTTGCATGGCGAGATGAACACAAATCCCTGAATTGGCTCACTGCTCCAGAGCCAGGCGAAAGCACAGGGATCGAGAGGGGGTCCAGCATACTGTAAGCAATAACCCCTCGATTGCTGAAAGGAGGCGCACTAGGTCTTGATTAAATTGCCTTACGCAGTTCAATCCCGAAGGGATGATATGGGTTTCACAGGTTATGGAACCTTTTCGGGGTTGGGGTTGCTGATCCGCAAAATCTATAATCATTTGACCCCGAAGGGTCATCAGCTTGTTTTGCCTAAGGTGAATGATTCAGTAATCTTCTGCCGGCCAGGCTAAACAGATATTGCCTGCAGCTTTGTGAACAGATCCCGGAAGATCGGGTTGCGCTGCAAGGACCAGGCCTCACGAATCAGGTGACGTTCGGGAACCTGCTCAAAATAAAGATGACCGCCGCCATCGCCTTCGGTCTGCCACCAGCCCATCAGGCGCGGGCTTGGCACCAGGCGTGAGGGCGCCCAGCGCTCATCGATCAACCAGGCGATCGGGGCCACATCCCAGATTTCCTTGCCAAAGGCGAAGTGATCCTTGCTGTATTCACAGAAACGCTCGTACAAGAAGTCGCAAACGGGGTTGCGACCCGCGATGGTCTCCGCGAGTTCGGCCCTGGTGGTCAGTAGATGTGAGGCCACTCCCAGACAAGGCACATGTACAAAGGGCACGCCGCAGTCGAAGATGAGGCGGGAGGCGGGCACATCCTGCTTCAAGTTGAACTCGGCGGTATGTGGCAATGCATGCAGGTTTCCACCCAGCCACACCACCACGATCTTGCGGATGATCTCCGGTTCGATCAGCATGGCGGAGGCGATGTTTGTGATCGCACCAATCGCCACCACGTAGAGTGGGTCGTCGTCGGGAGCAGCCATGGCCCGTTCCACCAGGTCCAACGCCGCCGGGCTGTGTTCTGGCTGGCTGCCGAGGTAACCGGTTGAGCCGCGATAGACAAAGCCATACGGTGAAATGCCCAGACGTTCCAGCAAGCGCAGGATTTCCTCATAACTTTTTTCCATGCCATCACCCGGCCCGGTAGATCGGTTGTTGGTAAAGGGAGCGGCGTAAATGGTTTCGACCGTCAGCTTTTCAGGAGAGCGCAGCGCGTACACAAGCGCAAACTGATCGTCGATTTCGTTGTAGGTGTCAGTATCGAGCACCATGCGGATGGGATGCGTGGGCGGCTCGAGTCGCTGTACCAATAGGTCTTTTGGGAGAACAGGAAAGGTCATGATGAGTCCACTTCTCGCGTTCCCAGAAAATCGCTGGGACTATAGTGAGCGGAGTGGCGCCTTGGCGCCACGAAGTCGAAGCATCGTCGGTCGTATCGAGACCAACACATAACATGCAAATCAAAGATTTCCTAAAAACTGGTGGTCTCGATACGTCCTTCGTCTTCGCTACGCTTCGCTCAGGAGTACTCGACCACCGATTCGCTTCCTGATTTCATCGTCGTCTGTGCTTCCCATAACTGCTGAAATTTTCCTTCTGCCACCAGAAGAGTCTCAAAAGTGCCTTGCTGAATGACCTGCCCGTTCTCAAGGATCAGGATCTGGTCAGCGTCTTTCACGGTTTGCAGTCGATGGGCGATAATGATAACCGTCTTACCTTTGAAAAGACGGGTCATGTTTTGTGTAACGAAATTCTCCGTGACGCTGTCCAGGGCGGAGGTGGGTTCGTCCATGATTACGATTTTGGGATCCTGGATGAAGACCCGCCCGAATGCCAGGCGTTGACGCTCACCGCCTGAGAGCTTAATGCCGCGTTCGCCCACAATGGTCTCCAGCCCGGCAGGCAACTGGCTGATGAGATCGCTCAGGCCAACCTTTTCGAGCACTTCCTGAACGTAAGGATCGTTCACGCGTTCGTTAAAGGTCAGATTTTCGCGCAGGCTGCCGTCGAAGATGGGTGGGTCCTGAGGAATGTAGGCCACCTGCTGGTAGAACGATTCCAGGTTGACCTGGGCCAGATCCTGTCCATCCACCAGCACCTGACCCGCCTCAGGTTTGAGTAACTGCAGGAGCAGCCGCACAATGGTCGATTTGCCGCCCCCGCTGGTTCCCACCAGGGCCGTCGTCTTTCCGCCTGCCAGGTTCAACGACAGGTTCGACAGCACCACTTTGTTTTGAAAAGAGAAGCCAACGTTCCGAAACTCGATGTGACCCTGGTCCAGGCGAATGCGCTCTCCTTTATCCAGGCCAGCATCCTCAGGCAGAGATAGAAATTCACTAAAGCGATTGAAAGCGACCGTGTCAAGCTTGTACGTGGCGTAGGCATAGCTGAACTCGGAGATCGGGCTGCATACGGTCTTGATGAACGCCGCCAGGGCCACCAGCGTTCCGACGGTCGAGGCCCCGGCCAGGATAAGGTTCGTCTGCCGGACAACTACCACAATCTCAAGACCAAACACCAGGGCGGCGAAGCCCGTGAAGAACAGTTCCTGCACCAGGTAGATTTTCGCCCGCGAGCGCACATACTCATCCGAGAGGCCTTTCACACGCTCGAACTCCTTTTGGAACCGCCCGTTGATGCGAAAGACCACCAGTTCCATGAAACCGCGCGTGGAGAATTTCGAAAAGTCTTCCTGGTTGGCCAGCATCCGGTCCACGGCGCGGCGCAGGTAGTTCATCAAGTAGTATGACGCAAAGAACAGACCTGCATACACGCCCAGGATAATGACCAGCAGCGTTGGGTCGTAATAGTTAATGAAGGCGAAGGAGATGATCAACCCAGGGAGCATGCCTCGGATCAGGCTGAGGTAGAAGTTGGTCAGGATGCTCCGGGTGGCACTGGCGCCATTCTCGATAATCTGCACCAACTGTCCGGTGCCGAGGTTCTGATAAGCCAGGTAATCGATCCGGGCGATCTTCTTCATCGCCCTTAGTTTGGCCCATTGATAAGAGCCATTGTTGAGCAGGCTGCGTGGATAGCCTTCTAAGTAGATAAGGGCATGATTAGTCAGCGTCAGAGCAACATACCCAAAGAGAATCCCCGATACATCCCCAAACTGGCGCGCATGGGTGAGGCCATCTATCAACCGCTGAAAATAGGCGATGGCATAGAGTCCGATGAAGGTTTGCGAAATCCCTACTGCCAGGAAAAAGGCCAACGCCCAGCGGTATTCCTTGCAGATGCTGAGCAGGCTGCGCAACATGATTTTATTCAATCTATTTCTTCCTCGGTGGTTTTTTCTTGATCAAAATTAACTGTTCAATATCCTGCACATCCTGTTGACAGGTCAGTGGGTCGGTCAGGCGGAGGTATAACCAGCACCCGTCATGGAAGCGGGGTGTGTGCAACAATGCCTGGCGCACGGTGGCGCCAAAAGATTCCAGCCTTGCCAGGGCCGCTTCCAGTTCCTTTTTCCCCAGCACCACGAGTGCAGTAAACGAGCCGCATTCGGGGTACATTTCGCACAAAGGCCGCCCCCCTTTGCGGTGCTGCAGGTTCCAGCCGTAGCGCTTCCCGCCGTATTGCAGGAGGGGCGCAACCTCATACGTCTCGATCAGGAAATGCCGCAGCCCGGTCCATGCCTCTGCCAGAGGCGGTCCAATCACGTTGATCATATCCGCATCGGATGGCTGCTTGTCTTTGTCGATCAGCCGTTCATATGCCATGGGTTTCTCCTTGAGGGAAAGATACAGCTTCGTAGAAAGAATATATCAATCCTCCCCTGATTTCATGTGTCGTTTGTCATATCTTTGGAAAACAGGCATGTACTCTCTCGACCCCGTCGACGCGCGGCGATTCCCAGGTTATAGGGAACAGCCCAGCGAAATAGTGATGAGTCTTTTAGAATCCCCGTCCCTGGTTGGCCCAAGGACCCTCTTCTGCATGCGAGCCGGTCGCAGGACGGTTGATTGGCTTGCTATTGATGCATTCTCCATCCTCCGCCGACATAGATTAACTGCCCTGTAACCCAGCGCGCCTGCTCAGAAGCAAGGAAAACGACCACGTCTGCTATGTCTTCGGGTTCTCCTACGCGGCGCAGCGGAGTTGCTGAGGCGATATCTTCAACAGCCTTGGGTGAGAGATAGCCTGTTTGTACCGGTCCGGGCGCAAGGATGTTGACCGTGATGCCATACTTGCCCATTTCTGCGGCAGCAGAACGGCTGTAGGACTCAATGGCGTGCTTGCTGGCGGCATAACTGACATTGGCTGTATGGGCGTGCGCCGCGTCCGTGCTGATATTGATGATACGTCCGGATTTGGCGCCACGCTTCAAATACCTCTGGAGATACTCCGCCATCAGAAGAGCAACGGCGCGCGCATTGACGACAAAATGAGCATCCGCTCCTGCAGCTGTCACGAGTTGGATGCCGCCGTTTTCTTGCGTTACAAGCGCCGGGTCGAAGGTTTCAAGGGTACAGGCAGTATGATTGTTTACCAATATATCCACCTCACCCAGGTTTGACTCACACAGGTTGAATAAGAGGGGAATGTTGGTGGGCGCAGCCAGGTCCAATTCGTGAGCGACAGTGGTCCCGCCCTGTGCACGGATATCATCGACCAATGGATCGGCGGATTGTTGCTGCATGGCACGATATAAAACATCTCCACCGATCCCCATTGCTTTTGCCCGTTGGAGTTCTTCGTCTGAATAGCGGCATGGCTCGCGGTAAAAGGTGATGAACACTTTTGCACCTTGAACGGCAAAAGCCTTTGCTATTCCCGCGCCAATGCCATGATTGGCTCCGGTGACCAGAACGACCTTGTTTTCGAGTTGTGGATTAATCATATGCATTCGTAGAGGTACAGACTGGTGGATTTGATATGCTGAACCACATGGCGCATCACTTGAAGAGGATATCTGTGTGACAGGGAGTTACAGGAGCTTCGCCAGTATCGAGGCCCTTTCCCCGGAATGACGGTTGATGACCTCCATCAATTGCCAGCCGCACTTCTGATAGAAATTCACGGCCTGACCAGTAGCAACCCATACCCGTCGATATCCATGCTGATGAGCCCACGCCTCGAGTGTTGCCATAAGTTTGCTCCCAATCCCCAGGCCGCGATATTGGTCTGCAACGATCATCCCCAGTACCCAGGGCGAACGGTCATGTCGTTCTTCGATATCGAATTCTCCCAGGCCAACAGCGCCCACTGCCTGACCAAGCTGATTCATTGCCACCCAGGTAACCGGCAGAGCAGCGCGGCCGGCCTCACGTGCGGTGACGTCCACCCACCAATCCAGGCGCTCCGGCTCGGGTGGATGGCCCCACTCTTTCCAGCGGATTTGACCGACTGACGGGATAAGGTGTGGATGATCGGCCAATAGCTCGACTGAGGCGACCGGTGGATCGGACATCTGACTCTGGCTATCGCTCACGCTTCTTCCTCCCTTTTGCGGCTGCTCTCTCCAGATTTTCCTTCGCCCGAAACTTCACGATCTTACTGATCAAACCGAGCGGCATCGGTTTATCCAATGGAAATTGTACCGAACCCTTTGCTCCTTCATAAACCGAAAGTTCGTCTTTGAATTTCTCAATTCCTGATGGCGTCGGATAAAACCCGATATGGTTTTTGAAAGCCGCAAAATGGACCAGATTGCCGTTCAGCGTGAAGGTCGGTATACCGTAATTAATGATTTCCTCCGCCTGGGGTGCCGCTTTTCGAATCGTCTTCCGTATCTTTTCCAGGACCTTCTGGACATCCTCTGGGAAGCCTGCAATATATTCATCGATGTTCTTGGGAGGCGTTTGCTTTGTTCTCATAGTTCTCCTTCATCAGGGTCTGAAAACATTCTAAACGTGTCTGGTCGTTTGTGTGGCACCCCCAAATATACCCATTGGGGCCTGGCCCTCTGGAACAAGAATTCCATCCTCACCCTGTCTTATTGGTGAGTGCTTCAATCCATTCCAGATGTTCGTTAAAGTGATGGGCTGTGTTGCCATAGATTACATTCATGGCCGTCGGGCCGTCACCGTCACCAGGCTCCTGCGGCAAGTAATCCCGATAGCGTTTTTGCAGGTCATCGTCCGTCAGAGGTTGTAGGAGCTGTAAAAGTTGCTGATGGATCGCTCGAAATTGAGCCAGAGCATCGAGGGATATTTCTCTTGTCTCCTGATAAATGGCCGCATTGATCGCGTCGTCTGAACCTTCCAAATACAGTGCTTCTTCGACGCTGAGGCCCTGATGACGCGGCAATCCCTGAAGGAAGAATACGACGGAACGCTCCCAGCGCGTCAGATGGATCACATGATCTTTGACCGTCCAACCTTGAGCATCCTGAATGGTGGTCAATTGGGCGTCGGTCAACTGATTCAGAGCAGCGTTGAGGCGTGTCCAGCTCTGCTCGATGTCTGAAAGGAGTTCCACTTTGGTAGAGACCTGGCGTTCGTTCATGTCAATCTCCATAATAGCAAAGTCCTATTGTAATCCGGCTGTATGCTCTGGCTTGCTCCAACCGTGATCGTGTGCACGTTAAAGATGCCAGGCAATTGCTCCCTGCGCCGTCCTCGGCGCAGGATTAACCTATGGGACGCTGCCGATTACCGCTGGCGCGGCATCTTTGAGACGGCGGCTTGAGCTTAGGCTCTGACAACCCTTGAGTGCACACCCGTGATCTGTATCTACGGGACACAAAATTCTCAGCCATTTACACGCCTTCTATAGCTCCGGTATAGTGACTCCCGGTTTCCAGGGTCGTTCTGTTCCGGAGAGATAAAAATGCCGGTTTTCGTTAATATAAAGTGGAAAATCCTGTTTCCAGGCGCGATGAGGGTCATAACGAAAAAGCTCAACATAGCTTTGGAACAGGTCTGGATTTTGTCCTGCAAAGTAATGGGGATTACGGAAGAACATCTCAAAATAACCAGCCGCGAACTCAGCATCGTTTTGGAATACATAAGGATGCCCAATCGGTAAAGGGTCACTTGTCTGTGCTTTGCTGCTATATCTGGCAAGATATCGTTCCAGTTCAATACGTTTGCCTCGGATGAATAGCTCACGTGCCTTGGGAGTATAAATCGAACCATCGCCTGGGCTGAGACCGGGGAGTAAACCGTCTCCACGCCCCATTCGGCCCGTGCCTGCGTCAAAGGCATCCAGCATATGGCCAAACTCATGCAAAAATGGTGCAACGCCGGGTGTGGGTCCATAGAAGCCTTCAACCAATCGAGAAAGCACTAACTGTAAACTTTCAGTCCCAGGATCATAATCCCCTCCGGCCTGACCACCATCTTCTAGAAACGCATGCTGTGTAACATATAGTCGTATGTGACGTGGTCGAGAAAGAAATCTTTCCAGTATGTCGCGTCGATAGAAGAAAATTTCAGCTAAATGACCAGCGACCAGATGTGAAACATCGCTTTGCATCTGGTCCGTAAGGTTTGTGCGTTTTTCACCCCATAATTGCAAATCCAGCTCAGGGCGTTGAGTGAGTTCTAGAATGAATTGATAGAAGTTACCAAGTTCCACCTCGTCAAGCATGTTGACAATTGGGAAGTATAAGTCCATCGCCTGCGGGTTGTTTGTCATGGCACAGATCAAGGCTGCCAATTGAGGATGGTATTGGCCATGTGTAAGATGGTCATAATGTTCCATCATTTGAGCAATTTGCTCGATGGATACGGTCCCAACCCTTTCACCGCAATGTAGATTGTCACTTCGTGGAAAGCTTTGTCCACCGATGTTCACGAAATCGCCAATGACTTTCACAGGTTGATTGCGATTTGTATGAAAGCTATCCTCGGGTGATGTGTTACTGGATGACCAAAAGCGAAACATAGAACTTCACAAAGTCAGTCGTGTGCAGGCTTGTCGCGCAACACCCGTGGAGGAGAGCCGGAAAAATTGTTGGCATCTTGACATTGGCTTATGCTGCGCGTTTATTATTCTCACTCACCTGAAACAGAGTAATCTGCATGCCATCGGGGTCCTGGAGCCGCACGTTATGGTCACCCCACGGGGTGATGACAGGTGAGTGGACCAGGGTGGCGCCATGCGCCAGCAGTCGTTCCATCGCCGCCTGCAGGTCAGGCACTTGCAGGGCAAAGCGGATCTGCCCGCTGACGCGCCGTCCTGCTTCGAGCTGGTCAATGACCTCCGCCTGCCTTTCGTCGAAAACTTCCAGTGTGGCGTTTCCCATGTTGAGCATGAGCGCCTGGCCACCGTCGTTGTTCCATATTGCGGCGGGTTCAAGCCCGAGTCCCTCGCAATAGAACTTTACCGCACGTTCAAAGTCACGAACGGTGAGTGCGACGCGCAATTGAAGGATGGGATCGTTTGAGTCCGTGGCACACATGGCGGGATGTGCTCCTTTCGTAAGGAATATATTGTCAGCACAAAAAGATGGCAATAAGACCCTTAATAACAACCACTGTCAAAAAAACTCATGCTCAACCATGCACCCCTTTCAAAATCGTACCATACATCTCTTGAACCATCCGCAGACTGTGTCGCCAGGGACGGTTTTCCCTGACACTGCTTTATTTCATACTTGGCGGTGAGCGCGTCATACTGCAAGCCCAGACTGCTCAGGCAAGCATAAGTGGGAGCAGCCAGCAGATAGCCTGGAACAAGGTCTTCAATTTCTGTTGGGTAGGCTCCAGTATCCTTTTGATATTGCCGAATGGCTCCTACGATCTCATTGCCATAATCCTTTGCTTTTCCATCGCAATACCCGCCAATACCGTAATTGCCAAGAATCGGGGAGGTCTGGGCGAGAAGGATCAGGATACCCCCAATGCTGTAAACAGCTCTTCTTGTACTATCCAGTTGGGGAAACAGTCGCATTCCCATAATGATCCCGGCCACAAAAATGACCGGAACGATCAAGGCAGATGCGCAGAACAACAAAATGCCGGAGCCAAAAGCGCCTCCGAAGGTGAGGAGGGTGTAGACAGCCACCAGTACGCTTTCAGCGATGATGGCCAAAAGGAAAAGATAGGAAGCCCAAAGCGGAGAACGCCGAATGAGAAGGATAAAGATGGGCAGCAGGGAAAGATTTACTGCAAAAAAGATAACTGGCAAGATGAGTGACATGGCATATTGATTTCCCTTCATTTGTTGTAAATACTCAATCAGGTATCATGAGTAATTGTATAACAGTTTCTACGCTGGAAGAACTTGCTCAGGGCAATAAGCTGGTCAGGCTTGCGGCAACATGGCTCAGATCTCGCTTGCCCCGTTCCACGGTATCGTCATCGTGATTTCGGACAGCCCATGTCATTGCGGACCCAATATGCATCGCTTCGTACACGGCTTTGCGAAACCCAGCGCCAGGCGTTTGTTCGATCTCGCCATAGCCTCTCCAGAAAGCCTCATGGAATGGCTGGGTTTCAGGTGATGCTGACATGGCCAGCACAAACATGGTCCAGTCTGCCGGAGGGTCTCCCCACCAGGCCCGGTCGGCATCCAGAACCCCGACGATGCTCGGGCCCGCACCACTCGGGTCGCGTTGAATCAGCATATTAAAGAGCCACAAATCTCCATGCAATAAACGGGGCTGTTTGACCATATCGAGCAGGGCTGTCTGATCACGTACTACTGCCAACACCGATTGCATATCGATCATATCCAGTTGCGCGTCAGCCATGGCTTGCATTACACGGTCGAATCGATCAAGGATCTTCTCGCTCCAGGTCTGAAATTCGGTCATTGGATATGGCCCGCCGAAAGCGCTCCCAACGGTATGATGAATGGATCTGGTAATGCGGCCAAATTGTTCCCATAGCGGCGCGGACTCCTCAGGTGTCAGTGAATCAGTGACATCCTCCCAACGTTCACCCGTGATAAAGGATTGGAAGACATAATCCCGGTCGATCACCTGGTGTGTGAAATCCGCCAACAGGGTGCGCGGCATGAGATGTGCAACCGCGGCGAAGAACGGTTGGATGTGGTGTTCGCGGCGCATGAGCTGTTTTTCATGCCAGGCGACTTCAGCAGTTGGTGGCGGTGCGATACGCAAAATGACCTGCTGACCTTGGAGAGTGACGAGAAAAGCCCGGTTGAAGGTGCCGCCACTGAGCTCACGCGCGGATACGACTTGAACGCCCGATCCAAAGGCGCGCTGGCACATGGCCAGAATGTGATCGGCGGTTACAGGCTCCAGGGTTACTGCGGATGGCCGCTCAACAGGAATAAACTCCATGTTACTTCTTTGATCCGGTCAATGCGGTGGTGATCCCCAGGCCCACATACACCAGGCCCGCGAAATAGCGCTGTCCTTTTTGGAAGCCCTTGTTTCCTGCCAGCTTTCCAGCGAGAGAACTAGCTAACAACGCGTATAGGCTATCTGTGACGAGCGCCATGCCAACAAAGATCGCGCCGAGCAGAAGGTTTTGCCCGATGACGTTGCCTTTGGCCGGGTCAATGAATTGGGGCAGAAAGGCGAAGAAGAACAAGGCGGTCTTTGGGTTGAGGAGGTTGATGGCGAATCCCTGCCAGTAGATGCGCGACAAAGTGTCCTGTTTGACATCTTCATTTTCCAGGGTTTCATCAGAAGACATCAGCTTGCGAATGCCAAGATAAATCAGATAGGCCGCGCCGAGATATTTCACCACATCAAACGCCAGCGCAGACGATAGCAGGATGGCGGAAAGTCCCAGCGCTGCGGCCACTGCCTGAATGAAGTTCGCGGATTCAATGGCCAGCACCGAGATGAGTCCCGCCACGCGTCCCTGGCTGGCGCTGCGGGCGGTGATGTATAGCACCGCAGGACCGGGAATCAGGAGCAGGGCCAGGGCCGCGCCCGTGAATAAAATAAGTTGTGAGGATCCGATCATGGTAACTCCTTGAGAAAGTACACAGGTATACAGGTAGACACGTAAACAGGGAAGCCGTGTTTACTTGTGTACGTGTCTACTTTGTTTACTTATCTACTTATCCATAAACAACTGACATAGACTATCTGAAAAACCAACCGTCGTTCTTTCGTACTCGATCACTGTGCGTTTGATGGCGGCTTGCATGGCGTAGTCGAATTGGAAGCCTTGCTGGGGCGAGTCGAGATTCATCCAGGCGTGTGAGTCGCGCGGCAGCCAGCTGAGTGCAAAGGCCCTGGCCGGGCGCCAAAAATACAACAACTCGAAGGGATAATATGTTTTGCCCGATCGCAGGTCGGGGCTATTGAGCAGCCCTGGGTCAACCGCGTCCACTTCTGAGGGCGCGGGAAGCGCCTGCTCGGCCCACTCCGCTTTGCTTCGGGGACTATAGTCGAAGAGGTCAAGCCACAGGGTGATATAGTTGCTGTGGGCGTAGAAATCGTGCGCGGTGTGCAGAAATCTTCCGAATGCAGACCAGGCGGAAAGCGCGTCATTTTTTTGCAGAGATGAAACCGTCAGCGCGCGCTGCTCTTCGATGTAGGCATAGGATTTCTCGAAGGCGTTGTTATCGAAGTGGAATTCATCGTGGCCGAACTGCCCACCCAGACGATCCTGCTGGATATTAGCATAGGTGATGGCCGAGAGGGCGCGCGGGCTGAAGCGGTCGCCGAGCGAAGCGAACAGGATCTCGATGTGATATTGGGTGAGCATTGTCCGATTATAAGCGGTAAAGATTTTCACCGCGAAGCCGCGAAGGACTCGAAGAGTCTTTACGAAGTGCCGCAACATTAAATACACGTAGAACATGCATGAGACATGCGGTAGAAGACTTAAGAATTCCTTTGTGCCCTTGGTGTCATTTCGACACTCCCTTCAGTCGCAATGCAAGCCTTTGTGGTGAAAGGTCGTCAGCGGTTATAATGCCCGCATGAGTTTTTATACATCCAAAGGCGACGACGGGACGACGAATTTGCTGGGAGAAGGCCGCGTGACGAAATATCACGCGCGCATCGAATCCGTGGGGACACTGGACGAATCCTCCGCCGCCCTGGGGCTGGCGCGTGCTCAGTGCCTGGATCCACGCTCGGGGCCGATCCTGCTCGAGGCGCAACGCGACCTGTACAAGCTGATGGCAGAGGTGGCCGCGACGCCTGAAAATGCCGAACGCTTTCACTTCATCGATGATGCCCGTGTCAAATGGCTCGAGGAACAGACCGATGCCTTGAGCGCCGAGGTGGAGATGCCAAAAGAATTCATCCTGCCGGGTGATTCGCTGGCTGGTGCGGCCTTGTCGCTGGCACGGACGATCATCCGCCGCGCCGAACGCCGTGTGGTGGAATTGCGCGATGAACAGGAAGTGGTGAACCCCGATCTGCAAAGATATCTGAACCGACTGTCGTCACTATGTTTTGTATTGGAATTGTTGGAGAATAGAACTGCGGGGCATAAGACAACGCTGGCGAAGGAATAATTTCCTCCCTGAGCGGAGGGCTGAGCAACAGCGAAGCCCGCAGTCGAAGGGGGAGATCTCATGAGCAATAACAATTGCATGAAATCCGCGCTTCGACTACGTGCCGACAAGCCTGGCACTCCGCTCACTACAGCTGCCTGATTTTTGAATTGCTTGGCAATTCATAGCAAATCATACGGCTTAAGCCGCACGGTGCCAGGGTAGTCCCGACACTTGCATCTGGCGCACACTTGCCCCGGGCGCAAGTGCCGGGGAGTGCAGGTGTGCTTGTCGGGAGCGCGAGAGTTTCATAGAAAGAGAATCCACCATGAATCCCGAAGAATTTCGACGTGTTGGTCATCAGCTGATCGACTGGATCGCGGATTATCGCGCCCGGGTCGCTGAATTTCCTGTCCGTTCCAAGGTGGAACCGGGTGCAGTGCGGGCACAACTTCCGCAGGTTCCGCCTGTAGCGCCTGAACCGTTTGAGGGGATCATGAGTGACCTTGAGGAGATCATCCTGCCGGGGTTATCTCACTGGCAGCACCCGAATTTCTTTGGTTATTTTCCGAGTAATGGGGAATTGTCTTCCGTATTGGGAGATTATCTCAGCACAGGACTGGGTGTGCTGGGGTTATCGTGGCAATCCAGCCCGGCGCTGACGGAGTTGGAGGAGTTGGTCACAGACTGGATGCGTCAGATGGTCGGGCTTTCTGATGCCTGGAGCGGTGTGATTCAGGATACCGCCTCCGCCTGTACTCTGGTTGCCCTGTTGTGTGCGCGCGAACGCGCCTCGAATTACTCTTTATCGCGCGGCGGCTTGCAAGGCGAAGCAAAACCGCTGGTCGTTTATGTTTCTGCTCACAGCCATAGCTCGGTGGAAAAAGCCGCATTGCTGGCCGGGTTTGGGCGCGCCAACCTTCATTTGATCCCCACGGATGAAAAGTACGCGATGAAGCCCGCTGCACTGGAGCAGGCGATTCAAGAGGATCTCCAGCTGGGTCTGCTTCCCTGTGCCGTTGTCTCCACGACTGGCACGACCACTACCACGGCGCTTGACCCGATCCAATCTATCGGCGAGATTGCCCGCCAATATAACCTGTGGCTGCATGTCGATGCCGCGATGGCCGGCTCGGCCATGATCCTGCCCGAGTGCCGTTGGATGTGGGATGGAATCGAAGCCGCGGACTCGCTGGTGTTCAATCCACACAAATGGTTGGGCGTGGCGTTTGATTGCTCACTCTATTACGTGCGCGACATCGAGCATCTTGTTCGTGTGATGAGCACCAACCCCAGTTATCTGCAAAGCGCGGTGGATACCCGCGTCAAGAATTTGCGCGATTGGGGTATCCCGCTCGGACGGCGTTTCCGCGCGTTGAAACTGTGGTGTCTCATCCGTGAGCAGGGCGTGGAAAAATTACAAACCCGCCTGCGGCGTGATCTTGCCAACGCGCAGTGGTTTGCCGAACAGGTGCATTCGACACCAGACTGGTGTGTGCTGGCTCCTGTCCCATTGCAAACGATTTGTGTCCGACATGAACCCGCGGGATTGGAGGGGGAAGCCCTGGATAAACATACCCTGGAGTGGGTGGAACGCGTGAATAATTCGGGCAGTGCCTATCTCACACCTGCCATCCTGGATGGCCGTTGGATGGTGCGAGTGTCGATTGGTGCGCTCTTGACCGAACGCCAGCATGTTGAAGCATTGTGGAATTTAATGCGGCGTGAGGCTGAATGAGATCGATGAATCACCATGCTCCTGCTTCATCCAAATAAGGCAATGATCAATATCCCCACAAAAATAACCACCGCGCCAAACACGCGGACTCCTCCCAGCCGTTCCTTGAGGAACCACCAGCCGGCCAGCGCGCCAAAGACCACACTGACCTCTCGCACTGCGCCCGCATAGCTCAACGGCGCAATCGAATAGGAAAAGACCGCCATGAGATAAGCCAGCACGCCCAGGATCCCTGCCAGGGGCAGGCGGATCGGTTGATGGACCAGGGCCGCCTTGATCCTGCTCCACTTGTATTCTCTGAAGATGAATGGCGTGATGGGCAGCGGTACCAGCGCAAACATGGACATGACGTACGGCAGGGCAAAGCCGTTCTTGACGGCGGTGCCGTCAATGGTGGTGTAAATCGAGATCAGCAGGGCAATGAAGAGCGCCACTGCCACGCCTTTGAAGTGCAGACGTGTTACATGGCTTTGCAGGAGCGTGTTGACCCCAATGATGATGAGTCCGCCGATGATCATGCCCAGGCCAAGCATTCCGCCGGTTGTCAAATTTTCGTGCAGGAACAGGAACGACCACAACGCCAGAAACGCCGGCGCGGTTCCGCGTGCCACCGGGTAGACCAATGAGAAATCGTTATCGTGATAAGCATAGGACAGGGCAATGAAATACGTCGCTTCCACGCAGACGCTGAGCAAGGCAAAGCCCCACAGGGTGCGCGGCGGCAGACCCGTAAACAACAATGCCATGATGGCACACAGGCCGCCAACGGTCACCATCCACCAGGTGACGATATATTTGTCTTCGGATTGTTTGATGAGCAAGTTCCAGGAGGTGTGCAGGATGGCACTGATGAGCAGTAATCCAATGGCAGAGGTGAGCATGGCGGATGTGACTTTACCACAGAATGAGCGTGGGCTGGATACAGGCCGGACAATAGCACTTATGCCAATCTGACCTAACAAAAGGGAGGGTTTCGCCGCTTGTCTTTTTGCAGTCACATGCGTATACTATCAACCAATTTCTGAAAGGAGAATGCAGTGAAACCATATAAACCCTTTTTCTTTTTTGTTGCGCTGTTGCTGGTGGTTGGGATGGCATGCAGTGCCTTAGGCGGTGGTAATGAGACTCCCCCACAGTCGCAACCGCCCACGCAGCCACCGGTGCAAGCGCCCACTCAGACCGAAGCGCCTCCGCCCACGGAAGTACCGCCCACGGAGGCCCCACCTCCGACCGAGAAGCCGACCGAAGCGCCTCAGGTGCAACAGTTCTTTACCGAAGAGTTTGATTCGCCCGTGTCGAATGACTGGGACATCCTGACCGTGACCGCCTCCGATGCAGCAGACCCGGATAAAGTTACCGTCGAGTCCCAGGGAGGAAGGCTTGTCTGGGATTTTGATAGTGAATACGTCTATTATTATATGTTCTTCAATGCTTTCAATTATGATGACGTAAGGGTTGATGTGAGCGCGGATAACCGGGGCAGGAATAATAATTCAATCAGCCTGATATGCAGGTACGATCCCGACGTGGGTTGGTATGAGTTCAATATCGCAAATAATGGCCTGTACGATATCCTGTATGCTGAGGTAGCCAGCAATGGCGATATTGGATACGAAACCATCGTGAATGGCGGATCGAATTCCATCAAGCAGGGCAAGGAAGTGAACGAGTACTCCATCACCTGCGATGGCGACCAACTGAGTCTGACCATTAACGGCGATGAGGTAAAGACGGTCACCGAAAAGAACTTTGGATTGCGCGAGGGGCAGGTTGGCATGTCTGTTTCCTCCTTCAATGTGTTGCCTATTTTGATTGAAATGGACTGGTTCAAGATCAGCGAGCCGTAAACGACGACCAGCCTCCTAAAAACTAAAAGACCTCCGAGTAAAAACCCGGAGGTCTTGTGTTTAATAGAGTGGGATTCTTGCGCCTGTGATCTTCCCGGCTTCCTCCGAAAATAAATAAAGCATCGCGGCAATGATTTCCTCGGGCGTGGTGCCGGTGCCTTTACGCGTAGCGTCAGTATCGATGGCGCGGACCTGGATGATGTTCGCGGTGACGCCGCTTTCCTTGAGTTCTGCTGCGAGGGCCAACATCAGACTTTCCTGCGCGGCTTTAGCGGCGAGATAGACGCCCCTTTCAGGGGGCGGGTTCGACACCGTAGATGGAGATACGGTGATCACGCGTCCCCATCCGCTGGCAGCCAGTTTTGGGGAAAAGGCCCGGAATAAATGAAATGTCGTCCACACATGCTGGCCGAGCATGGCGGTCAGGTCTTCTTCGCTGGTTTCGGCGAGGGTCTTGCCGCCGGTCCAGCCGCCGATGAGATGGATCAGAGCGTGGACGCTGCCGAATTTGGCCGCGACCGCCTCGGCTGAGTCCCGCACCGCCTGCCCATCCCGCAGGTCAACGATCGAGGTGAAGAGTCGCTCCGGTGGCAGATTCAGGTCGCGGACCAGGGAATCCAGTTTATTTTGATTGTGACCAATCAGGGCAAGTGAATGACCACGGGCGGCAAAGGCCTGCGCGGTTTTGTTTCCGAGCATGCCGGTTGCACCGGTAATGACAATGACTTTTACTCCCTCTCCCTTGGTGAGCCCCACAGGGGTGCTTCGCGAAGGGCCGGGGTGAGGGTTATTCATCCAACGCGTCGATCTGCGATTCGCTCATGCCTTCCACAATGGGACGGTCATACTGTTCGTACAAATGTGCTTTGCCGCGAAAATCGATCATATGGCCAGATTTGGCCGCTTTCGTCTCCAGATAAAAACGGTTGTGTTCATTCGGCGGCATGATGTGCGGAATGCGCCCATTGACCTGGATGCCGTACTGCGTGAGCTGAGCGATCTTCTTCGGGTTGTTGGTCATCAACTGGATCGATTCAATCTTAAGCGACATCAGCATATGCGCGGCGACCGCGTAATCGCGTTCGTCGTCGCGGAAGCCCAGGGCGAGATTCGCTTCGACGGTATCCAGACCCTGATCCTGCAAGCTATAGGCGCGGATCTTATTGATCAAACCAATGCCGCGCCCCTCCTGGCGCAGGTAGAGCACCATGCCCTTTTCCATGTTGCCAATGGCCCTGAGTGAAGTTTCGAGCTGATCACGGCAGTCACAACGCAATGAGCCCAGCGCATCACCGGTGAGACACTCTGAATGCAGGCGTACCGGCAGGTCCTTTGCGCCAATCACATCGCCCCTGGTAATGGCGACATGTTCCTTACCGTCGCGGTTGTTTTCAAATGCAATAATATGGAAATCACCAAAGCGGGTGGGCAGCTCAGCCATAGCCACCACATGCACGCAGACCTTGTCCTTGCCCAACCCCTCACATTCATGATCGCCATCCTGTTCCAGCAATACGTCGAATTGTTCGTGCAGCGTTGTAGTCATATTCACCTCTCGAGTTGGTATTTCAATACGACCCCGTCCTCATCCCAGTTTTCCACCTGGATCAATTTCAACGGGATCGCTGTGCTTCCGCTTCGCAGCAAGCCGGAGCCGCCTGCCAGCGTCGGAGCGGTTTCGCCCCCAAAGATCAGCGGCGCGATATAAACGTACACTTCATCCACCAGTCCAAGCCGCAACAGTTCAAAATTGAGCGTTGCACCGCCTTCCACCATCAGCCGATCGATTCCAAGTTCCTTCAGAATTGAGAGTGCGTTTACCAGGTTGACCCGATCCGGGTCATCTGTATATAAATCCGCACCCTGCGAGTGAAGAAAAGCAACTTGTCCCTTAGATGTCTGATGCGTTGTGAATATTACGACCCTGGCAGGGCCTTCCTGTAAGAATCGTGAATGAGGCTTGAGTTCGGCTTTGGTGACAACCCCCACCTTCATGGGATTCGGCGGCACTCCGCGCGCGACCCTTTCGGCACGCAGCGCTTCTGATTTGACAGTTAGTTTTGGGTCCTCAGCCAGAAGCGTTCTGCCGCCCACCATGATGGCATCTGATTCGGCGCGCAGGCGATCCACGCGTTCCTTGTCCCGTGGCGAGGAGATCGCCGCGCCCTGGCGGGCAACTGTGTCGATCTTGCCGTCCACAGTCATGGCCACATTGATGAAAACAAAGGGGCGGTTCATGTTATTAATTGTACGTCTCTTACGCCAAAATGGATTGATTTTGAGTGTCTGAGTCTGAATTCGCTCCTGCAAAATTGCTTTCAGACGTATGCTACGCTTGTCCGATGTTTGCCCGTGGGAGGTTGCATGCGTCGAACATTCCTGGCGCTATTCATTCTCTTTCAGAATCTGCTGGTCTCAGGCTTCGCCGCGTCGAGGTGCACGCAGTGCGTGGCCTCAGGGAAAAGGATCAGATTCCCCTCATCGACATAATCCATACTGGGACGCGCCATGCGGTCGCTGAGCGCAAAGTCCTGCATGCCCCACATCATCAACGTCTGGACTTTGATGCGCGGGTCTGGGTCGTGTCGGGCTGGATAAACTGGTTAAGATAAGGGTTGTAATATCTCGCCCGCAGATTGTACAACCCGGCCAGCGAATCATATTGCTGGCCCGTGTAGAGATAACTATTTGTAGTCGAGCCGGTTTGGTTGAACAGTTCCCCAAAAGCCGTGTAGGAATAGGTGTCAGTGATTGTGCCAGAACCGTTGGTCAGTGCTCTGGTGCTACCTTGCCCATCTTGCAGAAAGTAATTGGTTGTTCCACTTCTGGTCTGGGATAGCAGCCCAGTACCACCCAACACGTAACTGGCGAGTGTTGATCCACTGCTGTTGGTCTCGAGCACCACATCGCCATAGGGTGAGGTTTCATCCCACAAAGAGTTGGTGACTTGACCATTGAAGGTTTGGGTCACACGCCGGCCATCGGCATCATAGCCGTAACTCGCCGTTACACCGGGCGCGGTCACATTCGTCAGGCGATCCGCGGCGTCATAGGTGTAATTTGTAATGTTCGAGCCATTCGTGATCGTGCTCAGATTGCCGCGGTCATCGTAATCATAGGTGATGGAGCCAGCCGAGATCAACTGGTCCAGGCTGTTGTAGGTGTAGTCGGTTGTAACCCCATTGACGGTCATTAAGTCACGGTTGCCCGCGTCATCATATTCGAAGTGCGTATTGAGGCCAGCGCGCGTCTCATCGGTCAGGCGGTAGAGATTATCGTAATCCCAAACGATGGTTCCTCCACCGGCTTCGGTCACTTGCGTCCGGTTGCCTGCCTTATCGAGCAGGTACGCAAAGGAGAGCAGGGTCGCGTTGGAAGAATCCTTGCTGATGACATTCGTCAACTGGTTCCGTTCATTGGGGGTGTACTCGGTATGGACGCCATTGGGCAGGGTTTTATTCGTCAGGAATCCGACCGGGTCGTACTCGAAGGTAGTGGTCTGGCTCGCTCCCGCGTTTACACTTGTCAGGCGATTAATGCCGTCATAGCCATAGGTGGTTGTGTAAGTTGTTGTCCCCACTTGCGTGGTCATCGTCTCGCGCAGGTCGTTGTCGTAGTAAGTGTAGGACACCGCGCGCCCAACGGGATCGGGATAGGTGACCTGCTCCAGCCGCTGGAACGGATCGTAGGTGTAATCATAGACCTGCGGCGGCGCTAACAAGTACGCACGAGTAGAGGCGGTATCGCGCTGTCCGCCATCGGTGTAGGTGAAATTCGCAAATTTCCCATCGAAGTAGGCGATCTCC
>DASTOH010000257.1:0-10246 GCA_035720235.1 Anaerolineales bacterium | reverse complement strand
GTGGTGATTTCAAAATCTCCGGCCGGGGCATCGCGTAACAGAATATTCGGAGGAAGATTTGGCCCGTCCAGGCTGGCGTCAGACGCAATAATTTGCAGCGACCCATCTACTGCGGAGAGGCTCCACTTTGACGGATCTTCTGCCAGCCACGTCCAGCCCTCCGCAAGTTGACCATCGAACTCATCCCTGAAGGAGGCTCCGGGTGATATTTCAATTGGCGGAAGCGGAGCGGGTGAAGGAACTGGCGAATTCACTGGCGCAGATGTGTTAATTGTGGGGCTGGTGGGGGTCGGGACCGTCGACCTCTCTGGATTCAACGTGTTGAACACAACGAAGATCAACACACCAACCACTGCGAGCATGCCGATACCCGCGACGGCTCGGACTGGGAAACGGCGCGGCTCACGACCTTCTGTCACCACCTCCTTTGATTCGATGGGAACTGGTGATTGGACCGTCCTCATATCGGAAGCGGATTGCACCTCGGTGCGGACTTCCTCGCCAACAGAGATAGGGGGCTCGATCACGGTCGAGGCATCCGGCACCGATTTTTGCGGGATCCCCGCATCTGGCGAAATGCTTTCCGGGATCGCCCGTTGAATGGCCTGCACGAAATCTTCTGCAGTCTGGTAACGGTCTTCGGGCTGCTTGGCCAGGGCTTTCAACAGCACCAGTTCGACCGCCTCAGGCAGGTTAGGATTCAGTTTCCGCGCAGAAGGGAGAGGATCTTGAATGTGTTTGAAAACCAGGGCGATCGGTGTCTCGGCTACATAGGGCACGCGTCCCGTGACCAATTCGTAAAAGATGATGCCCAGGGAATAAATGTCGCTGCGGTGGTCAATGGTCGAGCCTGCGCCCTGTTCCGGTGACATGTAGGCCGGTGTGCCCATGACAGTTCCGGACGTGGTAATCTTGCTGGCCGACTCTGCCATGCGCGCCAGCCCGAAATCAGTCAGCAGGCAATTGCCGCGTTCATCGATCAATACATTGCTGGGTTTGATATCGCGATGGATCATGCCGCGCGTATGGGCATAACTGAGGGCTTCCCCGATCTGAACCATGATGCGGCGCACTTCGGCCAGAGTACGCTGCCGCTTATGAAGGAGTTCTGCCAACGTCCCGCTCTGGACAAAGGGCATGACGATGTAAGGATAGCCATCCGCTTCGCCATAATCAAACACTGGCAGGATGTGCGGATGCTGGAGTTGCGCCAATAACTTGGCTTCGCGCCGGAAGCGGTTGACAAACTCCTCCGACTTTGCCATGTGCCGCGGCAGGACTTTGACCGCCACATAGCGTTCCATGCTGGGCTGGTAGGCCTTGTAGACTGCGGCCATGCCCCCTTCACCCAGCGGGGCTACAATTTGATAGTGTCCAAACTGCCTTCCGGTCAAATCTTCCATGGCCTCAGCCTTTCCAAGCGCGGAATCCAATCAACCTTTGGGTACACAAACTATGGGGTTTTCGAGAGTTCCCGGTGTTAATTATACGCCTGCCCCAATGAATCGTCCGTAGGACGAATATGTTAAGCCGCAGCGCGTCGCGGGTAGCCGCGAAGCGGAGGCGGAGACCTATCCACATATCGAGACGTTAATTGTTTGTATTCAGCGTATTGGCCTTGCGAAAGACCGCAGAGAATATCCTTGAGGCGATGGCCCCACCCAGTAACCCCAATCCGGCTCCCAGGCCAAGGATGATGACGCTACTATCCCCGAGATCAAGCAATCCAATGAGAGCGAGAGAGAGTATCTCGACCAGCGCAAATCCCAGAATCAGGGAAACTGCCGAGGACCTGTGAGGAAAGGCCACGATTCCCGCCACACTGCACAACAAAAGCACTACGGGTATGATGACGATGATCGTGAAATCAGAACTTGCAAGCGCCAACGGCAGAAGCACGCATCCGAAGATCGATCCAATGATGGCGCCCAGCAGGGCCCGCTTCCACCAGGTTTCATAGAAGGGAGCCTTCGCTAGGTTGAATTTTGCCCCGATGATTTCGCTGCCCATGTTGCTCTCAATTGTTAACGCGCTCGCAGTCCGATATTCAGACCCGCTTTTGGGTCTCGGATATTTCGCGTTGAGCGATGCGGTGAGAAGTTGTTGCTCACCTGGCAGAAGTGCGAAATCGCGATGGGAGAGGTCGATCCATTCCTCAGCTTGAATCGAGACATCCAGAACGGCTCCGCCGGAATTTGAAATGGAGAACCGTTGTAAATTTTCGGGCTTGCCCACGGTTCCAAAATCCAGGATCTCGACGCTGATATTCATTTTGGGAGGGACGCCGACTGGCAGGATGGCGTCGATTTGCTCTGGAATGCCCGGATCCGATTGAAACGGCTCTTCTACTTCTTCGGCTGGTCGTCCCGCCTCCGGCTCAGGGGAGGCCGGCTCCGGCACAAGGTCATCGATCTCATCTGCGAGTTTGTCTCCGATGTCCGGTTCCGGTTGATACCGCTCTTCCGTTTCTTCTGGAGGATGTTCCGCCTGTGACTCAGAGGAGGCCGGCTCCTGTACGAGGTCATGCAACTCATCTGCAAGTTTGTCTCCGCTAATCAATTCCGATTGGAACGGTTCTTCCACTTCGTCTGGTGGACGCTCTGCCACTGGATCCGGAGAAGCCTGCTCCTGCGCACCGTCATGCAGTTCGTCTGAACCTTGATCTACGACGGCAAGGACTGGCAGTGGTTCATGATCCTCCACCGGTAATGGTCCTGGCTCGGGGACGGCCTCCTCATATCTTCGATCTTGAATACTGCGATTACGAACCACGATGGTGGCAATGCCTGCCTGATCCTCCAGGTACGGTGATGGTTCAGGAGCAACTTGCACTTTCAATTTTCGGACAGCCTCCCTCCATTCAGCGATGGTGGGACACTGCGCAAATTCAGTAGCAAACCATGCCTGCTCGAAAAGCGCAGGAAGGTCGTCACTCTGGCTGCTCAGATGTTTGATCATCAGCTTGTAGTGATCACTCTCTTCACCAATTTCCGCCTCATCGAAGAAGGATGTGTTCCCCGATTTGTTTTCCCGAATCTCTTCATTGTGCCAGGTGATGATCTCAGAACTAAGCACCGCGATGGAAAAGCGGTCGCATTCTGGTCCCCACAATCCCTTTTCGGCGATCCATTTTGTCCGGTAGCCAACCGAACCGTAGGAAACGTCTGGGATGGGACGCGGCATATCTGGCGCGTACATATCTTCGATATCAATCAATTGGATGCCCGCCGGGCTTTTTGCGATAATGAAATTATTGTTGGATAGATCGCAATGAGCCAATCCCTGCATCTCAAGATGGCTGACCACCCTGGTCAAGGCGTGCGCGATCTGGACGTAGTTCTCCTGTGGCAACGATGGTTCAGTTTCAAGCATGAGGTTCCCCCACACTGTGCCTTCGATCCACGGCATCAGGACGGCATATTTCAGGTCGGGGAATTTGCTCAGCAAGTCTGAGTAAGCCTCGGGTGTGATCACCGTTCGCCTGGCGACCCGGAAACCCTCCAGGCTCTCGAAGCGATGGAGCTTATCGGTATTTTCGAGCAGTCTCTTATCGCGGTAGGGGGGATAAAAGACTTTTAGCGCATATTGCTCCTGATCCTTGAGAACCTTGTAAACGGTGCCTTCCTTGCCTGACTCGGCATAGACGAAAACAGAGGCCGGCCCACTTGCTTCCAACGGGAGAAATTCGATGACGTCGTCATTCTTCAGTTGAATCCGAGTTCCTGGTTCGGGCTCAAAGGTCATGCTGCCTCTCTGATTCATGAAAATTCAATCTGAGGAGTTCTCCTCAGGAACAGGACCAGGCTGATACCGCTGGCAACCATCAGAAAACTGCCTGCCAGCGCGACCAGGGGCAGGTTATTAGGGTCTGAGCCGATGGCCCACGCAATGGCAAAAATGAGCGCCCATGAGATGGAATTGTACGCAAACCAGCGTAAACTATGTTTTTTATTGCCCATGAGCCTGTTCTGCGCCAGACTGCTGATTCCACCTGCAAGCAGTCCATTGACGGCCCCAATGATCGGCTGTATGTACAAACCAGAGTTCAAGATCAAGCCACCCACGAAACCGCCCAGCACGCCGCCCAGCAGGGAGACAGCAATAAAAACATTCAGGCGTGACCTGATTTTGGCTCTGAAGATGAGCGCCTGGATGATTCCAAGGAGCAGTGAAATCGATCCGTTCAGGAGGATTTGCCCCGGGATCTTTCCGAACTCAGAAAAGCCCTCCAGGAATCCACCGACCGTGTTCCCAAGTTGCAGCACAATCAGAACAATGATGACCGCACTCACCAGGAAAATCACCAGGAATTTTATGCTGGATTTCTGGGCCGTGCCCTCGGCTGGAAGCCCTTTCTGGACATCCTTGAATTCATCATCATCAATGGTCATGGTTCTCTCCTCAAAGAAATCATCTGGCGAAAATTGGGTATGTCACCTCAAGGTCCGGGAGTGTTGGACGGGCTGGAAGTTGGACTGGGTGTCGCAGTGGAAGGAATGGCTGTGGCCGTTTCAGTAGCGGATGGCGTGGCCGTGTGTGTTTGCGAAGCAGTCGGTGTGCTGGTTGGGGTTTCGGTAAAAGTGGCCGACGGCGACGGCGTATTGGTGAACGTTTGCGTTGCAGTGGCGCTCGGAACCAAGGTCTGAGTTGCGGTAGGCGTGGGAGTGGCTGGTCGTAGAATGGGGCCCAGGACGGGTTGAATGAGTAGACCTGTGCAAAAGCACAGCATTGCGATTATAGCAGCAACGGCTATCAGCAGCCGCTGGGGTCTGTTGATCTGCCTGCTCTGTGCATCGTATTTTTTCTGAAGTGCATCGAACGCAGATCTTAATCGCTGTACTTCCGGCGCTGCCAGCTCCGTCTGGGCGGATACGGACGTCGGTGGACGCATCTCTTTGCGGAGTGGCAGGACCATATCATCCGCAAGTCCCGCGATCTCCTCCCTGCTGGCTGTTAATTCCAGGAAGGTTACATCATCGTCCTTGATGGACTGGGATCGCTGTACAAGTGCTTCGAGTTGAGCCCCATCGAGATTCGGTCGGAGGCTCGCGTCCGCGTTTTCCAATCCATCCGAGTAGGCCATGATATGCGTGACCGTCGAAAGGTCGGTGACATGGGAATATATCTTGCCAACCACCCCATCCTTGCTAGACCAGACTTCCTTTAGTTGATTCGGATCCTGACCCCAGCCCAGCATGGCGGTCATATCACGGTTCTGGTGAAAAAGCTTGATCCTGGCATTGCCGAGCCAGAAGAGCAAGACCAGTCCGTTTTGCAGGGCGGGGGATCTGGGCCACACGATTCCGCAGGCAAAGTTGGACTGGGTGCCGAAATCGTCGCGCTGTGTGATTTCGGCGAGCCTCACCAGCTCATCCTGGCTGGTGATCTCTTTTTTCTGGATAATGTCAGTGGCAAAAGCCACTTTGTTGTTTAATTCGGAGGTGAGCTCGGCGGTCAGGCTGCCGAGCCAGGCATTCGCCACCTGACGCTTTTCCAGGCTGAAGTTTTTCGGCCAGGAAATTTTTCCGAGCCAGCCCAGCAGGATTTCGCCCAGGATCTGCGAGCCAATATTGCCATAAAACGAGGAGCCAACGCCATCGCATAACGCAAAGATTGCCTTTTCAGGGATCAGCTCGCTGACAATATAATCTTCGCTCCGCAAATTCAGCGCCGCATCCTCGCTTTTGCGGTAGGATAGGAATCGAAGAAGGAACGGACCCCGCCTAATCTCCGTCAGCTTGACATCTCTCGATTGTTCCGACTCGATGATCGTCATGGTGGAATTTCCTGTGGGGCTCCCTGACGAATGGAGAATTCTTGCTTGGCGCAAGGTGACCGCCCTGCAAGGGCGAAATCCTTAACTTTCCTGACAGGTCGCCCTTCCGTTACGGTGAGGGCCGACTCGTTAATTGGTTGTGCGAGGTCTGGAAGCCTGGGCAATCTGGCTTCCGGTCACAATGCTCATGACAAACCCAAACTTGATAAACTCACGCGTGATGCCGGGGAACATCATGGCTGTTCCCTCTCTGATCTTGATGCCGGCCTGTTCTCGAAGGATTTGCGCGTATGTAGCTGGGATGGGGGATGACATGGCAAGCAATTTGTCCCCATAGGGATTTCCAGTCTTGTCATCGAAGCGGTAGCCCTGCCAGTCCTGCGACGAAGCAGGAACGGAAATCTGATCTGTGATAAAGATGTTCTCCACGAGCACGTTTCCGTCCCGAATGGATATTTGCTGCAACCTTTGGGCGAATTCCAGGGGATCCTGCGCCTGTTCTTCATCGAATTCACAGTCCGTGATATTGATCACCATAGGTGGCGGGCATTCCTCGAGCCACTTGCGGGACCATTTTTGAAGATCATCTTTGATCAACTTTTCTGCATATCGGAAAGCTTTCGCCATGTCAGTTGACTTCTGCGGCGTAATGGAGGGGATACCCTCATTCTTCAGTTGCTCGATGGACACAATGCTTCCAAGGTTGCCATATACATCATATAGTTTGTCGGAATAAGCGATCATTCCGACCCGGTAACGGGGATGGATTTTCCCTTGCCGCATCGATCGCTGGATCATCTGCGTATACGCCACCTGAATGGCGTTCTTGGCCACTTCGATCCTGGTTTTTCCGTCCTGCATGGTGGCACTCATCGAGCCGCTGATATCTACCAGATAGATCAAGGTGGCCGGGTGATCGGAGTTGGCCTGGTTTTTATACCCATGTTGAAGCAGCTCCTTCTCCAAGGCTATCTCTGCCACTGGCTGGCGTTCCTGGAGCGGTTCGGGTGAAGTTTCGGGCGGGACGATATGGGGTCGCTTGGGAAGTGTGGTCTCATGGATGAGGCCGGTGAGCAGCTTTTCGGCCGTTTCGATCCCCGTATCGTAATCCAGCATGGTAAAGTCCACATAGTGGAAACGACGTAATCGAAACGGTATGTTGCATGGTTTCAATAGAACGGGCAATATGCGCTTGCGGCTGTCAATCGCATATCCTATTTCGTCTTTGACGTTTTCTGATTCAATGGCTTCCGGCGTCAAGATCACCATGAAAATTCCGCATTCTGCCAGTGCTTTCTGCACCTCATCGTCCCAGCGCGCACCGGCAGGGATATCTAACTGGTCACACCAGATATCGAACCCGGCGGACTTTAATTCATTCGCAAGTTTCAGAGCAAATTCGGCATTCCTGCGTGGATAACTGATGAAAGTACGCTGTTTGTCCTCGTTCATGGTTCTCCATCCAATACATCAAGCGGTTCTGCACAATGACTTCTGGATAAAATGTCTACGACTGGAAATTCCTGTAACCCGCCCTGGATCTTATTGCGAATTGGGAAGCTGCGCTCTGGACGATGCAATTATAGTGCCGTTCGTCCCAAATTCAAGACTAAATTTGTCTGGTTATCAATTCCCCCAGCGCGGCTGATAGTCGCAGTGCGTGTTTTTCGTCAACTGGCGGATATCGCTGCCGTCCAGGCGCATGATGAAGATCTCGCAGGAATTCTGGTCCTTGTTTGCCACATCCGTGTAAGCGGTGAAGGCGATCCACTTACCATCGGGCGAAAGGCTGGCGCCCTGGGCGTTGAGACCTGATTGCGAAACCTGGTGCAGGTCATTCCCATCGATATCCATGAGATAAATGTCGTGCATGAATGGGCCACCTTGGTCAAAGGAGATCAGGCTGTTGCTTGACCAATCGCTGCGCCCGCGTGTGTCGATTGCATCGTTGACCAGTATCGGCTCTCTTCCGTTGAAGTCAAGAATGTAAAGCTGATTGTTTTCCCCTTTTCCCAGTGCAAAGAGAATTTGTGTGCCATCCGGCGACCAGGTGGGATCGTGGGCATCCCGGCCAGATTCATCAAAGAGCTTTTGTGGGTGACTTCCGTCGCGGTCCATGATCCAAAGCTGAAAAGCATCATTGCCAGACCGATAATGGAAAATAATATGTTGATTGTCGGGCGAAATTTCAGGCGAGCCGACACTCTTTTTTAGATCCGTCAGTTGGGTTGTTTTTCCACTGGCAAGGTCCATTTCATAGACTTCGGCGTTTTTTCCATCATCCATAACATAGACAATCTTCTTTCCATCTGGAGAAGGGTTTGCATTCGACGATCGATACGAATCCGTGAGCTGGCGCTGCCCCGTACCGTCAACATTGATGACGCACAACTCATCGCCGCTGACATTGCAGGTATAAACGATCTTTCCGGTCGGTTCGGGGTAGTTGGCAACTGGCACCAAACCTGTTTCCGTTGGCGTGTTGGTGACATCCACCCTAGTTGGCGTGTAGATCGGCGAAGTGGGAGTAGGAATCCTGATATTTGAAATCGCCTGGACTGCAAACGCCAGGCCGCCGATGCAAAGCAAGCCAATGAAGACCAGGACAGCAGGGAGGGCGAATTTCTTCAAATCCTTGCTGGATGGCAGTCGAAGGGCCTGTTTCCGTATTGGTTTTGGACGCTCGATGACTTTTGTGGCCCCGAGATGATCGTTCAGTGCATTGGCCAGCCCATCCATTCCCAGGTTGAAGTTGCTGCGCAAGTCGACTCGTTGATGGGCCGCCAGCCGCAATGGGATGGAGTGGTCCTCATTGCCGCGAATGTGAACAGGAAAGAGGCGCTTGTCAATTTCCTCGGCGAAACTCAATTCGCGCCTCACCCATTGCGAATCGTTCGAATCAGGCGACAGCAGCACGATTATCCCGGCGGCGCCCCGAATGGAACGTTCGATCTCGCGCTCCCAGGCCGGAGAGCCGGGGATCAGGTTTTCGGTATCCACCCAGGCATTTACCCCGCGCTTGCGAAGCTCGGTGACGATCCTGCGCTGGTCGGCGATGTCGGCGCGGCTGTAACTCACGAAGAAATATGGACCCGGTGGGAAATTCATGCGATTCCTTTTGCGGCTGGGATGGGGCAAATTATAGAATAGAAATCCGTTTAGGTAAACACGAAGTTGATGAATGGAAACCAGTGATTTTCATCACTGGGTGTATGTAGCCGTGCTGAATATAATCCTTCCTTATTCCGATCGAGAAAGTTTATTTCCCATGAGGAGAATGGAGATTCCTATGTCAAAAGTTGATGAAATGGTGAAAGCTTTTCTAGGACAGAAAACGATCGCGGTGGTGGGCGTGTCAGACCGGCGCGATACGGGCTGCAACCTCAGCTATAAAAAGTTCAGGGAGAACGGTTATCAGGTCTATGCGGTCAACCCGCGTATCTCTTCCTACGAGGGCGAATCATGTTATGCAGATCTGAAGGCCCTGCCGGTAAAGCCGGATGCCGTGTTTATCCTTGCCAGCCCGAAGGTGACAGATCAAATTGTCAGCCAGTGTGTGGAACTGGGCGTCAAACACGTCTGGATGCACTGCATGATGGGGACCAAACCCGGCCTGGCGGCGGGGATGACCAGCGTTTCTCCGGCCGCGGTAGAGTTGTGCAAGGCCAACGGGATCGAGCTCATTCCTGGATCCTGCCCGAACCAGTTCCTGAAACCAGATTTTGGGCATGCGATGATGCGCGGCCTGTGGCGGATGTTTGGCTTCCTGAATATGAATTAACATCCTTAATCGGGCAATAAAGGCTGAATCGTATGGTGAGACTGCGAAGCGTCGCGCCAGTCAGAATTTGCGCCGCTAAGCCACAGGCGACATGAATGTCGCGTTACGAATTGACAAAAAGAGGAGTCCCGTGGATTGTGCCTCGGGACTCTTCTTCATCCGGTGGGTGACTGCCTCCTGCGTCGGGAGGGTTGTTTCTATTTTTTGCTGACGCGTATCCCAGCCGACCGCAGGTCTTCCAGCATGTCTTCATCGATGCCATGAATGCGCATGTCGATCAACTGCTCGAGGGTGAGCTGGTCGCCAAATTTACTTCTCATCTCCCGGATGAAGCGCGGCGTGACATGATGGATGTTCATCTCGACCAGTTCGTCAACATCCAGCTTGTCAAATCCCAGCTCGCGGATTTCGCGCACAAAACGCGGCGTGACGTTATGGATGCGGAGTTCGACGAATTCCTCCACATCGATGTCCTTCAAGCCGGCCTCTTTCATCTCTGAAAGATAACGTGGCGTCACGTTGTGGATTCCCAGTTCAACCACCTCATCGATATCCAGATCTTTGAAGCCAAAATCATGCAGGGCCTTGATAAATTCAGGTTCGATGCCATGATTGCTCAGTTCGACCAGATCGTCAATATCCAGGTCTTTGAAGCCGAGCTGATACATCTCCGCAATGAATTCAGGTGA
>DASTOH010000256.1:0-28888 GCA_035720235.1 Anaerolineales bacterium | reverse complement strand
GAAGCAATTTGACGGGCATATTCAAGTTGAAGGACGGGATAGAAAATCGGTTGCTGAGGCAGGCGCGTAGGGAAGGCCGTCATGCCGCCCTCATAGATCAGCTCCAATTCCTGCAAACCAACCGGACGATAAAGAATCATGTCCTTATCGAACCCCTCCAATATCAGACCATAAGATGTTCATGCGCTTTTCCTTCTCAAAAAGAGTCTTGCTTTCTTCATGCGATCACGATTCCAGCCTGTTCTCTTAAACGGATGGGCAACTTTATTTGTGTCATTAGTTTAATATAAGGTGCTAATTTCAGTAAATCCCAGATTACAAATGTCGTTGCGAGCCCTTCGACTAGCTCAGGATAAACTCCACGAAGCAATCTCCTGTTTTGATAAAATTACGGTTGATTCTGCCAGGAGATTGTGTCGCCATGGCGCCACGGCGCCGCTTCGGCGGAAATACACCGCCTCGCAACGACATCAAATTCGTGATTTACTGAAATTAATTTAATCACCAAGCGGCTGGTGGAGTGGAGACATCAAACCGTCGTCCGACTGGATGACAGGTTCGTAGTCAAACCAATCCTGAATCTCTAAACCCTTGTGGCGATACCCCTGTCACCTTGTGGAACACGCGGCTGAAGTAGGCCTGGTCTTTGAACCCGACTTGTCGTGCAACGGAACCAATCGTTTCGGTCGTGTTTGTGAGCAATCGCTTTGATTGAAGTATGCGATAGCGATTCAAATAATCCCACGGGGAGATGTTTAGCTCGCGGTTAAAGACGCGGCTGAGATAATCTTCGCTGACGCTGACAGACTCGGCAATTTCCCATCGCGAAATGGGACGTGTGTAATTCTGGTGCAAGTATGCAATGGCTTGTTTGACGAGCGCACTCGTATGCGCGGGGAGACTGTCTGTGCCGAAAATGGCGCGGTTCAAAGCGATGACCGTTTCTTCATTCGACCAAATTCCCTTGCTCTGTAAAGTCACGCGCGTATGGCTTTCGATGCGCCTAACATCCTCGAGACTCAACACTTTATTACTCAATACAATGACGGGAACCTGCCGCAGGTTTGAGTCCGCCCGCATATGGTCGAGCACATCTGCGCCGCTCAGATTGGGCATGACCAGATCCAACAAGACCAACGATGGGATTTCCTTTGTCATCACTGCAAGTGCTACTTCACCATTTTCCGCCAAACGGATGGGATAACCTGACAAGCCTTCTTCCACTAATTTCTTATGCGACTCGCGTACTTGCGGATCATCGTCCACGATAAGGATGGGCCCCTTGTCTTGATTTGGGCTTATCGCAATGATTGTATCCAGCAACGTTTTTGTATTCGATGATTTGACGACAAAGCCAGTCATTCCCACCTGTCCTGCCGAAGGTGTCGACGGATCGGCGAGTTGCCCATAAAGAATGAAAGGCATTTGACTCAGGTTTGGATAATGCCGCAAACGCCTTGCCAGAGTCCAATCGCCAGGCTGAACTCTGGATAAGTCCCAAGCCAGGGCAACAGGCCTTGTGGCATTGAGTGCGGTTTCCAAATCTTCACCGTTTCGTAACTGGAAGATTTTTAAATTTTGTTTCTGGCACATTTCCAGAATCTCTTTGGGCGGTTCAGCGCTGGAGGAAATGAGCAGCAGAACAGAAGACAGATCATCCTGTTTCGTCGGCGAAGCCGACTTCGTTTGGTCGTCCCAAGGGGACTGCCGCTCGCGGCGTTCGCTAAGTGCAGGCAGCGGCAGGTAAATGTGGAAGGTCGAACCTTGATTGGGTTGACTGTCCAATTTCATCGTCCCGTCGTGAAGCGCGACAAGATGACGCGTGATCGAGAGTCCCAACCCGATCCCGCCTGCGATGCGGCGATCCTCTTCCAGTGTCACAAAAGGCTCGAAGATACGTTCCTGTTGTTCGCGGTTAATTCCAAGACCTGTATCCGCCACCCAGAAATGGATATGTGGCAGCGTGACCTCTGCTCCCAGCGTAATCTCTCCACTTTGTGTATATTTCTTGGCATTGCTCAGGAGGTTCAAAAATATCTGTCGCAAGCGCACCGCATCCGCGCGGATTTGAGGCAGGCGTTCCGGGATATCCATTTTCCATCGGAGTTCCGGCGATGTGGACCGATCGGCAAGATCGTGAAATGCATCCAGCAACAATTGATGGGGGTCAAGCAGTTCGAGCGACAAGTCGAGTTCATCAATTTCGGCCCGCGATAGATCCAGCAGATCATTGATGACGCGCAGTTGGTGTTCGGCGTTGCTTTGGATCTGATGGAGGTCACTTAATAGCGAGGCCGGAAGTTCGCTCCCGTATTTATTCGGAGTTTGCAACGCATCCTGTGTATAGCCTGTGATGATATTCAATGGAGTGCGCAGTTCGTGGCTGACGTTTGCAAGTAGGCGCGTCTTGATACGATCCGCTTTTTCGGCGTCGAGCCGCGCCTGTTGAATTTCATGGAACAACATGGCTCCCTGCAAGGCGCTGCTCAGGTTGTTGCGCAAGAGTTCGTACGTGTTGCCATCCTGCGGACCAATTTCAAAAACCACATAACCCAAAGACTTGTCCGGAAAATATAACGGCTCAACCACAAGACTGTAGCGACGATTCTTCGGCAGGAATTCAAGAGGGACAACCTGATGTGTTGAAAAAAACAAACCATCCTGTTCGATTGGGACGCGTTCATTCTCTGAATACGCCAACATCAAACGCGCCTGTTCGGGGACCTCCGCGTCGGTTGGTTGTTCGTACGTCACAAGATATACACTCGGGATGTCAAGCGCGGGCAATCGCTCTGCAAGCACATCCGTCAGTTGATTGACGTCGAACGTTGTCAGCAAGGCGCGGTTGGTCTCGCGCAAATTTTCCGCTTCGCGGTCGGAGCGCCATTGCGAATACGCTTGTGCGCGCTGAACTGCTTCTTCCACCACCACGCGCGCCTGCGAGATCAACGCTTCCACTTTTTCCGGAACGTCGGAAAGGTAGCCCAGGGCCCAGCGCCGCAATATCGAAATCGCATTTTGCCAGTGCAACAAATCGTGACCTGAATGCATGGCTTGTTCGAGCACATTGTTCAACGTGGATAAGAAAATTTGCGACGCCTTTTCGATCTCGTAGATAAACGCGTCAAAAACGGACTCCAGCCCCTCTCTCGATTCTTCTGGATGAACAGCCGTCGCCGCTTCCATCTCGGACACACAGTCTGCCCGCACATCTTCAAGTTTTTTCTCCCCTTTGTGCTTTCCTGATTTATCTGTTGGCATGAACGAGGCCAGCGCAATCGCCTTCGACGGGCATCCACAAGATTGCCGCACAATCAACTTTGATGGAAGTGTAATCAACGCAGGGACAGACTCGCCTGCGAGTTGTTGCAGCAACACTTCCATTGCCTTTGAACCTTGCTCATTGAATGGAAGGTCAACCGTTGTAAGCGGCGGCGTGGACAGGCGTTCCTCGTGCGAGTTGTTAAAACCAGTTACTGCGACATCCTTCGGCACTTCAAAGCTGCGCGCCTGTAACGTCTTCATCACCCAGATCGCCATCATGTCACTGACCGCGACGACAGCCTCGAAATCCTTGCCTGGTTTGAGTCCGCGTTCATCGAGCAGGATCTCTATTGCTTCGGCTCCCGCCTCCCAGGGCAGAGGGCGGGTGACAAGCCTGGGGTCGAGAGGCAGGTTGAAGGTCTGGAGTGAATCGAGATAGGCGCGGTAACGTTCCTGGGCATAGTAATGTTCCTCAGGTCCACGAATGAAGGCGAGACGCTTAAATCCATGTTCTTCTATCAAATGAGCGAGCAGGGCGCGCATCCCCAGGTAACTATCCACCGAGACGGTTGGCATTCCCTCCATGAATTGTGCCAGGCTGACCATTGGGAGCGGGTGGTAGCGCTGGTGAAAAGCTTTGATCTCGGTTGGTCCGAGCACCCCGCCGAGGCTCGACGACCAGGTAATCAGGCCATCGAGGCACTGATTGCTGACGAGATCGAAGATGGCATTGCGTTGGATTTCGAACGAGTCCGCGGCCTGGAGCCGTCCGCCTGGGAAACAGATGAGGTTGACATCGTGTCGTTTGGCGGCCTCCAGCAAACTGGGCCAGATGACAAGGCTTGCGCCTGTATGCAGGCTGGCGAGCAAAAAGCCAAGAGTGGCTCTATCAGTTGGCATAACTGCGTATTTGCCTCTTTCCAAAATAAAGTTTACTATGGATTTGCCATCCCTTCCGCTTCGACTTCGTGGCTCGGGTCTCGATACCTTCGTACTCGACCACCGGCGCCACTCCGCTCACACCGTCCGTGCCGCACTGCAGTTGTCCCTGACGGGCCAGTGTCAGGGAGAACAGCACCAGCACCTTCGGCGAGTGCGAGACGGCATCGCCCCGATACCTGCACCGCGTGGAGGTGCAGTGTATTCTTTGGGAGCGCGAGAGAGTGAGCAAACAGGACGCTTTTGTCCAAGTGTGAATCGTCAAAATCCAACCCGGACCTGCTACGATGGCAATCGTAATCCATGGATTGCCTCTTCGGGTGAAGGTGGTTTTGGCCCTGATCAACCCAAAATCAATTTCATCGGAGAATAATATGACCCTGAAAATTCTTCCCTCCATAGCCCCAGCCACTGAAAAGTTCACGTTCAATAAACTGTTGCGTACCATTTGGCGTCAACGCGGGCTGTATTTCCTCATGACACCAACGTTGATCTATTTTGTGATCTTCAAATACGGACCGCTCTGGAACGCGCAGATCGCATTCAAGGACTTCAAGCCATTACTCGGCGTTTGGGGGAGTCCATGGGTGGGATTCAAGCATTTCGAGATGTTCATCAACTCGTTCTATTTCACCGACCTGATGACGAACACGATCATCTTCAGTGTGGCAAAACTCTTTTTGGGCCTGCCTCTGGCCGTGATCGTTGCAATCGCCCTGCATGAGACATGGTTCCTCCGCTTCCGTACCTTTGTGCAGACCATGGTCTACCTGCCGCATTTTCTCTCCTGGGTCATCATGTATGGCGTGTTGCTGGCCATTCTCTCGCCAGGAAGCGGATTGGTAAACACGGTCATTGAATCGTCTGGGGGTGAACCAATCGCATTTCTTACTGAACCGAAGTATTTTCGCTGGGTGATCATCCTGTCGGATATTTGGAAGGAGACCGGTTGGAGCACTATCCTTTACCTGGCGGCTCTCTTAGCGATCAGTCCGGAATTGTACGAAGCGGCTGCCGTGGATGGAGCTACGCCTCTGCAACGCATCTGGTACATCTCGCTGCCTGGCATCCTGCCTGTGATCGTTTTGGTAACGCTGCTTCGCCTGGGACACGTTCTCGAGGCAGGCTTCAACCAGATCTTTGTGCTTTATTCCGTGCCCGTGTACAGCGTGGGTGACATCCTCGATACCTGGGTTTTCCGCCAGGGTGTTTTGAGCTTTCAGTTCAGTCTCGCGACCGCAGTGGGATTTTTCAAAGGCGCGATCGGTTTGGTGTTGATCCTCGTTTCGAACCGCATGGCCAAGCGCTGGGCGCAGCAGAGCATTTATTAGGAGAGCCCCCATGTTGCATTCAAAGACCCGCGACGCTGTGATTTTCCAGATCGGTCTTGCGATCTTTCTCACCCTCATCCTGCTCATCATCTTGATCCCATTCTGGCGGGTGATCGTGACTGCGTTTATCCCTCTCGATATTTACACCCATGAAGGTGTTCCCTTCTTCCTTTCGCCAACAAAATGGAGCTTTGAAGCGTTCAAACAACTTTTGGGTCATTCCCAATTTCCTCGCGCGATATGGAATAGTACGATGATTACCCTATTGGGAACTGCGATCAGCCTGTTTCTCACCGTCCCGCTTGCATACGGACTATCCACTCGCAATTTGCCCGGGCGTAAATTGATCATGACACTTGTACTGTTCACCTATCTTTTTAGCCCCGGGTTGATCCCAGTTTACTTGTTGATCACAGGCATGAAGCTGACGAATAACTATCTTGCCGTCATTCTGCCGCCGGCGGTCAGTGTCTACAACACACTGGTCATGATGAGTTTCTTCGAAGGATTACCGGAAGACCTGAAGGAAGCTGCGCGCCTGGATGGCGCGAATGAACTGCAGGTCTTGTGGAGTGTCATCCTGCCACTCTCCAAACCAATCCTGCTAACGATTGGTCTCTTCTATGCCGTTTTTTTCTGGAATGAATTCTTCACACCGATCCTGTATCTGAAAGATCCAGATCTGTTGCCACTGCCCGTATTGCTTCGCAATATCCTTATTTCGGCCAGCTTCAATGAATATGTTGAATATGATGCCTTCAGCAGATCTTCTCTCGAGTCCTTGAAGGCGGCCGGCGTATTGATCACGATGATCCCCATGTTCCTGATCTACCCATGGATACAGCGCTATTTCACGAAAGGCACATTGGTTGGAGGTGTAAAGGAATAACAATAAATACTCATATCCTCTCTGTGGCTCCTGTTGTTCAGAAACTAAGAGAAAAATTCTCTTTCCAAAAATTCAAAAAGGAGAAGAAGATGAAAAACTGGAAATTGATGCTTGTTGTATCTATTCTGGTACTGAGCCAGCTCCTGGTGGCCTGTGGCGCCCCCGCCGCGACACCGACGGAAGCAGCCGCGCCAGTGCCAACCGAAGCACCGCCGGAACCAACGGCAGTGCCATCGCCGACAACCCCCCCGGAACCTGTTGACATCGAACTCTGGGCGCAGGCAACGGTGACCGAAGCTGGCGCTCCGCCCGATGACTGGATCGCCTATGATGTCATCCGTGAGGAGCTCAACATCAACCTCACCTATGTAATTGTTCCTACTGGTGAAGATGGCGAGGCGTTTATTAATACCGCGGCAGCCGCCAATGAACTGCCCGATCTATTCCAGGCCGTCAAAGCCAACAACGATAATCGTGGTGCATTGAAGCAACTTGTTGACCTTGGCCTGGTAGCTCCCCTCGATGACTTGATGCCTCTCATGCCCGAGCGCGCCAAAACCCATTACAACGATCCCCTGTTGAATAGTCTGGTCACGTTCGATGGTCATCTATATGGACTCGCCGAACCACCTCCTCTGCCAAGGCGCGAGGGTCTTGTCATCCGCAAAGACTGGCTCGACAAACTGGAACTCGAAGTCCCCACCACGCCTGAGGAGCTATTGGCCGTCGCGAAAGCGTTCACGGAACAGGATCCGGATGGGAATGGCAAGAACGATACCTACGGCCTGGGTGGTTTCATCAATGGGGAGGGACTTGGCAATCGCTTTGACTTCATCACGGGTGCCTGGGGCCTCCCGGGCGTCTGGAACTTTGCCGACCCTGCAAACTTTGGATTGAACGTTAGAAGCGAGAAATATCCCGAAGCTCTGGCATACTTCAAATCCCTGGTGGATGCGAAAGTGATCGACCCAGATTGGCCGACCCTGAAACGTGATGATTTCCGCGCTCGCTGGAAGCAGGGTTTGTTCGGGATCATGTGGGAAGACTTTGCTGCTCTTACCAACAAGTCTAACTACGAACCTTTTGATACGAACTTTCCCGATGCAGAGTGGATTCCGGTAGAGTCGCTCAAGGGTCCTCAGGGCGACTCGTACTACGGCGTGTACACGGGTCGTGGCAATATCTTTGCAGTCTCCCAAACAGCTGCTGATGCGGGCAAAGGTGAAGCAATCGCCCGCCTGCTTGAGTGGATAGCAACCGATGGGTATTTCCTGATGGGCTTCGGTGAGGAAGGCGTGAACTTCATCATTGATGAGAATGGCGACATATCAACCAAAGGGCTCGATCCTGCCCAGGCCTATTCGGCCCCCGAACGACAGCCGTTCACACAGATGCGCAATCAATTGGTCTTCTACAACTCCGAACAGGAAATCAGGGCTCGCTATCCATCCTATAACACGATCAACGGACGCCTGATGGAGCCAATGAAATTCCTCCAATTCTTCCAGAGCCAACCCTGGACGGATGGACGTGCCGTTCAAGCTATCCTGCCGGCTCCCAATGCAGCTGACATCGATCGCTTCTACAAGGAAGGCATGCTCCAGTTTGTGCTCGGACAAAAAGAACTCAATGACGAAACATGGGCTGAGTATCTCGCCGGCCTCGACGCCCTGGGCGCCGCCGATTGGGAAGCCACTGCCAAACAAACATTGATCGACACTGGATTACTGAAGTAACCAGCACCTGAAAAGAGGCGGGCGGCTGGTTGCCGCCCGCCTTACTCTGATACTGTGTCATTGCGAGGGCGATAGCCCGAAGCAATCTCCTGATTTTCAAACAATCATCCATGTCCACACCCATCCCTCTCAAAATTGCCTACATCGGCGGCGGAAGCCGTGATTGGGCGCGCAAGTTGATGACCGATCTCGCGCTTTGCCCAGATTTCACGGGCGAAGTCGCACTCCACGACATCGACATGGATTCCGCGCGCCTCAATGAACAGTTGGGCAACTGGATGCACGCTTCGCAGCAGCCCGGTGTCGTATCGCAATGGCACTATACGGCTGTGTCCACATTGAGAGAGACATTACATGATGCAAACTTCGTCATCATTTCCATTCAACCCGGCTCTCTGGAACTGATGCGCGATGAGATCGCACTCGCAGAAAAATATGGACTTTTCTACCCGGTCGGCGACACAACTGGGGCACCGGGTCTGATTCGGGGACTTCGGTCTGCTTCCATTTACAAGGACTTTGCCCAGGCCCTGGCCGCATACTGCCCCAACGCCTGGATCATCAACTACACCAACCCGATGTCGATCTGCACGCGCACGTTGACGCGCGTCGCACCTGAATTTAAGGTCTTCGGATGTTGTCATGAAGTATTCTCCACGCAGCGTATGCTGGCCCGTGTTGCATCGCAATACCTGAACATCGAGATCCCGCCCAAACACGAGATACAAGTCAATGTGCTGGGAATCAATCACTTCACATGGGTTGATCGGGCTACCTACCAGGGCGATGATCTGCTTGAGTTGTTGCGGCATCATCTGGAACAACCTGGCACACTTCGCACCTACACACAGGAGGAAGTGGAAGGCTTCCGTGACTGGTTCCATAGTACGGAACAGGTCAAATTCAATTTATTCAAACGCTTTGGCGTTCTCGCTGCCGCAGGTGACCGTCACCTCGTGGAATTTTTACCAGGATTTATTCGCTCCCCAGAAACCTTATTCAAATGGGGCATCATCCGCACACCAGTATCTTATCGCATCGAACGTTGGACCACTGCACCACAAAAGACCCGTGACCTGATCAATGGCGTCACACCGCTTGTTCTTGAATCGTCGGGCGAAGAAGGGGTAGGTATGATCAAAGCCTTGCTCGGGCTTGGAGATCTGGTCACCAATATCAATATGGAAAACGTGGGACAGATTTCCAACATGCCCCTTCATGCCGTTGTCGAAACCAATGCACACTTCAGCCGCGACTCTGTCCACCCGTTGACCGCAGGCGCGCTTCCTGCGGGAATCGCTTCACTTATCAATCAGCACATCGCCAACCAGGAACTCATCATCGAAGCCGCGCTGACCGGAAACACCGATCTCGCCTTCCAGGCATTCTTCAACGATCCCTCAAATCACCTTCCGCTGGATGACTCATGGGAGTTGTTCAATAAGCTACTACAAGTAAACAAGGAGTTTATGCGTGCGTCGGCACTTGCATAGAATTTTTAGCATGTCATTCTGAGGGAACGTTCGCTGCGACCGAAGAATCTCGCCCTGTCGGAGTAGAGACCCTTCGCTGTCGCTCAGGGTGACACCATTGGAAACCATCATGAAATCAGCCTCTTCGCAAAAACTAAATACATGGTCGCTCCGCATGGTCGAATCGACTCTTCAACGTTACACGTCGAAGGATTTCTCATGGAATTACGATCATGGATTGCAGGTCCTGGCGATCCAAAAAGCAGGTGAAATAACAGGTGAAGCGCGTTATCTCAAATTCGTTGCCGATTGGATCGACCATTTCGTCCAACCCGATGGAACCATCCGCACCTATCGCCTGGAAGAATACAACGTTGACCTGGTCAACTCTGGCAAACTACTTTTCGGCGCTTATGAACGCACAGGTGACGACCGTTATCGTAAAGCCATTAAAACGCTGCGTGACCAAATGCGTACGCATCCTCGCAATAACGTCAAAGGTTTCTGGCACAAGAAAATTTATCCGTATCAAATGTGGCTCGATGGCATCTATATGGCGGGACCCTTTCTCTCGGAGTATGCGCTCCGCTTCAACGAACTTGAAATATTCGATGATGTTGTTCATCAAATCATGTTGATCGAAAAACATACTCGCGACGCGAAAACGGGTTTGCTTTATCACGCCTGGGATGAGAGCAAGCAACAGCGCTGGTGCGACCCCGAAACAGGACTCTCAAAATATTTCTGGGGAAGAGCTCTCGGCTGGTATGTGATGGCAATCGTCGACGTGTTGGATCACCTGCCGCAGGACCATGTCCATCGGTCCGATTTGATCGCCATTCTCGATAAGACTGCCGCCGCCGTGCTGAAAGTCCAGGATAAAGCGACAGGGCTTTGGTATCAGATCCTTGACCTGCCCGACCGCGCAGGTAATTATCTCGAAGCATCCGCATCTGCCATGTTTGTTTACGCATTTGCAAAAGGTGTCCGCAATGGTTACCTCGCGCAGGATTATCTTTTATCGGCGCGGCGCGGTTATCACGGCTTGCTGCAAAACCTGATCAAGATCGATTCGCAGGGTTTGCTCACGCTCGAAAAAGTGTGCGGCGGCGCAGGCCTTGGCGGCGAGCCATATCGCGATGGCTCGTTCGAATATTATGTGACTGAAAAGATCATCCCCAACGACCCCAAAGGTGTAGGGCCATTCATCCTTGCCGCGCTCGAAATGGAACGCGTCGGTGTCAACGGAGAGATGACCGAATGACAACAGGGCAAGCTTCATTTTTCAACGTGCGCGCCAAAGGTGGCGCGGTGGGGGATGGGCAGGCTTTGGATTCGCCTGCGATTCAATCCGTCATTGACCAGTGTGCCGCGCTGGGAGGCGGAACGGTTTTTCTACCTGCGGGTCAATATCTGACGGGCAGCCTGTTCTTGCGGGACAATATTTCCCTTCACCTTGACTCTGGCGCGGTGATTCTCGGCAGTGAAAATCCTGATGATTATCCAATCGTCCACAGTCGCTGGGAAGGCAAACATCAGGACACATACGCGCCATTGATCGCAGGTCAAAATCTTAACAACGTTTCTGTAGTTGGTCGCGGCACCATGGATGGACGTGGCGCAATTTGGTGGCAGGCAAAAAAGGATGGCACGCTCGCACATCCTCGCCCACGCCTCATTAGTTTTTCTGATTGCACCAATGTGCTTATCGAAGGTATCACTGCCATCAATTCTCCGAGTTGGACAATTAACCCCGTGCACTGTCAGAACGTGAACATTCGCGGCATCACCATCATCAACCCCGCCGACTCGCCCAACACCGATGGCATCAATCCCGACTCGTGCCGTCTCGTGCGCATCTCCGATTGTTACGTCAGCGTCGGCGATGATTGCATCACCATCAAGTCTGGCACCGAGCACGAGCATCCCAACCGGTACGCGCCCTGCCGTGACATCACCATCACCAACTGCACACTTGAGCGCGGACATGGCGGCGTGGTCATCGGCAGTGAAATGAGCGGCGGCGTAAAAAATGTCGTCATCTCGAACTGTGTTTTCATTGGCACCGATCGCGGCATCCGGATCAAATCCCGTCGCGGACGCGGTGGTAGCATCGAAGATATCCGCGTTTCCAATCTCATCATGGACGGCGTGCTTTGTCCCTTTACCATGAATTTGTATTACCACATTGGTGAGCGTGGCAATACCCATGTTTCCGATAAAAATCCGCATTCGGTGGACGATACTACGCCGCGCCTGCGCCGTATCCATTTCAGCCATATCACCGCGCGCGAAGTGAAACATGCCGCGGGATTTCTCTACGGACTGGCGGAGATGCCGCTTGAAGATATTTCCTTCACCGACGTTTCCATCTCCATTTCGGACGAAGCTGATTCAGGCTACCCCGAAATGGCAGATGACATCCCAAGCATGTCCCAGGCTGGATTTTTCATCCGCAACGCTCACCACCTGCGACTTGAACATGTCGAAGTGACTGGACAGGTCGGCGAAGCATTTGATATTGATAATTCAACGGAAGTTGAAATTATTCCTGCCCTTTGAACTTTTACATAGTGCCGCATGATTTACTTTACTTCCTGTTTGAATTTCAGCCTATGAATTCAAATGAAAAGTAAAATTAATAAGGAGACAAGCGGTAATAACATGCGGCTGGTTACATTCCGTCACGAAAATCGCGAACGCATTGGCGTGCAACTCGAATCTCACATTTTGGATTTGAGCCGAGTCTCTGCTAGAATTCCGACGGACATGAAAGCCTTTCTCTCACTGGGACAAGCCGCTCTCGATCAGACTCACGAAGTGCTTGCCTCCGTTAAAGAGGAATGGTTGCTCGCTGAAAGTGACGTGACCCTGCTCGCGCCAATTCCAAGACCTGACAAGATTCTATGCGTTGGACATAACTATGCAGGTCACATTGGCATCGGCAAAACGGAACTGCCTGAATATCCGAATCTATTCAGCAAAACTGTAAATACGATCACCGCGCATAATCAACCTATCGTGTTTCCGCCAGTTACCACGCAAGCGGACTTTGAAGCCGAGTTAATGGCAGTCATCGGCAAGCGCGCCTATCAAGTTTCAGAGTCAGAAGCAGAATCCTGCATTGCAGGCTACACTATTTTCAACGATGTCAGCGCGCGCGATTACCAAAAGCGGACAACCCAATGGATGCTCGGAAAATCCTTTGATACTTTTGGTCCGATGGGGCAGGCTCTCGTCACAACGGATGAAGTCCCAGACCCGTACAGCCTCCACATGGAATTGACCGTGAACGGAGTCCCGCAACAACGCGTCAATACAGGAGACATGATATTCTCTGTTCCGTACCTGATTTCATACACCAGTCAGGTAATGACGCTGGAAGTTGGAGACGTGATCGCCACGGGTACACCCTCCAAATTGCCGGAAGCCGCCGAACAGAAACGCTTTTTGCAGCCAGGCGATCTAGTCGAGATCACAATTGAGAAGTTGGGTGCGTTGAGAAATACTGTTCAAGAACGAAATAAAGGAGAGAGCCAATGAAATATCATTCATTGATCACAACAAATAATGGATTGAATACTCCGTCCACAAATCCGTGCAAACTGTTGGAGTTTGGATTCTTAAAACTCGGGGCAGGAGAAACCTATAGTGCTGAGAGCGGAGAGCATGAAGTGTTGGCAGTGCTGCTCGGAGGCAAAGCCAGCTTCGAGATTGGAAAGAAGCGTTTTGAAAAAGTGGGCGGACGTCCTAATGTGTTCAGCGGCAAGCCGCACTCGGTCTACATCCCAGCCAAATCCAAATTCACCATAACTGCCGACACAGCAGTTGAGATCGCTTTGCCAAGTGCCCCATCTGATTTAGAGGTCGGACCGTATATCATCGAACCATCGAAAGTGGCGAATGGCGTCTGGGGCGCGGCGAATTTCAAACGTAACTATCATCAAATTTTGACTCTTGCATCACAACCGGAATTGCCAGCCCGCCGCCTGATCGTGGGCGAGACGTTCACCCCCAGCGGAAACTGGAGCACCTACCCACCCCACAAACATCAGGTGGATGACCTGCCGCGTGAGGCATATCATGAGGAGATGTATTTCTTCAAGGTGAGCCCGGCGGACGGCTTTGGGATTTGCCATTATTACAACGAAGAGGGTGAGGAGGAAAATTTCACCATTCGGGATAACACCATCCACATGATGCCGAAGGGATTTCACACAGTGGTCAGCGCGCCGGGATATATCACCTATTATCTGTGGTTCCTGGCGGGTGAACAGCGTACCCAGGCCACCGTGGATGACCCGCAAGTGGGCTGGGTATCGAAGACTGTTGCGATGTTGAAAGAACTGGGGCATTGATATTTCCGCGCTGAGCGGAGGTGCGTTTGTTGCACCGTAGTCGAAGCGCTGTTGATGTAAGTGCCCTTCGACTGCGTTCCTCGTTTCACTCGTCACTCCGCTCAGGGCGGAGGTTAGGATTATATGATTTTAGATTTATTCAAACTCGATGGAAAAGTTGCGCTCGTCACTGGCGCAGACAAAGGACTCGGTCAGGGACTTGCGCTTGCGTTGGCAGAAGCAGGCGCAGACATTATCGGCTTGAGTCGCAGTGATAGCAACACAACAGCCGAGTTGATTCGTGCGTTGGGTCGTCAATATCATGCGTTTTCGTACGATCTTCAAACAACAAATGCAGATGCTTTGCGAAATATCGTTGACGAAGCCGCCAATCAATTTGGACGTTTGGATATTCTCGTCAACAACGCGGGGACAATTCGCCGCGGTCCTGCCATCGATTTTTCCGAAACCGATTGGGATGATGTCATTCAAGTCAACCTCAAGTCGGCATTCTTCCTCTCGCAGGCCGCGGCACGTATCATGTCAAAGAACGGCTCAGGCAAAATCATCAACATCACTTCGATGCTTTCGTTTCAAGGCGGCATCAATGTCATTTCATACACCGCTGCAAAAAGCGCGCTGGCAGGCATTACGCGCGGACTTGCCAACGAATGGGCGAAACACAACATCAATGTCAACGCCATCGCGCCTGGCTATATGGCAACCGACAACACGGCTGTGTTGCGCTCCGACTCCAATCGTGCGCCTGCAATTCTCGAACGCATTCCCGCAGGTCGCTGGGGCACGCCCGATGACCTCAAAGGTGCGGCCGTATTTCTCGCCTCCTCCGCATCCGATTACATGCACGGCGCAATCGTCCCCGTGGATGGCGGGTGGCTGTGCCGGTAGATTTCGCCACCCACGAATACTATCAACGTCCGCCGGGTGCTGACCTGATTTGCTTCAGTGAGGAAATCGGATGAAAATCGGACTGTGCTCATACAATGGCTCGGATGAGCTGAAGGAAGTCGGTTATCAGGGCTACCTGGTTACCGACCACGTTTTTGGGATCGATGCTGACGATCAAGACTACCCGCTGATTAGCCGCGCCTGGCAGGTGGGTTATATCCGCGGATTGTTGCAATGTTTAGGAGACTGATTGGAAATGACCGAAACAAACCTCGAGTTCCGCACCTTGCCCGGTCTTTGGCGGGAATATGCTGAGAAAGGGCGCATGTTCGCTTTTCAAGCCGATGACCCACAGGCTGCCCTGGAATGGCAGGGACGCCTGCGAGCTGAATTGACGACCCTGTTGGGAGGTTTTCCCGACCGGGCCTGTGACTTATCACCGCGGGTTCTGGATGAATACCCGGAAGATGGCTTCACCTGCCAGAAGATTGCCATCCAGACCCAGCCGGGAGAATACATGCCCTGCCGGGTGCTGCTTCCGTCTGGGCAAGCTGGTGCACCTCTGAAGCCGGTTATCGCCCTGCACGGGCATGGCACCTGGGGCGGCGCGGCAATTGTCAAATCACCAACTGATCCCCTGGGCGCAGCGCTCAACCAGCAATTGAACTACGACTACGCCGGGCAGCTCGCCAAACGCGGTTATATGGTCTTCGTCCCTGAACTGCGCGGTTTTGGCGAGCGCCTGGAAGCCCCCGAATACCGGGAGGGCGAAGGGCAATGGATTTCATCCTGCTATGCGGTCAGCGTCAACGCCCTGCTGCTTGGGAAAACCCTGCTAGGATTACGTGTCTATGATGTCATGCGCCTGATCGACTATATCCGCACTCGCCCGGAACCTTTAACCGAAACCCTGGGATGTGTGGGACTTTCCGGCGGCGGCATGGTGACATTATTTACAACCGCACTCGATCCGCGCATCACCTGCGCGGTGGTGAGCGGCTATTTCAATACCTTTCGGGATTCGATCATGGCTGTACGCCACTGCCTGTGCAATTTTGTGCCAGGGATGGCGCGGGCAGCAGAGATGGTGGATATCGCCGGGTTGGTCGCTCCGCGGCCCCTGCTGATCGAAACAGGCACCCAGGATCCCATCTTTCCGACCAGTGCTACCCAGCAGGCGTACATCGAACTGCAAAAGATCTATGCTGTCTTCAGCGCGGCTCAGGACCTCGATATTGATATATTCAAAGGCGAGCACGCCTGGAGTGGCGCAAAGGCTTACGATTGGCTGGCCCAATCTCTATAACAGTCAAAAGGATGCACGATGGCAGTACAACGATATGATGATATGAAAGTGGACTTCATTCGAGAAGGCGTGGAACGACGCCTGGGGTATACCCAAAATCTGATGATGACCATCTTTGAATTCAATGGTTGGTATCCGTTGCCTGGGTCCTGAATCAGGCCAGAGTGGCATCCGTGATCGCAGGCGCGCGCCAACCCGAACAGATCCGGGAATTGGCAAAAGCCGCCGACCTGGACCTCGATCCACAAATCATCCGAAATTGAATAGTGTCACAGAAAAGGTCAGGCAAATCCTCGGTCCAAACCCGGACATGTGGGTGTCCGACAGCCGTTTTCGATAAAAGGAGTAACTCAGATGAAAGCTGGCATTCTCTACAACGCAAAAGACATCCGCGTCGGGGAAGCGCCCATGCCCCGGATCGGGCCAAATGAGGTCCTGATCGAATCAAAAGCCGCCGGGATTTGCGGCACCGACCTCCACATCTACCTGGGCGAATTTGCAGGTCGGGTCAGCTACCCGGCCATCCAGGGGCATGAATTCGGCGGCGTGATCGTCGAAGTCGGGTCTGAAGTGCGCGGCTTCAAAGTCGGCGATCGCGTGGCGGTCGACCCGGTCATTTCCTGTCATAGCTGCCCCGCCTGCCGGACCGGGCATATCAATGCCTGTCGCACCCTCAAGCTGCTGGGTGTTGACCTGGATGGCGGTTACGGACAATATGTCGCCGCGCCAGCCAGCCATCTCTTCCCGCTTCCTGATTCCGTCTCTATGACCCACGTCCCCATGGTGGAGATGTATGCCCTCGGTCACCACATCCTCCAGCGCGGAGGGGTCCAGCCCGGCGAAACGGTGGCGCTGCTCGGCGCGGGCAAGTTGGGCCTCTCCATCTTGGATGTGCTCTGTCACAGCGCCAGTCCCGGCGTCACTATTGTCTCTGACCTTCAGCCTTTTCGCCTGGAGACCGCCCGGAAATTAGGGGCGGATGTCGCCCTCAATATCAACGAAGTTGACCCGGTTGAGCGTGTGCTTGAGCTCACAGACGGCATCGGCGTGGATTGCGTCATCGAAGCGGTCGGTCATTACCATCTCCGGTCGGGGCAGGAAGCGCCGCTGGCGCAGGCCGTCAAGATGATCCGCAGTGGTGGGCGGGTGGTCACTTGCGGGTTGGGTGAGCAGCTCTCGGCGATACATTTCAAGACCCTGGTGCTCAAAGAAGCCCAGATCATTGCCTCACGCGTCACGAGGGGACAGTTCCCGCGCGCCATCCAGATGTTAAGCCGCGGGCTGCTGCACCCCGATCTGTTGATCACCGACGTCAGACCGCTGGACGATATCACGGCAGCTTTTGCCCAGGTTGAAAGCGAAGACCCGGAAACCATCAAGATCGTTCTGGAGATATAAGCATTGCATTCACGTCAACGATTGCTTACTGCTGGCCGCGGCGTTTCTCCCGGCACGCTCCCCGAAAATATCGATGCGCTTCTGCAAGCCGCGCGGGATTGGAAATACCCATGACTTCAACTTCTCTTTCCAGAGATCTTTTTTTCGACTCCGACCCATCCGTCCGCAATCTGGCGCGTGAACTGTATGAAATGACAGCTTCCATGCCGTTGGTTTGCCCGCACGGTCACGTTGACCCGCGCCTCTTCGCCGATCCCAACGCCACCTTCGGCACACCTGCCGACCTTTTCATCATCCCCGACCATTACGTCACGCGCATGTTGTATTCGCAGGGAATTCCATTGGAATCTCTGCTCCCCTCTCCACATGGGAGAGGGGCCGGGGGTGAGGGCGCTAATCACCGGGAGATCTGGCGTCTGTTCTGCGAAAACTTTCATCTCTTTCGCGGCACTCCCAGCGGGATCTGGTTGACTCATGAACTGAGCGAAGTCTTTGGCCTGGATGAAAAACCAGACGCCTCGAACGCCGACCGATTGTTTGATTGCATTTCTGACAAATTATCCTCTCCCGAATTTTCTCCCCGCCAACTTTTCGAGCGATTCAACATCGAAGTCCTCTGTACCACCGACGCCGCGACCAATACTCTCGAGCATCATCAGGCCATTCGCCAAAGCGGCTGGAGCGGGCGCATCCTCCCAACCTTCCGCCCCGATAGTGTGGTCAATCTCGATGCGCCCCGCGGAGCGTGGAAAGCGAACATCGCCCAACTCAGAGAAGTCAGCGGCGTGGATGTTATAGATTACAAATCCTTTATCAAAGCTCTAGAACAGCGACGCGCCTTCTTCAAATCCATGGGCGCCACAGCCACCGACCACGCCGCCTTGACTCCCGCCACGGCTGAGTTGACGCCCTCCGAAGCCGAAGCCATTTTCACGCGCGCGCTGAAAAGTGAATCCGAACCAAACGATGCAGCGCGCTTCACCGCCCATATGCTGATGGAAATGGCGCGCATGAGCATTGAGGATGGCCTGGTCATGCAATTGCATCCTGGCTCATTCCGCAACCACAACGATGTCATCTTCCAGAAATTCGGCTCGGACAGCGGCGCCGACATCCCCCTTCAGACCGAGTACACGCGCAACCTGCTTCCGTTATTGAATAAATACGGCAATGACCCTCATCTCACACTCATCCTTTTCACGCTCGATGAGACAACCTACTCTCGTGAACTGGCCCCACTCGTTGGGCACTATCCCGCCCTGAAACTCGGACCGCCCTGGTGGTTCCATGACAGTCTCAACGGCATGGCGCGCTACTTCGATCAGGTCATGGAAACGGCAGGCCTCTACAACACTGCCGGTTTCAACGACGACACGCGTGCCTTCTGTTCCATCCCTGCCCGGCACGATCTCTGGCGACGCGCCTCCGCCAACTGGCTGGCCGGATTGGTGGTGCGGCATATCGTTGACCTGGAGGACTCACACGAGATGATGCAAGATCTGGCAGTCAATCTCGCTAGACGTGCTTACAAACTATAGCCCGTTGGTTGAGTAGGCGGTGAACGCCCGCCGTACACTTGCGCCGCACTGCGTTCGCTGCAGTGCAGGTGTCGAAACCAACAGGTTTCAAGAGTACATTCGTAACAATAGTTCCTTTGCTTATTGGTGGTTTCGATACGCTCCTCACTCCGTTCGTTGCTACTCAACCACCGAGTTGCTCTGAATGATTGGATACTGAAAATGCTCACCCCTCTCTCCCTCACCCCCTCCTTCGGCTTCGGCGACCGGCTGGGACTCGCCACACCCGGTCACATCGCCGCGGTGCGTGGCACAAAGTTCGCGCCGATCTTTGCACAACAATCCGTCCGTGAGAATGCGCGCACGGGACGAACCCCACAGCAGGTCATGGATGACGCCAAACGCGCGGTCGAAGCCGCGCAATGGGATGCCCCCTGGGGCGCGGATGCCGATCACTTGAAGACCGTGGATGACATTCCGCCGTTTATTGAAGCAGGATACACCTTCTTCACCGTTGACCCGGGCGAGCATGTGGACAATTCCGCAGACACTGATCCCATTGACGTGTTGAAGCAGAAATCCGCGCTATTTGACTGGGATGAACTGTCAGCACTGTATCTGCACGAGGAGGGCGAGCAGGCCTGGGGTCGGTTTACGAAGTCCCCGAAGGGGGAAGCGGGATCGTTGATGCGGGCAACTGTCAAGTATGGCAGAGCCATCCAACATGCCGTCACCATGTTCGAGCGCATCTCTGAATTGTCCCCTCGCCCTTTGGGAGATGGTCAGGGTGAGGGTTTTGATTTTGAAGTCTCGGTGGATGAAACCGAGTCGCCCACCTCACCGCTCGAACATTTCTTCATCGCCAACGAGTTGACCCGCAAGGGCGTGAAGTTCACGTCGCTGGCGCCGCGCTTCATCGGGCGCTTCGAGAAAGGTGTGGATTACATCGGCGATTTGAATGCACTGGATGCTCAGCTGGCAAAACACGCCGCCGTGACCGCGCATTTTGGGACGTATAAACTGAGTTTACATTCAGGTTCCGACAAGTTCAGTGTCTATCCGCTGATCGCAAAGCATTGGGGTGAACGCATCCATGTGAAGACCGCGGGGACGAGTTATCTCGAAGCGTTGCGCGTGCTTGCAAAACACGAACCGGATTTATTTTTGAAAATCTATACACTTGGACGTGAACAATATGAAACAGATAAAAGGACTTATCACGTTTCGGCCGAATTAAATCTGTTGCCGAATACAGATGCCCCGCCTTCATTGCTAGATGATTTCCATGCGCGTGAAGTTCTGCATGTCACGTTTGGTTCGGCGCTGGCACAATTTGGCTCGGAAATTAAATCATCGCTGGTAAAGCATATGGATGCGTACCACGCAGGCCTGGCGTCGCATTTTGAAAAGCATTTGTCTTTGTTGAGGCAATAGACCAATCGAGGAGGTGGCAATCCAGTAATGTCAATCTCTGGCAGGGAGGATGAAGTCGGCATAACGAATCAAGAAGGAGTAACGACCATGCGAACGAAAAAATTGTTTTTCACGGCGATCCTGTTGCTTGCCATCCTCAGCATGAGCATGCCTGTGATGGCGGCAAGCAGTGATCTGGGGCGGGAAGTACTTCCATCCAATGATGGCTGGGCATCGTTTGACGCTGGCACGACGGGTGGGTCACAGGCGATGGATGCCCAGGTGTATGTTGTCACCAATCGCGCGGAATTGATCGCCCCCTGAATAACGGTGTGTTCTCCCCCACATCGCCGTCGAATCCGTCCAATGAACCGAAGATTATCTATGTGAATGGGACAATTGACATGAATGTGGATGACAACAACCTGCCGCTGACGTGTGAAGATTACTATCGCGACGGCTATACATTGGAAGCTTTTCTCGCGACCTATGATCCCGCGGTATGGGGCAGGGTCGCACCGAGCGGACCTCTCGAGACGGCCCGCCTGGCTTCCCGCAATGCCCAACAAGACCGGGTCAGGATTCGACCCGGCTCCAACACCACCATCATCGGCCTGGACAAACACGCCACGATCCGCGGCGGGTGGTTTGATATTCGCGGCAGTTCGAGTGTCAACCGCACCAACATCATCATCCGTAACCTGACCTTTGAGGATACGTACGATTGCTTCCCGGAGTGGTCTCCTACGGATGGCGCGCTGGGTTCATGGAACGCATTGTACGACTCGATTTCACTGCGAAATACGGATCACGTCTGGATCGATCACAATGTCTTTGTAGATCTTGATACGGCCGACGACAAATTGCCGCATTACTTCGGAGTGCTGTATCAGATACATGACGGACAATTGGATATCACCAACGCCTCAGACTTTGTGACTGTCTCCTGGAATCGGTTTGAAAATCATGACAAGGTCATGCTCATCGGTTCCTCTGATAGCGCCTCCGCTGACCGTGGCAAACTGAACGTGACCCTGCATCACAACCTGTTTGAGAATGTAGGTCAACGCGCCGCACGCGTCCGCTTTGGGAAAGTGCATATTTACAACAACTTCTACAAGATCGGCAATCCCGAGAACTACGTGTACACCTGGGCCGATGGCATCGAATCTGCGGTGTACGCCGAAAATAATTTCTTCTGGGTCAACCCGAGCATCGGCGTAACGCCCGACCAGTTCATTGAAGTCTTGAAAGGCACAGCCATCTACGAATCGGGGACAATGTTGCAGGCGCCGTCACAGTCAGGTGGGCATGAGATTTCTGTGCTCGAAGCGTATAATTCTGCCAATGACCCCGACCTCTTGGACTTCGTCAACTGGGCACCGACCCTCTTTGTTGATTTCATGGAAACCCAGGATGTCATGCCCGCCGTCGAGGCTGGAGCCGGGACGTTTAATTGGTAATCGTGAACCCAGCCTGGCAGGCTCTCCAGTGCGAATCTGGTTATAAGTGAAGCGGAGCGACGGAGTCGATCTACTCCGCTTCACTTACCCTGCTACAATATTGAGTTAACAGTCAATGAACCTGGAAGAACTTCAATCACTTTATGACTTTTCCGACCGCACGGTGCTGATCACCGGCGGGGCAGGCGTGCTTGGCAGTGAAATTGCCTGCGCGCTGGTAGGATGCAATGCCAACGTTGTCCTCCTTGACCGCGATCAGGATCTTGCGCAACAAGTAATAGAGAGTTTTCCAAAAGTGGTCAAGGGACGCGCGGCCCGCGTCAATGGGAATGTGCTCAGCGTTGAATCATTGCATCAGGCGCATGAAACGATCAAAGCCGAATTCAGCGCGGTGGATATTCTCATTAACGCGGCGGGCGGCAACCATCCTTCTGCCACTACCTCTGCTGACCTCCCGTTTTTTGATCTTCCTACGGATGCACTTCGTCATGTTGGTGATTTGAATCTGCTCGGCACGATTTTGCCTTGTCAGGTATTTGGACGCGGCATGGCGGAACGCGGCGAAGGCGTGATCCTCAATATCTCTTCGATGAACGCCTTCCGCCCGCTCACACGCATCCCTGCCTATTCGGCGGCCAAGGCGGCGATCAACAATTTCACGCAATGGCTGGCTGTCCACATGGCGCAAAATTATTCGCCGCGTATTCGAGTCAACGCGATTGCACCTGGATTCTTTATTACCCAGCAGAATCGATTTTTGTTGACGGATAAAGCTTCTGGAGAACTGACGCCGCGCGGCCAGGCGGTGATCGCTCACACCCCGATGAACCGCTTCGGGACTCCCGAAGACCTGCTCGGTGCGACGATATGGCTGATCTCACCCGCCTCCGCTTTTGTGACGGGCGCAGTGATTCCTATAGATGGCGGATTCTCCGCGTTCAGTGGTGTTTGACAACGGATGGCTTCGCAAAGCGGATCAACGGATGGTTTCAGCGGATGAGGCACAGATAAACAGATGATTCAAGCTAAAGCAATCGCCCAGGATGGGCAACTTCTTACGGACTACGAAATACGCAATACGCTTGGCGTGCTTGCAGGTCAATTCACGAATCAGAGCGTTCTTGTTCTGATTCCTGACCACACGCGCTCGTTACCGCTGCCGTTCCTGTTCCGCTCACTGGTGGATTTGTGGCACGATGCGAAGCAGCTTGATTTCATGGTTGCGCTGGGAACGCATCCACCGCTGGGTGAGGACAGCCTGAATAAGCTGGTTGGTATCACAGCGGAAGAGCGGGCAACAAGATTCAAACAGATTGGCTTGCTGAATCATGGCTGGGATACGCCCACTGCATTGACATCCCTCGGCAGGTTCGAGCAGGATGAGATCAAACAGATTGCTGGGGCAAACTGGCATTCGTCATTGCCCGATGAAGTGGACATTCGCATCAACAATGCTGCGCTGGAATATGACCATCTCATCATTCTGGGCCCAACTTTCCCACACGAGGTGGTTGGTTTTTCGGGTGGGGCAAAATATCTCTTCCCTGGCATCTCTGGCGCGGAGATGATCAACGCCACACATTGGCTGGGAGCATTGGCGGGAGTCGTTGGCACGATTGGAATCAAGGATACACCCGTCCGTGCGATGATTCACGCCGCGGCGGCGCGGTTGAAGACTCCACTCACGTTGATCGCGTTGGTGGTACAAGGTCACGGATTGAGCGGACTCTTCGTTGGCGACCATTTGTCGGCCTGGAATGAAGCAGCAGAGCTGTCCGCAGGTCTTCACATCCGCTGGTGTGACGCTTCGCGGCCGTTCCGGAGAGTCCTGTCGTGTGCGCCATCCATGTACGATGAGTTGTGGACCGGTGCCAAGGCCATGTATAAACTTGAGCCTGCCGTTGCGATTGGCGGTGAAGTCGTCATTTACGCGCCGCATCTGGACGTGGTCAGTCATGTGCATGGAAAATATATTTATGAGATTGGCTATCACATCCTGCCATATTTCCTGAACGATTGGGAACGCTTCAAGAATATTCCGCTGGGAGTACTGGCGCACAGCACGCATCTGCGCGGGTCGGGCGTGATGGAGAATGGGATCGAAAAGCCGAACGTGCGTGTGACACTGGCTAGCAAGATTTCTGCAGAAGATTGCGCACGACTCAATTTGGGTTATCTTGACCCCGCGAAGGTCAACGTGGACGAATGGAAGAATCGCGAAGAAGAGGGTGTATTGTATGTCCCGAAAGCGGGTGAGATTTTATATCGGCTAAAATAGAATCCGTTATGACCATTGAAGCAGTTCTTCGCTCTCACCTTGTGCGCTATCCATCCATGCAGATCCAAGATATGTATAAATTGATCCATCAGGCGGCGCTGGGAAGCGAGCACGCCATCGCCAGCGCAGATGGCGCACGCCAGTGGTTGCAACGCGAACTCACCCAGATGGGTTCCGGACCGGAAGAATCTCTGATCGATCCGATTTCCCCGGATGGACAGATCGTACGCGTACATTTGCGTCCCTTCGTGGCGCAGGGCGGCGACCCGGAAGCGTTGTTGAATGCCTTTATCCGCACAGCAAATGAATTTCATGGCAGCCAGCAGGTTCTGAATGCATATTGGAAGGCTGCGGTGGAATTACAGCAATTTCCATCGCCTGAAATGAACGAGTTTATCGAATCCATGCGCCTGAAGAAGTATCCTGCTGTGCATCACTCCGCTGACTATGAGAGTTTGTATCGTCCTGCGTATCGTGTGATGTATCGAACCTATTTCTTATGACCGAAAAATTCGCAAACATCTGCGGTTTCCTCACCACACAGGGCAAAGGAGTATCGCTGTTATTGGCGATGCTGGTCGGTGCTCTTTTTCCGCAGGCCCATCTGCTCTCGTTCTTGATCCAATATCTCCTGATGGTGATGTTGTTCTTTGCCTTTCTGGATATTGAATTCAATCCGCAACGTTTTCAAAAAAGTGTTTTATGGGTTTTGTTGGCGAATGTAGCAGTAGCATTTGTCAGCTATGTGGCGCTGGCTCCGTTCAATTTGATGCTCGCACTGGCGGCATTCATGACCGCCATTGCTCCGACCGCGATTGCCGCTCCCGTTATCATTGGTTTTCTTCAGCGCGAAGTCGAATATGTAATTGCTGCCGTGTTGATTACGAATGTTTCGAGCGCGGTGATCGTCCCTCTGGTGTTGCCATCGTTGCTCGGGGCGGAGATTCAAATATCTGTTTGGGAGGTGTTACGGCCGGTGCTGGTTGTCATGTTCGTGCCGCTGATTCTTTCACGGTTTGTTTCTCGCTTGCCTGCGGGTACACAGGATCTAATTCGCAAAGGAAAAGTACTTTCATTTCCCATCTGGCTGGTTAATCTTTTCATCATCAGCGCCAACGCCTCGGATTTTGTGCGCAACGGGAATACCGATTCCATTTCCACGCTTGCGATCATTGCCCTGGTTTCGCTCCTCATTTGTATCGTCAATTTCAGTGTGGGGGCATTGCTGGGCGGTCGCAGTCACTGGCAGGAAGCCAGTCAGTCACTGGGGCAGAAGAATCTTTCGTTTGTCATCTGGATCGCGCTGACCTTTATCAATCCGCTCGTGGCGATGGGTCCGGTGTTTTACATCTTGTATCATCACCTGTACAACTCGTGGTCCATCTATCAATTCGAGAGAAAGCGTGCATGAAGACTCGTTTTTTCATCATGATGGGCGTCTCTGGCAGCGGGAAGACGAGGGTTGGGAAGTCGCTGGCGGAACACCTGGGATGGGACTTTTACGACGCGGACGATTTTCATCCGCCTGAGAATGTTGCCAAAATGGCACGAGGGACTCCGCTCGACGATTCAGACCGCGCCCCGTGGCTGGCTGCGCTGAACGAATTGATTTCATCCTCCCTGAAAGCAAATCGCCCTGGCGTGCTGGCTTGTTCCGCACTCAAGGAACGGTATCGCCAGCGCCTGTTGGATGGGAACCATGGCGTCCAGGTCGTCCACCTCAAGGGCAGTTACGATCTCATCTGGTCACGCATGGAAATGCGGACCGATCACTACATGAAGCCGCACATGCTCAAGAGTCAGTTCGCTACGCTCGAAGAACCAACCAACGCGTTGACAGTGGATATATCCATGTCGGTGGATGACATTGTGCAGAGAATAATTTCAAGCATGTCACTCTCCCGAAGGGACGCCGGGACGGTGTGAGCGTAGCGAAGAGTCTCTACTTCGCCGAGACGAGATTCTTCGGTCGCGACGAGCGCTCCCTCAGAATGACATGGTCTCAGGAGTGATATTTTGAACCTTGGAATACTTGGCCTGGGCGTGATGGGCCGGAGCCTGGCGCTGAACTTTGAACGGAATGGATATTCGGTGGCGGGGTACGACATCCGTCCGGGATTCACCTCATCTCTTTTCAAGGACAAGGCCATTACGGTGTTTGATTCTCTCGCTGGGCTTGTTGGCGCATTGGACAAACCGCGCCTCATCCTGATCATGGTTCCGGCGGGGAAGCCGGTGGACAAGGCAATTGTGTCCATCAAGGCCTATCTTGAAAAAGGCGACATCGTGATGGATGGTGGAAATTCCTTTTTTATGGACACCCAGCGGCGTATTATCCATCTGGAAGAAGACGGCATAAGATTTATCGGGATGGGCGTGTCGGGTGGAGAGAGTGGAGCACTCTGGGGACCCAGCCTTATGCCTGGAGGGGCCGAGTCTGCCTGGGCGCATGTCAAGCCCATGCTGGAATCCATCTCAGCCAAAGCGGATGACGGGGTCCCGTGCGTGGCATGGATGGGCAAAGGCGGCGCGGGGCATTACGTCAAGATGGTGCATAACGGCATCGAATACGGCGACATGCAGCTGATTGCTGAAATCTATGACCTGCTCCATCACGGCGCGGGATTTTCAAATGGCGAGCTCGCCGAGATCTTTGCGGAGTGGAACCAGCATGAACTGCAATCTTATCTGATTGAAATTACCTCAAAGATTTTAGGGCGGCGGGATGAAGAAACGGGTCAATCGCTCGTGGATCTGATCCTGGATGAAGCGGCACAAAAAGGCACGGGCAGGTGGACGAGTCAGAATTCACTGGAGATCGGTGCGCTCGTCCCTACCATTTATGCAGCCGTAGAAATGAGATTGATGTCAGGCCTAAAATCGGAGCGGATGATCGCCAGCAAATTACTGGGTGGCGCGGTCCCGAAATTTAATGGCAATCGCCAGCAATTGATCGGCATGGCAGAGAAAGCGCTGTATGCCAGCAAGATCACATCGTATGCGCAGGGATTTGCCTTATTGAGATCGGCTTCAAGGGAATACGGATTTGGATTCAATTATGTCGATATCGCGCGTATCTGGCGGGCAGGATGTATTATCCGTGCTTCGTTGCTCGATCATATTGCTTCAGCCTATAAAGTGCAGCCTGAATTACCGAATCTGCTGTTAACTGATGTCTTCCGCGACGTGGTAGTGGAGAGTCAACCAGCCTGGCGCGAGGTGGTGAAGACCGCCATCGATCTGGGAGTTCCCATGATGGCAACGTCTGCTTCGCTGGCATATTTCGATGCGTATCGGTCAGAGCGATTACCGGCCAATTTAATCCAAGCCCAGAGAGATTTTTTCGGCGCGCACACCTATCACCGTGTGGATAAAGAGGGCGTGTTCCACACCAAGTGGGAATGATAGAAGTTGGTTGATCGAAAGATTCCCAGCAGATTGCACAGCCGCAAAAAACAAGAGAAAAACCCGCAAATCTGCGGGTTTTGTTTAGTGCCGAGGGCGAGATTTGAACTCGCGACCAAGGGCTTATGAGTTAGATGCTCTATGCGCTCTTAAAAATGCCAGCACATATGGGATCAATAACTCAATTGCGGGTCAATTCGCTATATGTGGCGGTGTTTTTGAATGATTATCACTTTGATAATCCCCTGCACATCTAAATGCAGGTATATGGATAGTATAACAAAGCATGGTTTCCGTCAAGTTTTTTTGACTAATGATTGAATACTCATGATTAATATGAGATGTAACAGAAGTCCCAAGCTCTATTGGGCCAAATTGCTCATGCTGCAGAGTTTGGGAATCCTCATACTATTAGCGATGTCAAAAAGCTTTGAAAACCAATGCCCCTTGATACGTTGTTAAGGTCGAGTAGCAGTATCCCGCCGTTTGCCAAACCAAGCGGCGATCCGCCTGTGAGGTGGGTTACACGTGCGCCAAAGACTCTACCCAGTTGTGTCTTGGGAACATTGCGTTGCAGCAGAGTCGCCTCCATCGGCGTATAGGGGATCTAATCGGATCCATCCCGAAATACACACCTAAGTTGAAGAGCAGTTCATTTCGATGCTCAGATTTGAGCACCGAGGTAAATTGGCGGACTGCTCTCCAACAGAAAGTGATTGGTTTGGGATATTGGCTTTAAATGGACGCTTCAGTGGCAAAAAAGTGCAAACTTATATTCCGGTAAAGGCTGCTCGTAAACTTTCCGGATATAACAAGCAGTACTTGAGACGATGATTACGCCAAGAAAAGCTTGAGGGAATTAAGGTCGGTCAAGTTTGGTTAATTGAAACTCTCTCCCTGGAGAACCATCTATCATTACGTATGCAGGAGCAGGATAGGAGATGCGGACCTCAAATCAGGAAAAAACGCCGGTCAATCAAACATATAGATTAAGAATTGAAAACTCGTTCCAATACATAGTTTCAATCGGTCCAATTGGCAAGTTCCTGATCCACTTGCTTGAGTTCTAACAGCCACAGACCAGTTGACGCCCAATTTGGGCCGGCTACCGGCTGCTGATTTATCTGAGTTTGATACGCCTGTGCGCCTGAGGTCCATCCGCTGCGAGAGAAGCCCAAGAAAATGACCTTCCATTTTCCGCGCGCTGGGATAATTTTTGCCGCCTTTTGTT
>DASTOH010000255.1:0-12853 GCA_035720235.1 Anaerolineales bacterium | reverse complement strand
CCAACAATTTCGCTACCTGCTCCATCCGTCTTGTGCTACACTCCATTTTGAGCCTCCGGGTTCGGTTTGTTGTCGTCCAAACCCAAGCCTATCTCAGAGGCTCACTCTTGCCTACTCATCTACATACTTTTAGTGCACCCGTTATGAATAATCGCCCTATAAGTTTTCATTCCCCAATTATAATTACCCTCATCGACGGTGGTCTCGATACGCCCCTCAGAGCGCATTCGGGGCTACTCGACCATCAAGCTATCCAACTAGAAAACTAGAAGACTACATGACTACCCAACTCATCGAATGCATCCCCAACTTCTCTGAAGCGCGGCGGCCCGAAGTGATCGATCAGATCGTCGCCGCCATCCAATCGGTCAGTGACATCAAACTCCTCGATCGCTCCTCCGACCTTGACCACAACCGCACGGTGCTCACCTTTGCCGGCTCGCCCGCAGGCGTGGAAGAAGCCGCCTTCCGCGCCATCCAGACCGCCGCCGAGCTCATCGACCTCGACCAGCACACGGGCGAGCATCCCCGCATCGGTGCGACGGATGTGTGTCCGTTTGTCCCGCTCTCGAATGCCACAATAGACGATTGCGTCGCCATCGCCAAACGTCTCGGCCAACGCGTCGGCAACGAACTCGATATCCCCGTTTACTTATATGAAGCGGCGGCGACCCGTCCCGAGCGCACAAATCTGGAAAACATCCGCCGGGGACAATATGAGGGTCTGAAAACCGAAATCGAATCGAACCCCGAACGTAAGCCTGATTACGGCCCCGGCCAACTTCCCAAGGCGGGCGCGACAGTGATCGGCGCCCGAAATCCGCTCATTGCCTTCAATGTCTATCTCACCACTGACGATGTAAGTATTGCGAAGAAAATTGCCAAAGCCGTGCGTCAATCCTCGGGTGGCTTCCGTTATGTCAAAGGGCTCGGTTTGCTCATAGACGGTCGCGCGCAGGTCTCGATGAACCTTACCAACTTCCATGAAACGCCCGTCGCTCAAGTTGTCGAATTCATTCGGCGCGAAGCACATCGTTATGGCGTCGCCATTCATCACAGCGAGCTCGTTGGGTTGATCCCGCAGGAGGCTCTGGTGGATGCGGCGGTCTGGTACACCCAACTTGACCAATTCTCTCCGGAACAAATTCTGGAAAGTCGACTCTACCAATCCTCCAATTCTTCAATTACGAATTACCCATCACCGGCTTCTGACTCCGCCCAGCCTGCTTCCTTCATCGAAGAATTGGCCGCCCCGACACCGACCCCTGGTGGCGGCTCTGCTGGAGCCTACTCGGGCGCCATGGGCGCTGCGCTCATCGCCATGGTTGCAGGTCTCACCATCGGCAAAAAGAAATACGCCGATGTGGAAGCCGAAATGCAGGCCATCCGCGTCGTCGCTGAGAACCTCCGCAAAGAACTCACGCAAGCCGTAGACGATGACTCCTCCGCGTTCGAAGTCCTGATGACGAAATTCAAAATGCCCAAAGATACAGATGAGCAGCACGCCGCCCGTAATGCTGCCATCGTCCAGGCAACGCTCAATGCCGCGCATGTGCCTCTGCACGTTGCAGAAGATTCAGTCAAGGTGATGGAATTGGCCCTGAAATGCGCAAAGCACGCCAATGTCAATGCCATCAGCGATGCCATGTCAGGTTTTGCCATGGCCCGCGCTGCCTTGACGGCGGCTGGTTACAACGTCCGTATCAACATCAAATCGCTTGGGGAGGTATCGTCCTCCGGCGGCAGGATGTTGAAGGATCTGCTGGAATTGGAACAGAAGGCTAATAAACTCGAACAGGAAATTCAATCTGTGATGAAAGAGCGTGGAGGGATCTAACTCTGGAGTCCAACAGTTTGCTGTTGGACAGACCCTCGTTCAGCAAGCTGAACGACTCCAGAGTTTGAATCATGAAAAATATATTTCCCATCCTTTTCATATTCCTTATCTCGTGTTCTCCCGCCACATGGGTTACTCCTATCATCGAATCGACTTCCACAGCACAACCATCCTCCAAACCAATATTTACCTCTACGCCGCAACCTACGGCAACCACCCCACCGACCATTCCTCCAACCATTACGCCGATCCCCTGCGACCCTCATAATGCGGACTATTGTATTACCAACGGACACTTCATCCTCCAACGACCGATTCAGCCTCCCGCGAATGATTCGGTGGATGGGACGTATCGATATGCCTCCACCGCCAACGGGACGCGTGATCCTCATCACGGTATTGAGATTGGCAAAGATTTCGGCACGCTGGTCCAGTCTGCAGCGGATGGTGTCGTCATTTTCGCAGGTCCTGATAAACAAGCCGTGTATAGTCCATGGCAGAATTTTTATGGAAATGTCGTTCTCATTCATCACACAGAAGACCTTTATACGCTGTACGCGCATCTTTCCAAGATCCTGGTGACAGTCGGTGATACGGTGCAAGCAGGTGAGAAGATTGGTGAAATGGGGCAAAGCGGCGCGGCGACCGGGAGTCACCTGCATTTTGAGGTACGACGCGGCGAGGTGGAGAATTACTTTTCGACCGTGAATCCAGAACTTTGGCTGGTGCCATCCCTTCCCGAAGCTGGAGCGGTGTCACTCACCATTCTCAATGAAACCGGGCTGCTGCAGCCTGCAAAACTGACCCTGCAACATTTTTCCGCAGCTGATGAAATCCTCGGAGAATATTATCTCGAAACATATGACCCCCACATGCTCGTGAACGAGGAGAACGCCGCGCTCGGCGACCTGCCCGCCGGACGGTATCGAATCACTTTGATACAGAACGGTTATCTTTATGAAAAATGGGTTGAAGTACAATCGGGCAAACTTACGCAGGTTGTGATTGTTGTGAAATGATGTTTTACCGCGAAGCCGCCAAGGGCGCGAAGACGTTTTGAACTTCGCGAAGAACAACAAATTCTTTGCGTTCTTCACACCTTCTAAATCCGCTCGAGCCGCCGTCCGCGGCGGCGGGAACACTGCCTGCAACACACTATTACCTGGAGATGTACATGGGCCTCAAACCTGATCACTGGATTCGCAAGATGTCGCTCGAACAGCGGATGATTGAACCATTTGTGGATAGCCAGGTCCGCAACGGAGTGATTTCGTATGGTGTCTCATCCTATGGTTATGATATCCGTGTGGCGGAGGAATTCATGATTTTTACCAACGTCCATTCCGCCATCGTGGACCCCAAGAACTTTGACCCCAAATCCATGTTCGAATTCAAAGGGGAGGTCTGCGTGATCCCGCCGAATTCGTTTGCCCTGGCGAAAACGGTTGAATATTTCCGTATCCCGCGCAAGGTGCTCACGGTGTGCTTGGGAAAATCCACCTACGCGCGTTGTGGACTAATCGTCAACGTCACGCCGTTCGAGCCGGAATGGGAAGGCTATGTGACCCTCGAAATTTCAAACACCACGCCATTGCCCGCCAAAATTTACGCCAACGAAGGCATCGCCCAGGTCCTGTTCTTTGAAGCGGATGAGGAATGCGAAATCTCCTATGCGGATAAGAAAGGAAAGTACCAGAAGCAACAGTCCATTGTGTTGCCGAAACTATAAAAAACGGGCTGAGACGGAAATCTCAGCCCGTTTTGTTCATGTTGTCATTCCCTCATATCATTGCCGTGTATCTGCAATCGCCTTCTTTTCATTAACAAACAGCAGGATAATCAAACCTACTACAAAGAAAGCGATGAGGGAGAAAATGGCAGGTCGGAGGTTGAGCAGCACTTGATTCGTAATTCCAAATACGAGCGGTCCTAACCATGAAGTTCCGCGTTCACTGATCTCATAGATAGCGAAGAATTCTGCCTCTTTGTTCTTCGGAACCATCTGGGCAAATAAACTGCGGCTGATGGCTTGTGAGCCTCCCAGCACAATGGCAATGAACAGACCCAGGATGAAGAACTCAATTACGCGTGATGGGCCCCTCATGCCAAAATAGGAGTATGTAACGACTCCTGCCCAAATGATAAGGCTGATAATGATGGCTGGCCTGGCGCCAATCCACTGGGCGAGTCTGCCCCAAAAAAGCGCGCCGCCAAAAGCCACAAATTGGATCATGAGGATTACCGCAATCAACGTATCGGTGGATAATTCCAAACCACCCCGTATAATTGGTGCAGCTGCAAATGTAGAGGCGATGGCAATGACGGTTTGGATTCCGTCGTTGTAGATCAAGTATGCAGTTAGGTACTTCGACGTCTCGGGCATAGTCCTGTATTTTCTACGCAGAAAGATGATGAGCATGATGATCGGTCCAAACATCGGCACAAAAATGGGCAGGATCGCAAGATCCTGCGGCCACTGGCGAACGGTCATCAAATTTAGTACGAATGGGGTAACCAGCGGCGCCCATACAAAAATCAGCAGAGGTGAAAGGAGCAGAGCCGCAATGAGGTTTGGGGGCGCCTCCATGGTTTCGGAGAGCTGCTTGAATGCGATGCTGAATAACGTTTCGCCTTCGGGTAATGTGCGAGCCGTATGACGTGGCTGAAGCCTTCTCCACGTGATTGTTGAGAAGCCCAGCCACCAAATCCCTGCCGATGCCAGATTAATTCGAACTGCCACATCCCCAGGAATGCCAAAACTGTCTCGCAAGGTATAGAAAGCCAAATTCAGCGCGAGCAGGATCCCGCCTCCAATATAGCCCATCGCGAACCCATAGGAAGAAACTCGGTCTCTTTCTTCTTCGCTCGCGATGTCTGGGAGATACGCATTATAAAAAACGATGGCGGCGCCAAATGCCAGGTTTGCGATAATGAACAGGATCGGTCCCAACCACCAAAGGTCGCCGGTGATAAAGAACATGGCGGTGGTTGCCAAGGCGCCGATGGTTGCAAAAAGCTGGAGCATCTGTTTGCGGCGATGAGAATAATCAGCAATGGCTCCAAGAATTGGCAAAAATCCTGCTTGAAAGACAACCGAAAAAGCGACCCCAAAGGGAACAACCGAATCTGGCGCAACCGGTAAGCCCATGAAGCGTGCCAGTCCATCGGGGTATGCTTCGGCAGCCTGCGCGGCGAGTGAGGCCACATAGGGCCCCAGGAATACCGATCCAATTGTGGTACTAAAAGCAGAGTTTGCCCAGTCATACATGGCCCACCCAAAAATTTCGCGCCGGTCGTTCACCATTGGTTGCGATGTCCTCATTGTGCCTCCGGGGAGATTTTATTGTTTACAAAAACCTAAACCCCATGGAACCTTTGTAAGTTGCGGAACGGCGGAAATGTGATAGAATCGAACCAGTTAGATGATCAGGGTTGAGAGTGAAAATTCAGGGGAAAAATCCCTTGCGCATAATAAAATTTTCATATATAATAACATTTCGCTATCCCGCTAAACCAGCGGGATGGCTTCGTGTGTTTACTGTCTCTTGCAAGCATCCTGGAATTTGAATTGCACCTGTTACCTGGCAAGCACTAAGTTCAGGGATGAGAGGCGGTACTTCGTAACGGCGCACAGACTCAAAGGTTAGGAGTGAACCGAATGTCTTCTTCTTTGCCTCGTAAAAGCTATGCGCGTATTCCAGTCAATATCGATCTTCCAAATCTTATCGAAGTTCAGCTAGACTCATTCGAGCGTCTCAAGCGCGACGGATTGGGTGATCTCTTCCACGAGGTCTCGCCGATCGAATCCTACAACAAGGGGATGAAGTTATATTTCCCGGGCCGCGGTCCGGAGGCCAAGCAATGGGGACTCAAATACTGGTTTGGTGATCCCAAGCACAACATCGAAGAATGTGTGGAGCGCGATCTCACCTATGCCAGCCCGTTGTATGTTTCGGTATTGCTGGCAGGCCCGGATGTGCCGGAGCCTATCAAGCAGGATATCTTCCTGGGCGACTTCCCGGAGATGACCGATAAGGGCACTTTCATTATTAACGGGACGGAGCGGGTCGTCGTCTCGCAGTTGATCCGGTCTCCGGGTGTCTATTTCGAAGCCCCCACGGATCGCGCGACGGGACGCCTGCTCGCCATGTCCAAGCTGATTCCTGATCGAGGGGCCTGGATGGAGTTCGAGACCCGCAAATCGGATTACCTCATCCTGAAATTCAACCGTAAGCGCACGGTGCCGATTACCGTTTTCCTGCGTGCGCTGGCCGCAGTGAATGATGGCATCAAGGATACTCCGCTTAAAAATGGAACGGATGAAGAATTACTGTCGCTCTTTCAGGATGTGGATAACAATCCCGAGCGCCTCTTCATCGCTTCCACTTTAAAACAGGAACCCGAGTGGGACCTGTCTGGCGGCTTGACCATCGCCGAAGCCGCGCTGATCGAGTTCTTCCGCAAGATGCGCCCGGGCGATCCTGCTACATTGGACAATGCCCGCCAATTCCTTGAGGAGCAGTTGTTCGACCAGCGCCATTATGATCTCGAGCGCGTGGGTCGTTACAAATTGAACCAGAAGCTTGACTTAGAGGTGCCCATCCCGCACCGAACCGTGACGAAGCAGGATGTCATCCGACTCCTGCGCCGCATGATTCAGATTAATAATGCGGTTGAGCCAGCCGACGACATCGACCATCTGGGAAATCGCCGCGTCAAGACGGTGGGTGAGTTGATCCAGAACAAGCTGCGCATCGGCCTCCGCCGCATGGAACGCGTGATCAAAGAACGCATGTCCATTCGCGATCAGGAGCAACTCTCACCGGTCACGTTGGTTAATATCCGCCCGGTTGTTGCGGCATTGCGCGAATTCTTTGGCTCTTCACAACTTTCCCAGTTCATGGACCAGACCAACCCGTTGGCTGAGTTGCGTCACAAGCGCACTTTATCGGCACTGGGCCCCGGTGGTCTGCGACGCGAACGCGCAGGCTTTGATGTCCGCGACGTACATCACTCGCACTATGGCCGCATTTGCCCCATCGAGACCCCTGAAGGTCCAAACATTGGCTTGATCGGCCGTCTGGCTTCATTTGCCCGCGTGAATGAATATGGTTTCATCGAGACGCCGTATCGCAAGGTCTTCAGGACCATGGAACCAGAAGATGAGCGCCTGGAAGGCCGCACGTTGCGCGAGAACGTACTTGATCCAAAAACGGAGGAGGTGCTCTTCAAAGCTGGTGAGGTCATCGACTCTAAGATGATGAAGAGGATCGCGAAGATTGCGGCTCCTGTCTCAATTGTGCCCTTCGTTTCTGATCAATTCGATTATCTCTCTGCTGATGCGGAAGATAAATATGTGATCGCGCAGGCGAATGCTCCTTTGACCGATCTGAGGGAGTTTGTACGTGAGCGCGTCTCGTGCCGTTATCACTCCGGCTTTATTTTCTCCACGCCCGAATCCATTGATTACATGGACGTTGCGCCGCATCAGGTCGTGGGTATCAGCGCCGCGTTGATTCCATTCCTTGAGCATGACGATGCCAACCGCGCCCTGATGGGTTCGAACATGCAGGCGCAGGCGGTTCCCCTGGTTCGCCCGGAAATTCCATTGGTCTCGACCGGTATGGAATACCATGCCGCGCTCGACTCGGGCCAGGTGGTGGTAGCAGAGGCAAACGGGGAGGTCATCTCCGTTACGGGCAGCTCGATTACCGTCAAAGAAAGAGCGGGTATTCGCACCTATCAATTGCGCAAGTACCAGCGTTCCAATCAAAGCACTTGTATTGATCAGCGCCCGGCGGTCGTCAAGGGCCAGGTGATCAAGAAAGGTGACATCATTGCCGATTCGTCCTCGACGGAAAGCGGACAGTTGGCACTCGGACAGAATGTGGTCATTGCGTTCCTTTCGTGGGAAGGCGGCAATTTTGAAGACGCCATCCTGATCTCTGAGCGGCTGGTGCAGGAAGATCGTTTCACTTCCGTTCATATTGAAAAATATGAAGTGGAAGCACGCGACACCAAGTTGGGACCGGAGGAAATCACCCGCGATATTCCCAATGTGGGTGACGATGCCATCAAAGACTTGGACGAGAATGGTATCATCCGCATCGGTGCCGAAGTGGGCCCGAATGATATTCTGGTGGGCAAGATCACACCGAAAGGCGAAAAAGAGCTAACACCCGAAGAGCGACTTTTGCGAGCGATCTTCGGTGAGAAATCTCGCGATGTGAAAGATACCTCCCTCCGTATGCCGCATGGCGAGCGTGGTAAAGTGGTCGATGTCAAGGTGTTCACCCGCGAAGAGAATTCAGACCTCTCCGCTGGAGTGGATATGATGGTCCGTGTTTCTGTTGCTCAGCGTCGTAAATTGACGGCGGGCGACAAGATGGCGGGTCGTCATGGAAATAAAGGTGTCGTCTCTAAGGTTGTTCCAGTGGAGGACATGCCTTTCCTTGAAGATGGTACACCGGTTGACATCATTCTAAATCCGCTTGGCGTGCCGGGCCGTATGAACATTGGCCAGGTGCTGGAAGTCCACCTGGGCTGGGCGGCCAGGCGCCTTGGCTATCGCGCCATCACACCCGTGTTTGACGGCGCGTCCGAAGAGGAGATCGAGGCCGAACTCGCCCGCGCCTGGATCGTTGACCAGGCCTGGAAGGAATCGGCTGTGGCGGCCTGGGAATGGCTGAAGCAGCAGGAATATGACCCTGAGTCAATTCAGGACGATGATGAAGTTCGTCGTTTGTATCTGGAAGAATGGCTGGGTGAACGCGAGTATGATGTCGCTGATTTGAATGATGTGGCGTATGCCCGCCAATCCACGGCGATGGAATGGTTGCGTGATAGAGGCCTGGAACCGGACACCATCTTCCACCCGGAAAATGTTGATCCGCGCGAGAGAAATCAATACAATGAGGCGGCGATCAGCGCTTGTTTACGCCTATGGATCGAGTCCCATGGTCATCCTGGCCGGGTGGCAGAGGCCCGCTTGCTGGAGGTTGCGCACGAAATTACGAGCACCACCAACGAGCCGATGCCAATCCTCGGCAAGCAGATCCTCCGCGATGGAAAGACCGGGCTGCCCTATGACCAGCCTGTAACTGTTGGTGTAATGACCGTATTGAAACTGCACCACCTGGTTGAGGACAAGGTCCATGCCCGTTCCACGGGACCCTATAGCCTGGTGACCCAGCAGCCTCTGGGTGGTAAGGCACAATTTGGTGGACAGCGCTTCGGTGAAATGGAAGTATGGGCGCTTGAGGCATATGGCGCCGCTTACACATTACAGGAAATGCTCACGGTAAAATCGGACGATGTTCAGGGCCGCGTGAATACCTATGAAGCGATTGTCAAAGGTGAGCCAATCGAAGAGCCCAGCATTCCTGCTTCCTTCCGAGTGCTGGTGAAGGAGTTGCAGTCGCTGGGACTGGCGGTGGAAGCGGTGAATGAAGGCGGCGATGTTGTGAAGTTCGGTAAAGACGAAGAGAAGCAGCATCCGCCCAGGATGGATACCGGCTTGTTGGGCATTGGCGAAAAGTTTATGGGCAAGCGGTAATCTTGACGACGATGTAGTGGCATGATAGAATCAATGTCCGTTGCCAATGGAACAAGTGGCATTCCCCCCACTACATAGCATGGCATTCCAAATGAGGCCATCGAAGAGTTTTGATGGCCTCATTTCTTGCGAATTCATAGTGAATTAAATAATCATGAGATAGGAACCGGAGGCTGAACGTGCCGACAATTAATCAAATGGTCCGAAGGGGCCGCAAGAACAAAAAAGTTAAGAGTAAGGCTCCTGCACTGCAGTACACGCTGAATTCATATAAACAGCGCCGTGTACGCCAGGAGAAAGGCGCGCCGCAAAAACGTGGTGTGTGTACGATAGTCCGCACGATGACGCCCAAGAAGCCCAATTCGGCGCTGCGGAAGATCGCACGTGTGCGCCTAACCAACGGGATCGAAGTGACAGCCTATATCCCTGGCGAAGGTCACCAGTTACAGGAGCACTCTGTGGTTCTTGTGCGTGGTGGTCGTGTAAAGGATCTGCCTGGTGTGCGTTATCACATTGTGCGTGGTTCACTCGACACGACCGGTGTCGCGAATCGCAAACAGGGCCGTTCCAAGTATGGCGCGAAGCGTCCGAAGTAATTTGATGGAGTAATAGAATGCGTAGAGCAAAACCCGAAAAGCGGGAAATCCTTCCCGATGTTCGCTACAACAGCGTCAACCTTCAGACCATGGTGCAGCACGTTCTCAAGCGTGGCAAGAAGAGCCTGGCAGTGGGCTTGATCTATGATGCGATGGATTTGATCAATGAGCGGACTGGCAAGAACGCTCTGGATGTCTTTGACACTGCTCTGAAGAACGTATCTCCGGTGATGGAGGTTCGCCCACGCCGCGTCGGCGGCGCCACCTACCAGGTGCCGATGGAAGTATCATCTGACCGCCGCTTGACGCTGGCGATTCGCTGGCTTTTGTCTTCGGCTCGTGAGCGTGCCGGCAAATCCTTTCCCGACAAGCTGGCCTCCGAATTGATTGATGCTTCGAACGAGACCGGCGCGTCGATCCGCAAGCGTGACGAAACCCACAAAATGGCTGAGGCCAACCGCGCCTTTTCACATTATCGCATATAACGAAAGGTATCCAGGAATCCAACCAGAATGGCACGCGAGTATCCGCTTGAGAAGTATCGAAATATTGGGATCATAGCCCACATCGACGCCGGTAAAACGACAACGACCGAGCGTATCATGTTCTATACCGGCATGACACATCGCATTGGCTCAGTGGATGAAGGCACGACTGTCACCGACTGGATGGTCCAGGAGCGCGAACGTGGGATCACGATCGTGTCTGCGGCCGTCTCTGCAGAATGGAAGGGTTATCAGGTCAATATTATTGATACCCCGGGTCATATCGACTTCACAGCCGAGGTCCAGCGTTCCCTGCGTGTCCTGGATGGGGGGGTAGTGGTATTCGATGCGGTGCAAGGTGTTGAGCCGCAATCGGAAACTGTTTGGCGTCAGGCGGACCGTTATGGCGTCCCGCGTATCTGTTTTGTGAACAAAATGGATCGCGTCGGCGCTTCGTACGAACGGACCATTGAGTCCATTATCGATCGATTGGGCGCCAATCCGATACCGATGCAATTGCCAATCGGTTTCGAAGCCACTTTCAAAGGCGTTATTGATCTGCTCACCATGAAGGCAATCGTGTGGGAGGATGATCTCGGGAAAGAACCCAAGGTTCTAGAGATTCCTACAGAGTTGAAAGAGCGGGCGGTTGAGGCCCGAGCCAAAATGGTCGAAAAGATTGCCGAACTTGACGACGATCTGATCATGAAGTTCCTGGAAGCTCAAGAGATTAGCATTGAAGAATTGAAGACTGCCCTGCGTACAGGCGTCATCAGCAACAGAGCGACTCCGGTATTCTGTGGTTCTTCTTTAAGGAATAGGGGTGTCCAGGTCATGCTGGATGCTGTGATTGATTACCTGCCTTCTCCAGCCGATATTCCTTCCATCAAGGCGGCTGAACCGGGCAATGCGGCCAATGAGTTCGAGTTGCCCGCACGAGACGATGCACCATTAAGTGCTCTGGTTTTTAAGATTGTTACAGATCCGTATGTGGGTCGCCTGGCTTATATCCGCGTATATTCTGGAGTGTTAAGCCAGGGACAGACGGTATTAAACAGCACAAAAGGAAGAAAAGAACGTATTGGGCGTCTGCTTCGGATGCATGCTGATCGCCGCGAGGATATTACTGAGATCCGCGCAGGTGATATCGGCGCAGTTCTTGGATTCAAGGAAAGTTTTACAGGGGATACCCTTTGTGACACAAAAGCCCTGGTTCTCGAGAGCATTTCATTCCCGGAACCTGTGATCTCCATTGCGATCGAACCCAAGAGCAGCAGCGATCAGGAAAAAATGGGCGAGGCCCTTCGAAAATTAGCTGAGGAAGACCCGACTTTTCGGGTTCGCTCGGATGAAAATACGGGTCAGACCGTGATCGCCGGAATGGGTGAGTTGCACCTTGATATCATCGTGGATCGCCTCTTGCGGGAATTTAGAGTACAGGCAAATGTTGGCGCGCCACGCGTTGCGTATCGTGAATCAATTACCAAGCCTGTAAAAGAAGTCAATTATAAGTATGCCAAGCAATCCGGTGGTAAAGGGCAATACGGCCATGTCATATTTTCCCTGGAGCCCGGCGCACGCGGTAGTGGTTTTGTTTTCGAGAACAAAATTGTGGGTGGCGCGATTCCTAAAGAGTATATTCCCGCCATTGAGAAAGGCTTTAGAGAAGCAACTGAAAGCGGCGTGCTTGCAGGATACCCGGTTGTAGACTTGAAGGTTGTCCTATTTGATGGCTCGTTCCATGAAGTAGACTCTAGCGAAATGGCATTCAAGTTAGCTGCTTCTATTGGTTTCAAGGAAGGCGTTCACAAAGGTAACCCGATTCTTCTGGAACCCATGATGAAGGTGGAAGTGGTTGTCCCAGAAGACTACCTTGGTGATGTGATGGGGCAGATCAACAGCCGAAGAGGTTTGATCCAGGGAATGGATGTCCGCCCTGGAAATGCCCAGGCCATCCGCGCCATGGTTCCGCTGGCCGAGATGTTTGGTTATGCCACTCAATTACGATCCGCCACGCAAGGGCGCGGCGTATTTAGCATGGAATTTGACCATTATGCGCCCGTTTCGCAAGCTGTGGCGCAGGAAATCATGAAATAATACATTTCTTTTGTTACTATACCGAGAAGGAGATCACACGATGGCGAAAGCGAAATATGACAGGAGCAAGCCACATCTGAACGTGGGGACGATGGGGCATATCGACCACGGGAAGACGACCCTGACGGCGGCGATCACGAAAGTGGCGGCCATGCAGGGTCAGGGCGAATTCCGGGCCTACGACAGCATCGACAATGCCCCGGAAGAGAAAGCCCGCGGCATCACGATCAACATTGCGCATGTGGAATACCAGACTGCCAAGCGGCACTATGCCCATGTGGAC
>DASTOH010000254.1:0-76024 GCA_035720235.1 Anaerolineales bacterium | reverse complement strand
CGGTTGCTTGCCAGAGGTCTCACCAAGAGTGAAGATATCGTGGCCATCGCCTGTACGGGGCAATGGTCGGGGACGGTCCCGGTGGACGGTGGCGGCAATGTGCTGGGCAATGCCATCATCTGGATGGATTCGCGCGGCGCGCCGCAGATCCACCAAATTGCCGGTGGGGCAGTCAACATTCAGGGGTATTCCCCTGGAAAACTTTTCCAGTGGATCCGTCTGACCGGCGGCGCCCCAGCCATCGTGGGAAAAGATCCCATTGCCCACATCCTTTATCTCAAGCAAAACCAGCCCGCTACATACCAACGAACTTACAAGTTCCTGGAGCCGGTAGATTACATCGGTCTCCGCCTCACAGGACGTTTTGCCGCCTCCTTCGATTCGATTTCCCTGCACTGGTTGACGGACAATCGCGATATCAACGACGTCAGATATGACGACCGCCTGCTCGGGTTTTCCACCATCGACCGCACGAAACTTCCTGACCTTCAGCCTGCCAACTCGACCCTGGGCATTTTGCTGCCCGACATCGCGCGTGACTGGGGGTTGATGGAGAATGTCCAGGTGGTGATCGGCTCGCCGGACATTCACTCCGCCGCCGTCGGGTCCGGTGCGGTGCGGGACTTCGAGACCCACCTCTATATCGGAACCTCCTCCTGGATCACCTGCCACGTCCCCTTCAAAAGGACCGACCTGTTCCATAGCATCGCCGCGCTCCCAGCCGCCATACCCGGGCGATACTTGCTGACCGATGCCCAGGAATGCGCGGGTGCCTGCCTCCAATTCCTGCGCGACAATATCTTCTTCCATAAGGATGAACTATCAGGCACGCAGCCTGCGAACGCCTACAAATTGTTCGACCAGATGGCGGAGCGGACGCCCGCCGGCAGTGACAAACTGGTTTTCCTGCCCTGGCTGTACGGTGAACGTGCACCTGTGGATGACCGGTTCGTGCGCGGCGGATTCTTTAATCAGTCCCTGAAGACGACACGTGAACATATGGTGCGTGCCGTGTTCGAAGGGGTGGCATACAACTCGCGCTGGCTGCTGCAATATGTGGAACCAATGATCGGGCGGCGCGCTGAGGCGGTCCACATGGTTGGCGGCGGGGCGAAGTCGGATATCTGGTGTCAGATCCATGCCGACGTCATGAACCGGACCATCCGTCAGATGAAGGATCCCATCGAAGTCAACGTGCGCGGTGCGGCATTGCTGGCATCCGCCGCGCTGGGATTTATCAGCTATGACGATATTGCCTCACGTGTGCCGGTTGCCGGAACATATCATCCCAGTCCTGATCATCGCAGGATCTACGACGAACTTTTCCGAGAGTTCACCGCAATTTATGAAAGCAATAAGAAGATCTTTGCCCGGCTGAATCGTGTTTAGCCTTCAACGAGGGAGTTCACTTTGCAATGACGAAAAACGCTTGGAGTAACATGGACTGGGAAGAATTCCTCTTTAAAAACCTGGGGCGCATGAATCCGCGCCTGGTCGCGTGGATCGAAAAAAGGCTCAGGAAAATCCCATCGATCAACCAGAAGATCGAAAAGGAATATGAGGTCCTGATGGCCGGTCTGGAAGGTTCAATCAAACCATACAGGAATAAATTCACCACCTTCACACAACTTCCAGAGTACGGACGTGACCGGGCGGACATCCTGCGCGAGATGGAAGCCATGCGCGTCCACGAAGAAGGTGCCTGGAAGGAAGGCTTTGCCTCCGGCGCGGTCTATCATGGCGACCAGGAGCACATCGATTTTCTGAACCGGGTGTACGTGCTCAACTCGCAGAGCAACCCCCTGCATACGGATATATGGCCCAGCGCTGCCAAGTTCGAAGCAGAGATCGTTGCCATGACGGCGGACATGCTGAATGGACAGGGACAGGGCATCTGCGGCACACTGTCCTCCGGCGGCACCGAGAGCATCCTGCTGGCAATGAAGACCTACCGCGATCGGGCGCGCGAGACCAGAGGGATCACCAGACCCGAAATGATCATGCCGGTTACCGCCCATGCTGCCTTCGACAAGGCCAGTCAATATTTTGGGATCAAAGCCATCCACCTCCCGGTGGATTCAAATTTCCGCGCGGATGTCGAGGCGGCGCGCAAAGCCATCGGCAGGAATACTGTTGTTATTGTGGGATCAGCCCCCTCGTTCCCTCATGGAGCGATTGATCCGATCGAAGAACTGTCCGAATTGGCGCGTCAATATGGGATTGGATTCCACACCGATGCCTGCCTCGGCGGATTTGTCCTGCCGTGGGCGGAAAGATTGGGCTATGCGGTGCCGAAATTCGATTTTCGTCTGCCGGGCGTCTCATCCATCTCAGTGGATACGCACAAATACGGGTACGCAGCCAAGGGAACCTCGGTGATCCTGTATCGCGGGCAGGACCTGAGGCACTACCAGTACTACATCGCAACGGACTGGCCCGGCGGGCTGTATTTCTCGCCCACCTTCGCGGGGAGCCGCCCCGGGGCACTGAGTGCGGCATGCTGGGCGGCGCTGACCTCCATCGGTGTGCAGGGTTATATAGATGCCACCCAAAAGATTCTCGCCACGGCGGATATCATCAAACATGGAATTGGCGAAATTCCCGAGTTGCGCGTGCTTGGCAATCCCCTGTTCGTGGTCGCATTTGCCTCGGATTCTCTCGACATCTACAAGGTGCTCGATCAGATGACTCACAAAAAATGGAGCCTGAACGGTTTGCACAAACCTGCCTGCGCGCACCTCTGTGTCACACTGCGCCATACCCAGCCGGGCGTTGCAGAGCGATTCGTGGAAGACCTGCGTGAATCGGTCGCGTACGTCAAAGCGCATCCCGAGGAAATGGGAAACCTGGCTCCCATCTATGGCATGGCAGCGACCATGCCCATGCGTGGATTGGTTGGTGATATGCTGAAAAAATATCTGGACCTGATCTTCAAAACCTGATAAAGGTTCTTTACTCACCAATTTCGTCACGCCCAACTTTAGAGGAAAGTGTTATGGAAGAAATTGTCATCTTCGATATTGATGGTACGCTGGCAGATGTCTCTGAGCGTATTCATCACGTGAGGAAGAAGCCCAAAAACTGGAATGCCTTCTTTCAGGGCATGGCGCAAGATAAAGCCATCCATTCCGTTGTGCGATTGTGTAACATTTTATACGCCTCCGGAATCAAAATTATCCTGTGTTCCGGGCGAAGTGAGGAACACAGACCGGAGACGATTCGATGGCTGGCCGAAAAGGGAGTGGATTACCACGAATTGATCCTGCGGCCTGATGGCGACCGGCGCACTGATGCAGCCGTCAAGCGCGAGGTGCTCGCAGGCCTGGATCGGAGCAAAATCCTGTTTGTCGTTGAGGACCGCAGCCGGGTAGTCCAGATGTGGCGTTCGGAGGGGCTGGTTTGTTTGTAGTGCGCGCCGGGCGAATTCTAACGCTTGTCAGAACGGGCTGTTCACTGCATCCAAGTGATTTTCGCTTCAAATGAAAGAGCCCGACAAGAGAGTTGCCGGGCTTTGCATCCTTTCATTCCTTACTTCATTCAACTAAGTCTGATCTTTCGAGCCTATGGTCGGTAGATTTCATAGATGGCCCCATTCGTGAGTGACACGACGAAGAGATTGCCATTGGGGCCAGTTTCGATATCTGTGACCACCCCAAAATTCCGGCCAATCAGCAGGCTTTCGCTCTCTGTGATCTCATGTTTGGCAGTGTTATCTGCCACACGGTCTTCCAACCGTGGATCATCAACAGCGATCTTATTTCGGTTACCGGTCAGGTTGAAATGGAATAAGTAACCTCCTTGCAGGATAGGCGTTGCGGCTCCCATAAATAGATCACCCTGGAATTGAGGCCCCAGTGCGCTGCCGTTAACAAATCCCATGCCTCCGGGGGCCACCTCCCACTTCCAACTGAATTCGGGATCCCTGTATTTTGCGCCGGGCAGCATGAATAAGCGTGACAACGCGTCCTGGGGAGTGTCAGCTATGTTGGTGGGCGGCCAGCGTAATTGCTGCAAAGTTTGAGCGCCAAATGTCGTCTCAATTTGCTTGTATTGTGTGATGCGATCCACCGGTCCCGAGATTTGGATCCAGCCACGATTGAGTCCAGGCTGGACGCGGCTAAGTTCGCTGAAAGTATCATCGCCGTTCTCTTGTAGCCAAATACCTCCAGAGACTGGATCAACGGCCAGACCAAAGCTGTTGCGGTGCCCATAGGAGAAAATCTTTTGAATGTTCTCCCCAACTTCTCCACCCATCGCTGCACCTGCATTGTAAAATGGGTTGTCTGATGGAGCCGTGCCATCGGGGTTAAGGCGCAGAACTACTCCTGTAAGATGCGCATCATCTGGTTCAGGACCACCAAACTGATCATCCGGCACCGTTGTTCCGGAGCAAGTGGCGGTTGGACCACAGGGAAGATTCTGCAGTTGGCCGCGCCGTCCTACATCGCCAATGAAGATGTAGAGCTTACTGTCTTTTCCAAAAGCGATCACGCCGCCATCGTGATTGCCGCGCGGAGGCTGTGTTTCATCACCCTGGCCAGGCGGCACGGGCGCAGCATCGTTTTGAAACGAACGTAACTTGATCAAATTGTAAGCAAAGGTGAGGGTGGTTCCATCCCAGTGGAAAGCATCTACTCGATTACCCAACAAGGGCACAGTTAGCAGATTGTTATCATCCGCCCCAAATTCCAGGATATCGTCGCACGCTGTTTCAGTGGGGAAGAAGGGATTATCTGCTGGCGGAGGCGGTGCAATACAGCTCCAGTAAAGGTATACCAACTGATTGGATGAAAAGTTAGGGTCGAGAGCGATGCCCAGCAGGCCACGCTCTGAAGCAAAGTTGACTGCCAGGTCGAGAACAGTACTTTGAATAGCGCCATCCACAATATGTTGGACTTTACCCGTGTTCTTTTCCAGCACAAAGAATTCGCCATCGCCAAGAAAGGCCATTGTCGTGGGGGTAACCAGTCCAGTAACGACTGTCCGCACGGCAAGACGCGGAGTCAGCATTTCTGGGCCTGCCGTCTGGGCCGTGGCGAGGCTGCCACCATTCAGACTCATCAGCAGAGACAGGACCATGAATAGAACGACCACCCTTGCTAAACCAAGTTTTGCAGTCATTTCGATTTACTCCTTTCTAACATTAAGACGGACTACCATTCACCTGATGCCTGACGGCAGAATCAAGGTGACTTGACCGTGGCCAGAGTGTTACCGGGCTCGTTTGAGCGTCTAAGAATTGGGCCGAATGTGGTTGAGATGAAGAGGCAAACCCGGCAGGATCTAGCGTACCGGTCGCTATCAGAGCGGCAAACAAGCTGAATCTGAACTCTACGTAAAGGTGCACGCAAGCTCCTTAATTGTTTACGAACGCCACAGAAATTCAGATTTCTCTGGTAGGGAAAGCCCTACCGTACATCATGCATTGTGACCATCATGCGCAGCCAAAGCCTGTCGCTTTTGCATGGAATTGTCTATAATGCTGCAAATCTTATGTTGAGGAGGAGTCATGTTTAACTGGTTCAAGAAGAAACAACAGCCTGCCAGGTCTATTACCATTCGCGATACCCTATTCGGTGATTTGCCATTCTCTGAGTGGCCCAAGGATGCCAGTTTGAGCGCGGAACCCTGGGCATCCTTTCTCAAGGCCCGAAATCATCTGGAAAAGAAAGATAATGCCTCGGCCATCGCAGAATTACAAAAGATCACTGAAATGCCGGGCTTGGAATCCCGCCATTATTTGCAGGCCTGGCATTTCCTGCGTCAGTTGGGTGTGAACCCGCCTGCGGAAAAGGCCAAGATCGTATATGGTGTGGTGGTGGAAGTGGGTATGCCGAACGGAGCGGATACCGTCGCGGCTTATTTGGATGGCACTGCCCGTTATTTACATCACACTGGCGGTGGGGTGATCTGGGAAAGGCCCGACTCGTCGCTCGATGACCAGATTCAGGCTCTGCTCGCCGCGGGCCAGAAGGTTGCCGCCTACATTGGTCCGTGGGAGCAGGAACGTCCCGGGGCGCCGGAACATGGCAACGTCCGGTTGAATATGCTTACGCCGAGCGGCCTCCATTTTGGATATGGCGGCTTCAAGACGCTTTCGGAAGAACCGATGGGCAACGCAATCCTCAGCCCGGCAACGCTGTTGCTGCAGGGTTTAACATCCAAGGACAAGTAGGGTTGGCGGCATGCAGGTTGAGCAGGAGTTACAGTGATGAACAAAGTCAGCCTCACGGATTCCATTGTATCCATTCACTGGCTGAAGGAAAATCTTTCGGCTGAAAATCTTGTCATCTTCGATGCCAGCATGAAGCCGATTGTGCCGGTCTCCAATGCCGCGCCTGAAACGCGCCTCTATATTCCCGGCTCGCTGCGTTTCGATTTCGATGATGTGCTGACCGATCACAATACATCGCTGCCGCATATGATGCCGAGCGCGGAATTCTTCCAGGAGGAAATGCAGAAGCTGGGCGTCAATCAGGATAGCGCCATCGTCGCCTACGACAAGGACGGCATCTACTCCAGCCCGCGCGCATGGTGGATGTTCCGCGCCATGGGGCATGAGCAGGTAACTGTGTTGGATGGCGGTCTGCCGGCGTGGATTCAGGCGGGATATGAGACGGTGCCGACTTTAGCGACACCTAGAGGACGCGGGAACTTCGCTTCGCGGCCTCAGGGAGGGCTGTTCGTTGATTCGAAATTTGTTTTACAAGCTTTGGCCGACTCGGAGTTCAGCGTGATCGATGCCCGGTCGGAGGGGCGATTCAAAGGTCAGGAGCCGGAGCCGAGACCGGGGTTGCGCGGCGGGCACATGCCCAACTCAGTCAATATCCCTCATACCAGCGTGCTTGAAAATGGTAAGCTGTCATCTAAATCCAGCTTGCGGAGTATCTTCGAGCAATACAAAGATAAGAAGATGATCTTCAGTTGTGGTTCGGGGGTCACGGCGTGTGTCGTCGCGCTCGCGGCGGAGCAGGCGGGCCACAAAGAGTTGGCAGTCTACGACGGATCGTGGACCGAGTGGGGAAATCCCGATTCCGGGTTACCGGTGGAAAAAGATTAATTGTAGAGCGAGACTGCCCGATAGGGCGTATCTCGCTCTACGCGTCTTTCCTGCCAATCATCACGCTCATCTCAAACCCGAACGGGGATTGAACGGTTTTCTGCACGTTGCTGATAACGCCCTTTGTTTTCATGTTGGAGGCGTAGCCTTCGATCATGTGTGAAATATCCATGAGAGCGATCCTGCCGCCGGGTTTGAGCACCCTGAGCATTTCGTTGATAGCTTGCTCATGGTCGGAACGATCCCGGCTGATGTGATGCAAGGCTCCGCTTGAAACGATGACGTCAAAGGAGGCATCTTCGAATGGCAGTTTGCGTACATCGGCTTGCTTGAATTCGATCTTGTCTGCGACGCCTTCGGCCTGGGCGTTTTTCATTAGCAGGGCGTAATTTCCTCCACCGCTGTGAGGGGCCCAGATGTCAATGCCTATCGCTTTGCCACTTGTCAGCCGCCGTGCAGCTTCGTTGACGAGCAGCCCGGCACCGCAGCCGACATCCAGAATTTTTTCGTCGCCGCGCAGTGCCAGTGAGTCGAAGATGTCTTTGCGGATGCGCGAAGCGTAGGCCCATTTTCTGTGGGCAAAATGCCGGGCAAACAGGGCAGGGAGGAGGAGCAGGGCTCCCAGCGTCAGGGTGGAAAATCTTAGTAACGCTGAATCAGGCAGAAAGGGAGTCAATGACGCGGCGCCGAGGGCGAGTCCAATGACTGCGAGCACGTAAAGTCCCATTGGAACGCGCGGGATGTGGCTGGCCCATAATTCGGTGTCGTGCAGGTGTTCCAGAAATTTGGCGTTGAGTGGATTTTGGATGGTCACTTTGAGTTCGTGACCTGTGTGCGTGTGGGTATGCGTGTGGTGAGGCATTTTTTCTCCTGATCGGCTATGTGTGTATAATGAGTCAATATAATGATCGGTTTGAGCAAAGTCAATCTGCAATCATCCTTGAATGTCTATTAATGAACAGATTCATCAGATTGTCCGAAAACGTGGAATTTTGATATGGCACCTGAAAAGAAGGATCGGCGTACCCGACGAACCCGCCAGCTTCTGCGAAGTGCGCTGTTAGCGTTGTTGAAGGAAAAGAGATACGAGGAGATTTCAGTGCAGGATATTATCGAGCGGGCCGATGTGGCGCGCTCGACCTTTTATATGCACTACCTGGATAAGGACGATCTGTTGACAGGCGGGCACGGGGTTTTTGCAGAAAACCTGGGCCAGCAGTTGACCTCACATGCCGGGGAAAATCGTACATCCGTTCTTTCGAGCCGGGCGTGGTTCTATCACATCCAGGCACAGGTTCCGATTCTGAAGGTGATCGCAAAAGACCCGGCCATGGATCTGGCGATGAAGACCCTGCGTGGAATTATTCGTCGTAGTGTTGAAGAGGGTATGCACACTCACTCTCTTATTGAGAACACCAGTGTGCCTTTATCTCTGGTTGTTGACTATCTGACAGATACGTTGATGACGCTGATCAAGTGGTGGTTCAAAGATGGGATGAAGTACACACCCGAACAGATGGATGAAATGTTCCAGCAACTGGTGATGCCGGGCGTTTCATCCATGCTGAAGGCCGGAGCGGCCAGGCATGAAACTCGTTGAGCTGGCCTATTTCACAGAAAACATGCAGCGCGAAACAATGGGAACAAATTCAAGCGCTGAGCGTTTAATCAAGAAGAGGGGACACCTATGGCTTTCGTATCAGGACAGTGAACCGAAAGGAGGAAACATGTCGAAGTCAACCCCGATCGTTTTATCGGTTGTTCTCCTATTGCTGGTGTCCGCGGCCTGTGCCGCGCCTACTGTTACCGTTTACACCCCGGACGCCAATGTCCTCGGTACCATGGTGGCGCAAACCCTGGCCGTGATGGCGACTCAGACCGCCCAGGCATTGATTCCCCTCCCCGGGCCGGCATCTCCCACGGTTACACCTGAACTGCCAACACTCTCGCCCACTCAGACCGTTTCGCCCATCCCAATTTTTTCCTCCACGCCGTCTGTGCCGTTGATCAGTGTGACGGTGGCTACGAACTGTCGCGTCGGTCCGGGCCAGGCCTATGACAGGGTAGGAGCGTTATTGGTTGGCGAGGTGGCGGAAGTATTCGGCAGGAATCCGAACGGGAACTACTGGTACATCCGAAACCCGGATTCAAGCACGGGATTCTGCTGGCTGTGGGGGGAATATGCGACTCTGGTGGGAAATGTGGCTGCTCTGCCGGTCTACACGCCTCCACCCACGCCCACGCCGACACCCGACTTTGACGTAACCATTGCCGGGCTGGAGACCTGTGCAGGCTGGTGGGTGGACTTTCGGCTGGAAAATACCGGCGGCGTGACCTTCCGGTCCGTTTCGATCACGCTGCGGGATGCGACCTCGAATATTGTCCTTTCGATGACTACCAGTGGCTTTACGAACAATGATGGTTGTTCCGGTTCGAACACGCGCGACAGCCTGAAGCCTGGCGATAAGGGTGTCGTGAGTATGTCACCCTTCACTTATGACCCGACCGGGCACGATTTACGCGCCACGATCACGCTGTGCTCTGATCCGGGTGTGACTGGCTTGTGCGTATCGAAGGTCATCGAGTTCAAGCCGTAGGAATGCGAGAAAAGCGCAGGGCAGGCGCTCAAAAGCCTGCCCTGTTTTTTGTTTACAGAGTGCCGCACGCATGTCAGATATATGTATTCAAACCGGACATGCGAAATCCAACCTGCAATTTGTCCAAAAGCTTAGCAAATTATGGGACAAGCGGTAATCGATCTCGTGCGAAAATGGGCCCTCTGGATGATTTAACCATTATGATCCCTTGCGCAAAAAGAATTTTTGCAATATGGTTGCATCCAGATTGCATTATTCCGGAGGAGATATGCGCACAACTTTTTTCAGATTTCTGTATTTGTTGACCATCAGCGCCCTGGTGCTCTCGGCATGTAACCTGCCCGGCAATAACGTCGCTGCTGATACACCATCGCCACAACCGTCTGCGACAAAAGCCACAGCCACCCGTGAATTGACAGCTACCCCGACTGAAGTCCTTCCCACTGAAACACCTTCGGAGACGGCCACCGAAACGCTGCTCCCGGAACCCAGCGCGACCGCCACGCCTGACATTCCAATGGCCACGGTGGGACGCGAAAGTAACTGCCGCACTGGTCCGGCCGGGAATTATGATCTGGTGGCCACCTACCAGGCCGGGCAGGTGCTCGAAGTCGTCGCCAATGACCTGGGAGCAGGTTACCTGTTCGTTCGAAACCCTGAAAAGCCTGAAGAGCAATGCTATCTGTTGGCGAACAGCCTTACCATCGATGGGGATCTTGTGGCTTTGCCAAAATTCACCCCGCGGGCTTCACCCACCGCGGCCCCATATTTTACAGCCAGCTTCAAGAAATTTGACACGTGTGAGGGCTATGACTATGCCCTTTTTGTCGTCGAGAACACTGGCAGCATCGCATTCCGTTCGGTCTACATCAAGGTCACAGACCAGAAGGCGGGCAAATCGGTCGAACAGGTACTCAGCGCGTTCGATCTGCGTGTCAAGTGTGTCCTTGCCAAAAATATCGCTCCACTTGATCCTGGAATGACCGGTTATGTTACGAGCCCACCATTCAAATGGAACGCGCGTGCAAATAAACTGCAGGCGATCCTCATGCTTTGTACGGAAAAGGCCCTGAAAGGTACCTGCGTTCCGCAGAGCCTGGAAGTGAAGCCGTAGAATCATCAGCGCTATTCATCCTGCCTCTTTCATTGGAACGACAGAGGCAGGATTGCTTACAATGTGCCACCTAATCATCTGGACTTGAAATTTGAATTTTGACCTGCAAAACAATTTAGAAATTTGCCTATCAGATGAGATAAGCGTAGCACGCTGCACAGTGGCAGTGTGGACAAGCGGCAACTACACTTGACGCATCTTGTTTTTCCCCTTAAGATTATCCCGTTTTTAGAACATACATTCCACACTGAAACTTCGCCGCGAAGATTTCCTTATTCTCATTGGGGGAAACTGCCTTTCCTTGCCAATCTTCGCAACCTGTAACGCTTCGCGGTCCAAGGATTCTCTGGTGGAGAAAAAGGATTTCACATGGAACTTGGTTTAATCAGAAAAATAGATATTGACACCGAAATGCAGCAGGCCTATCTCGATTACGCCATGAGCGTGATCGTCTCGCGTGCGCTGCCCGACGCGCGCGATGGACTCAAACCGGTGCAGCGCCGCATCCTGTATGCCATGTACGATATGGGTATTCGCGCGGATTCGGCATACAAAAAGTCCGCCCGTATCGTAGGCGAAGTGCTCGGCAAATATCATCCGCATGGTGATTCTGCGGTGTACGAAGCCATGGCCCGTATGGCGCAGGATTTCTCGATGCGCACCCTGCTCGTGGATGGACAGGGCAACTTTGGCTCGGTGGATGGCGACCCGCCGGCTGCCATGCGCTACACTGAAGCGCGCCTGACCCCCGCCGCGCTCGACATTTTGTTTGATCTCAACAAAGAGACCGTCGACTTCAACCCGAACTTTGACGATACACTGGAGGAACCAGGCGTTTTACCTTCAGCGATTCCGAATCTGCTGGTGAACGGCGCGACGGGTATCGCGGTGGGTATGGCCACTTCCATTCCACCGCATAACCTCAGTGAGGTTGTCGACGCGCTCGTCTACATGCTCAATAAATATGAGAAGCTCGATGACATCGACGTTGAAACGCTGATGGAGTTTGTGCAGGGACCGGATTTCCCGACCGGCGGGATCATCGTGCAGGAAAAAGGTGAGGACGGCATCGAAGCAGCTTATGGGTCGGGGCGCGGACGCGTGACCGTCCAGGCCAAGGCGCATGTCGAGGAGATGGAGCGCGGCAAGAGTCGCATTATCGTCACCGAACTGCCATACATGGTCAACAAGTCCAGTCTGATCGAACGCATCGCAGACCTGGCGCGCGAAGGCTATCTGGAAGGCCTCTCTGACCTGCGCGACGAGTCGGATCGCCAGGGCATGCGCATCGTACTGGAGATGACGAAGAACGCCGATCCTGAAGTCGTGTTGCGCGACCTCTACAAGCGCACTCCCATGCAGACCACCTTCAGCATCAACCTGCTGGCGCTAGTCGTCGGCGAAGACGGACGCGGCGAGCCGCGCACGTTGACCCTCAAGCAGGCCCTGCGCGTCTATATCGAGCACCGGCTCACGGTCATAAAAAGACGCGCGGAATTTGACCTGGAAAGAGCCAGGCAGCGCGCCCACATCCTTGAGGGATATCTGATCGCACTAAAGAACCTGGATGAAGTGATCAACATCATTCGCGGCGCCTCCGACGTGGATACGGCCCGTGTCAAACTGATGAAACGCTTCAAGCTGACGGAGATCCAGGCCACCGCCATCCTCGACCTGCAGTTGCGCCGACTGGCCGCGCTCGAACGCAAGAAGATCGATACGGAATACAAGGAAGTCAGCGCGCTCATCAAGGAACTGACTGTGCTGTTGAAATCACCGAAGTTGATGCGCGGCGTGGTGGCGAGTGAGTTGTTGAAGGTCAAGGATCAATATGGAGACCGCCGCCGCACGCAGATCGTGAACCTGGCGAAGTCCAAGGATGGCAAACCCGCCAAAGCCTTGACCGCCCGCGACCTGATGCCCGAGCAACAGGTGTGGATCGGCGTGACCGAAGACGGCCTGGTCTCGCGCACGCATGACGACAAGCAGCCGAAACACTCCGGCAACGACGCGCCGCGCTGGCTGGTGAAGGCCTCCACCACCGACACGGTCTATTTTGTGGCGAAGTCCGGTCGTGCTGCCGCAGTGGCCGCGCACATCCTCCCGCAAGCCCAGAAGTTGACGCAAGGCTCGCTGTTCTACAAGGTTTCGCCGCTGCAGGACAACGACTCGCTCGCGGCGGTGTTTGCATTACCTTCTCGAAAATCCGCGTTTCCCGCAGAGACGTGCGTGATCACGTGCACCAGATTCGGCCTGATCAAGAAGAGTCTCGTCAGCGAGCTACCCGGACCATCGTCACAGTCGTTTGTGTTGGTGAGAGTCAATGAGGGCGACCGGTTGATTTCCGTGGGATTAACGGATAACACGACCAAGGAAATCCTGCTCGTCACGGCGCAGGGTATGGCGATCCGCTTCAAGGAGGATGACGTGCGCCCGATGGGCCTGATCGCAGCGGGCGTGAACGGCATGAAGCTGGATGACCAGGATGAAGTCGTCGGCATGGAGATCCTGCCAGCCGAAGGCGAGGTATTCCTGCTTACGAACGACGGCAAAGCCAAGCGGGTAGGGGAGAAGGACTTCCCGGCGCAGGGCCGTTACGGCAAGGGTGTCATCGCCTGGGAATTGCACGAGAAAGAACGGATTGTGGGTGTGGTCACCGGCAAACCGAACCACATGGCGACCATTCACCTGAGCAAAGGCGCGCCAAAATCCACCCGGCTGGACGAGGTCGCCGTCCGCAAACGCGCCGCGACCAAGGGTGATGTGGTGGTGGAGGTGAAGCCGGGCGAAGAAGCGGTCTCGGTCAACGTGGGTTGGACCGTGGAGAAGTTTGTAGCTGCGAATGGACGGGAGAGTGGAAAAAAAAACGGTAGGGTAAGAGCTTCGGCGAAGGGAAAGGCGGCAGTAAAGGCAAAATCATCCCCAAAGGCGAAAGCGCCGGTGAAAGCCAGGAAGGCTGCCACGAAGCCAAAACCTGCGAAGAAGCCAAAGGCGTCTCCGAAAGCGAAAAAATCTACGACGAAGAAACCCGCAGCAAAGGCCAAACCTGCCGCAAAAAAGAAGAAGTAATGCACACAGTCCCGCGCCGCCCGCATAGGCGCGGGATTAATCTTACTTGACGGGAACCTTTCTTCGAAGTATGATGTGGTCACACAGGTGACCACATGAAACAAAAACAGAAACGAAAGCAAAATCAGACGGAAGAGATTGGCATCCGTGAGTTGAAGAGCCGCGCGTCGGAGGTTGTCCGTGCCGTGAAGGAGCAGCGCGCCCGCTATGTGGTGACACAACGCGGGAAGCCGGTCGCTGTGATTATCCCACTGGAGGCTGCCCCGCCTGAAAAGAAAGACGATGATGGGTGGGAAAGATTGTTGGCGATCCGCTCAAAGCTTGGCAAGGAAAAAGCGAACAAAAAGAGTTCCCTGGAAATCCTTTCAGAGATGCGAAAATGAAGACACCTGTCACAGTGGATGCAAGCGTCTTTGTGAACGCGCTCAGCCCTGATGAGGATGGAAGTGATGAGAGCGCGGAATTTATATCTCAATTGAAGAATGAAAGTGTACCGCTCATTCAGCCAACCTTGTTTATTCCTGAGGTGGTCGCATCCATTGCACGAAAGCAGGATAGTACCAAAATTGCACTGGAAGTTCTGCACGAACTCAGGGAGATTTCAAACCTGACATTGGTCGGTCTTGATGATAACTTCGTCATGTTTGCCAGTGAAATTGCAGCCAATCATCGCCTGCGCGGCAGTGACGCAGTTTACGCCGCGGTCTCTCTGAGGTTCGGGACTGAGTTGATTACACTCGACAAGGAACAACTGACACGATTGCCCAAAGTGCTATCTGTCAGAAAACCACAATGAAGAAAACGCGTACTCCCAAACGTCGAAAGGCTCCGGAAATGGCGGCAGAATATTGCTTTGATTACAGCCAAGCCAAGCCAAATCGTTTCGCCAGCGGTATGAAGGAGGCGCCCCTGGTCGCAGTGATCGACCCTGATGTGGCAAAGGTATTTACCACAGCAGAGCAGGTGAACAAAGCTCTGCGCGCATTGATCTCAGCCATGCCCAAGAGTAATTGAAAAATCCCCATTCAAGGAGTGGCTTATGGGTATTAACTGGCATGAATATATCGTTGTCGATCCCGAAATCCATCACGGCGAACCGTGCATTAGAGGCACGCGTGTCCCTGTTTCGATGATTGTGAAGAGCGTGGAAGACAGCATGTCCTTTGATGAGATAATCAAGGAATATCCTCAGTTGAGTGAGGAATCCGTTCAAGCCGCTTTGGCGTATGAATCCGATATGGCATGAGAGAGGCTAATGAAGCTTAGGGATGAATTGGGCAAAGGCTGGCAAAGCGAGAAAAGCGCGGTGGAAATCCTTTCAGAGATGCGCCGATGAAGCCCGCAACGAAAGCGAAATCAGCGAAGAAAAAGAAGAAATAAAACAAACAGTCCTGTGATAGAAAAATCCTACCCGGGAATGTTTTGGCTAATAAACCAGTCATGACTTCAAATCACTACTCTCTAATTTCATTGGAGAATATGCAACACGGAAACCTCGGCTAATATTGAAACCGCTTGGACCACTTCTAACACGAGATGTACAGCGTGCAAGTCTCCGAAGATCATTGAAGGAACCACCTCGTATCACACGGGTATTTCCTTTAATGGGCCCCTTTGGATCTTTCAGTACCTTGGATCCTCTTATATTAACTTCGTATCCACTAAACCAATCGTCACACCATTCCCAAACATTGCCGATCATATCTGAGCATCCGTAAGGTGAGTCACCCTGAGGTGAAAATTGTCCGACGGGTGTAGTATCACCAATCTTTTCTTCATGGGTATTTGCATTCTTATTACCAAATTCATTACCCCACGGCCAGATACGACCGTCTTCACCCCGTGCAGCTTTTTCCCATTCTGCTTCGGTAGGCAATCGATATTTTTGGCCAGTTTTTTCACTAAGCCATTCACAATATGAATATGCATCATCCCAAGAGACATTAACAACAGGGTGTCCACCCTTTTCAGCAGGAAATTGATCTCCATCCCAACCACGTGGCGGGGCATATTTTTTATCGCGCACAAAAGCTTGATATTCGCGGTTCGTGGTTGGATATTTGCCTATGAAATATTCAGAGAGTTCTACAATATGCGGAGGAGCTTCATTTTGAACCCATTCCTTGTCTGCACCCTCTTTGATTGCCATAGCAATTTGTTCAGGCGTTGCCCCCATTGAGAATTTGCCCGTTGCCATTCTAATCATCTGCGGTTCAAATACCAAACCTGTTGGTTCAGCAGGCGACGTAGCTTGCGGTGCTTCCGCGCGGCGGGTAAGGGTGAAATAGAGCTTTAATTCCTCGGGAGACAAACCTACAAAATTAGCGTCTTTCATTTCAGGTTTATGCAGAGTGAGAATACGTTGCACCGCCGCTGCCCCGCGACGGGAAAGAAAAGGAACAAGGGCAGGCGGAGGTTCGAATTTTTCCGCGCTTTGTCCCTCGATCTGCTCTTTCTGAGAAACGGATCGAGATTCTCCGACTGTTCGGATTCCTCGCTTCTCATACACCGATATAGACTCTTGCCCAAGAGTTGCGGCGCGGTAATATCTTTCCAGTTCACCCAAATAACGTGGCTCATCTTTTAGGAGCAGGTTATACAAATCGGGATACACAAACTGAATCGCCACCACCTTCGCTAAACGAACGGGCTTGATCCTTTCCTGTATTTTCGCTTTGCGCTTATCTGCAAGTTTCCACAACATCAAAAAGGTATTGACTGTCCGCTTGATCTGGCGCGGGTTATCTCCCAATCCTTCTGCAAACACCTTGGGGCATTCTTCATGGGGCCAGTCCGTGCTTAGTTTTTGCACAAAATCGCCCATGTCAGCTTGTTCCACAGGCGGGATTTGGAATGGCAATTGGATGATCTTTTCGAGATAGCGCACACCTTCAACCGTAAAATGTGGCTGGCTATCCCCTTCCTGGTTTGCGCCAAGTTCCTTGTACTTCATTTCAATGCCGCGGGCGATAACTTCCTGGTCGAGTCCGAGCACAAAAACGCAATTTTCTACATCCAGGAACAGTTTGATGGCTTCGAGAACACCAATGGCTTTTTCGGGAAGACAGCGGTCAAGATCGTCCACAAATACAACGAAGCGATTGGGTTTTACGTGTTCCTGAACCAATTCCCGGAACCTGCTTTGAAATTGTTCGAGAAATTGAATTTGCTCGATATAAATCTTGGTTCTTTCACGCCGAATTGCCGCTGTTGCTTCATCCACGCTTTTCGCTGCCCCAGATTGAAGTTCCTCCACCAGTTTTGTCAGCGCCGAAAGTCCAGGGATAAACGATAGACTTAATTGAGCAAGACCTTTGGCTGTAACTCCGCCCAACTTTGAAAGGTCAATCGTTACTCCCCCGACTTTCTCGATCTCCATATCACGGTAAATCAATGATTGTAGTTTTTCAAATTCCTCTACAGGTTTCCCCTGCAGGCTGGCTCGCTCTTTTAATGCAGTCAGAACGCAAAGCAAAAATGCTCGCCACAAGGATTCTTCTTTGTCATACTTCCATGCATCGAACCAAGCTATTGTGAAATCGCTCGGCAAGTGCTTCTTTATCATTTTCATGAGAGAAGTCTTGCCTGAGCCCCACGTGCCGAATACGCCGATGGTCAGTGGCGTGTTGCCGGTCTGGATGATGTCTGCCAGGGTTTCGACATAGGGCGTGAAGTCGAGGGCATCGGTCTCAGTTGCCTGGTCGTTGACGATGTAGGTTTTGGAGTCAGAGTTGGTCATGGAGATTTCCTCCTGTGGTTCTCATTTTATCCCCAAAACGCTCCTACAATAATATCATGGCATTGGATGTGCCTGGAAGAAATCCCACATCAAGTCGGTCGCGTTGATAGCCTGGGAGGTGCTCGACTCTGGCATCACGGGCGAGCCGGGCCAGGAATGTCCGTGATTGGCGACCGCATACAGGATCACATCTGCATCCTCTTTGCAATTCGACCATGTATGCACGGTCACTGTATTCATCGGCGTGGTGACATCCGGCGTGGATGAACATCCGTTGCGGGTCGCCCAGGCTGCCGCCCATTCTTTGATCGGAGGCTCTATTGCCTTCCGTGTTCCGCCCTCATACGGCACAATGTTATCGTCCAGGCCGTGGAACGCCAGCACCGGCACAGGGCGCGAAGGATGGCAATTCTGCCAGAAGTTGTACGCGCCAGCCACGGGTGCGATGGCCGCGATCGCGTCCGCCATGTCACAGGCAAGCTGGTTGGTCATGCCGCCGCCGTTTGATATGCCCGTCGCGTAAATCCGTTTTGGGTCGATATTATATTGACCCTCCAGCGCTGCGATCAGGTCGCGGATGAACTGTTGATCGCGTTGGCCGTCCTTGCCAGATCCTGTGAACCAGGTTGTATCGATCCCGTCCGGATACACTACCAAAAACCCTTCGCGGTCCGCTTTGGCAGACATATCGCTGAGATTTTCCTCCTGCCCTGAATTCGACGTGTATCCATGAAAGTTGAGGATCAACGCCACCGCGTTTTCCGGTCGATAAGAAGATGGCACATGCAGGATGTAATGCCGCGTCACGCCGCCCGAGGAAAGGGTCCCGCCCAATGATCCAGTCTTGGCTGGTGCCGGGTTCTGTGGAGGGGGAGTCTCCGGGACGAATGTCCCGCGCGATGGACGACCACAAGCAGTAATGATCATCAGTACGGCAAGGACAGGAAAGAGTCTGCGATTCATTGGGCATCTAACATTGAGAAAGACCTGCCGAAGGTGTCTCATGCGCGCCATAATCAATCAAGATAATTGCGTGGACAGGGACTCCGATGAATCAGCCTCTCGCAAATATATGTCAGGTCTGGTTATTTTCACCCACCCAGTGAATCATTCTCCGGTTCAATTTTCACTTTCGTGAGTCGCAAATATACGGCGCCGCGCGCGTCCAGATAGATAGCCTCCGGAGTCTGTACGATACGCAGCACAACCTGTTCACACCCTGAGCAACGCAGGACGACGCCGGGTCCGTGCGTAAAAGCTAATAAGGAGCCAATCTCGCCTTCCTTCCCGCAGTTCGCACATTCGGTTGGTTCGGCGGTCATCTCCATGCCAAAGATATCGTAAAGCAGGCCCGCGGTTGCATTCGCATCCAGCATGAGTTCGCGGTTGATGTCGGTCGTCTCTTCCATGTCAGCCTCCTGTCGGACCAAAGCGTTCGGTGCGGATTTGATTCGAATCGATCCCGATCTTGACCAGCGCATTTGCAGCGGATTCGACCATCAACGTTGGTCCGCAAATGAAGACTTGAACTCCTCCACCCAATGGACCGGCCACTTCCCTCAGCATGTTTTCATCGATGCGCCGCGCATACCCTTTCCAACCCGCGGGTTGGGAACGAGTCAACGTGTGGAAGATTTGAAGTCCACTGTTGGCGGCGCGCAATTTTTCCAGTTCGTTGTAATAGATGACGTCTTCAAAATTGCGCGAACTGTACAGGAGAGCCGTTGGGTTCTTGGCCTGTAACGCGGCGCGGTGACGGATCATGGACATCAGTGGCACGACACCTGATCCGCCCGCGATCAATAAAAGCGGCTCGGGTGACAAACCCGCTTCCCAGACGAAGTAGCCACCGATCGGTCCGCGCACTTCGGCGCGGTCACCGGGAAGAAGCACATCATGCAGGTGTGTCGAGACTTCACCGTCACCGATCCGTTCCACGGTAATGTCAATCTCGCCTTCGCGCTCTGGCTCAGATGCGATCGAGTAGCTGCGTTGGGTTTGATAGCCATCTTCCGCAGTCAGGCGGATATCGTAATGCTGCCCGGCGCGATGACGCATCCACTCGGGGAGTGTCAGCGTGAACGATTTCACTTTGGTGGTTTCAGGTGTGATTCTTGCGACAGAAGCGATTTGCCAGTTGATGGTTGGTTTCATAATATTCCTATTTTGTCACTCTGAGGGAGCGTTCTTTGCGACCGACACTTGCCCCAGGCGCAAGTGCCGGGGAGAGTCTCGCTCATCGTGGTAGAGACTCTTCGCTCCGCTCAGAGTGACATGCAATGAGGGATTGCTTCTCGAAGACTCGCAATGACGGGTAGTCAATCATTCCAATACCTCTGTTCCTTCCACGGATCGCCGCGGTTGTGGTAACCGGCCGATTCCCAAAAACCGGGTTTATCCTTTTCCATCAGACGAATCCCGCGCACCCATTTGGCGCTTTTCCAGAAATACAGATGGGGCACAACCATGCGTGCGGGTCCGCCGTGTTCTGGCCTGAGTGGCTGATCGTCATACTTCAACGCAATAAAGGACTGGCCGTTGATGATGTCGGTGAGCGGCATGTTTGTGGTGTAGCCGCCATCGCTATAGGCCGTGACGAACAAGGCTTTGCCATCGATTTCAGCATGTTCGAGGAGGACATCAAGGCTTACGCCCTCCCATTTCATATCCAGATGTGTCCATTTGGTGACGCAGGAAATATCCACCACATAGTTCTGCATGGGAAGTTTGAGAAAGTCCTGCCACGACCAGGAGACTTTTTCTTTGACCAGTCCATCAATCGTGAAGGTCCATTTGTCGAGTGGGGTATAGGGTGTGGGCCCGGCTGAGAGGACAGGAAAATCGTTGGTGAGATACTGACCAGGCGGGATGCGATCCTTTTTCTCGCCGGCGCGCCGTTTGCCGACGAAGCCGCGTGACACAAATCGTTCCTCTGACATGATTGCTCCTTTGCTAATAAAGTTTGCCAGATTCGCCAGACTTGCTAATGCGTCGAGTGTATAACGATGAGAAATGGGAGTCAAGTAGTCAAAATTCAGCCAGTTGACACCCACCCATTCACAGTTATAATTCAGTCACTGAATTTTGGAATATGGAATCGACCAACGAAGAGCTCCGCGAGCTTACTCTCCTTGAAAATATCGAAAGCGACCCGGATGTGAACCAGTCCACGCTGGCCACGCAACTGGGGGTGGCGGTAGGTACGGTCAACTGGCATCTCAAGCGGCTCATCGCCAAGGGCTACGTGAAGGTCAAGCGCGCCGAACGCAAGAAATTGCGTTACATCATTACACCTGAAGGCATTGCCCTGCGCGCCCGCCTGGCGGTGGATTATGTGGAACGCTCATTCACCCTCTATCGCCGCACGCGCCATAAGGTCCGCGAACGCTTGCAGGAGGTGAAACAGGCCGGGTATGACCGAGTTCGCATCGCGGGCAAGGGGGATGTGGCGGATATTTGCCGTCTTACCTGCCTCGAACAGAATATCGCGGTGGTCAACGATAAGAACGTCCCGGTCCTGCAAGTGGAGGGGTTCAAAATCACTCTCAGAATGGATGTGGATGCATGACGGCTACTGCTTCGCAAAAGCATATCCTGATCACCGGGGGCGCGGGCTACATCGGCTCATTCCTGACCTCGGAACTGCTCCGCCTTAATTACCGCGTCACCGTCCTGGACTCTCTACTCTTCGGCGGCGAATCGCTGGTGGCTTTTTTGCCGCACCCCAACTTCCACTTCGTCAAAGCGGATGTGACCGAGAGACGCGCCGTCAAGGATTCGCTCAAGGATGAATGGCCGAAGCCTGATACGCTTATCCATCTGGCGGCGATCGTGGGATTTCCAGCCTGTCAGGCTGTGGGCAGGCAGGTCGCGTGGAAGTACAACGTTGAGGCCACGAAAATGGTCTTTGGGCAGGCGGCAGACTTAGGCGTGGAACGATTCGTGTTTGCATCCACCTACAGCAATTATGGGCTGTCTGAAACGGGCAAACCGGTCACCGAAGAGTCGCCGCTGAATCCACAATCGTTGTATGCGGAAACCAAGATCGCCGCGGAGCAGTATCTGCTTTCGCAGAAAGATGCCGACTGCGCGCCGTTGTTATTTCGCTTTGCAACGCTCTATGGGATTTCACCGCGCACGCGCTTTGACCTGATCGTGAATCAATTTGTGCTGGATGCGTTCACCAAGCATGAGTTGATCATCTATCAGCGCGGCTATTCGCGCTCGTTCGTGCACATCCGCGACGTGGCGCGCGGCGTAATCATGGGACTCGAAGCCGAGCGCGCAAAAATCGCGGGACAGATCTTCAACCTGGGCACCGACCATGGCAATTATTCCAAGAACGATATCGTGAACCTCATCCTAAAACGAATGCCTGAGGTGGTGGTTGAATACAAAGACCTCACCTTCGGCGGCGACATGCGCGACATCACGGTGTCGTTCGCAAAGATCAGGGATGTGCTGGGCTTTGAGACCACACTGGACGTGAATGATGGTGTCCGGGAAGTGCTGTTCGCTCTGAAATCTGGCATCATCCAAAACCCGACCGACATGCACTACCGAAACGCGCAGTTTATTGTGCAATAACGTACCGTCATTGCGAGGAGGAGCGGAGCGACGACGAAGCAATCTCCTTGTAATCGACAGAAATCTATTATTAAGCTTTATCCGTCTTATGGAGATTGCTTCGGGCTAACGCCCTCGCAATGACATGAATCGTAAGGAGTATCTGTGTCCGAAAACTTTTGGCAAAACAAACGAGTGATCGTTACTGGGGGAGCTGGTTTCCTCGGTTCTTTTGTCGTCGAAAAACTCAAACAGCGCGGCACGAACGATATCTTCATCCCGCGCATCGAGAACTATAACCTGGTTGAGCCGAGCGATATCCGCAGGCTATATGCGGATACATTGACTGGGATCGACCCGAAGAATGTCGTCATCATCCACCTGGCCGCCAATGTAGGCGGCATCGGTGCCAACCGCGAACATCCTGCCGAGTTCTTCTATGACAACCTGATGATGGGCGTGGAGTTGATACACCAGGCTTATAAGAACGGAGTCGGGAAGCTTGTGGCGATCGGCACGGTTTGTGCGTATCCCAAGTTCACGCCGGTACCGTTCAAGGAAGATGACTTGTGGATGGGTTATCCCGAAGAGACCAACGCGCCGTATGGGCTTGCCAAGAAGATGATGCTGGTGCAGGCACAGGCGTATCGCCAGCAGTACGGCTTCAATGCTATCTTCCTCCTTCCGGTAAATCTATACGGCCCGCGCGACAATTTCAATTTGCAGACTTCGCATGTGATCCCGGCGTTGATCCGCAAGGCGATCGAGGCGGGTGAAAGAGGGCACAAGGAACTGCCGGTGTGGGGTGATGGCTCTCCGACGCGCGAATTCTTGTATGTGGAGGATGCTGCCGAGGGCATCCTGGCCGCCGCAGAAAAATATGATGGCTCTGATCCTGTGAACCTTGGCTCAGGGTATGAGATTTCCATCAAGGACCTCAGCCAGATGATCGTGAGATTGACTGGCTTCGAAGGCCAACTTGCCTGGCAGACCGACAAGCCGAACGGCCAGCCGCGCCGTGGACTCGACGTCAGCCGGGCAAAGGAATATTTCGGCTGGAGCGCGCAGGTCCCGTTCGAGGAGGGCATGCGCCGGACGATCGACTGGTTCAAGGCGAATCGAGAAAAGATCAAATAAGGTTCGCTCCAGCCGCCGTCCTTCGCGAACGCCGCAAAGCGGCAGTACCCGAAGGTGCGGCGGCGCTGCCTAGAGCAACTATCCATGACTGATATAGCTAAGCACGAACCCACCACCGTATACATTAAACCCTCTCAGGGGCTGGCCGCGTTGAACCTGCGCGACCTGTGGATCTACCGCGAGCTGGTCTTCTTCATGGTCTGGCGCGATGTCAAGGTGAAGTATAAACAGACCCTGCTGGGGATGGCTTGGGCGGTCATTCAACCGGTCATGACCATGCTTGTGTTCACGTTTGTATTTGACAGGGTGGCAAAACTCCCTACAGACGGCATTCGATATGAAGTATTCTCTTTTACGGCTCTGCTACCCTGGCAGCTTTTTGTCACCGCGCTGAATCAAGGCAGTCGTTCGCTGGTGGCACACAACAATATGGTGACGAAGATTTACTTCCCCCGCCTCATCCTGCCGATGTCCTCGGTCTTCGCGGGCTTGGTGGATTTCGCTATCGCACTTGTGATCCTGATCGGCTTGATGGTCTATTTCAAGGTGACCCCTGCCTGGAATGCATTGTGGACACTTCCATTATTCCTGTTGTTGGCGATCATCACGGCGCTGGGCGTGGCGTTATGGCTATCGGCGATTAACGTGAAGTATCGTGATGTGAATCAGGCGCTGCCATTCCTCACACAATTCTGGTTTTTTGCCACGCCGGTTGCATACTCATTTGCGACATTATCGGAAAAGTGGCAGATCATTCTATCCATCAACCCAATGACTGGAGTGGTCAACGGATTCCGCTGGGCATTGCTGGGTTCAGGCAATGGGCCTGATCTTGCGTTGTGGGTTTCCGTGGCGATTTCCATTCTGATCTTCATTTCCGGGCTTTTCTATTTCCGTAGCATGGAAAAGACTTTTGCGGACACGATCTAACGAACATGTCGTTGCGAGGAGTGGTTGAGACACGGTAGTGTCGAAGCCCGACGAAGCCGCGAAGCGTCCTCATAATGTGCAAAAGCCATTCAACGAGACTAACTTAGCAAACTGGAGATTGCTTCGCGGAGAACGCTCGCAACGACATTAAAGAGAATCATGACCACTGCAATCAGTGTACAGAACTTAGGCAAACGTTACCAGATCGGCGCGGCAGAGACCAAGTTCCGCTATAACATGCTGCGCGATGTGCTGGTGGATACCGTGTACGCGCCGGTACGTCTGGCGAAGGCGCTCGTGGGTAAGTCCGATCGCCGCAGCAACAAGAACTTCGTCTGGGCGTTGAAGGATGTCTCCTTTGATGTGGAGGAAGGCAAGGTGCTTGGTATCGTAGGACGCAACGGCGCGGGGAAAAGCACTTTGCTCAAGGTGCTTTCGCGTGTGACCGAGCCCACCGAAGGGACTGTCACCGTGCGCGGCCGCGTCGGATCCCTGCTCGAAGTGGGCACCGGCTTCCATCCTGAACTCACCGGACGCGAGAACATCTACATGAACGGCGCGATCCTGGGCATGAAGCGGGCCGAGATCGATAAAAAATTCGATGAGATGGTCGAATTCTCTGAAGTGGCCCAATTCATCGATACTCCCGTCAAACGCTATTCCTCCGGGATGTATTTGCGGCTGGCTTTTGCAGTCGCCGCGCATCTCGAACCGGAAATCCTCGTCGTGGACGAAGTGCTCGCGGTAGGTGATGCGGAATTTCAGCGTAAGTGTCTCGGCAAGATGAGTGACGTGGCGCAGCAGGGGCGCACGGTCCTTTTTGTGAGTCACAACATGTCCGCCATTTTGCGACTCACGCAGGAGGCCATCGTCCTCAAAAAGGGCCAGCTCATCAAACGTGCGCCCACACCGGAAGCGGTTGATTTCTATTTATCCTCCGGGCAGGCGGAAACCGGCGAACGCATCTGGATGCCAGATGAGATCCCCGCAAATAGCGCGCCATTCCGGCCGGTGCAGTTACGCCTCAAGGATAAGACCGGCAAGGTCGTAGATACCGTCCGCTCCACGGAGCCAGTCACAGTCGAATGGGAATATCAACTCGATGCGCCGATCACGGGTCTGAGGGTGGGCATGTACTTGAGCACCATGCGCGGCGAATATGTGTTCACCTCCTTCGACACCGACGACGCGCAGCAATACGAACAGTTTGGCGCGCGCCAGCCTGGTCGCTACATGAGTTGCTGCCAGATTCCAGTCGATTTCTTCAACGAGGGCCGTTACTCGCTGGGTGTGAATGCCAGCTCCTTTGGCGTACGACGCTACTTCATGGACGAGAATGTCCTGTCCTTCAACGTGGATATTTCCGGCGCGCCCGGCACCCAGTGGCCTGAGCTGCGCCAGGGTCCCATCCGCCCGCGGCTCGATTGGAAAATAGAAAAATTAGATTAGCCACTGAGTCGCAGAGACTCAGAGAGATTTTAAAGCTCCGTGCTCTCCGTGGCTCTGTGGCAAAAAGAACATGATCAACAAAACCTCCTTCCGCAACTTTCTAGGCGAACTGCCCCTGGCCGCCGAACTCGATTATGCACTCCGGCAAAAAAACCGTGCCCGCAAGGATCACTACAATCTGGCGCGCCTGCAAAAGTCGCTGCCTCATGCGGTTGCACAAACCAAATCTTTTATTGAAAATGCTGCGCCTGGAAAGAACATCCTCTTCTTTGCCACGCTCCACTACTGGATCGAACAGGCCGCGCACATTTCCCTTGCGCTCGCGGGATTGGGACACAGCGTCACGCTGATGACGCTGCCTTACTCCGAATGGCACAAGGAGATGGATAAACTGACTCAGAAGCAACGCCGACTCCATACACGGGATGCGCTCGCGTCGCTGGCTCCTTATGTTCAACACGCTTCATTGCTGGATCTCAAGCCTGCTTCTGACCTACCAGCCTCTCTCCAGGCTGACGTGGAGGAGGTCTCCCTGTGGGACGCGCAATATACCTTGATGCGCGAAGAAGTGGACCTGGACTCGCCCGAAGACCGGGCGCTCTACGATCTCCGCATCCGGCGCAACACCTTCGCCGCTCTCGCGGCCCTCGAATGGATGCAAACCAATAAACCTGGTGCCGTCCTCGTTCCAAATGGCTTGATCCTGGAAATGGGAATCGTCTTCCGCGTGGCGTGTTACCTGAACATCCCCACCATGACGTTCGAATTCAATGACCAGCGCGAACAGATCTGGCTGGCGCAGAACACGTCCATTATGCGGCAGGATACTGATTATCTTGTCGAAGCGCGCTGTCAACTCCCAATGACGGATCAAATGTACGAACGTCTTGCTGATCTCGAAAATGCCCGGCGCGGCGCGCGCGTCTGGGGAAAGTCGAAACGGCTGTGGCAATATGTCTCTTCACAAGGGGCAGAGCAAACCCGTCAGGCGTTGGGCCTCGATGATCGCCCGGTCGTCCTGCTCGCCGCGAACGTATTGGGAGATAGCCTCACGCTGGGACGAAACGTTTTCGCCGACTCGATGAGCGAATGGATCACGCGCACGGTCCGGTTTTTTGCGAGCAGGCCTCAGGTCCAGTTTGTGATCCGCATTCACCCAGGCGAGACCATCGTCCCGAAGGCGAAATCCATGGCGGCGGTGGTCCGCGAAGCGTTGCCTGAGATGCCGGAGCACATCCACGTCATTGCCGCCGCGGACAAGGTTAACACCTATGACCTGATCGAGATCGCGGACCTGGCGCTCGCGTACACCACGACGGTTGGCATGGAAGCCGCGATGAACGGCATCCCGGTGGTCTGCTGCGGACAAACACACTATCGCGGGCGCGGCTTCACGATCGACCCAAATACCTGGGGCGAATATTTTGCCGCGTTGGAAAAGGTTCTATCCGACCTAACCGCACATCGTTTGACCGAAGAACAGCTTGCCAGAGCCTGGAATTATGCCTATCGTTTCTTTTTTGAATACCCGCGCCCTTTCCCCTGGCGTTTGATGAACTTTTGGGATGACCTGGAAGTCTGGCCCCTTGATCAAGTGCTGGGCGAAGAAGGCCTGTCGCAGTTTGGAGATACATTCAAGTTCCTGGTTGGTGAACCGTTCCTGTGGAAAGATTAGGAAACGTCATTCTACCGCTTGTCCACACTGCCGCTGTGCGGCGTGCTACGCTTATCTCATTATTTACTAAACTTTTGAAGCAAATTGTAGGCCAGGTTTTCAGTTTTTGGTTTAGATACGCCAGAGGCGTGCGGCACTCTGTAAGCGAAGAATCTCTGATCAAGCGTGGAGACTCTCACCTGCATGATTTGCTAAGCAAATCACGCCACACCTGTCCCTGATGTCAGGGATGTGCAAGTGTCGGCGCTTTCAGCGGCTCAGAATGACATATAACAAACATGGCTGAAAATACCAAACAACAGGTGCGCGAATTTTATGATGCGATCGGCTGGACGCAGGTGGGGGATGGGTTGTACCAAAACGCCCGTTACGAAGACCTGCGCCCGGTTTCGCGCGAGTACATTCACAAATGTCACATGCGCGTGAAGCGACAACTTGCGCCGCGCGGCGATATCCTGCTGGATGCCGGTTCCGGACCTGTGCAATGGCCTGAATATTTGACCTACTCCAAGAATTATCGTTACCGCCTATGTGCGGATATTTCCATCACGGCTTTGAGGGAGGCCCGCAAACGCCTGGGTGAGAAGGGTCTGTATGTTGTGGCCGATATCGCGAACCTGCCTTTCAACATGAATTCGTTCGATGGCGCTGTGTCTATGCATGCGATCCATCACTTGCCGCTGACCGAACATAAACGGGCATACATCGAATTGACGCGGGTCCTGAAGCCGGGCAAACCCGGCGTGGTGATCAACGGCTGGCATGACCCGTTGCTCATGCGCCTGGCGGAACCTTTTATCTCCCTGGGCAGAATGTTTGCAGGACGTTCGGCCAAGAAGAAGAAGGATTGGTCAGCGGAGGAAGACCAGACCGGCACCTTTGTGGAAAAGATGACGCCGCGCTGGTTAAAGAATGAATTGAGAGACGTGGTGAAGTTCGAGATCTACCCGTGGCGGAGCCTAAGCCCGCGCTTTATGCGCTGGTTTGTGCGTCCGCAATTTGGCGGAAAGCTCTTTCTGCGATTTATCTTCTGGCTTGAGGAGATTTTCCCGCGTTTCTTCGGTGAGCATGGGCAGTATCCGTTGATTATCATTCGGAAATAATAGAGGAGTAGAGAATCAAAGATGATGTCAAAATTCACTGACCAGCAATATCTCAAGACCGACCAATACAAGGACTCCTCCAACCTCGACGCGCGCGTGGAAATCCACAGGCGCTTCAGCACGAATCCGAATGGCTGGTTCAACTGGCTCTTTGATACGCTCGAGCAGCTGCCTGCGGACGCCAGGATACTGGAGCTGGGCTGCGGTCCCGCGCACCTGTGGAGGGAATGCTCGAGCCGCATCCCGGCTGGCTGGGATCTCACCCTCAGCGATTTTTCCTCCGGGATGGTGAATGCCGCCTGGAGGAATCTGGTCGTCACGGGACGCGCCTTCCAATTCAAGGAAATCGACGCGCAGGAAATCCCGTTTGCCGATGAGACGTTTGACGCGGTGATCGCCAATTTCATGTTGTATCATGTCCCGGATCGCCCGAAGGCCTTAGGGGAAGTCAACCGTGTCTTGAGGCCTGGCGGCAAGTTGATCGCCGCGACGGTAGGGAATACACATCTGAAGGAAATGATGGATTGGCTAAGACAAGTTCACGTCAGCAAAGTCTGGGAGTCATATGCCAATCCCTTCACACTCGAGAATGGATTGGAGCAATTGCAGGCCGTTTTCCCTGCTGTGACCCTGTCACGTTACGAAGATAGTTTAAACGTCACTGAACTTGAGCCCATTATGGCCTATATTCGTTCTTCCATGCGGGCAACAGAATTGTCAGAAGAGGAATTGGTGAAGGTTCAGGCGAATTTGGAAGAAGAGTTGAAGGAAAAAGGCAGAATCTTTATCAGAAAAGATGCAGGGTTGTTTGAGGCTACAAAATAGCATTCCTACTCCGGTGGTCGAGTAGACGGTGGTGATTGCCCGAGGGGCCGGCGTATCGAGACCACCAATTGCAAGTGATAATGAAATTTCATAATGTGGTCTCGACTGCTCGCGTCTCGACTACCGTTTGAAAATGGAGAGTTTTTATGGACTGGAAAAATCAGGTAGTACTCATCACCGGCGGGACGGGGTCATTTGGCAAGAAGTTCACCCAGACCCTGCTGGCGGAAAAACAGCCGAAGAAGATCATCATCTTCAGCCGCGATGAGCTAAAGCAGCACGAAATGCAAATGCATGGATTCGACCATCCGTCGCTACGGTATTTCATTGGCGACGTACGCGACCGCGAGCGACTTATCCGCGCCATGCATGGCGTGGATATCGTCGTCCATGCCGCGGCGTTGAAACAGGTGCCGGCCTGCGAGTACAACCCGATGGAAGCTATCAAGACCAATATCATGGGCACGGCCAACGTGGTCGAAGCTGCGCTGGATGCGGGCGTGAAAAAAGTGATGACCATCAGCACGGACAAGGCGGTCAGCCCGGCGAACTTGTATGGCGCGACCAAACTGGCCGCCGAGAAGCTGACCGTTCAAAGCAACGCCTATGCCGCCGGTACCGCCACCCGCTATTCGTGCGTCCGATACGGGAATGTGGTGGGGAGTCGCGGTTCGGTGGTGCCACTTTTTCTCAAGCAGCGCGAGAGTGGCACGGTGACCATCACGGACGAACGCATGACACGCTTCTGGTTGTCGCTGGACCAGGGCGTGCGTTTTGTGATCCGCTGCATCGAGCAAATGCACGGTGGCGAAGTCTTTGTGCCGAAGATTCCCAGCACAAAAGTCGTGGATCTTGCCAGAGCCATTGTGCCAGATGCGAAAATTGAAATTGTCGGTATTCGAGCAGGCGAAAAACTGCATGAGGCGCTCATCTCGGAGGATGAAGCTCGCAACACGGTGGAGCGCGAAGACATGTTTGTGGTCATTCCGACGGAACCGTTGTGGGAGCGCAATGTGACTTACGAGGGTAATCCACTTCCCACTGGTTTTCGTTACACCAGCGACAACAATACCGAGTGGCTGGATATCGACGGTATCAAGGAATTCGTGGCGCCGTTTGAGGAACTATTTAGACAGGGCAAGCTTGAAGGATAGGAAGTGCCACGTTTCAGGCGATGCCCTGAGCTTGTCGAAGGGTTCCAAGTTCCATGTTCTTTGAAACTTGTGACCTGCAAACTTGGAACGTGAGACTTGGAACATGAAACTTCTGATCACCGGTGCAAGTGGTCTTCTAGGAATTAATCTTGCTCTTGAAGCTGCGCGCGAGCATGAGGTCATTGGTGTTGACCGCGGCAAACTCAAAACTGCTCCATTTCAGGTGCTCAAGGCGGATATTCTCAATACGGACGAAATAAACTCTATCCTCGATTGGACAAATCCTGATTGGTTTATTAATTGTGCCGCGTTAGCGAACCTTGAAAAATGCGAAGCAGACCCGCTACAGGCCAGAATACTTAATACAGACCTGCCTGGAGAACTGGCAATTGCCTGCGCAAGGCGAAATATTCCCTTCGTGCATCTTTCGACAGATTCAGTCTTTGACGGCACGAAAGAGGGCATCTATACAGAAGAAGACGAGCCAAGTCCACCGGGTGTTTACTCAAAGACCAAACTCGATGGCGAACGGGCCGTGCAACAAGTTAACCCACAAGCCATCATTGCACGAGTTAATTTCTATGGCTGGTCCCTGGGTGCAAAAAGAAGCCTGAGCGAGTTCTTTGTCAACAACCTGAGCGAAGGCAAAAACGTCAATGGCTTTACAGATGTCATCTTCTGCCCGATGTGGGTCAACCACCTCAGCCGCACGCTCATCGAAATGCTCGAGCAGAATCTGAGTGGGCTGTATCACGTCGTCGGCGCGCAGGCGATGAGCAAGTACCAGTTCGGGGTGGAGGTGGCGCGCAAGTTTGGGCTGAGAGAAAGCCTCATTGCGCCGCAGTCCGTCGAAAGGTCCAGCCTGACCGCCCGCAGATCCCACAATTTATGGCTTTCTGTCCACAAGTTGTCCACAGATCTGGGGCATGAAATCCCCCATTTCTCCACCGGCCTGGACGGGTTTTACACACAGTACCAGCAGGGTTATCCACAGAAGATCAGAAGTTATCAACAGTAAGTAGGTCGGATTTTCGCGAAGCATCCCCGAAGGGGGCCAATCCGACTGGCAGTTATCCACAGAAACCCGAATTTTCGTCACATTTACCCACCGATTTGCTCACAGAAAAACCAGCTTTATCCACAGGATGTCCACATGAAAAACCTTCTCAAACTTGAAGAACTCCTTATGTTCGGGCTGGCTCTCTTTCTTTTTTCAGGATTGGACTACTCGTGGGCATGGTACGCCATCCTGTTCTTTGCGCCTGACCTGAGTATGCTCGGCTATCTGGCGAATTCCCGCCTCGGCGCGTGGACGTATAACCTGATCCACCACAAGGGGCTGGCGGTGGCGCTATATGTGTTGGGCTCCCTACTCTCCATCCCCTGGCTGACCTTTGCAGGGACGCTCCTGTTCGGCCACTCCAGCTTTGACCGTGTGCTCGGCTATGGCTTAAAACACGAAGACGCGTTTCAAAATACGCACTTGGGACGGATTGGGAGGTAGGTTATAAGGACCAAGTAATGAAACGGCTATCGAAGTTCACACCAATTCTTATACTCCTATTTCTTATTAGTGGCTCATTCTTTTCCTGCTCTTTACTGAGGAGGTTTCTGCCATCACCTCCTCCACCGCCCCAGCCAGAACCGATTAGCGCCGAACTAAAGGCCGATCTATGTGAAAAACTTGATAGTAGTCATTCCAGTACACTTTGCAGCCCGAACAAAAATGTTTTAGCCAAAGATATTTTTCCTCTGTTTGAAAACAGATTCAAGCCAGGTGTAACTACCTATCGGGAAATCTATGATCTCCTGGGCTTTGGGAGCCAACAACGAGGAACTCCATACCCTGCCGAATATCTTGATTTAGCAGGCAATGGTGTTAATCGCATTTTCATTTGGAGTGACCATGAAAGCAATATAAAATCGATTGTTTTCATCCGTCCAGACCAACTTACCCCATTGGACAAAGATACTGTTGTAGATTTATGTGAAAGGCTTGAATTAGCCAGGAATTCTGTGCCATGCACAACTAGCAACACGGTTTATGCACAAGATTTCTTTCCTTCAATTGAAGAAACATTCATGTTTGAGAAAATATACAGCAGTAAAGTGAAGGCTTTTGTGAAAGAGTATCAATATGAAGACCCCCCGCTTTACCATAAGGCTTTTTTTCGCTTCCGGGACAATGTCAATTCTCAAGTGTTGTTCTATTACAACCAACAATGGATTCTCGAAAACATGGTATTCATAGATGGTTTTATCCCAACACCTTTGGACTCAGAGGTATTAAGCGATTTGTGCAATCAATTAAGTATCGAAGCAAACTCTGACAAATGCAAACCTGGCACACAAGTTTATACAACTGATCTCATCAAAGATATCCGCAAAGCTTTTCCTCGTGGAACTGCAACATACGATGATGTACAAGCAAAAATCGGAAAGTATCAAACCAGATTTGACCCTCCTGTACGAGATGCAACAGGTAGGGCAACCACTTTAAGTTGGTATGATTTTGTCGGAAATAACTTTACAAGAATTAGAATTGACTTTGACACGAACTTTGTGATTACTCAAATCCAGTTTTTTGTTGGTGGTGGAAGTTGATATCTCTTGAACTCCTCAAATCCAAAACCGGATACACTCGCATTGATAAACCCAACACGTTTCAGAATGCGCACTTGGGCAGGTCCGGTGATTTTATCCGATAGGATTCTGTGTCAGTGATATCTGCTTCCATACCCCGTGAAAGATTGAGTTTATATACATTATCCCGCCGGGGCCAGAATTCCCTCGCCTTGTTTATTGTTCTATGCTTCTTCTTGTTCAATGCCCTGAGTGTACAGGGCCAGGACTGGACCTATGATGAACCGGAACATTACAAGTATGGGATGAATATCCTGAACGGCGATTCCACGCGGTTTGACGACAGCAAGATGCCGGTAAGTGTATGGAACGCCTTGCCGGCCAGGATTGCCGATGTTCTGCCAGATGGTCCCATGAAGACTGATTTGAAGCAGCTCAGCACCGCCCGACTGATGACCACCTTGTTTTCTATCGTAGTCGCCCTTATGGTCTTCCACTGGGCGCGCGAACTGTACGGATGGATCCCCGCTTTCTTTTCCCTCGCTTTATATGTTCTTGACCCGAATATCATTGCGCACTCACAACTTGTGACAACGGATATTTATGTGACCGGCATGGTGTTGTTCTCCTCATACTGGTTATGGAGATTTGCAAACGATCACAATTGGCAGAATGGGCTTTGGCTCTTGCTGATGCTGGGTTTTGCCCAGTTGACAAAATATACGGCAGTCTCGCTGTACGGCCTGTTTGCTATCGCACTGCTGGTGCATGGCTGGCCATCCCTGAAAAAGACTTTTGAAACCGGAATCTGGCAGGGGGTCAGGGGCGTGGCGTGGCAATGTGCCAGGTATGCGTTGGTAGGTGTGGCTGTTAGTATGATCATTATCAACGTCGGATTTCTTTTCAATCGAACCTTTACTTCGTTAAGTGAATATTCCTTTCGTTCTGATTTGTTTCGATCCATTCAATCGAAAATTTCCTTTGTTGTTCCTGTTCCCTATCCTTATCTGGAGGGCCTGGACTGGGTCATTCAAAGGGAACGTACCAATACTGGTTTTGGGCGCGTTTATCTCCTGGGTGAGACCCGGTTCGCCGCGGGTTTTCCTGGCTATTACGTTATCGCTTCGGTGTTGAAGGTGCCCATTGCGACACAGATTATCCTGCTTTCTGCCTTTGCCGTTTATCTGACCGACAGGCAACGATGGGGGCGGTTTTTGCGTAACGAATGGTTCCTACTCTGGCCAGTTCTGTTCTACGTGATCTACTTTAACTTCTTTTATCGGGCTCAGATGGGTATCCGCTTTTATCTGGTTATTTTTCCACTGCTCTATGTTTTTGCAGGCGGGTTATTCGTCCACTGGCGCGATTTTGGGCGGAGGCAAAAATTGGCCGTGCTGGCCCTGGGCATTTATTTGATGGCTTCCGTGATCTCGTATTATCCACATTATCTTTCATACTTTAACGAAATCGTCTGGGACCGAAAAACAGCTTATCAGTATCTTGCAGATTCAAACCTTGACTGGGGACAGGACGGATTGATCTTAAAACAGTATCTGGTTGAACATCCAACGGTTCGTCAGGCCCCTCCGAAGCCTGAACTGCTCGCAGAAACGACCACCTATTTTCTGGAGATCAATCGGTTCCTGGGAATTACCACAGAGCCAGGCACTTTTGAATGGTTGCGGGAGAATTTTGAACCGGTTGGTATGATAGCATCAAGTTATCTGCTGTTTGAAATAACGCCTGATCAAATGCAGGTTTTATGTGAGCGCACGACGTACTGCAAACAGGACTACGATCAGTATATCGGGAAGGATGATGGCAATGAAATCTGGTAATCGCGTTTTGCGAGTTGAGTCAGCAGCAACCCGAGATACTCTGCATTGGCAGGCTTTATGATGACGCTAAGTCACTTTCCCAGGAACAAGGAAAAATTCGTCAGACTCATTGAGTTTTTCAAGGAAGTCCTGGACATTTGCGGTGAATTGAATATTACACCAGTGCTCAACGGAAGCCTGGCAGTCTGTGCATATACGGGGAATCATGAAATGGATGTCAATGATGTGGATCTGGCTTGCTCCGAAACGGAATTTCCAAGGATCATTCATGTCTTAGAAGAAAGAGGTATTGGTTACAGGTTGAGAGAGTGGCACGTACTGCAAATATTCAGGAATGATATGAAAGTTGAGTTCGATTCCGTGGAGTATTGGTATAAGGATTTGCCAACGGATCGCGAAACTTTACAAGTGGATAATTACCCGGTTAACATGCTTGGCTTGAATAGTCTAATGGAATTTTATAGGCAAGGTATGAAGGATAAGGCAGAGAAGAATGGCGAAAATGAGAAAATGAAGTACGAGGCACTCAAATTAAAATTTGAGTCTCTTGAGAAAATAAAAGACTAGATTCTCAAAAGAAAGATTATGACTATGAACTCCTCAAGTCCAAAACAGGCCGCACCCTCATGGCATCGCGGCGTTGATTTGTTTCCATACCGATTGATCATAAAAACGGAGGTTAACTTTGAGTGATGGTGACTTGGTAGCAAAAGTGCGTATCCTGTTGGATGAGGAAGAATCTGCAGATCGATTCTCTGGAACTGTGCTTGTCGCCCATAATAATCAGCCAATTCTAACGGCAGCTCGGGGCCATGCGATTCACCCTGAAGTGTTGCGTAATCAGCCCGACACCAAATTTAACATCGCCTCCGTCACCAAAATGCTCACAGCGGTAGCTGTACTGCAATTGGTAGCCAGCGGAAAACTCGACCTCCATGTACCTGTCGCAACGTATAACCCCCACTTGCCACATGCCAGTGAAATCACCATTCACCAACTTTTGACGCACACCGCCGGGTTTGACAGATATTGGAATGACGCCTATCGAGCGGCACGCTCTGACCTGCGCACAATCGCCGATTATTTAAAGTTGTTTGCCGATATCCCTCTCGAATTCCCACCCGGAACACGCCATCACTATGGGAATGCCGGCTATGTCATCCTTGGCGCTTTGATTGAGCAAGTTACGGGCGTGTCTTACTACGAGCACATGCGGCGAGAGATTTTCGAGCCGATCGGCATGTATAACACTGACTTCTATGAGATGGATCTGCCCATTGCGAATTGTGCGTTTGGTTATACGCGCGAACATTGGCACGGACCGGCAGATGGGCAACTTCGCAATAATCATTTTATCTACGCAGTGAAAGGAAGTCCATCTGAGCACTGTTTCTCCACCGTGCAGGATCTTTTCCTCTTCGTTCGGGCCCTCGAGAATCAGCGTTTGTTGGATTCTTATCATACGGAACTGTGTTTTGCGCCTCATGCTTCAGCGGAACAACCAGGCGTAAGTTATGGTTATGGTTTTCACATTATTGATGATGGCAGGCATGGGCGTGTCATTGGTCACGGTGGACGCGCCCTGGGCGGTGACACTTTTGCCTTGATGTATCGCGACCTTGGATACATAGTAATCGTCCTGTCAAATTATGATCGTCCATCTGCACGAGATGTAATCAATCGCATTGCTGATATGTTGATAGCCTGATGATGTTCGACAAGGTTAAGTGAATGGACCAGCGTTCTCCAAAGGATCATCTATGACTCTTGAACTTCTAAAATCCAAAACCGGACGTACCCTCATCGAGTCGCATCGCGGCATGGAAGGTGATGTGCCCGAAAACTCGTGGCCGGCCATTCAACTGGGTCATCGATTAGGCCCGGACCTGATTGAAGTAGACGTTCAAATGAGTCGTGATGGTATTGCGTTTGTACGTCATAATTACCAACTGCCCGACGGACGCTGGTGTCATGATGTGGCTTGGGATGAATTGAAGGAACTCAAGATTGATGGCGAATCTTTGCCAAAACTGGAAGATGTCCTGATTTGGGCGCGGGAGCGGGATGCGTGCCTGTCGCTGGACATGAAGACTTTTTTCAGAGCAGAAGGAAGTTTGGCAAAAGAAGTTGTTCGCTTGCTGGAACGGACGCACACAAAAGCTAATGTATTATTGTTGTTTTTCGACCACGAGGAATTGTTTCATACCAAGCTTGCCCACCCCGATCTAACTGTTCGTGCTTTGCTCACTGGCAGGCTCTCGAATTACGCCAAGTATCTTCAAAAAATCAAAGCGGATTGCGTCAGTGTTTCTTATGGGATTCTTCGCCCAGAAGATATTGAGCAATTCCATTCGGTAGGTGTTGCTGTAGTTCTTGTCGAATATTGGAATCGAAATAACGATTTGTTTCAACAATATGCTATTGATGTGCTTTCATGCGGAAATGCCCTGGACGGCAGAAAGATTTTGAATCGCCAGTAACTGGAAATCATGGATATGTTTTATGTAGCTATATGGGTCAAAAAAGAGAGATCATCATGAGTGCTTTGGATTTGATTACGCCAGAAGTCAAACAGGAACTGATCGAATTTACTCAAAGCCTGATACGAATAAAAAGCATGTCGGGACAGGAAGAAGAAATCATCAGGTTCATTGAGAAAAAGATGAAGGCGCTTGGCTATGATGAAGTCATCATCGATTCCATGGGAAACGTCCTCGGCAGAATTGGAAATGGCAAAAAATCCATCCTGTTTGACTCCCATGTGGATACGGTCGCAGTCTATGATGAAGATGAGTGGGATGTCCCGCCATTCAGCGGTAATATCCTGGATGGGTGTCTCTACGGTAGAGGCTCTGTGGACATGAAATCGAGCGTCGCAGCCTCCATGTATGCGGGTGCAATTGCCAAAAAACTGGGATACACTTCCGGTAAGACCATTTACGTCTCTTGCACTGTGTTCGAGGAAGACTGCGACGGGGAAAACTTAAAACACTTATTCAAAGAGCTGACGTTCAAGCCAGACTATGTGGTTATTTGTGAACCATCCAATAATAAAATTGCGCTGGGCCATAAAGGTAAGATGCAAGTATCCATCAAAACCCATGGTATTTCGGCGCATGGATCGGCGCCCGAAAAAGGGGTCAATGCGATTTATGAAATGGCTGAAATCATCCAGCGGGTTGAAAAAGCAAATGCGGAACTGATGAAACAGGACGCACCAAGAGGAACTTTGGTCATGTCGAGAATTTCCAGCACCAGCGCCTCCCTCAATGCTGTCCCGTCTGAATGCGAAGTATATTTGGATCGAAGAACGGTGCCCGGAGAGACAGAAGATGTTATAAAGAAGGAAATGGATCAGCTTATACAGGGTAAAAATGCAACCTGGGAAGTGGGAACGCTCCGTAGAAAAAGTTGGACAGGGATGGATATTACATACCGGCCATTCCATGCCGCCTGGAAAATTGACTTGGAGCATCGACTGACACAGGCTTGTATTGCGGCCTATCGTGAGAACTTTGGTAACGAGCCTGCCGAGTATGACTTTTGGGATTTCAGCACCAACGCGGTCACACCGGTAAGCCTGGGAATCCCCACGATTGGCTTTGGACCTGGCGAATCGAAACTGGCTCATATGCGTAATGAAAATTGTAAAGTGGATCAAATCATGGAAGCATGTGGTTTTTACACACGACTGATCCAGAAAATATAAACTATAAAATGTCACCCTGAGCGACAGCGAAGGGTCTCTACTCTCATAACGCGAGATTCTTCGGTCGCGACGATCGCTCCCTCACACCGTCCCGGCGTCCCTGCGGGAGAATGACAAGACTCAAATCATCGGAGGACAACATGGAAATCAAGTTTGGAAATCGAACCATCGGCATGAACCACCCGACCTATTTCATCGCCGATATAGCCGCCAATCATGACGGGGACCTGGAACGGGCGAAACTGCTGATCCGACTGGCGAAGGAGGCGGGAGCGGATGCAGCCAAATTCCAGAACTTTGACGCACCGAAGATCGTGTCGGACTACGGCTTTTCGCACATGAATTCGCAGGTCAGCCATCAGGCCACGTGGAAAAAGCCTGTGACCGAGGTCTATCGGGCCGCGTCCATTCCCTTTGAGTGGTCCATGACCCTGACGGAGGAATGTCAGGAGGCGGGCATTGACTATTTCTCCTCGCCATATGATTTTGCTGCGATTGATTTTCTTGACCAATATGTGCCTGCCTACAAGGCTGGCTCCGGAGAAATCGACTGGATCGAAGCGCTAGAGCGGATGGCGAGCAAGGGCAAGCCGTTCTTTGTCGCGACGGGCGCCTCTACGATTGGTGAAGTGCAGAAGGCGGTCCACGCGATATTGAAGATCAACAGGCAACTTGTCTTGATGCAATGCAACACAAACTACACGGCCTCCCCGGGCAACTACGATCATTTACATGTCAACGTGTTGAAGACGTACGCGGCGATGTTCCCCGATGTGATCCTGGGACTCTCCGATCACACCCATGCCGTCGCTCCGGTTGTCGCGGCGGTGACATTAGGCGCGCGCGTGATCGAACGTCACTTCACCGATAGTAACAACCGCGAAGGGCCCGACCACAAGTTTGCGATGGATCCCGCCAAATGGGCGCGCATGGTCGAAGAGACGCGTATCCTTGAACGCGCACTCGGCTCGCCCGATAAATTTATCGCGGGCAACGAACAGGAAACCGCCATTGTGCAACGTCGCTGCCTGCGGGCGGCGCGTGACATCCAGGCTGGCGAAGTCTTCACGCGTGACATGATCGATGTGTTACGTCCCGCCACCGTTGGCGCGATCAAGCCTGACCAGATTCCAAATGTTATTGGGATGAAGGCATTGCATGATTTCAAGTATGGTCAGGAATTGCGGTGGACCGACCTTGGCGCATAAGAACAGCAGCCACAGAGTCACGGAGACTCTGAGATCAAAAACTCCGCGGCTCTGTGTCTCTGTGGCAAAGTTATGAGAATTATCTACTTTAGTAAAAATTACACCCCTCACGATTATCGGTTTCTCTTTTCGCTGTCCAAGACGGAGCACGAAATCTTTTTTTTGCAACTCGAAGCGATGAGCCGCCAGATGGAGGATCGTCCCGTCCCTGAGAAAGTTCAGCAAATCCTGTGGGCGGGCGGACGAGGCGGATTCCGCTGGCGCGATGTGCCGCGTTTGACTCTCGACCTCCGACGTTTGACCAAAGAGATCAAACCTGATCTGATTCACGCGGGTCCGATACAGAATTGCGCGTTCCTTGCGGCGTTGAGCGGATTCCGTCCGATCCTGGCAATGTCATGGGGCTATGACCTGCTGATGGAAGCGGATAAAAGCGCATGGATGCGGTGGGTTACGAGCTATACGTTGCGCAGGGCACAATATTTTACGTGTGATGCCAATGTGACGCGGGCAAAGGCAATTGCTTATGGAGTGAACCCTGAACACGCTGTCGTCTTTCCATGGGGCATTGACCTTGAACACTTTATGACGAAGAAAGCGGCAAGTACACATCGTAAAACGATCACACTGTTTTGCAGTCGTATGTGGGAATCAATTTATGGTGTGGATGTGTTGGCGAAGGCGTTGGCCAAAGTGGCAGCGATTGACCCGAACGTGAATCTCATCCTGTTGGGCGGAGGGTCACAGGGTGGGCGCATCCGTCAGATTTTGATGAATGGCGGCGTACTGGACCGGGTCCATTTCGGGGGGCAGGTGAGTCAACGTGATCTGCCGCGCTGGTATTACATGGCAGACATTTATATCTCGCCCTCACACGTGGATGGTTCGTCCGTGACGTTGATGGAGGCACTGGCGAGCGGCTTGCCGTGTCTCGTTTCGGATATCCCAGGCAACCGGGAATGGATCGAAGATGGAGTCAACGGCTGGCTGTTCCGTGACGGGGATGTGGATGATCTGGCGGAGAAGATTTTGTACGCGATAAAGAATCGCCGAAGGTCCTTCAAGCGGATCGGTGAAGCGGCGCGGAAGACTGCCGAGCAAAAGGCAGATTGGAAGAAGAATTTTGGTAAACTCCTTGAGGCGTACGACAAAGCGATGTCGTTGCGAGGGCGGTGATCTCCCGCCCGAAGCAATCTCCTCGGCGTGTTGGAGATTGCTTCGCCTTCGGCTCGCAATGACAGATAATTGTTTGGAGGCAGTATGTTGACATTCGAAAAATTGGTCGAGGAATTTCGCGAACTTGGCATGAGGGAAGGGGATGTCCTGTTCATCCACAGTTCATATAAGTCCTTCGGCGGTGTGGAGGGCGGACCTCAAACCGTGATCGACGCGCTGCTCGACGTGATTGGACCGGAAGGTACGCTCATCATGCCGACCTTCAACTACGATTACCTCAAAGGCGTGCCCTGGGACTTCCGCACTACGCCTTCGCAAATGGGCGTGCTGACCGAATTGGTGCGTACCGACCCGCGCGCCAAACGCATGCACCATGCAATCTACTCCATGGCTGCCATCGGCAAACATGCCGACGAACTCGCCGCCCATCGCACGAACGATTGTTTCGGCGAAACAACCATCTTCAAGAAGTTCCGCGATTGGGATGCTAAGATTTTGATCCTGGGTCTCCCATACAGCAAAAGCATCACCTTTCTGCACCACTGCGAACAGGCCGCGGGTGTGGATTATCGCTTTCTCAAGGAGTTCAAAGGGACCGCGATTGACGCGCAGGGCAAACTGCATGAAGAGTCGTATACAATGTTCGTGCGCGATGTGGAACGCGGCGTGGTGCTGGACTTTGAGCCCATCGGCGCGTTGTTGGATAGCCAGGTAGTGACGCGGCGGCAAATCGGCGAAGCAGAGGTGCGCCTGATGAAGTGCAATGACGTGTTCCGCGTGGCGGTGGCGGCGATGAAGGAACACAAGGGACCCGGACTGACGTACATCCTCGAGACGCCGCAACGCGCCAAGGATTGGATCTCCCCAATGAAACCGATATCTTCCCTGAAAGATGTACTGGCCGAGATCATGCCGCTGCATCGCACGCTCGCCTCAGACGGCACCGACGCTGCGCTCGAGATCATCGGCTCGTATTTACCTGAAAACGCTTGTTACGAGATCGAGACGTATGAACCATTGAAACCCGTCTGGACGTGGTATGTGCCTGAACGCTATGTCGTTCATGAAGCATATCTCGAAATGGAGGCTGGCACTGACGACCGGAGGGAGGGTCGAAGTGATGGTCAGCGTATCGTGGATTTCAAGGATAATCCTCTGCACATCGTCTCTTATTCCCTCCCGATTGATAGAACTCTCACCTGGGCCGAGTTGGAGCCGCATCTTTATTTCAGCGAAAAATATCCGAACGCGGTGCCGTGGATTTTCAAATATTACGAACGCAATTGGGGCTTCTGCCTGCCGAAGGAGACGTTCGATGCTTTGCCGCGCGACAAAAAATATCACGCAGTCATCAAGTCTGAATTCATTACGGATCCTGCAAAGGGATTCAAAGTGTCCACCGCGGTCATTCATCCACAGGGTCGAAGATCATCTTCAGATGGCGGGACGAATCCCCCAGCAGGAGAAATGCTCATCATGGCGCATGTCTGCCATCCCAACCAGGCCAACGACGATGCCGCGGGCGTGGTGACAGCCATCGAGGTCGCGCGACGACTCGCCGCCAAACCACTTCCGCCAGGTTCGATGAGCGTCCGCTTCTGGTTCGGACCCGAGACGATTGGCTCCATCGCCTATCTTGCCCATCACGAAGACCTGATCCCTCATCTGCGCGGTGGCATCTTCATCGAGATGACCGGCAATACGAATACCATCGCGCTCCAGCACACGCGCCAGCATAATGACATGCTCGACCGTGTGGGTCAGTTTGTTCTCCGCCAGCGCGGCCTGGAATTCCGCGAAGGCAAATTCGCCGAGATCATCGCCAACGACGAGCGGGTGCTCAACGGTCCCGGGGTGAACGTGCCGTGCCTTTCCATCAGTCGCTTTCCCTATCCCGAATATCACACCACCGAAGATAATCTATCCATCATTCACGAAGAGAAATTGCAGGAAGCTGCGGACGTTATCGAGGAGATCATCCGCGTGTACGCCAGCAACTACACCCCGAAGCGCACGTTCCGCGGTCCCGTCTTTCTGAGCGGCAACGGCTTATGGGTGGACTGGCGCGAAAATTGGGACCTCAACCGCGCTATCGAAAAGATCATGATGCGCTTTGAAGGCGGGCACACTATATTCGATATTGCCGAACAGGTCGGTCTCGATTACTGGATGGTGCGTGAATACGTCGAGAAATTCCGCGCGAAGGGCTTTGTGACTCCGCTTCCCATTCCATCGGAGGCTTCGGACTCTTAGCCACTGAGTCACACATCGTCCCGATGTTCTTCGGGAGAGACTTAGAGAATATTAGATCTCTGTGCTCTCCGTGACTCTGTGGCAGAATTGATTATGAAACCAAGAGTTATCGCCATCATTCAAGGACGTATGTCGTCCTCGCGTTTGCCTGGGAAGATCCTTGCAGACATTGCGGGGCAGCCCATGCTGCAACGCGTCTTCACGCGAACATCTCGCGCGCAGACTCTCGACAGAGTGATTTTCGCCACGACCACAGACGCCTCTGACGACCCCGTGGCTGAATATTGTGATTTCTCGGGCATTCCCTTCACCCGCGGCAGTCTTTACGACGTGCTGGATCGCTACTACCAAACCGCCTCTCAGGCCAAAGCGGATGTGGTGGTCCGCATCACGGCGGATTGTCCTGTCATTGACCCGGCGTTGATCGATGAGGCAGTCAATGCGATTTGGGGGCGCTTCGAAGGCATGCCCAATCCACTGGATACTTTGAACCGACCCCTGCTCCCCGATGAACTCCTCTTCGCCGCGGACTTTGTCTGCAACCGCCTCCCGCCGCCCTGGCATCGGACCTATCCCATCGGCCTGGATGTGGAGGTCTGCACCTTTGCCGCGTTGAAAAAAGCTTGGCAGGAAGCCAAAGAGCCATACCATCGCGAACACGTCATGCCATATTTTTATGAGGGCGTGTCTCTTTCAGCGGTTAGCCGTAGACTTTCTCTAGGCATCTCACCACGCGGTTTTCGAATCGCCCTGCTGAACCACACCACTGACTTCGGCACTTACCGTTGGACAGTAGATACTCCAGAAGACTTAAGCTTTGTCCGCGAAATTTGCTCGCGGCTGGCAGGAAAACCCAACTTTACCTGGTACGATGTTCTCGAAATCGTTCATAAAGATCCCCACTTGGCTCAAATGAATGCTGAAGTGCGACACAAAGTCATGACAGATTTCGATGAAAGAAATAAGAACCCATGAGTTAACGATACATGTTTCTCCAAATTTATATGAATTTTTCAGAATTCATTCAGGCATTTTTTGATCATGAGGTCGAGAAACGGCGTCCCCTTTTCTTGGTAATTTGGCTTTTACTGCTTTATATAACAGGCATTTATTTTTGGGGAGTCTTCTTTAATTGGGGACAAACACCACTCAACTATCATGATTGGAGAACAGTTAATCTCCCGCGCCTTGATGTTATACGAGATGCCCTGGTGTATGGAGAGTTGCCCCTGCATGTCACCCGAGTAAACTTTTTGCATTTCATAACTGACCGTTTCTTCACTATGCCCGATGTTATTACTACACCGCAGCAAATCGTTCTTTACTGGATCGATATCGATACTTTCGCCATTTTTGATCTCTTGATCGAATTTACGATTGGTGCCATTGGTTTATATTTATTTAAGCAAAAATATGGCATTTCTTTATTCGCTTTTTCTATCATGTATTTCCTCGTTTGTTTTAATGGGTATGTTCAATCTCATTACAGCGTTGGCCATGTTACCTGGGGAGGCTATTTTCTATTCCCGTTACTCGTCCTGTTCGTTACAGATTTTATTGATGAACAACAGAATTGGTTATGGGTTGCAAAAATAGCCTTCTTAATGTTTTACATGGTCCTGGTTGGCTCACAACATCACTTTGTATGGTCATTAATCTTTTTAGGGAGTCTCGGAATCGTGGTCTGGAAGAAGATTGGGTGGATTATCAGCGCGGGATTTTTTGCAGGTATGATCAGTGCGGCCCGGTTGTTGCCACCTGTGTTGGTGATACCTGCTATAAAATTGACTGGGGCGTTTGAATTTCGTACAGGCTTTCCTTACATCCAGGATATTTTCTCTTCATTAATGTTTGTGCGATCCATCGATTATCGTTTCCCCAGCTTGCCAGCGCTATGGTTTGATAGCACTCATTATTGGGAATTTAATATCTATATCGGCCTGGCAGGAACCTTAATCATTTTATGGTTTGGTATTATTCAATGGATATCCGATCTGAGATTTAAGAAAAGATTTTCGCAGTTGATGTTGCCAACTCTGGTGGTTTTTCTTTTATCTATAGGCCAAAACTACAAACTGATCATACTGTTAAATATCCCTTTGTTTGCAACGGAACGAGTTACATCGCGATTGATCGGGCTCCCCTTGGTAGTTTTGATTATGATAAGCGCATTCTTCCTTAATGAATGGCTTCAAGGAAAGCCGGCATTTTTGCGATATGTACTTGCTGTTTTCGGCCTGTTTTGGTTGGTAAGAGATTTATTTTTGCATGTCAAATTCTGGGGAGTCAAAGCGGTCTCTCAGGCGCTCATCAAAGGCTACGGCAGGGTTCTCGTTCAAGGCAATTCCATCAGTAATCACAGTGACCCTCCCTATATGGGCATCTTGATGATTGGAATGGTCCTGACACTTGTTTTTTCCTTGCTATTAGCGGTGCTGGTCTATCGTGAGCAGTATTCGCGTGTTAAGGCAAGGGTTCATTCCAACGGTTAATGTGGCTTTCATCACTATATTTTCTGCCCCCAAACCATTCACCGATCCGCATATCGCGATAATTCAGCGTAACGCGATCAAATCATGGACTCTCCTCCCTGATGTCGAAGTCCTTTTGCTCGGGGAAGAGGCAGGTCTCGCTGAAGCCGCGCGTGACCTTGGCATGAAGCACATTCCCAGAGTGGTGTGCAACGAATCGGGCACGCCGCTGATCTCGTCCATGTTTCAACTGACGCGTGAAAATAGCAACAGCGACTTGCTCTGCATCATCAACGCGGACATGATCTTCATGCCTGATTTCCTCGAAGCGACGCGTAGGTCACGCATGTTGCGTGACAAATTCGTCCTCCTCAGTCAACGCTGGGACCTAGACATCACCCATCCCATCGACTTCACTGAAGACTGGCAAAATCGTCTATCGTCTATGGTCCATCGTCAAGGCACTCTCCATCGCCCCGCTGGAAGCGACTTTTTCCTCTTTCCCAGATCTTGTTACAACGACATCCCCAATTTCGCTATCGGCCGCGCTGGCTGGGACAACTGGATGATCTACAAAGCGCGCAAGGAAGGCTGGGCCGTGATTGATTGCACGCCGTCGGTCATGATTGTGCATCAAAACCACGATTACTCCCACCTGCCAGGTGGAAAGCCACACTACGAGCACCCCGACACCAATGAAAACATTCGATTGGCTGGCGGACAGGCAAATGTCCGCTACACAATTTTAGATGCAACACATCAGCTGGCCGCAGGTGGTAAACTTGTTCGCCCGAAGATGACATCGCTACGCCTTGCACGTAAATTTGAACTGTTCTTGCGCGCTGTCTTCTTCTTTTTACCTGAAAACGTAATTGAAAATATTGCCCGACCAAAACGTTGGCAAAAGCGAATCGCCAGGCTCTTCAATCGTAAATCGTAAATCCAAAATCGGAAATCGAAGTATGCGTAAAGGTCAAAATCCTGCCAAATTCGTCAAAGATGTCCCCCGTCCCGAGCGGATTACGGTCACGTTGCTGAATTACATCCCCTTTCTGAGCGGATTCTACGCCGAGACCCTCGACGTCCTGAAAGTCTCACTCGAGTCCATGCGCAAGGACGCGGGTCTGCCATTTGACCTGATGGTCTTTGACAACGGCTCCTGCGCCGAAGTGCGTGATTTCCTGGTGAAAGAAAAAGAAGAGGGAAGAATCCAATATTTGATCCTCTCCGAGAAGAACATGGGAAAGGGCGGTGCATGGAATGTCATACTAGCGGGCGCGCCTGGGGAAATCATTGCCTACACCGATAGCGACGTTTTGTTCTCCCCAAAATGGCTTTCGCGTTCTGTGGAAATTCTCGAAACCTTCCCCAATGTCGGCATGGTGACCGCGCGCCCTTTCCGCACACCGCCTGAGTTTTATGAATCGACTCTGAAATGGGCGCGGGACGTGGAGCGTGCCAACCTCGAAGATGGACAATTCATTCCGTGGGAGACCTTCCTTGAATTCAATCTCTCGCTTGGGCAGACCGAGGAAGAGAATAAGAAAGTGTACGCAGAGACTAGAGATTGGCGCATTACTTATACTCCCATGTCGTTGCGACCCGCGAAGCGGGGAAGCAATCTCCCAATAAATGAGGAGACTGCTTCCTTTCAGGATGCTTCGCAATCGCAAAGTGCGCTCGCAGCGACATCGAGAGAGATTGTTGCCTATGCGGGCGCCTCACACTGGCAGTTCACCGCGTACAAATCCACGCTCCAGCAATTCCTGCCCTTTGACATGGACAAGCCGATGGGCCAGGTCCGCCAGTTGGACAAGCGCATGAATGACGCAGGCTTGTTGCGCCTGATGGTCTCCGACCCATTGGTGATGAATATGTCCAACACGCTGGGGTATTTGCGCGGGGAGTTGAAGGATGCGGGAAAGAAGAAGCCTGTCTCCTTCGGCAAGCGCCTGTTGGAAGTTGGATTTATCAAGAAGATGCTGCTAGCGGTGTATAACAAAATTTTCAATTGGTATTACTCTTAACCAATGTCATTGCGAGCGAACGGAGTGAGCGTGGCAATCTCAGGTTGTCATGAAAGTTTGAGATTGCTTCGCCCTCCAGGCTCGCAATGACACTTGAAAATAAAGAATGTCCAAACGTATTTTTATCTCCGCCGACCACGGCATGGCAATCATCTACTTCCTGCAAAGCGACGTCGTCCAGACTCTGCTCGACGCGGGTGTCGAAGTCATCCTCCTGACTGATGACGAAATCCAGTCTCAAATCTCCAGTCGCTTTGGTCGCCCTGGGCTCATCCTCGAGGGACTCCGTCTCAAACAAACTAATGATTATGCCCGCAAAGTCTCCCCGCGTTGGCAGTGGCTTCTCATCTACCTGCGCCGCGTCGGCGGCTCGCGCCGCATCAACACCGAAGCCATGGACAGCCACATCTGGGAGGTCTGGGCGGAAAACTCCTGGAAGTTCCGTTTCGGGATCTGGATTCCGTCCGCGCTGATGATTTTGCTGCTGCGAAACTTCGCCTTCGCCCGCAAACTCTTGGTGGGGATGCAAAACCGCTTCACGCCTGAACCCGGGTTGTATACTGACCTGTTTGACAAATACCAGCCTGATCTGGTCATCGCTTCAACTCCCGGCTGGCGCATGGATCGTTACCTCCTGCGCGAATCTGCCCGGCGTGGCATCCCAAATATGACCGTCATCGTGGGCTGGGACAATTCATCGTCATATAACGTCTCCGGTGCAGATGTGCAGTGGGCGACGTGCTGGTCTGAATTACAAAAAGAGGAACTCGTGCTCGGCTCCGACTGGAACCCCGAGCGTGTGCATGTGGGCGGCATCCCATCGTATGATGGATATTTCCACAAGCAATGGCTGATGCCGCGTGACGAGTATTTCAGATTGCACGGGCTTGACCCGGCTCGCAAGTTGATCTCGTATGCCAGCAGTTTCGTCCACTTTGCGCCGAATTATCCCAACATTGAAGCGCTGGCGAAACTGGTTTCATCCGATTCGCTGGCAGAGCCTTCGCAGTTGTTGATTCGTTTGCATCCGAGTCATTTTCAAGACAAGCCGAAAATCTTTGCCGAAGAACGTGTGCGCGTGTTTGACCTGGAGAAGAAATATCCGCATGTGCATGTTGTCCAGCCTGTGGCGTTGGGCGGCTCGCTCGGCTACTACAGCGGCGAAGACATGGACGAAAAGTCGTCCATGATGGCATATTCGGATGTGGTGGTGACAGTCTATTCGACGATGCTGGTGGAAACAGCGGTCCATGACACGCCCATGATCGCGGCAGTGATTGATACACCTGGCGGATGGAATCATCCGAAGAAGTTTTCGTTATCGTTGAAGGAAATCGGCAACTGGCCCACGCATAAGCGCTTCCGCGATGCGAAGGCAGGGCGCGTAGCAACCAATGAAAGTGAACTATGCGACGCGTTGAATATGTACTTGAAGGACAGATCGGTTGATGCAAAAGAGCGCCGCAAGTTCGTCGAAGATGAGATAACGTTTACGGATGGAAACTCGGGAAAGAGAACAGCGGAGTTTATTTTGAGGGTATTGAACCGCTAATGTCGTTGCGAGGCGAAGCCGAAGCCGCGTAGCGTCCTTGTAACCTCCAAGCATGCTGTGGATCATGCCTTGAGATTGCCACGTCGGGTCTTTCCCGGACGATCGCCGGGACCTTCGGCGACCCTCCTCGCAATGACACCCTTGTTACGCAAACTGTTCCAGATTGACCGCCACCAGCGGAAGCGCTTCGTCCACGAATTTTTCGAGGGCGGGGCGCTTTTTTAAGTGGCTGTAGTGAGATGCCAATCCATAGATCGCCCAGGTGGCGACGGTGGCAGGAATGTCGGTGGAAATTTTTGTGCCTGTTTGTTTCAACCAGTGAGTTAACAACTCGAAGAGAATGTTCTTGATGGTGCCCTCCACCAGCGATTCGAATTGCTGGTGCGGCTGGGCACAATCGCTATGCAGGAGCGCTAAAAATTCAACCACGACCAGGATCAGAGTTTTCAAATTCTCAGGGGTGTAGTGGCAAGCATCCAACGTCCGCTTTTCAAGTTCCATCCTGAACATCTGTTGAACAGAAAAATCAAGCAGGGCATATTTATCGGTGAAATGCGCATAAAAGGTAGCGCGGTTAATTTCTGCCTTATCAGTCACATCTTGCACCGAAATAGACTCGAATCCTTTCTCAGCGAGGAGCTGCTCAAAGGCTCGCAGGATCAGGTTGCGGGTCCGTTTGACGCGGGGGTCAAGTTTTTCCTGTTCTTTTGGGTTGAACAACATTTTGGCTCCAGTGTTGCTTAGTCAACAAAATCCATGTTTTGATGGTTGACCTGAAAAGGTAAGGTGGGTAAATTAGGCAACATCTGTTGTTTAACAATACAACTGTATATTATCACTCATGACAAGGAGAGTCAAGATGAATATCGCATTATGGGTCGCACAAGGTCTGCTCGCCGCCATGTATTTGATGGCGGGATTATTGAAAACATTTCAGACCGCCAAAACCAAGGAACAATTACCCTGGGCAAAAAACCGTTCTGATGCCTTTGTCCACTTCGTTGGGATCTCGGAACTGCTCGGCGCACTAGGGCTGATTCTTCCGCTGGTGACAGGCATCCTGCCGTGGCTGACGGTTCTCGCGGCCGTTGGGCTGGCATTGATTCAGCTACTGGCAATTTTCACAGAGCATTTGCCGAAGAAGGAATACAACGTGATTCCTGTCAACATCGTATTGCTGGCGCTTGCAGCGTTTATCGTCATCGGGCGTTGGACACTTTTCTCATAACATATTCACACAGTACCGCATGATTTGGTTAGCGGAAAATTCAAATTTCAACTGCAATCTCATTCAAAAATTATCTTATGGATGGGACAAGCGGTAAATCATAAGGAGTAGAAAATGAACGTAACAATTATTGGCGCAGGTAACATGGGACGCGGCATCGGAACGCGTGCCGTAGCGGGCGGACACTCGGTCACATTTGTGGATGCAAACCCTGAAGTGGCGGAGAAGACCGCTGCGGATGTGCGATCTTCCACCAGGAACGGCGCGAAGGTGTCCACTGCAAGTCTCGGTGACGCCGAACTTGGCGATGTGGTCGTGTTTGCCGTATGGTATGGCACAAATATCGAGCTTGCCAAACAACTTGGTACAAAACTGGCTGGCAGAGTTGTCGTGGATATTGCCAACCCACTGAATTCCACTTTTGACGGACTTGCCACCGCGCCTGACTCATCCTCTGCGGAGGATCTGGCGAAAGCGATTGCCTCCAGCGCGAAAGTGGTCAAGGCGTTCAACACGACGTATGCAGGTACGCTGCTCGCGGGACAGGTGGCTGGTCAGCCGCTGGATGTCTTTATCGCCGGTGACGACGCGGAGGCCAAAAGCAAGGTTGCGCAGCTTGTGACCGACGGCGGTATGCGCCCTATTGATGCTGGTCCGTTGAGCCGTGCCCGCCAGATCGAAGGGATGCAGCTATTGCACATTGTAGCTCAAGGTGCGCTTGGCACAAACTGGGCAAGCACAGTCAAGATCTTGAGTTAATCGTAGTTTATATAGTATGGCTCGATTCATCTCATAATGAGATTATGGGATGAATCGTTCATAATAGAATAAGATAAATGGATATATGCCAAATGCATATAATTTTGTTTCAAACGTATCCAAATCGGGGAAGTAAAGCGGCCTAACCGAAGTGATGAGTACGATGAAACGAGGAACTGCACCATGCCAAACCACAGCCGCGACCTAAAATTTGGATATTTTCTCATTCCGAATGCGGACTCCCCCTTGCTGTCGATTGCCCAGGAGGCGGAACGGCTCGGGTTGGACTATATTGCGGTGCAAGACCATCCGTACCAGCGACGATTCGTCGATACATGGACCCTGCTCAGTATGATTGCCGCCACGACCTCGCGCATTGGCCTCTTCCCTGATGTTGCAAACCTGCCCTTGCGTCCGCCAGCAGTCATAGCCAAAGCCGCGGCGAGTCTAGACGTCCTGAGCGGCGGTCGCTTCGAGCTTGGGCTCGGCGCCGGAGGATTCTGGGATGCCATTGAGGCCTATGGAGGTCCCCGGCGTACTCCCGGTGTTGCGCTCGAGGCCCTGGCTGAGGCGATCGAGGTGATTCGGAAGGTATGGAGCGGTGAGCGCAATCTGCGCTTTGAAGGTCAACATTACCAACTGCGCGGGGCTCATTCGGGTCCGGTTCCGGCCCATCCCATCGGGATCTGGCTCGGAGTGACTGGTCCACGAGCACTCAAATTGGCGGGGCAAGTTGCCGATGGCTGGGTGCCCTCTTTCCGCGGGGATCTACAGGCGATTGCCGAAATGGCCAAACGGTTCGATGACGCCGCTGCAAAGGCTGGGCGTGACCCGGCCAGCCTCCGCCGAATTCTTAACGTCAATGGAGTGATCACAGACGGCCTGTCCAATGGCATGTTGCACGGACCGGTAAACCAGTGGACGGAAGAACTGACAGATCTTGCCATCACATACCGCTTTGATACATTTATCCTTTGGGCAGAAGGCGAGGGACAGCTGTCGATGTTTGCCGAGGAAGTGGTGCCGGCAGTTCGGGCGCAGGTCGCTGCTGCGCGCACATGATCCTGCAAAAAAGAGGTAGGATTCGAAAAGAAAGTAACGATGGAGTTATATCGTCTATTTGACGAGGGAATGATCATCAAATATGTTCTTAATTTTGGAAAGAGAAGAGAAATGAATCGAACACAAATAACAGAGAAAACAGAATTTTCCATCCATCCCAAAACGCGGATGGGAGCCATCTCCCTGGCGGTGGCGAACCTGGAGAATCAACTCGAGTTCTATCAAAAGGTTATGGGATTCAAGTTGCACTGGCGCGAAGGGAATAAAGCCGGTCTCGGCGCGGGCGGATCAGATTTACTGCTTCTGACTGAAAAGCCAAACCTGAAGAGATATCGTGGCGTGACGGGCTTGTATCACGTAGCATATCTCTTCCCCAACCGGCGTGAACTGGCGATTGCGATGGCGCGCCTGTTCGCATCGAAATATCCCAACTCGCCGACCGACCACATCATGACCAAGACCACCTATCTCGACGATCTGGAAGGCAACGGCATCGAGTTGTATTGCGAGTCGCCTGAAGACGGTACCTGGACATTCAAAGACGGAAAATTTGAGTCGTATCGCAAGGATGGCTCATGGAGCGATGGGCGCGAACCTTTGGATGTAGATGCGTTGTTCAAGCATCTCAAGGAAGATGACCTTTTGGATTCCCCCGTTCCACCTGAAACCCGCATCGGACACGTGCATCTCCATGTGCGTGATGTGGATGAAGCGATAAATTTCTATCATGGCGTCATCGGCTTCGACATGATGGGTGTATCCAAAGCTTTCCAAATGGGGTTTGTATCTGCGGGCGGATATCATCACCATCTTGGTCTTAACACCTGGCAGGGACGCGGCGCTCCGCCTCCTCCACCCGACGCGCTGGGTCTGCGTTACTTCACCATCGACCTGCCGAATCAAAAAGCCTACGAGGAAGTCGTGGCCCGGGTTGACGCGGCAGGCATCCCGTCGAATCAGACCGAGACAGGTTTGCTGCTGCATGATCCGTCACAGACTGGAGTCATCCTGCGCGTTGCGTCGTAAGGCGATGATGTCGTTTCATGGATGCTTTGCGACCTCCCGTACCACGAAGTACCCTGTAAAGGGCATCCGAAGCCGTCACGACTTCGGATGTTTTGATTCAATGGGACATTTACAGGGATAATTGAGTCTTCATTATCTCACGAGACTTGATCTCACAACTTATGCACGTATGGTGGTTGACCCTACTCCCTTATTAATAATCATCCATATCCTTGTAGGGTTTCGATGTATATCCTGATGAAAATTAACCAGCAAAAGTCAGGATAGCACGGAAGAATAGGGCATTTTGTTTTGTCTTAAGGGCAAAATCAGGAGAAATCACATGAGCATATTACCAAATCCGGAAATCAGGACAGAATTCTCCATTCATTCCAAAACGAAAATGGGGCAGATTGCCCTTACGGTTGCCAGCCTTGACAACCAACTTGTGTTCTATCAGCAGGCTCTGGGATTCCAATTGCATTGGCGCGAAGGGTACAAAGCCGGCCTGGGGACAGGCAATGAAGATCTGCTTGTGCTGACAGAAGAAGCCAGCCTGAAAAGATATGGCGGTGTCACGGGTTTATATCATGTGGCGTACGTCTTACCAAATCGAAGAGAACTCGCTCTCGTGATGGCGCGTCTGTTTGCGCTGAAATACCCCAACTCGCCGACGGATCACATCCTGACCAAGACCACCTATCTGGTTGACCTGGAAGGCAATGGCATCGAGTTGTATTGCGAGTCGCCTGAAGACGGCACCTGGACAATCAAGGATGATAATTTCGACGCCCGCCGATCCGACGGTTCCATCACGAATGGCCGTGAACCGCTGGATGTGGAGGCACTTTTCATGTACTTGAGACAGGATGATCGCCTGGATGCGCCTGTTCCGCCTGAAACGCACATTGGGCACGTCCATTTACACGTGCGCGATGTGGACGAGGCAGTAGACTTCTATCATGGCCTGCTCGGCTTCGACCTCATGGGCGTATCGAGAGGTGTCCAGATGGCATTTGTCTCAGCGGGCGGCTATCACCACCATCTCGGCCTCAACACCTGGCAGGGCCACAACGCTCCGCCGCCCCCGCCTGATGCCGTGGGTCTGCGATACTTCACGATTGATCTGCCCACTCAGGAGGCGTTTGATGAAGTTGTGGCGCGGATCGACTGGGCTGGCCTCCCGTCCAATCTCATCGATGAGGGCTTGCTGCTGCAGGACCCATCACAGAACGGCATTATGTTGAGAGTTCGCCCCGAATAATTTCGACCGCCTGGAAGAGAGGCCCGATTGATTCGGATCTCTCTACTGTAAGAATTGAAAGTATGGGGGAATCAGTGATTCATGAATAGTAACGTCAATTTTCCAGCGAAATGGGAAGTGGATTATCAGCGCGGCACAGATGGATGGGATCTGGGCGGGCCGACTCCTGTTTTTAAGAGACTTGCCTCTTCCAACCGCTTCGAGCCTGGACGCATGATCGTCCTCGGCGCTGGACGCGGTCACGACGCTCGCGAATTTTCGCGCCACGGCTTCGACGTCACAGCTGTGGATTTTTCATCCTATGCAGTGGAGCAGATGCATAAACTCGCTGACCCTCACGCACCCATCCAAATTCTTCAGCACGATATTTTCAATCTCCCGCATGAGCTGAACAATTCATTTGATTACGTGCTCGAATATACCTGTTTTTGCGCCATTGACCCAAAACGCCGCACCGAATATGCAGACCTGGTCAGACGCTTGCTGAAGGAGGATGGGCTGTACATCGATCTTGCCTTCCCGCTCGATCAGCGCAAAGGCGGGCCTCCCTATGCGGTTACGGAATCCGAAATCTTGGATCTGTTCCTGACCAGGAACTTCAGGCTGCTCTCGCGTGAAAAACCCACAGATTCGGTGAAGCCGCGCCGTCACGCAGAAGAGTTGTTTATTTTTGAGAAAGATGGAAGATCCTCCGGCGGGTGAAGGAAAGCCATTGGTTCATCACAGCTTCACCGGCTTTGCCCCAATCAAGCGGCGGTGGGTGGCGCGCATACAGGCATCCATCACCACCTGCAAGCCTGCATCGCGCGCCTTCTGCGCGGCCTCCTGATGGCTGATGCCCTCCTGCATCCAGACAACTTTTGCACCAATTTTTATGGCTTCATCCACGACCGGCGGCACATCCTCCGGTTTGCGGAAGACCTGCACCACATCCACCTGTTCGGGGATAGATGACAGATCAGGATAAGCTTTCTCGCCGAGGATTTCCGTCGCGGTCGGGTTGACGGGGATGATGCGATAGCCTTGTTCCTTCAAATAAGAAACGATCCAATAGCTCTCTTTCTCCTGGTTGGAGGATAATCCCACACTGGCAATGGTCTTTGCCGATAAAAGAATGTCCTTCATTTCCTTGTCGCTGTTCATGTTTACTCCTTGTTCTTACTGTCATTGCGAATCTTTGCTGACACCGTACGTCAGGATGGTGCGAGAAGCAATCTCCAACTTACTGAGGGGCTTGCCTTGCCTACTGGCCATTTGAGGCAAGACTCACAATGAAATCCAAAATTATGATTTATTCATCCTCACCGGCAAGACCACCTTAAACTTCGTCCTGCCCGGCTGTGACTCAACCTGCAATAGGCCATGATGCCGGTTGGCGACAATATCATGTGAAATGTGCAGGCCCAATCCCGTTCCCTTGCCGGGTTCCTTCGTGGTAAAGAACGGATCGAAGATGCGCGATTGAATTTCCGCCGGTATGCCGGGACCGTTATCCGTAATCTCGACGATCACATGATTATCCTCCGCATAGGTTCGCAGGGAAATTTCACCTTTGCCATTCATTGCGTCCACCGCGTTATCGATGATGTTCGTCCATACCTGGTTTAACTCGCTGGCGTAGGCTTCGATGCGCGGCAGGTTCGGCGAATACTCACGTTTGACCGTCACGCCCTGTTTTAGTTTATGCTGCATGATCACCAGGGTGTTCTCCAGTCCCTCATGCACATCTACTTCCAGTAAAGGCGCCTGGTCGAGATACGTGTACGACTTCATCGCGCGTACAATTTGAGAAATCCGCCCGGTCGCCTGCTGCACTTCCGACAACAGGCCCACCGTCAAACAGCCTATCCCCAGCCATTGGATGGATAAATCGAAGAACGCGCTGCCTTTCAACTTTTCCAGTTCTTCGGCATTCCACCCGAAATTGACCAACACCGGCGCGAATTCCCAGGCGGATTCAACGCCGTTCGCCTCCAGCCACGCCTGAAGTTGGTCCACCAGTTCGATCCTTTCCAGAGCCTCGAGCTTGACCGGGGCTGAAAACCGCCGCGACGATTCCCGCATAAAGTCATCGAGCCAGCTCGTTTGATTCTCCCGGAAGGCGGTTGATTCGATCTGGTGGGTCAAAACCTGGTGTCTCATCAATGCCTTATTTAATTCCGCCGCGCTCCTCTGCGCTGCCGCGGCCGGATTGTTCAACTCGTGCGCCAGTCCTGCGCTCATGGTGCCCAGCGCCGCCATCTTCTCCTGCTGGTGCAGCAACGACTCGTTCTGAGTCAAGCGTGCCATCACCCAGTGCAAAACCGCCAGCGCTGCCGAAGTGCTGGACGATAATAGTTGCTCAAATGCCTCCTTGGGGATACGCAATGTTTCGCTATTCGTCTTTGCAAGCACGGTCGCATTGCGCGGTGACTGCGAAAGCAGAGCCATCTCTCCCACCACATCACCAGGATTTCGCACATCGATCTTGATCAGTGACTGCCCCGCCTGTTTTTGAATCTCAAACTCTCCTGTAATGACAACATAGGCTGAATCTCCCAAATCGCCTTGCCTGATCAGAATCTCGCCCGCGCGTAAAGAAACAGGTTCAGCCATGTCCATGAGTTTTTGTAACTCCTCATCCGACAGGCCCTGGAAGAGCGGAGATTTGCGGAGGTCGTTGAGGTTCATATCAATCGCACACAGGTGGTCGAGTAGGGTCGAGTGAAATTCGAGGCCCATATCGAGACCACCTGATTCAAGTAATCGTTTGTTTGCATGTAAGTGCTGGTTTCGATATAGCGGCGGAACTAACACCACCGCTTACTCAACCAGCGGGTTATAACGTCTTCAAATACTCTTTCATCAACGCAAAGGCAATCGCGCCTTCTCCCACCGCCGAGGCGACGCGATGGCTGGTCCCGTAGCGCACATCGCCGGCTGCGAAAATTCCAGGGATGGAGGTCTCTAGCAGAAACGGGTCCCGCTCCAGGGTCCAGCCCTGCGGCGGTTGTTTATCCACCATCAAATCGAGTCCGGTATAAATATAACCCTTGTCACTGCATTTCACCAAACCTGAAACCACCTGGCTCTGTGGACGAACGCCAATGAACACAAACAACGCCGCGGCATTGAGTGTTTGGGCTTCGCCGGTCCTGGTATTTTTGATGACGATCTGCTCCAGCGTGTTGGAACCTTTCACTTCGAGCAAATCCGTGTTTATCAGCATTTCGATCTTCGGGTTCTCCTCCAGCGCATCTACCAGATATTTCGAGGCGGTCGGTTCGTGCCCGCGAATCAAAACGGTGACCTTTTTTGCGAAGCGGCTCAAATACAAGGCGCCCTGAGCAGCCGAGTTCGCACCGCCGACCACAAACACATCCTTGTCCATATAATGCATCGCTTCGGTGTAGGCCGCGCCGTAATAGATTCCCGCGCCGGTCAACGCGTCTGCGCCGGGCATCTTCAATGTGTGGAACGACGCGCCGGTTGCCATCAACAACGCGTGACAGGATAATTCAGAGCCGTCACTTAACTTGACGATTCGATACGCGTCCTTGACTTCGACCTGGCTGCCCTCCTGAGCCGACAGGATCTCCACGCCGAATCGTTTCGCCTGCGAAACCGCCCGGCGGGTGAGATCATCACCGGAAATGCCCGTGGGGAAGCCGAGATAATTTTCGATCTTGGGGCTGCTGCCCGCCTGCCCGCCCGGCGCGGCTTTCTCGATCACGAGACACTTATATCCCTCCGAACCCGCATACACCGCAGCTGCCAGCCCTGCCGGTCCACTCCCTATAATGACGATGTCATAGAATGGCAAATCCGCGCGTGTTTGCAGACCAACTTTATCGGCGAGTTCCTTCAAGCTGGGTTCGATCAAAATCTTTCCATCGGGAAAAAAGATCACAGGAAGTTTTATCTCCGACGACACTCCCTCAACCAACTGGCGTGCGCCGGAATCTTTTTCGATATCGAGCCATTGATACGGGATTTGATGCCGGGTGAGAAAATCCTTCACCTGATGGCTCGCAAGTGACCACAACGTCCCTGCGACGCGAATCCCCTCATATGGCAATCGCACATGGACTTTCCAATCTTCGAGTAACTCATCCAGGATCGGATATAGCCGTTCCTCCGGCGGATGCCACGGCTTCATCAGGTAATAATCCAGCCCAACTTCATTGATGGATTCGATTGCAGCCTGTGTGTCGGCGTAGGCAGTCAGCAAGACCTTCTTGGCCTGCGGATACATCTGCATGGCTTCCTGAAGGAACTCTGTGCCGCTCATCGCAGGCATGCGCTGGTCCACCAAGAACAGCGCGACCGTTTCGTTGCGTTGTTCGAGCTTCTTCAAATAATCCAGAGCAGCTTTGCCTTCATTGATCGGCAGGATGCGGTAATCCTGTCCGTAGTGGGCGCGCAGGTCGCGTTCGACGGAGTTTAGGACCGCTGGGTCGTCGTCGATGGTGAAAATGACAGGTTTTGGCATGTAGGCTTTGTTGGCGTTGAGCTGGTTTGTAGGCCAGAATCGAAATCCAAGCCTCCAATACGGTGTGATTTTATCATTCAATAGGCTCGTATTAATTTCAGCATGGGGGAGTTCCCTGCAATCTACAGTGGGCAACCCCTTATTGACGGCGGTGCAAGTCATTTACATAATTATCTGTAGAACAGAAAAGGGGCGAAAAATCGTTTCCATTTCATAGTGAGAGGAGAAGAAACATGATACCGATTGGCGATGACAATAGTTCACGAAGGATTACACCTGTAGTCACATTTGTCTTGATTGCGATCAACGTATTGTTCTTTCTGCTTGAGCTAAGCAGCAGTGAGGCTTTCATAACGCGCTGGGCTTTTGTGCCGGCCCGGTTTCTGGAGAATCCGGCTGGTGACTTTCTGACGCTTTTCACATCCATGTTCATGCATGCCGGGTGGCTTCACCTGCTTAGTAACATGCTCTACCTGTGGATCTTTGGCGATAACGTGGAAGACCGGCTCGGACATGGATTGTTCCTGGCGTTTTACCTGATCTCTGGCCTGGTCGCTACGTTCGCACAAATGGCTGTCAGCATGAATTCAATGGTCCCCAACCTGGGAGCTTCAGGCGCGATCGCCGGTGTATTGGGTGGATATATTGTGATGTTCCCAGGCCAGCGCGTCCGGGTGTTGATGGGCCGTTATATTACGACTGTGCCAGCCCTGGTTGCCATTGGGCTCTGGATCATCCTGCAAATCTTCAGCGGTGTGAGCGCCTTTACGGCTTCTTCACAAACAGAAGGAGGTGGGATTGCCTACATGGCCCATATCGGCGGCTTTTTTGCCGGTCTGGTGCTGGCCTTCGTATTAGGCGGAGGCAGGCGGGCACTGCCTTCCAGTCGATATTAGCATTACTTGCTTTTCGCCAAGCACAATAGATAAGTGCTGTAAACAGAACATCCGAAGTTGGGCCCTGGTGGGCGCTTCGGATGTTTTTCATTTTGCCTCTTGACTCTACCCCTTGGGGAGATTGTATACTGGCGACATGAACCAGCCAAAGGATATGCTCTCCATTGGAACGTTTGCGAGCCTGAGCCGCCTCTCGATCAAGGCTTTGCGGCTGTACGATGAACTGGGGTTATTGCAGCCGCTTCACGTCGACCCCCAGTCTGGTTACCGTTACTATGGCAATCACCAACTCTCCAGCGCGCGCATGATCCGGAACATGCGCGATATGGACATGCCGCTTGCCACCATCCGGAGGGTGCTGGCGGTATTGCCCGTCTCCCAGGCGCAGGCCGAATTGCTGGTGCATCAGCATTTGGAACTGCGTGAGAGACAGCTTGAGCAGATCAAGGCGCTGGCCCGTCAATTCACCCAACAATTAAAACCGGAGGCAAATAAAATGAGTCTTGAAGTGGAAGTGAAAGAGATCCCTGCACAACAGATCATCAGCATCACCCGCCGCCACACCGTGGACGGGTTAGGAAAGCAGGAGGAGCAGGATATCGGCGCGCTGTTCTCACTGGCCAACGATCACGACGCGCGCCCGCTGGGAGCGCCGTTCGGCATCTACCACGGTCCTGTCAGTGAAAAGGAGGATGGTCCCGTGGAGACCTGCCTGGCCGTAGAGGGAAAGGTCGAACCGCGTGGCAATATCGAGGTGAAACAGCTCGAAGGTGGGAAGGCCGCCTGTGTCGTCATCACCGGCGACCAATGCCATTACCCTGAATTGCTCGGCGCCTACGATGCCGCCGTGGATTGGATCCAAAAGAACGGTTTTGAAACGATCCAGCCACCGCGTGAGATCTGGTACACAGCACCCGGCCCGGATGCCAAGTGGGAGATCGTCTGGTTGTTCAAATAACAGGCGATGTCTACCGTCCCGAAGGTTTGTACTAAAAGCAAGGCTCAATTGCAGGAACCTTCGGGACGTTCTTCTTACAAAGGAGTACAAATGACGACCATCGGCAAACCCAAAATAGATACGCGACCCAAACAAGTCTACATGGGCATTCGAACCATTGCGCCGTTCAAAGGCATGTCCAAAGTGATTGGAAAGATTGCGGACGAGTTGAACAATTGGGTGGATGAAAATAAAGTCAAAACTGCGGGTCCGCCTTTCTTGCGCTTCCATGTTATTGACATGCGCGGGTTTATGGATATTTCATTCTGTTACCCGGTCCGCAAGGCATTGTCTGATGACGGCAATATCAAAGCCGATGCGATTCCGGCAGGGCGGTATGCGAGTCTGATTTACTCAGGAGGCGGCATCTCTGCGAACAGGGCTTTGATCGAATGGGTGCGCGCACAGGGCATGGACTTCGATCGTTGGGATACCGAACAGGGTGACAATTTCCGCGGGCGCTATGAAACGTATCTGACCGATCCGAAAATCGAACATCGCAAGTCAAAATGGAAAATCGAAGTGGCCATCAAACTTGCGGACAATAAAGGACGATAATAGAGATCAAACAACAATTCAGGATAAAGAGACCTCGCAATTGCGAGGCCTTCTTCATTAATTTAGTGCCTTCACTACCTACCAGCCTTGCTTTAACCCTGTTTGACAAAGCTGCAGTGGACATATAAGATGTGACTCTATGGATATTTTCATTCTAAAGTTGGTTTTGGCACCGGTAATCATCGGTTCTGCCAGCCTGGCAGGCAGGAAGTGGGGACCCGCCGTAAGTGGATGGATCATTGGCTTGCCATTGACTTCGGGGCCGGTTGTGTTTTTTCTCGCGCTCAGTCATGATACGGTATTTGCTGCGAACGCCGCGCTCGGCGTGATAAGCGGCGGGATATCGCTGGTGGCATATGTTCTTACGTATATCTGGCTGGCGCGGCATGGATGGCAGGTCGCGATCATAGGTAGCCTGCTCGTCTTCCTGGTGAGTACTGCCTTGCTGCAAAATTTCACGTTTCCGTTGATCCCGATCTTCGTTGTCGTTTGTACGGTGCTTTTTCTCTCTCTACGATTGATGCCAAATGATGCTGTGTCGGGTAGGGAAGTGCCGCCGGGTGCCTGGGATATTCCAGCTCGTATCATCATTGGGACGAGTTTCATTTTATTGCTCACCGGGATTGCGCCCTTCATCGGTTCACACCTGACCGGACTCTTGAGTACCGTCCCCTTATATATCTCCATTCTGACAGTTTTTGCTCACCGCCACCAGGGAGCCGCCGCGGCTGCCCATGTGTTGCGTGGCCTGCTCTACGGACTGTTCGCCTTCGCCAGTTTTTTCCTGGCTTTGAATCTGTTGCTTGAGCGGGCAGGGATTGCAGTAGCATTTCTCTCGGCTACCGCAGTCGCCCTGGCAACGCAAGGAATATCCCTATGGGCGTTGCGGCAAACCCAAAAATAACCAGTCGTGTTTTTGCTTCCTATTAGATGTTTGGGTCATAGGTCTTATTTTGCTTCTCCAGATTCTTCTGCCGGTTATCTCGATCACTGACATTTACCGCTTGTCTCACGCATGTTCTACATGCGTAAATTTACTTTTTGCTTGGATTTGTCCCCTTCACTCCGTTCGGGGATGCTCGCGATAGGTCGATATTCCAACAAAAAGTAAAGCAAATTATTCGGCACTATGTAAAATCTGATATATTACACCGTGTTTCTGCGAATAAATGAATAATCCTTATTGTTCCAATTGCCATACAGAAAATCGCGCCGAAGCCCGGTTCTGCAAACGATGTGGATTCTGGCTTTTGCCCACTTGTCCCTTTTGCAGCACGATGTTGCCGGACGCAGCCCTCTTTTGTGATCACTGTGGGCGACAACTCAGCTCTCAGGTTGGAGGTCCGATATATTCTCCAGGCCCCCAGCCTGCCGGGCCGGTGGCGGCATCCCCTCCACGTCAGGCATTGCCAGCTACAAGTGCGGTCCTGCCAAAGGTGCCTAAAAGTCCTGCACCTGAACCAGTCCTTGCTAAATCCGAACTTCATCAATATATCCCTAGGGAATTGATGAAAAAACTACAGGCCGCACAAGACAAGGGCGGTATGGTCGGTGAGCGGCGTGTGGTCACAATGCTGTTTTGCGATCTAAAAGGTTCGACCGCCGCGGCCGAAGGACTTGATCCCGAAGACTGGACGGAAATCATGAACGGCGCGTTTGCCCAGATGATCAAACCCGTCTATCAATACGAAGGGACGATCGCGCGGTTGATGGGCGATGCACTCCTGGCATTCTTCGGCGCGCCGATTGCCCATGAAGATGACCCGCGGCGCGCCATTTTGGCGGGGCTGGATATTGTCGAGGCCATTAAGCCGTATCGTGAACAGATCCGGGATAGATACGGCATCGATTTCGATGTACGCGTTGGGATCAATACCGGTCTGGTAGTGGTGGGTGCCGTTGGCTCGGATTTGCGAATGGAATATTCAGCGCTGGGCGATGCCATCAATCTGGCGGCGCGCATGGAACAAACTGCTCACCCTGGGACGGTGCAAGTTGCGCATGATACGTACAAATTGGTAAAGAACCTGTTTGAATTCAGATCTCTGGGTGGTGTCGAGGTCAAGGGGAAGAGTGAACCTGTGCTTGCCTACCAGGCCCTGGGTCGGAAATTCGAAGCGGGTCGCACGCGCGGCATCGAAGGTCTACATGCCACAATGGTGGGACGCGAGGCGGAACTGCTCGCGTTACGTCAGCTCATGGCTGACCTCAAACAAGGTTTGGGACGCATTATTTTCGTGCTGGGCGAAGCAGGGCTGGGAAAGACTCGTCTGATCAGTGAAGCCCATGATGTATTCAAGTCTCTTGGCCATACGCAAGCCGTCTGGGTCGAAACGATCAGTCTCTCGTATGAGACAAATCAAGCCTATGGATTATTCCAACGCTTGATGCGCCGCATGGGTGGCATCGAATATCAGGACCCGCCTGGCGTGCTCCGCGAGAAATTAAGCACGCTGGTAGAAGACATAGAGGAAGCGCGGCGTCCGCGTGCCTTGCACGTTTTTGGAGCATTGTTTGGTTTGGAAAGCGGGAACAATGGCGTTCCGATGGATGATGAAACATTCAAACGTGACTTGCTTGAGGCGATGTATCTGTGGTGGAAAGCCCACTTCTCGCTCCAGCCCGCGGTATTGGTGTTCGATGATATGCACTGGTGTGATGCCGCGTCGGCTGAATTGCTGCGTCAACTCTTGCCGCTCACAGGCGAGAGCCCACTCGTGCTTTTATTTGCCATGCGGGCAGAACGCAACGCGCCAGCCTGGCAGATCAAGACGAGCGCGGATGAAGAATACAGTCATCGTTACACAGAACTCGTTTTGCGCCCACTTTCGGATGCAGAAGGCAACGAGCTTATCAATCGTTTGCTGGCCAATCCTAAACTTCCTGATAACCTGCGGGCGAGCATCCTCGAAAAGTCAGGCGGAAATCCGTTCTTTATCGAGGAAGTCGTGCGGACGTTGATCGACAACAGGATTCTCATCTCTGAAGAACAGGAAGTGAATGGCGAGACAAAGCGCCTGTGGCGTGCAACCAGCGCAAGTGCAGATTTTGCCATCCCTGATAATTTGCAGTCGCTGCTGGCGGCGCGTATGGATCGTCTCGAAGAATCCACGCGTGGCACGCTGCAACTTGCCTCGGTCATTGGACGATCTTTTTATCATCGTGTCTTACAGGCAGTGGATGAAGCCAGTCATGAACTGGATAAACACCTCGGCACGCTGCTGCGGATGGAGTTGATCCGTGAAGCGGCGCGTGTGCCGGAGATTGAATATGCCTTTCGTAACCCTCTCACTCAGGAGGCTGTTTACAAAACCATTTTGATCAAGCGCCGCCGCGCCTTTCATCAACGGGTGGGCGAAGCGATGGAGTCCATTTATGCAGACCGCCTGGATGGATTGTTTGGTTTACTGGCTTATCACTTTGCGCTCGCCAATGAACACGAGAAAGCCATCGATTATTACCGCAAAGCCGCGCGACAGGCGGTCGCACTCTTTGCCTATGATGACGCGATCCAAAACCTGCGCGGCGCGCTGGGATTGATCGAAGAAGGCAAACAGACTGAGACTCATATGATCCTGCTCGAAGAGTTGGGAGACGTCTATCGCCTCCTGCGGGATATTGGACAGGCGATTGCTATCTATCACGACTCGCTTCATCTTTGGGAAACTCTGCCAGAGGCAGATCAGATCATTGCCGTGCGATTGCATCGCAAGATCGTCCAACTGGCAACTGAGGCCAAATGGAACGTGAACCTGGATACGTATCGCCAGGTGCGGGATCTCACGCTTGAATCGTTGAATGAGTTGGAGCCAAGTCTCTCGGCGTTGAAGCATGCGCCGAATGCCGAGGTGGTTCGTGCATTAGCCACCCTTTCGTTCGAAGCCTGGCGCAGCCGCATGCCTCCCGACTGGGAACGCGCGCAAAGGTTCGCTCAATCCGCAGTGGATATGGCCGAGGAACTGGCTGAACCGGTCGTTTTATCGCGTGCACTTGGCGCGCTATGCAACGTGCTAGATGGTCAGAGTCTGCTGCGAGATCATTTGCAGGTCGCTTTGAGACGGCTGGAAGTCAGCCTGGATGCGCGCGTTGACGATCCCATCGAGCGCATTGATGCCATGAGCGGGGCGGGAATGGCGCTGATGTATGTCGGCGAATACGAGCAGGCCCTTCCACATTTGCAGGAAGCCGAAGCTTTGGCCATTAAAGCACAGTCCATTGGCCAGCAGACCGCAGCGATTGGGCTGCAAAGCCAGTGTGCCTTCCGCCTGGATCGCTGGGATGAGGTTATCGCGCTGGAAGACAAATGGCGTGAGCTCGAACGACGGTACCCGCGTCAGCGCGTCGGCCCCACCTGTTTCAGTGCCGCATTGAGCGGAAGTGTCCATGCTCTGCGAGGGGATCTCGATAAATCCAGAGCCTATGCCAGCGAGTCAGTCGATTATATGATTTCCATGTCGGGCTCGCCTGAGATCTGGCAGCGGAATCAGTTCTACTGACAATCTCTGCCGCTCAAGGCGCAGGGCGAGTTCGCTCTTGTCAAACAGAATTTGGAAAATGCAGTAGGGACTGCCGGCCAACCTGTCAATTTTGGGACGATGGCGCATGACCACGAAATCTACATGATCCTGGCTGATACCGCAGTGGAATTACGCGATGCAGAGGCATTGCGCAAATACTCACCTCATCTTGAAAAGTTAGCGAGTCGCGATAACCACAGACTCTATTTGGCTATCGCGCGCCGGGCGCTGGGAGTTGGGTATGGCTTGGCCGGTGAATACACCGCAGCCGAGACGCGGCTGAGGCAAGCGCTCGAGCTCTTTACCAAACTTGGCGCGCGCTGGCAGATCGGACGTACCTTGTTCGAACTGGGAGAATTGAATCTGAAGCAACCGCAGAAAGAGACGAAAGCGCGGGAGTATTTTGCACAGGCCCTGGGCTCGTTTGAGGAAATTCGGGCAGCCCCAAACGCGGAGCGAACACGCGCCGCATTGAATGCACTGGAATGAGTGAGCTCGGATAATCAATCCATTGAAAACTTGTCTCAAAAACACCATGTCCCTCTGAGGGAGCGTTCGTCGCGATCGACACTTGCCTCGGGCGTGATTTGCTAAGCAAATCATGCCGGGGAGAGTCTCGGTTTTCGATGACAGAGACCCTTCGCGTTCGCTCAGGGTGACATTTTTGAGATGACTTGTAGCAATCCCAGACTATGAAACGATTCTCACCACATTCCGTCCACTGATCCCGCTGACTCCTCCTCCGCCGTGGACTCCGCTTCCGCAGAGATATAAATTGTCAATAGGCGTCTTGTGGTTTGACCATCCGGGTATGGGACGCATGAACAGGAACTGGTCGAGCATGAGCTGACCGTGGTTGAGGTCGCCTTCGGTGAGGCCATAGGTATCTTCCAGATCTCTTGGCGTGATGGTTTTTATGTTTGAAACTTGAGACTTGAGACTGGGGAAATATTCGGTCAGCGTGTCGATTGCCTGCTTCTCGAGGGTTTCACGCGCCGGGTTCCATGTTCCATGTTTAAGGAAATAAGGCGCATATTGAAAATGGATGCTGACAACGGATCTTAACGGATGAACGGATTCTGAAACGGATGTTGTCACTTCGAGATACGGCTTGTCGGAAATCTCGCCGTACTTCGCCGCGTCGTAAGCCTTTTCCAGATATTGGTTGGACGGAGCAAGGACAACTGTCCCATCGGGGATACCGTGTTTTCCCTCCGTCAATAAATGCACCTTCGCGACCGTGCCGCGCATTTTGATGGATTGGGTATGCCAGACAAACTCCGGAGGGAGTTCCCGTGCGCCGACGAGTTTGAGTAGAGTATGCTTCGGGTCGGCGCAGGCGAGAATTGTATTCGCAGGAATCTCTTCGCCATTCGCCAGCAGCACACTTCTTGCCGCTTGATTTTCGACACAAATCCTCGCTACTTCGGCATCGGTCCTGATTTCACCGCCAAATGACTTTACGGCATTTGCCAAAGCGGTCGTAATCTCGCCTGCCCTCCCGACATTCACATGCGATAAACCACCGCGATTCAGCCAATTGTGGATTAAAGTGTAGCCTGTCCCGGCTGACATGGGTCCAAGCGTCGAGCCGTGAATGGCAACTGAAGCAATCGCAGCTCTAACCACTTCGGATTCGAAATATTCCTCCACCAATTCCTGCGCAGTCATCGGCAGGGCACGGATGAAGTTGAGCATGTCCTTGCGACCCGCCAGGCGGAGGTTGAGTCCCAGTTCCATCAAGCCGAAGCCTTCTTTGGCGTTGAAATTCATGGGCAGACGCGGCATGATGGTGACATAGGCTTTCTCCAAAATCTTCGCAGCCTTATCCATGAAGCGGATAAATTCCCCCCAGCGGGCCGCGTCTTGCGAAGAGAATTGTTTAATGGATTCAGCGGCTTTGATGGGGTCAGGGTCGAGAATTAGAGAATTGGAATCTGGCAAAAGGGAGGTAAAAACTGGCCTCACACTGGCTTTTGGTAAAGAAAGTTTCAAATCCTTGATAATGTCGGGTCGAAGAGTCCCACCCGTTTGCAGCGAGTCGACCGTGAAGCCGTCGCCAAAGGATTCGGTCACTACCGAACCACCGACGATGCCGCGGCGTTCAAGAACTAGAACCCCTTTGCCCTGCCTGGCAATATACGCCGCGGCGACCAACCCATTGTGCCCCGCGCCGATGATGATGGTGTCGTACTTTTTCGTCATAATAATTCCTTTTCAACCGCGGTCTTACTTCGCTTACCTTGTCGGACTAAAGTCCTGCCTCAGTTCATGGAAGTCCGCTTTAGCGGACCCGTTGCGCCAACCCGAAGGGCTTCCACGTACTGAGCAGCGGCCTTCAGCCCCGCTCCTCCGCGCCGATGATGAGGGTGTCGTAATTTTTGGTCATGAATGATGCCTCTTATTTATCGAAACTGCTGAAAGAATTCGCGAATTTCTACTGCAAGCATTTTGGGGTTTTCCACAGCGAGAAAATGACCACCGCTGGGAAATTCCGTCCAGCGGCGGATATCGGCATAGCGACGCTCCACCCACTCGCGAGGTGCGCGTTCAACAGCTTCCATAGTGAGAGCGATACCCGTTGGAACACGAATCTTATCATTCGGACTCAAACTACGCGTATCATGTGCCCGCTCATAGTATGAGCGAATCGATGAGTTTGCCGTTTCCGTTGCCCAGTAAATCATCACATTCGCGAGTAATTCATCCTTGGAAAAATAGTCTTCGATGTTTCCGTTAGGATTCGTCCAGGCGCGCCACTTCTCGACAATCCAGGCCATAAGCGCAACAGGTGAATCGTTCAATCCATAAGCCAAGGTTTGTGGACGCGTTGTCTGGATGGCCTGATAACCGCCCTCATCCTGGTCCCAGGCATCGACAAAAGCCTGGAAAGATTTTTCGGCTTCGGTCATAGGAGGCTGGGATTCATCGAAGGATGGCGGAGGAAAGGTCGGCATCATCGTGTGAAAACCAATCACCTTTTCCGGATGATCGAATGCCAGCCAACCGGAAATAACTGCCCCAATATCGTTGGCATGCAGGCCAAATCTTCGATAGCCCAGGCCATCCATCAATTTTGCCCAAAGGTCAGCCACTCGCCAACGTGTCATCCCAGCCTTCAAAGGACGCTCGGAAAATCCATACCCTGGCACTGACGGCACGATCACGTCAAACGAATCGGAGGCCTTGCCACCGTGACTCGCTGGATCGGTGAGCATCGGGACAAGCCCCAGCATTTCCACAAATGAACTGGGCCATCCATGAGTAATCAGCAGCGGTATCGGATTTGGACCTTTTCCGACCTCGTGAACGAAATGCACACGCAAATCTCCGACAACCGCCTGATAACTCGCAAAGGAATTGATCCGTTGCTCTTGCGAGCGCCAATCGAATTTTGTAAGCCAATAATCTGCCAGCTCTTTCATGTACTCGAGATTGGCACCGTAACGCCAACCAGATTGGTGAACTTCATCCGGCCAGCGAGTTCGCTCCAGGCGCTTGCGCACGTCATCCAGAATTTCTTGAGGGATCGAAATTTTGAAAGGCTCAATTTGCATGGGATTCTCTTCGTATAAAAATCAATTCTCTAATCTCTAATTCTCTGGTCTCGACTGCTTGCGTCTCGACCATCGCCAATTACCACTTACCAATTACCATCCTTAAGTATCTCCTTCGCCACCAGCATCCCCGCCGCGCCCATCACACCTCCTCCCGGATGTGCGCCGCTCGCGCCGAAGTAGTAGCCCTTGAGCGGGGTGCGGAAGTCTGCCCATTGCGGAGTGGGGCGCAGGAAGAAGATCTGGTGGAGCAACAGTTCGCCGTGAAAGATGTTACCGCCCGTGATGCCCGCGATAGCTTCGATGTCCTTCGGCGTGATGACTTGCATGCCGACGATGCACTTGCGGATGTTCGGCGCGTATTCTTCGATGGTCGAGAGAACCGCTTCGCCAAGCTGGTCACGCCGCGCCTGCCCTGAGTGCTCCGCAATCGAAGGGTCGTCCCAGCCACCTTCGAGATCATACGGCGCATATTGCATAAAGCACGACATTACGTGCTGTCCAGCAGGTGCCATATCAGGGTCGATCATGGATGGGAAGATCATGTCAAGATATGGTCGCTTCGAGATCTGGCCATACTTGGCATCGTCGTAGGCGCGCTCGATGTAATCGATGCTCGGGCTGATGGACACCGCGCCGCGATGCAGGACTGAATTTTGTCCCTTGCCTTCGAAGGGCAGTGCTGTGAAGTTGGGCAATTCGCTCAACGCGATATTGACCTTGCCCGACGAGCCGCGCGTCCGGAAGTTTTGGATCGATCTGACAAAGTCATCGGGGAGATGTTTCTGCTCGACGAATTGCAGGAAGGTGCGCTTCGGGTCTGCGGCGGACATCACGACCTTGGATGTAAGTTCATCACCGTTCTCCAGGATGACACCTACGGCGCGTCCGCCTCTCACCTTGACCTGCTTCACGCTTGCATTGACTCTAATCTCCACGCCGAGTGCTTTCGCCGCGTTATAGATGGAGCCGCTAACTCCGCCAGAGCCATTCTTGGCAAAACCCCAGGCGCGGAACGCACCGTCGATTTCGCCCATGTAGTGATGCAGCAACACATACGCGGTGCCAGGCGAGCGCGGACCGAGGAACGTGCCGATAATTCCGCTGGCGGCTTTCGTGCCTTTCAACGCGTCAGTCTCGAACCATTCTTCGAGCAAATCCGCCGACGATTGCGTGGCAAGTTTAGCGATCATGTACAGTTCTTTTTCGGAGAGACTTTTCGCATATTGACCGACCTTGAGCAGATTGAACAAGTCTCGCGGATGAAGCGACGACGGGTCAGGCGGGATCAAATTGATGATCGGCTTGATCGCCTTCGCCGCGCGCGCCATGACGCGCGCATATTCGTCGTAGGCTTCCGCGTCTTTTGGTGAGTGTCGATAGATCTCGCGGCGGGTCAGATCGTGGTCATCCCATGCGGCGAGATAATCGCCACGGCGTCCGCCGTCCATGGGAGTGAACGTGCTTGGCAGCGGCAGGATCTTTAGTCCGTGCCTGGGCAATTCCAAGTCACGGATGATCTCCGGGCGCAAGAGACTCACCACGTACGAAAACTCGGTGAACTTGTACCCGGGGAAGATCTCCTCCGTCACCGCCGCCCCACCGACGATATGCCTGCGTTCGAGGACGACCACTTTCTTGCCCGCGCGGGCGAGATATGCCGCGGCGACCAGTCCGTTGTGCCCCCCGCCGATAATAATTGCGTCGTATTGATTGGATATCATAAACAATACCTCAAATTAGCCTTGCTGATATACTGTGAAAATATTTTTGCTTTCGACATATGCATGGGAGCTAAAAATGAACAATGAATCACCTTTATCAGAAATTGTTTTCAGCAAACGAATCTATAAGTTTTTATTATTCCTGTCGTCCTACATGTTTGCAGTCTTAGCCGTATTATTGGTGTTTTATATTCGGGGTGACGATATTCAACCTGGTGCTGCTTTTGTTCCTGGGCTGTATGTATTTCCTGTAGGCTTTGTTTATCTTCTTCATACTCTTTTTCCAGATTAAGAAGTTCATAATCTGGGATTTTATATAGGATGGGTAACTTATCTAATTATTACAATTTGTGCGGTTGTCATACAGAATCGTCGAATATCACGAATCTTGTATTTTGTTTTTGCTTTATTGTTAGTTCTCAATGTTTATGGATGCACCATTGCGAGCAACTGAATGTAAAGATTACTTCTTTTTCCATTCCGGCTCATAAAACGGAAGTTTGACTACCTTCGCAGGCGCGTGCTGACGGCGATGTTCCACCGTGATTTCCATTCTCACATCCGTGCCCACTTCAAAATACGGTTTTTGCAAATGGGCGAGCGCGATGTACTTCTTCAGCAGCGGTGACCACGTGGACGTGGACGCATAACCGACCTGAACGTTGCCCACCATGATCGGTAGGCTGCCGCGCATCGCCATGCCAGGAATCTGCGGCGGCAAGCCCACTTGCTTGTAGATCCTTTCCATCCCTTCCCAGTTCACTTCCAGTCCCATCAACTTCCATGTTGAGCCTTCTTTCTTCTCACGCTCCAACGCTCTACGCCCTACGAAGTACCCCGGTTTATCGAGTGCCACCGTCCAGTCGAGCCCCAGCTCGAACGGCGATGACTTCTGCGGCTCGATCCAGGCGTGACTCGTGGACGTGTAATCCACATCGAGCATGAACAGTCCTGCTTCCACGCGCGCCATATCCATCGCAAGGATGCCTACAGGCGTAATGCCATAATCCGCGCCAGCGTCCATGAGCGCATCCCAGACCTTGAGCGCGTCCCTCGCGTCCATCCAAATCTCATAGCCGAGATCGCCCGTGTAGCCCGTGCGCGAGATCGTAACGTCCTGTCCGCAAATCTTGTTCTGCATCAAACGGAAATACTTCAACTCATCCACTGGCCTGTCGGTCACTTTGTTCAGGACCTTCCTGGAGTTAGGTCCCTGAAAACTGAGCGCCGCCACATCGTCAGTGACTTCATGAATCTCCACCTCATGACCCACAGCGTTCATCGTCAACCAGCGCAGGTTCGGCTCTGCGGCGGTCAGGCGGAAGGTGGTCTCATCCAGGCGTGAAACGGTACCATCGTCGATCAGCTTGCCTTCCTCGTCGCACCAACCGGTGTACGCGACCTGTCCAACACTCATCTTGTGGATGTTACGTGTGGTGACGCGGTGCAGCAGCGCGGCCGCGTCTTTGCCCTTGATCATGTACTTGATCAACGGAGACACATCGATCAACGCCGCCGAATTGCGGATCGCCCAATACTCGCGGTCGAGCGTCAGTTCGTAGGAACCGACGACAAAATATCCCGCCCACTTGCGCCAGTTCTGCGGCTGGCACAACGCGGACGTCCGTTCGTGGAAGGGGGTGGTTTTTAGTTGGAGCATAGGATTCTCTTTTTATGCTCAGCCTTCAATATTCAATATGCCATTTACAATGGCTGTCCGGCGTGTTCCATCCGGGAAGATGAAATCGAAGCGTTGGCAAACGATCGGATTCCCTTTGGCGTAGACAATATCCTGGTGTAACACTTTGTCAGGTGCAGAAAAATCTTTGGGGCCTACCGTGCCACCAAGAAATTCACTTCGCCCATAAGCCCAATGAAATCCTGCCTTCTCATCTTCGAGCAGGTTTCCGGTGACGATGGCTTTGTCATTACAGCCTATCGCGACTTCGGCAATGTTACACAGGGCTTTCTCTGCACGGAATTCCTGACGCTTTTGGGCCGCCACTGGCCCGTCGCCGTGAACATCCACGATCCGATTTCTCTGCACGACGAATACTGCGGTTTCGTCACCATAACTCACCGGGATCTCGCCCATGGTTTTACTTTCAGTGCTTTCGTTAGGGACCACAAAGACTTCACCAGAAGGCAGGTTTCTCAAACGAAAGACGGTTTCGCCTGGATGCAAGCGACCATTGTCCTGGCCTGCAGCCTTATGGTCAGAAGTGTCGAAATAACAACTGTATCCGGTCGAGAACGTCACCTCAATCCCCTCAGACTGTTCAAATAATGGCACCAACCGCGCGCAGGTTGCCGCGATTTTGCTGTAATCGGCGGAAAGTCCCGTCTCTTCCATAGCTTTGGAAACCAAAGGCATACTTGCCACGCGCAAGTTTCCATACTTTTTCGTAAAAGCGAGCAGAGGCGCTGTGGCAGAAAATTGGGGCATCGAAATTATGATAGTGGAGTCCCTGGCCACCTCCTCCAACCGGACCTTCTTTCCTTCGCTCTGGCCGAATTCCGGCAAGTCACGGGCATTGCCGCCCGTTGATTCATAGACAACGACAGGATTGACACGCAGGCCATGGTTTTGCGCAAACGCGTTTATTTTCCGAGACCATTCTTCTGCCATATCCCGGCGTTCCTGCCAGGCCGGATTGTCCTGTATCTCGCCATGAGGCAGATCATACATGATCGTTAACACGTCACCATTTTGGGGCGCAAATACTTCAACGAAAAATTTTTCCAGTTGAAAAGCCATGCTCACCTCGCTTACTGATTCGAATACTCCGCTGGCGCAAAGAAGACCAGCACGGTCAACTCTTCTCATTTCGTGCGCGGATTGTCGAAGATGCCCGAAGGGCGCCATCCGCCTTATCAGCCAAGTTTCTTTTCAAAAGTTTCATATTCTTTTATCTTATTTTCTGCCTTTGACCATCTCTTGATTTCTTTCAAATTCACTTTTTGGATTTCAGCGACTAAAACGGCTTGTGCCAGCCCCTGTTGATCATTCCAAAAATAGAAAGCACACAATCTATCCTTTACACAATCTGTTGCCGAAAGTATCCGCAAAGTTCCCGTTGCCAGTTCAAACTCGCTAATCTCCTTTACAGGTTCCTCTCCGACGGAGAGTGGACCATCCGGAAATTCAACAAAGAATTGTGTTTCAGAGCTAACAAAACAGCGACCTTGTTCCTGAAATCCAAGCTTTTCCATTGCAGATTTGATTTTGCTTCTTCTGGCAAAGCTGACATTAATCAAATCCAGATCTTTTGAAACATATTTATTGTTACTGTAAAAAGAAACTGCACTCCCGCCCGAAAGTACAACACTAATTCTTTCTGATTGTAAAGAATCCTGCAAATAGGCTGCCAATTCGGCCCGACTCATATTCTTTATTTTCTTCACAGGAGCTTCCCCCGCGCTCGTGGTCTTCGCCTGTTCATCTTTAATTCTTCCTGTTCCTGTACAGGATAAAACGACAAAGCCTTTTCGAGCAATGCCTTCAGTTCACTCAAAAAGGGATAACGTGGATTGAAAACATATGGACGGGTGCGACCCACGGAGCGGCTGACCAGCACACCGCTTTTTTCAAACTTATCCAACTGCATTTGGATAGATTTCAAGTCGGTTTCATAAAAACTGGCGATTTCACGCGCATAGCCTTCCTCGCGTGCAAAAATATAGATTAGCACCCGTTCTGCATTTTTTGAGCCAAGAAGCGATTCAATCATGGAGTTTTCCTGTGACGGAAAATAGCCGTCATATGACGTAAATTGTCCGTCATTATATCACTGTTAGGATTTGATGCCTGACGGGATGCCTCTGGCCCTACGGTTTGTTCGAATACTCCGCTGGTGCGAAGAACACCAGGACGATCAACTCTTCCTCAATCGAATGGAAGCGATGTGCCACGTTCTTTGATACATAGACAATGGACCCTGCCTTTATGTCACGGCTTTCCTCCGCGACCAGGATCGTGGCCCGTCCGCTCACCACGTAATAGACCTCATCCTCCGTGTGCGGTGATTGTGGGTCTGTTCCGCCCGCGGGGAGGACGTACAGCCCCATGCTGAGGTCAGGGACTTTGAGGAATTCGAGATAGAGTTTGTTGCTTGATTCTCTTTGGGAGATTAGTTGGGCGAGTTCGTAGGCTTGCATGAATACCTCACTCTATGTCGTTGCGAGGAGCGAACGACAGTGAGCGACGTGGCAATCTCCTCTAGGAGTGAATACTCAGTAATAGGGAGATTGCTTCGCTCGCTACCGCGAGCTTGCAACGACATCATTAAGTGAAAATTATATATAATTTTACCTGTCTTTCCTCAATTCAAAAAGCAACAGATTAAAAGCAAAACGACAGACAAAATCGGTCATGTGACGTACTTTGTCCGCCGTTTTCTTCTGGTGGCTGATTAGAATGTTTAATCCAGGCTATTGCTGTGTACTTTTTCGATTTCCATGTGCAAAGTCACCCGCTCGCGCGAGAGCATATCCTGCATACGATTGCTGTCTGCCTTACGAGCAGTGTCTCCGCTCCGTTTGCGCCTGAGAGTGGCAAACAGGCCGCGCAGAACAAAACCGAGGATCATGAATGGGTTGAATGTGCCGCGGTAGCGTTTACCGAGTCGGTCATAGTCGGCTCGTGCACGTACAGGGTCTTCATCGAGCATCACTCTACCTGTCAAAGTCACATAGGTATAGCCTTTCTCCACGCACACCGAAATGCGGTCATCGCGTTTGAGGTGTTTGTG
>DASTOH010000253.1:0-10810 GCA_035720235.1 Anaerolineales bacterium | reverse complement strand
TCAGCGACGCTTTTTCTTTGGCCCTGGTAGCCCTTTTGCTGCAACTCCTTCCAGAGCACTGAAACATCTTGACAACCAGCCTTCCAGCGCATGCCAAGATAGCCCTGATAAATATCCAACTGACTTGCAGCAGGTTGTCTGAATTGCCAATCTGGCAAATCTGTATCTTCAAGATACCGACGAACCGTTCCGCGGTTGATGCCCAACACCCTAACAATCAATCGCTGGGAATATCCCTTAACATGCAGGTAATTCACCAACTCGAAATGCTTTTTTCGCTTTTGGTGGGAAGCCGTTTCTTTTTTCTCCGCATCCGATTTCAGCCTTTTGAGTTGACCAGGCAGGCTTTCTTGCAGTTTTTCCCGAAAATTGTGCAGCAGATGCCAGCGGTCCACAACTTGCAGGGCTTGAGGGGCACCCATTTCCATACCCGCTTTGTATTCAAAGGAACGGTCGCGACTGATGATCTGGATCTCGGGATGTTTCTGCAGCCAGACGCTCAAGGTGGTTTGGGTTCGGTCGGGCAGCAATTCAATCGTTTGATGCTTTTCTAGATCGACTAGGATCGTGCCATAACTTTGCCCCTTCTTGGTTGCCCAATCATCAACCGCCAAGACTCTCACAGCTGGGTCTTGAGAGAGATCTGTTTTTCGAATCAAGCGGAGAACACTATCGGGACTCACCTGAACTTGTAGCCGTTCACAAACGCGTGAGGCCGTTTCAGCGCTCATTTCGAACGCAATCCATTTGAGCAGGGCTTCGAGATGTATCGTTCGCCTCGCGTAGAAATGGGCAGTGTCTGGAATCCGTTCGACAAAGGTCTTACGAATGCAAGAGGGATTGTGACAAAAATATCTGTACACACTCAAGACCAGTTGGATGGGCGTGTCTGAACAAGGTAATGCTTGTGGCTTTCGAACATAAACACTATGTCGTTTTTGGGAGTGGGTCTGACAATAGGGACAGACCGCTGATCGGCTGGAACTGATTGCTTTTAGCAAAACCTTGCCTGAACCGGTTTTGATGATCTGGGTGAGTGTAAAGCCTTGGAGGGGATATAGTTCGTCGAGTTGCATTCCCCAAGCAAATCATATTTTTTCACCTTTTCACATAAAGTGCGGGAGAACCGAAATTGGGGAGGTTGACAGTGTCTTACTGAGTGTCTCATAATTTGGTAAAGTTTTTTGGCTGTGCTAAAACTATAGCATGTCCAAGAACAAATCACAAACAACCCACTGGAAAGAACGACGTCGCTTTCATGCCATGAAATTGAAGAGCAAAGGCTGGAAGCAACGAGAAATTGCAACGGTGTTAGATGTCAGCGAAGGCGCAGTGAGCCGTTGGTTCAAAAGCGTAGAAGACAACGGCAAAGAGAGTTTGCAGGCTCGTCCGCATACGGGACGACGACCTGAACTTACCAATGAAGAAAAACGGCTGATGCCTGATTTTCTTGGACACGGTGCAGAAGCATATGGGTTTCGTGGAGCGGTATGGACTTGCCCACGTGTGCGCAAAGTGATTGAGTGGGAGTTTGGTGTGACATACCACCGTTCCCATGTTGCTCGCTTACTCAAAGAGTTGAAATGGACACCCCAGCAGCCTATCGAACGTGCTATCCAACGCAATGAAGTAGAGATTAGCCGCTGGCGAAAAGAGATTTGGTTGGAGACGAAAAAAAAGCGAGTTTGGAGCACAGAATCCTTGTTTTTGTGGATGAATCGGGCTTTTATCTCCTGCCTGCTGCGATCCGATCCTATGCGCCATGCGGACAAACGCCGATCTTGCGAGTCTTCCAAACCCGCGACCATTTGTCGGTGATGAGTGGCATCACGCCGCATGGCTGGTTGTTCACAATGACGAGATATGACGCCTTGCATGGTTTGGATAGTGTTCGTTTCTTGAAGCATTTACTCTCACAAACGGACCGTAAGTTATTGGTGATTTGGGATGGATCGCCTATCCATCGCAGCATTGAAGTCAGAACATTTTTGGCGAATGGCGCTGCCAAACAAATCCATCTGGAACGACTCCCAGCGTATGCGCCTGATCTCAATCCAGACGAAGGAACCTGGCAACATCTCAAGCGTGTTGAACTCTGTAATATTTGCTGTTTTGACTTGAAACATTTACATCAACAACTCAACTTGGCAATCCTGCGTTTACGACGTAAGCCTTACTTGATCCAATCTTTCTTTGCGCAAGCAGGATTGCCTCTCTGAAAAGTTTACTTATTTATGAGAGGCCCAGTAATTCATCCCAGAATCTCAATTAGCTTAATACGAGTTATGCGAAAACCTAAAAATTCCAGTCTACCGGTGAAGATTGTTTGGCCGCCTGCTCGATCCTCATCAAAAGGTATTATCGGTAAGTAAGCGGAGACAAGCTACTCTATTACGATTTCAGCAACAGTCGTTTCAGAAACATTATTGACGAACATGAAAACATCGGCGCAAGACAGTCTAGATTATGATAATCATAATTATCTTGTGAGTGTGCAAAAGGACTGCATGAGAAGCTCTATTCCCCACCAAGAAATGACAATTCACCGATTTTTTGTAGTACGATGAATAAGGTTTGAACTTAAAGTTAAAGGACAAAAAGTCCGCCTCTCATAGATGGGAGAAAATATACTGTAAAAAAGTATATTTTTCTCCAAAAATAACATAAAAACCCGCAGATTTGCGGGTTTTTGTTAGTGCCGAGGGGGAGATTTGAACTCCCGGCCTAGGGCTTATGAGTTAGATGCTCTATGCGCTCTTAAAATTGCCAGCCCATATGGGATAAATAACTCAATTGCGGGGCACTTGGCTATATGTGGCGGTGTTTTGAAATGATTATCATTTTGATAATCCCCTGCACATCAAAATGCAGGCATATAGATAGTATAACAAAGCATGGTTTCCGTCAAGTTTTTTGCCTAATGATTGAACACTAATGAGTAAGGCGAGTATCCCTTTACAACATGTATCTGCTGTAAAAGCGGCTTTGAAAGGATCGTGATCTATTCGTTCTGCAGGATAGGCATCGGCAACCTCTTGGTCGAGTGTTTGCCAAAGCATACCCCGCTTTTCGTTAAGCTTCAAATGAACAAAGTCCAGCTAAGGAGAAAGGCGAAAACAGTGTTGAGGAAATCGCGTACCCTGTAAAAACCTCATCCAAAATGGATGACTCTAGAAAACCAGCACACCCGTCCTGTTTACAGTAATTGGTAGAATGGACTCATCTCTCACTATGGAGCACTTAACCAGATGGGTTGGTTCATCCTCAAGCACATTTTCTCAACCATTCTATCGATCCTCAACATCACACGATTATCCAACCAGGGAAAAGATCTGGAAATCCTGATCTTGCGCCAGCAATTGTCAATCCTGCAACGCAAACATAACTCCCCCATCAAGCCCAATCGTGTTGAGAAGATAACATTGGCTGTTCTAACTGCCAGACTGAAACGCACCACCCATCGATCTACAAATCAACTGCGAGATGTTATTCGCATCTTCCAACCTGAGACCATCCTTCGCTGGCATCGCGAATTGGTTCGTAGAAAATGGAACTATGTTCATAAGAACAAGGGAGGGCGACCATCCATCAGTAAGGAGCTTGAAAGCACAATCATCCAACTTGCTCAAGAGAATCCCCGATGGGGGTATGGCAAAATCCAAGGCGAACTCATCAAACTGAGTTTCAAGGTTTCACAGTCAACCATCCGAAATGTTCTCAATCGACACTGGATCAAACCATCTCCTGTTCGCAACGAATCCATTGGTTGGCGAAACTTGATGAACCATTACAAGGATCAGATCCTGGCCTGCGATTTCTTTACGGTGGAAACCATCTGGCTCAAAACAATCTATGTTCTTTTCTTCATCGAATTGGGTTCTCGTCAGGTCCACATTGCTGGAATCACATCAAATCTCAATGGATTTTGGGTATCCCAACAAGCCAGGCAATTGGTTTGGGAATTACCAGGAAGCGATAGTTCCTTATGTTTCTTGATCCACGACAACGATACCAAATTCAGCAAGGCTTTTGATGCTGTCTTTGAGTCTGAAGGTATCCACGTTATCCATACCCCTTTTCAAGCGCCTAATGCCAATGCCTTCGCCGAACGCTGGGTTCGCACCGTCCGAGAAGAATGCCTGGATCACATCCTGATCACCGGTAGTTCCCATTTGAAACGCGTATTAGTTGAATACTCGAACTACTACAATACTTCTCGCCCCCATCAAGGCATTGATAATCAAACCCCTATCCCTCATCAACCACGATCCATTGGACCAATTCATCGAAAAAAGATCCTTGGTGGGATCATCAATAATTACTACCGAGAGCCTGCCCCCATTACACTAACTTCATCCTGATAACTTCCATCAAATGTTGTCACAATTAATCAGAGCCCTTCGTTCGCTCGCGTCTATGTTGCGAATCTTTGTTCAGATTCCTGTCGCATCGGCTGTATATTGTGGAGTTTTCCACTCAACCTGAACTCAGAAACTGCGAAAGAAATCAGAATTTTTCCCAGTTTCTCTCAGTTGGAGTTTTTACAGGGCACGCCTCTTGAACTGTTTTAGGGCTTGTTCCTTAATGGCGCGGTCTCATGGGTTGTCCTTGCAAAGGTCTCCGCAGTGGTCTCTAACACTGCTGCTCACCTGGCAACCTGGACGGTTTTATTCGTATTACCGACAGGTTGTGCAATATTTTGTCCGATTTCTTGTACAGAATTCTTACACCCTACCAGGAACAGAATCTTTTAAAGTGTTGTCATTGCCACACGCACCAATTAAGGAGACGCCCATGCTAACCTCAAGGTTTCTTATCCTGGCTATATTGTTCGCTTTTATTAGTGGGGCCTGCGCGCCGGTAACAACACCAGCAATTCCCACGCCCACATCATACCAACCAGCGCCCGCGAATCCCACACTTGTGCAGGGAATTGCTGGTGTCACGGATGTGGATATTCAAATCACCCAAAATTCGCCCTTGCAAGTGACTGCCGTCGTTCATGGCGAGCTGCCCGATGCCGGATGTACCAGCATTTCCGGCGCACAACAGGCGCGAATTGGAAACACTTTCCAGGTATCGCTGGCGACCACCACCGATCCGCTGGCAATCTGTGCTCAGGCACTTACGCCCTTCGAGTACGCAATCCCACTGGATATTAATAATCTTCCTTTCGGCAACTATACCGTCAATGTCCATGGCATCGAACAGTCGTTTGAACTGCTCCCACGCGACCTAATGGGATACCGGCTGAGTCTGGTCGAAGCGCTGAATGCCCGCAATTACGACCTGTTGAAAGTCATGATGGGAGATTCATTCCTGATCGGTTACTGGCTCTCCGAAGGGACGACCAACACACCGGATGCCGCCATCGAACAACTGCGGAACAACCTGCTTAACTCTAGCTCGCCTGTTACCGCTGACCACACCCGCAACCTGATCGAACTGCTGGGCATCGACCCGGTCACCTTTGTAGGACCCGATATCGTGGAGGCCAGCCCGTTGCTAGTCACAGGGCTGGGTTCGGCAGGCAGGGATCAGGCGATCCTCTTCACAGCCAAACAGCCGGATGGCAGTCTTTACTGGCATGGGTTGCTCTTCGCCAAGGATGGATTCGCGAAGCCCACACCCACTCCGCAACCGGTTGACACGAATGCTTATCCAACTACGGTCAAATACATCATGGCGCAAAAAGATGTACGCATGCGTACGGGTCCAGGTACCCAATTCAGCATTCTCGGTTACATCGCCGCCGGACAGACCGCCAAAGTAACCGGTGTGAGCGCAAATGGAGACTGGTGGCGCGTGATCTGCCCCGATGGCAGTGAAAGTGCCTGTTGGGTTTCCGCGGATTACAGCCTCACGAAACCGACCGACAGCCCGTTTCCGGATGCCACGGCATACCCCACTAACGTGCAATATATCCTGGCACAACGCGATATGACGATGTATGGCGGACCCAGTAATCTGTTCAACGTTGTCGGGTATATCGCCAGCGGACAAATCGCGAAGGTTACAGGAGTCAACATCAACAGCACATGGTGGCGCGTGATCTGCCCTGATAGCACCACAGGCAGTTGTTGGGTGTCAGCGGACCCAACCCTTACAAAACCAACGGATCTAACCGCCAATGCCAATGTACAGAGCGTCGAGATCAGCATCCTGGAATCCTACCCGCTGCAGGTCAACGCCGTTGCGCGCGGACAGTTGCCGGATGCCGGCTGCACGACCATTTCAGCTGTCAACCAGACTCTTAATAGTAACACCTTCATCATAAAAGTGACCACAAAATACAATCCGCAGGTCGTGTGTGGCCAGGTGCTCACGCCTTTTGAACAGGTGATCTCACTGGATGTCAATAACCTGTTACCCGGCACATATTTCGTGAACATCAACAGCATCGAGACATCCTTCCAACTGCCTCAACCAGTGCTGCAGACGGACATCTCTTATGTGATCGCACACCAGGATACATCCATCTATAACGCGCCTTCCACGCTGTCCAGCATCCTTGGCGCTTTCTACGCCGGACAGATTGCTAGAGTAACCGGCGTGAATCCGAATGGCACGTGGTGGCGCGTGATCTGCCAGGATGACACCGTTGGGAACTGCTGGGTCTCTGCAGATACCAACATTACGAATCCCACTGATATGACCGGCAGCGCCGATGTGCAAACCCTGGAGGTAAAAATCCTGGAATCCAATCCGGTTCAGGTCAACGCCATCGCGCGCGGGCAATTACCCGACGCAGGCTGCACGACCATTTCTGAGGTCAAACAGAGGCGCGAAGGCAATATCTTCAATGTGCAGGTCCTTACAAAGTTTAATCTACAGGCGTTCTGTGCTCAAATACTCACACCCTTTGAGCAGGTGATTTCACTGGACGTCAGCAGTCTCCTGCCTGGTACGTATATCGCCAGAGTCAATGGCGTGGATGCGTCATTCCAACTGCCAACACCGTCGACCCGTACATTTCCGTTGCCGCAATAGGATACTAAGCACTTCGATCCGCAATATGCTTAGCAACGCGGACCTCAGCTGGTGCAACTGCCATAGCGCTTTCAATGACCAATAATTCGCAACTCGAAATCTTGAGGAGATAGCCATGAACCTTACCCGTCACTCAATTCAAACAACTATCCCAGCTGCAGCATTTCAGAGCAGTGGACTCGTCGTTCTGTTCGCCTTCGTTCACACCGTTAGCGACGCCGTGACCAATATGATGTCGCCGTTGTTGCCCACACTGCAAGATCGTTTTACGCTGACAGAAACAACCCTGGCTCTGTTGGTCGCGACACTCTCTTTGAGTGCCCTCGTGACCCAACCCATATTCGGTGCGCTGGCAGATCGAATAGGGCATCGCCGTATGGCTGCCTTGGGCGTCATCTTCAATTCTATTCTCTTTAGCCTGGTAGGCGTTGTGCCAAATATTTCTGTTCTGTTCGGCTTAATTCTCATCGGCGGGCTTGGTTCTGCCGCACTGCATCCGTCCATTGCAAGCATGGCACGAACTGCAGGCAGGAAAAAGCCTGAACTTGCCGTTGGGCTGTTCACGGCAGGTGGGACGCTCGGCATTGCCCTTGGACCCATCATTATCATGATACTGCTGGCTAATCTCGGCTTATCTTTCACACCCTGGTTGATGGTTCCCGGCATCTTCTTTGGGATATTACTGCTCATCCTGTCGCCTGACGATGATCCATCAACGGCAACCACCTCAAGCAAAATTCTTGACCTCCGCCTCTTAACTGGACCCGTAGGAGGACTGGCGCTTATTGGTATTCTCAGCAACTTGGCATTTGTCACTTTTATGAGTGCCACACCGTTGTGGCTTGTCCATGAGCATAACCTACCGAGCGATTCGGCCTTGATCGGCTGGACACTCTGTGCCTTTTCGCTATCAGCGGCGGCAGGAGGTATTGCGGGTGGCATAATCAGCGGTTGGCTGAGTCCAAAGCGTTTAATCGTTGGCTCGCTGCTACTTGCCCTCCTGCCATTGTATGCAATCTTTTTCTTGATGCCTGGATCACTACCCTACTTCGGCGCTGTGATTCTGGCTGGCGCCTTGGTCAATACGGGCATGCCCATGTTGATCGTGAGCGCGCAGGATCTTGCACCTAAATCCGCCGCGACTGCATCAGGAATGTTGATGGGTTTTTCGGCTGGAGTTGCCGGTTTGGTATACGTTGGCATTGGATTGTTGCAAGAGTCCATCGGTCTTGCTCCGGCCATGGGAGTTAGCTATCTAGCATTGATCGCCGCGGCAGTGTTAGCGAGCAAAATCATTCAAACACACAAAACTGAAACTCAACCACCGGTTGATAATCTGACCTGTTTATGTTCGCCGTGTATGGAACAGAACATCGCGGCGTACCCACAACGTCAAGCGACAATTGTTGAAATCTAAGAACGATGGAGGCTCCTCCTGAACACTCAAGACTCACCTTACACTGAAAATCAAACTCCTTCTCATTGGCAGATTCTGGGAGAATTCGAACTGCAAGTCGGAGAATTTACGGATGGTGCACTGCAGGTCCGTCTGAAAGAAGTTCTGAATCAGCTTGGGCTGCATGAAAACTTCCTGAGCCGGATGCTCAACTCTCTTCAACAGACAGGCTCACGCCTCTTACGGGCCAATGTGGAAATCAAATTGGAGCATATCCACCTACTTGTTTATGTGCCTTCGAATCGCACGACACTAAAACAAACCTGGGGTTTCTTTAGTGTCGAAAAGCTCGAAGACGCGAAAGAAGGCCCTGTTGTCCACGAGCACACCATTGAAATTTATCTATATTTAGAAGGAGATCCGATTCCGGTGCACCGAAACCGGTAATCAGGTTCGGGATGGTCGGTAACAAAAAACAGGTTGCGGCTGAGAAAGACGCGAAGCGCTGGCGTCACCAGTCTTATCGTTCCAGGGCATCCTGAACCAGTTGGTCCAATGTTTCTTCATGAAATGTAACTGGTGAGGTTTCCGATTCCGACTCCGGGAGTTTCGATCCAAATGCAGTATATAGCTCTGCGGCACGGCTTTTCGTGGCCTGTGTACTTGCCGGATGATCTTTGATATGCGCCAGAGTTTTAACAGCAGACTCATACAGACCTTCACTGGCTCGCAGGGTTGCATTTCCAAGCAGGGCATCCAACATGATAGGGACTAATCCAGCATTCTTGGCAACGGTCAACGCTTCGATGTAACACTTTTGAGCTTCAAGTGGCTCATTCATTTCCAGAAACACATTGCCCAAATTATTCAAAGATTGCGCCATGCTTGCCAGGTCGCCAATCTCCCGCCAAATTGCAATGCTATCTTCAAGCAACTGGAGTGCCTCGGCATGTTCACCCAAACTCTGTTTCACCAGCCCCAATCCATTCAGCGCGTACGCGGTAGTGAAGCGATCTCCGACCTGTTGACTCAACACCAATCCCTCGCGAAGCAGTTTTTCCGCTTCCATATATTCGCCCCGAGCGTATGCCGCGGTGCTGAGAAAATCCAGCGAATAGGCAATCGCCCACGCATTACCCAGCGCGCGGCTGACATCTAAACCTTCGTTTAGGAGCCGATCTGCCTCATCATACGCTCCCTGATAAAAACCCAACACTCCCAATTGACGCAAGCAGAATGCGATTCCCCAACCATCCTTGTTGGCTCGTTTGATTTCCAGACCTTCGTTCAAAAAACGGTTTCCATTGGCGTAATCGCCAAGTGAGACGGTTAGCATTCCCAAAAATGCCAGCGTGTTGGACAAAGCATCCCGCGCCGCTAACGAACCACTGTCCGCCAAGGGTCGCAAGATTGCCAGGCTGCGCTGCAACAAATCCTTGGATTGCGGATGCAGGCCCTGCCGCAGGCAGAAGAATCCCTGATAGGCCATGACACGTGCCTGCGTGATGACTCGCTCCTCATCCAAACTGGAGGCTGTCACCGTTATTGGTACGCTTCCGGCCTCTAAGTTTTTTGCCACGTACCCGAAGAGCGGAACGCCCTCCCGACAGTCACAACGCGACTCGTACAACCAAAAGAGCGTGTCGGCGGCTTGACCCACTTGTGGTGCGTGTCTCCGCTCACCGGCCCAACGCCAGGCCTGACGTAAATTAGCAATCTCGGCGGCAAGCTCGCGCGCCACAGTTGGCTGGTCAGCACTCTTGAATGCATCGCCGCGTTTTTTCAATAAGGCGGAATAATATTCGCTGTGACGATCGTGTGTTTCCACATACTCCGGTTCATTCTTCTTCAAATGCTCAAGTGAATATTGACGCACCAATTCATGTAGATCGTAATGTCCCTGCTCTGTGCGATGCAATAGGGATTTCGCTACTAAGGCGGATAAAAGTGGCAAATTTGCACCCGCCACATACTCCGCTGCCTCACGCGTGAAGCCACCCTTGAAAATGGACAACCGCTGTAATACAGCTTGTTCCTCCGAGGAAAGCAGTTTCCATGAGTGATCGAACGTAGCCCGAATGGAACGGTGTCTTTCCGTCGTATCGCGTGATGAGGTGGTGAGGAAATTGATATTCGACTGGATTTCTCGCGCGATCTCAGCACAGCTGAGCGTTCTGGTCCACGCCGCCGCCAGTTCTATCGCCAGTGGCATCCCATCCACGAGTTGGCAGATCTCTATAACTGCGGAGCGGTCTTCCGGTCTCAATTCAAAACCTGATCGGGTTTGCTGGGCGCGCTGCACGAATAATTTCACGGCGCTGCTGGATTCAAGTGCATCTGATTCATTGCTTCCAGGGATAGGTAATCCACGTACCTCAAACACCCATTCTGATTGCAGTTGCAGTGGTTCACGCGATGTAACCA
>DASTOH010000252.1:0-10406 GCA_035720235.1 Anaerolineales bacterium | reverse complement strand
GACGCTGCATAGCCGCCAGGTAGCGAATATCAGGGGCGATTGCTCCCCAATAATATTCCTGGGTATCTTCTGGATCAACCAGTGTTACCAATTTTGAAGCAACGACAATGTGTGAATATGGATTCATTACTCAACTTTTTTTCCTGCACTGGCAGAGTTCGAAGCTGTTTTGAAATCAGACATTCATGATCCTGTTCATGTTTATAAACGCTATTATCAGATGATCGTTCTTGACGTCAAGGTCTATTGTGGTATGATCGCTCACAGTTCAATCGGAGGTGCACAATGGTAGTCAATCAATCCCATCAAATTTATGTCTGTGCCTGTGCACCGTTTGTTCGACCTATGACAAACTAGGGCTTAACCTTTTTCAGTTAAGGCCACGGTGCATAGCGCGCCGTGGCCTATTTTGTTTTTCCACTCGCATAGGATAAAAAGCAAGTCCAGGACTGGCCGCGGCAAGCATTGCTCGTGGCCGTTTCATTTCCAGGAGGTAAATATGAATACGATGCATATCAGAAAAGCATTCCAGGAGCGGATTCGCTCAGTCGCCGATTCTATTACTCGAAAGGAATTAAGACCATGTCAAAAACGCATCGCGGCAAAGGCATCCGAAAAATGCCTGGCCGTGGTAGGGGCACCTGCCCAGTATGCAAAAGGACCCGGATAAAGTTGCTCTACAGCTACTCCTTGCCGGATGGTAGGATTGCCAGGGTCTGCAAGCATTGCAGGCCCTGACGTAGAGCTAATTCGCGCTAGCCTGGGAGCCGGGAAACATCCCGGCTCCTATTCGATTCTGGTCTATTCCTCAGTTGGTCGTACATCGAAAAGCTGCGACGTGGTTCATGCTTATTTTAGCGAACACCGCCGTGTTGGACCGCCTTCAACAATTATGCAAGCTGCACGGGGCTATATCAGGCAGCGGTGCATTGGTTGGACTCACGAGGCGGAGGAACCCTTCAGGAAGGCTAGGGTCCGATCCCATGCCAGGCTGGCTGCCGCTTGGTTGTAGGCCTGCGAGCGGTCAGGTTCAAAGAACCAGTGCCCAGTGTCACTGTAACGATAGAAAGTCACCGGGCGTCCAGCACGCCGGAGGGATTCCTCCAGGCTATCGACATTGGATTGCGGCTCGAACTCATCCTGCTCGGCGAAGTGACCGAGGTAGGCTGCTCTTGAGTTGCTGAAGTCGTCGACCCCGGTCCCGTAAAAGATCACAACGGAACGAATGTGCTCGGGATCGGAGACTGAGAGATCCAGCGCATAATAGGCACCGAGTGAGAAGCCGATCACTGCCAGGCCGCGCTCGGTTTGGTCAGCACGTTCATTGAGGAACATCGTTGCCTCCGCAATTTCGGCCTTGGCCTGTAGGTGGTTGGTGTCGAGAGCCTTGCCAAGGGTTTCCGCCTCGGCAATGGTGTCCGCGACCTTGCCATGATACAGGTCCGGGGCGAAGACCACGAAACCAGATTCGGCCAGTCGCGTGCAGAAAGCCTTGATCGTGTCGTTCAACCCCCACCAGGCGTGAAGGACCAGTACACCGGGTCCCTTGCCCGTGGGTGGGACGGCGAGAAAGCCCTGAGGTTGAGGATGTGTCATTTTGACTCCTTCAGAAAGTTGGGGGATTATCTCTTTACATACGGGTTATATACGTCGCCATCAAACTCAGCTTGAATTCGCTTCCTTTGGAGGGCTTGCACATCGGCGCAGCAAAGGCTCGCGGATCGCCTTTGCATCCAGCTTGCTCGCGCCAAGAAACGTGACGAAGCGCGCGAACCCGCGGGCCAATGCCTGCGCAAATGCCTCGTCCTTGCCGAGGGCCTTATCCTCCAGCCACAGACCCAGGATGACGAATGTGTCCGTCGCCCGGTCGAGTTTGCTGTCGAAGCGCGCCACGAGCCGGTCGCCCCACAAAATCGGCAGGGTGTAGTAGCCAAACTTACGCTGGTGCACGGGCTTGTAGACTTCCCATATGTAGTCGAAGCCGAATAAAATTTTGGCTCGCCCACGCGCGCTGACCTGATCGAGCGGTGCGAGGAAAACGACCTCTTCGGTTGTGGTTGTCTCCAGTGGCGTCCATGCTTTTGGCACGCGCCCGGCGCTCAAATCGCGTAAGACCCTGGCATCGCTGCCCAGCGCGCAGTGCACGTGCTTCCAGCCTTCCACCTGCACCTCGATGAGGTCGAGGTCAGCCAACATCGCCTCGCGTATCTGTTTCGCTTTGTCAAATGGCACGCCGCGAAAAAACGAATCAGCCACACGGTTCAGCCGCGCCAGGCCGGAAAAGCTGACTTCCTTTTTGATTAAGAAGCGATCTGCCTCGGCATCGTCGCTTTCGCGGATGAGATGCACAGGCGCGACCATTTCGGTGAGCGCGTAGACGCGCTCGAAGCGCTCGCGATGGTGCGTCATCACTTCGCCTGTGCGCCACAAATAATACAAAGCCAGTGCGCTGTCCTTGCGGCCACGATAACTCTGCGTGCGCGTCCGCGTGGCCATCTCGAAGTCGCGGTTGCTGACAGTGCCGCGCTCACGCAAAATGGCGCGCATTTCGACGATGGCATCGGCGTGCTCGTCGGCCATGCTGCGGATACGCGAGTTGTCATCTCGCTCGCGGCGCATGACCACGCGCCAGTGCGGCAGCTCGTCCATCGGCCGGACGGCCAGCCAGCCACCCCAGTCAAAGAACTTGCGCTGCCGGTAGGCTACCTGCTCCCATAGGCCAGGCGTGTAATCGAGCACGCGGCTGTGCAGCGTGATGTCCTGGCTGCGGGAGATGATTTGCAACGGGTCGAGTTGCAGATATTCCATCGCGCGCATGGCCTTCTCCGTGCCCTTGAGGCCGCGCCAGCGCCGTCCGGGCCACAGCCCCTGTTTGCCCAGAATGAAGCGACGAGCAATATCGATGTCGATGGTGATCATACTGGCTTACTCAGCTCTGCTTGTCGGCCTGGGTAACCCAGCCTGGAGCCGATCCCGTTTTCTGACCAAGTAGCAGGTTCAACTGTGCAGCATGTCCCTGAACGTGGCGCATGCTGTAGAGCAGCAACTCCGCGAAACTGACCTCGCCCCATCCAAAGCGGGAGCGCCGTTGCGCCGCCTCGTCGCTCAGGGCCTCGATCGTCGCCTGGCATCTCTTGCGGCACCCGTCGAGATAGGCCCGGAGCTCGTCCTTCGTATAAGGCCGTTCCGGTATCGGACCGTTTTCATCCTGCTCGATCAGCATGAAGGGAGCCGGGGGGACAAAGCCTTCCTCGGCTCCGGTCAGGTACAGGTCAAGCCAGAACAGCGTGTGATAGACGATATACCAGTACTCCGGCAGAAAAAACCTCTCCTGCTCGGGGTCGTGCCACAAACGGGCGCGCCACAGTTCGTCAGGACAGGCGCGCAGCGCATTGTCAAGGTCGTCAATGGCAGCCCCAAACTGCTGCCAGATGATCGTTCTCCAGGGGGTATTCATGTCGAGCCTCCTGTGGCTTGGATCTCATCGGCCTGCGTAACCCAATCATTAACCGAAATATCGTGCTGTCCGAGGAACATATTTAAGTGCGCTGTATGGTCCTGAACGTGGCGCATGTTATAAAGTAGTAACTCGAAAAAACTAACTTCGCCCCAATCATACTTGCAACGCTGGCGCGCTTTCTCATCCGTTAATGCTTCGATTGTTGCCTGGCATTTGATGCGGCAATGCTCGAGATAACCGTGAAGCTCGTCTTTCGTGTAAGGTTTTTTTGGAAGCACACCACGTATGAATGGGGCAGGCGGGGAAAAGTCTTCGTATGATGAGCCAGACAGGTATAAGTCGAGCCAGAAAAGCGTGTGATAAACACGATACCAGAATTGTGAGTACTCCGGTTCATCATCCGGGTCTTTCCACAGGGCCGAGTCCCAAAATTGGTCTGGGCAGATGCTCATGGCGTTTTCCAGCATCCCAATAGAAGCCCCAAACTGCTGCCAGATGCTGGTTTTTAAATCTGTATCCATGGAACTCTCCTTGACATTGACTCTACATGTTTTTCGTGTGGGTTACCGGGAGCCGTCTGACGGTGGTCGTACGCGCTAGCGAGCGCGTCAAGGCCGTGGTTTATGGTTTCGCAACGCGCGCCAGCCAGGCGCGCACATCCGGTTCATGGTCATCATGGAAATGGTCAAAGAATTCACCCGCGGGGAAGCGCTGACCGCCTAACCACACAAGATGATAAACTCTTCCCGCCTGGTGCACTTGTTCGATGCGGACATCCTCGGGTAATCCTTCAAGGACAGCAAGGAGCTGCTGAAATACTTGATGCGATTCGTCCAGGACTTCACGCACCGAGCGCCCGCGATTGGCCTCATAGATCCACGCATTGATTTCATCATCAGTTTGTAGGTCCGCTGGCCAGGGTGGGGGTGGTTCTGGTTCGCCGCGTTGGGCAGCCTGTAAGCGGGTGATCAGTCTGGGCTGCCAACCAGTCAGGTGAGCGACGAGGTCCTTCATGGACCAGTCACCGTTCACGCCAGGTTGATCCATGCGCGCCAGGCCAATCTGATCGAGAAATGCTTCCCATTGCGCATACTCTTCCTGCAACCAATTCAGAAGTTCAGATTTCTTCATACATAACTCCTTCAGAAGCTTGCATGATAGGGTTGCGCTCCAACGGCGACGTGCGCAGCAGGGTTTTGTTGGGCGCCGGATGAATTGGAGATTCGCTGCTTTTGCAAAATTCTTCCTATTCTAGATTTGCGATTTCGGGGCGACTCACTTCCCAACGGGTGAGGATGTTCCCTGAGCCTTGCCATGTGCGGGTTTCAATGAGCTTGAGTGATACTGGCGGACGACCTTCGAAGATCGGTGTGCCCTCGCCTCCAATCAACGGAAAAAATGTCAGATGCAGTTCATCCACCAGCTCATGGACGAGCAGATCGTTCCAGAGCAGACGGCTCAAGAGCACCAGGATGTTTCTGCCAGGTTGTCCTTTGAGCGCCGCGATCTCTTTGTAGGCATCCGCCCGCTTGATGATGCGCGTATTTTCCCAGGGCGCCAACTCCGCGGCGGACAGATGATCCGAAATAACGATTTTCTCCGTGGAGTTCATCAGCCCAGCAAACTCACGCCGGATATCGGTGGCGTTGGGATTATTCGGCACGCCTGTCCAATATTCCTTGTTACCCAGAAATGAATTGCGGCTCAATAACAGGAAATCGGATGCACGTAACAGTTCCGTATTGTAGAAATCAAAGGTATCGTCACCGTGGTAGTCTTCGTGGTAGTAGTCATAGAGCGAGGTGATGTTTTTATCCTTCCCTTCGTACAAGCCATCTAATGTGAGGAAGTTGCTAACAATAAGTTTGCGCATGATCCTGCTCCTAAGGTATGGTTTAGCAATAGTAATTATAGCACGCATGTTCTAAATCTTCATGGTCTTTTGTGACAAGAATCGCGGCTACTCATGCTTGCCGGCCAGGGCCATGATGCTCTCTATCTCTTCAATCGTTACTGGAATCGCTGCCGACAGGTTCTCGCATCCATCTGCGGTCACGAGCACGTTGTCCTCAATTCGCAGTCCGATGCCCCACTCGCGTACGTAAATTCCGGCATCCACTGTGAACACCATGTTTTCTGCCATAGGTTCTTCATATCCACCCACATCATGGGTATCCAGACCAACATGGTGTATTGCACCATGCCAGACATATCTGCGGATATCAGCGAAATCATCCAGGAGCCCCAAAGCTTTGAGCCCTTCGAAGGCGAAGTCTCGGCAGGTGCGGTTCAGCTGGGGGAAGTATATACCTGGACGCACCTGCGCCATGACAGCCCGGTTGGCATCGTAAGCAATCTGGTAGATCTGTGCCTGCCGCTCGCTGAAGTGACCGTTGGCAGGAAATACACGCGAGATATCCGTGCAGTATTCATCATAGGTCGAGCCTACATCGGATAGGATCAACTCGCCATCTGCCAGGACACTCATGGGGTCCGCATAGTGCAGATAAAATATCCGTTCCCCTCCCGCAAGGATGGATGGAAAGGCGGTACGGCGCTGTCCATGTGCTGCAAGTTCGGAATTGAATTCAGCTTCGAGCTCATATTCCATCATACCGGGTTTGGCGACTCGCATCGTTCGGCGGATTCCCGCCTCGGTGATTTGCATGGCTTTACGGATGGCCTCGATCTCTTCTGGCGCCTTGAGTTTACGCATCCTGGCGAGCAGCGGATAGCTATTCCTGATCACCACATGTGGATGCCTGGTCTGGATGTGCTGCGCGAATTCGCGCTCGAGATCAAAAGCACGTTCCGGCGCCAGCGCGTCAAAACAAAGCCAAAGGGTCATGGCAGGTTGGGAAGAGAGAAGTTCATCCAATCTCCTGCTCAAGTCCTTGATGTCTTCAACTCCTTCCACGCCACTGATTTCGTTGATCTCTTCATCCGTGAGACGCCTGCCCGTCCAGATCTCACGCTCAAAATCGGGTTTGGTAACAAACAGGCACTCGCTAATGAGGTCGTTCTTTTTGAGAAGCAGCAGTGTGGACTGTTCCTGTTGTATGCCTGTCAAATACAGGAAGTTGCGGTTTGTAAAAAATGGAAAATTCTCATCTGCGGTTTTTCGCACACTTTCACCACTGAAAAACAACATAGCGTCATTCCCCGTCATATGCGCCGCTACTCTTCGCCTGTTCTCGCTGTGGAATTTTTTATCCATATTGTCTCCTTTTAGCCTGCTCGGATTGGATTAATAATCAAATGTTCCCGAACTTCTCTTAATACTTTTACTTCGTCGGCTTTAATGCCCTGCCTCCTGAAGGATTTGCACAAAGAATTGACATCCCTTTCCAGGAAGGCATGTGCATTTGGATTGTTCCTGAATTCCATCACTTGAGGAAAATCGATGACAATCGCCTTTTCATTGTGCCAAAGGATATTAAACGTGGAATAATCGCCGTGTACCCTGCCTGATCTTACGATCAGCTTCAGATTCCGAACCGATTGCCTGAAGGCTTCTTCCGCCTCATCCCTTTCCATTTTTAGATCGGAGATGCGCGGAGCAGGATTTCCGTATTCGTCCCCGATAAATTCCATCACGAGTGAAATCCCGTTGACGGCGATCGCTTTCGGCACGTGGACGCCGTGTCCATAGAGATGTTTCATCTGCCTGAACTCCTCCTGCACCCAGAGGATCTGATGGGCGTCGAGACCTTTCTGGCTTCCCTGTTCGATCGCCTTTTCTATCCTTGTATCGCCGATAAACCTGCCTTCTCTGTAAGCCCCATCACGCTTGAAGGATCGCACCCGCAGATCGGTATACATTTTTACGGCCACAAATCCATCTGAATTTTTGCCGAGATAGACCGCAGCCTCTTTGCCTGTCTTAATACCCGAAATCAACTCGTCCAGAAAGCCCATCTTGGAGAGTTGGTTCAGGTCGGAGTTCTGAAATTTTGAATTGGGATCTGGATTTTCAGCGCAGGAAACGAGCTGCGTAACCGACTGTTTGCCTTTCAACTTGTGCTTTTTGTTGCTTTTGAACTTTACGAAATTTTGTACTTCTACATCCTCTGCATCTACCTTGTTTAGAGTAATTTTCATTATTTATTTTCCTAGATAAACTTCTTGCATAAGTGAGTGAAATTAGCCACAGAGCGCACAGAGACCTTTGAGAAAGAGCTCTAAACTCATTTTCTCTCCCAAAGGACATCGGGACGATGTGTGATCTCTGTGGCAAAGAGGTCTAATAAACCACCCCGCTTCGAATAAAATCGCAGGCTGCGGAGCGGACGCCCTGCGATGATGACAGAATCAAAAAGCCGCAGGGCTGCGAAGCGCGCCTGCGGCTGAATGATCAAAGTAAACGAATAGAATCGTTGCTAAAATCCACTTGCGGGAGGCGCCCTCAAAACAGAATTTTGGGATGAATAGATGGTTGTCATTTTCATTTTTTTCGTGCCTCCTTCCTTTATATTGGAGAATAATGCTCTTATTTTATCTGAGGGAATGATCCGGGTCAAGAACTTTTTACTGAACTCAGGCATGAAATCGGACAAAAGGAAGGAAACCTTCTATGTTACCCGTCTCGTAGCATGGGCGGGACGAGACTCGGCTTGAGAGCAGTATAAAAGCGAAGCCACGCGTAAGCGAAATACCTGTAAAACGCGCAGGCTGTCCCCACGGGCGGCGCCCTGGTCGCTAGATGCTCTCCGCGTGTACCCTCATCCTGATTTGCTCAGCATAGCGGGCGTGTGCTGGATGATTGAATTTATTCGATATACAGCACGAACCAAAATTCCAAAAAGGCCCCGTGCTCTCAGTCAGGCGGAAGTGTTGTTAGGCGTCGGGCCTGACTTTGGTGTACGATTGTAGGACGAGGGGTAACCAAGCCTGGATGTTCGGTTTTCGTTATACAAGTTTTCGCATAATCTCATCACAAATATTTTCAGGCGTTTTGTCTTTCGTGTAAATGACCTGTTTTGCCAATTGATGATTTGATGGATGCTGGATGAAGTATTTATTCAGTTCAAACAATTCGTCAGTAAACGCTTTCCCCGCTTCGGTCAACATCCTTATTAATCGGTTTTTCAATATCGCAGCTGACTCATCCAGATCCGGTGATGGTAGAAGCAGTATCACATTTGGATATGGCGCCAGAGCATTTTCAACCCGAGTCAATAAATCTTTATCGTCATAGACTGAGTTACTTGCCCCAAAATCAATGATGCCGTGATAATCAGCCAACACCATTTCAACCATTTGGGCTTCAAAGGGTTTGGAATAGCGTAATACGCCTCGGATACCCTGGTCGGATGCGGCAATGTTTGAGGCTAATGATTTATCATAGCCAACTTCCTCGTAATACGCCCAACGAACATGATCGACAGAACAAAAGGGTAAATCTAGTTTTTCAGCTAATAAATGACCTACGGTAGTTTTACCTGCCCCAAGCGGACCAATAAAGATAATCGTCGATTTCATCCCAAATACCTTGAATATTTTATGACGGCTAACAGTCTGTGCCTGCGTAGCGCCCCGAAGGGTGGTCTTCCCGTAGGGGTAGCCGCTGGTGGGTCAGATGAGACACGGCTTGAAATGTAGAAAAACCCAAAGCCAGGAAACTGCCTGCCGCAGGTCGCGTCACGTACCTACCTGCCGAAGCGTATCAAAGGTGTGCACGTCGAATACCGTCGCCCGCAAGGCGGGGCGACGTGCGAAGCGGGGCTTTGTTAGATCGCCTTAAGATAGGTAGTGGCACTGAACGGGCCAGTCTGGGTCGTTGCCAGTCTCCTTCCAGCGGCATCTGCGTCAGTCTCGTGCTGAATACCAGTCCAACACCCGTAAGGCGCGCAGCGTGTTCCACCGGCTCGGCCGGCCCTCGCCCTCGTCCAGCTCGACCGCCATCGTGCCGGGGTACTGGTGCTCGAGCGGCCACCGGCCGTCGCTGTCGCGCTTCGACTCGACCAGCTCGATCGCCTCGGCTACGCGCTCGCCCGGCGTGGCGCTGGCTCTGCGCAGGTACTCGAGTCCCCGCAGCACGTCGTAATGCCACCAGGTCGGGAAGGCGAAGCGCGTCCAGACGGCGTCGCCCTTGCGATCTCGCTCGATCACCTCGCCGGTCGACAGCCGCCGGAAGAGGCGGCGCTCGAGGAGGTACTCCTGGCCGCGCAGGCGGGCCTCTGTCACCTTGGCGCTGCTCCCGCCGGCCAGTTCGTATTCGAGCAGGGCTTCCAGCACACAGATCGTGGTGTTGAACGACGACCGCGTCGAGCCGTTGGCGGCCTCGCAGTTCCAGCCGCCGTCGGGCAGCTGCTCGCGGAGCAGGCGGTCGACGACCCGCTGGACATCCTGGCCGAAGTAGGCGCCGCTCGCCGCCACCTGCCCGTTGATGCACGGCTCGACCTCGCCCGCGAAGAAGGGAATGCCATCAAAGTCCCATCCCCGCCACGTGCCGTTCCAGTCCCAGCCCCGCCACGTCACGCGGTCGCGGACCAGGCCCACCGCACGACGGGCCTGGTCGCTCGCGGGATCGAGACCCAGTTCTCGCAGCAGCGACAGGACGTGCATGGTGGAGTCCCACCCGCGGTTCCACGCCGCGCCGGCCCACGACCCGTCGGCCCCCTGTTGGGCAAGTAGCTGAGCGCCCCAGCCCTCGGTGGCGACCCGCGCGCGCTCGGCCGTGACCTCCTCTGCGGGCGCACCGGTCAGGTCTCGCATCACCTGCCAGCGGATCGATGGGTCAGAATCAAGCAGCCACTGTATGACCGAACTGTCTGGCTTCGGGGCTTGCCGTTTGGGTGGATTCGATTTGGTCGCCATCTGCTGGTGCTCCTTGCTTTGGTTAAAAGATGCTGTTGGTGGCCTGACGGCTGGCGTCTGCGAAGTGTCGCATGGCGCCATGGCGACACGCCCCCGAGGGCGTTCTTCCCGAGTGGGGTATGCCCCT
>DASTOH010000251.1:0-50633 GCA_035720235.1 Anaerolineales bacterium | reverse complement strand
GGGGGCCAAAAAGGAATGAAGCGACCGGAACCGACAATGCTCAGTTAGGCATGAGTCAGCGCCAGGAACATGATGACCGCAACCTCACGGAGGAACGCTACTCCTTACTGGAGGGGATTTTGCAGTCCACTTCGGATGGGATCCTGGCGGTTGATCGGGATAACCAGATCCTGTTTGCCAATGAACGCTTCGCCCAGCTGTGGAGGATTCCTCAGGAGGTCATGGATACCAGGGATGATGCCCACCTGCTTCAATTTGTGATGTATCAATTGTCGGATCCCGTGGGATTTCTGCGAAAGGTCCAGGAACTGTACGAATCGACCGAAGAAAGTTTCGAAACCCTGTACTTTAAGGATGGCAGGGTATTTGACCGCCTGTCACGTCCTCTGTTTCAAGGAACGAAACTGGCCGGCCGGGTGTGGTCGTTTCGGGATACCACCGAGCGCAGGCAGGTGGAGGTTGAACTCCACCGCCGAGCCGACGAATTCGCCGCGCTGTACGACACGGCGCGTGACCTGGCCGCACAGCACAACCTGCCGGCCCTGCTCCACACAATTGCCGAACGCGCCCGCACGCTATTGCAGGCTGCTGGCGGCGGCATCTATCTGTACGATCCGATGCAGGGCGATCTCGAGATGGTTCTGGCACTGGGCATCTCAGTGCCTGTTGGTGCCCGCCTGCAAAAAGGTGAAGGCATGGCCGGGCGTGTGGCGCAGACACGCCAGCCACTCATCGTGGACGATTACCACACCTGGGAAGGCCGCTCACTACAATATGAAGCCATGCCATTCAGGGCTGTCTTGCAGGTGCCGATGCTGTACGGCGGTGAGTTGATTGGCGTACTGGCAGTTAACGAGATCGGCAGGACGGAACGCAAATTCAACGAAGCCGATGCCTCGCTCCTTTCGCTCTTTGCGGAATACGCCGCCAGCGCGGTCCAGGCCGCGAGGCTCCTGCAATCCACACGTCGACGCGTCGAGGAATTGTCCGCCCTCCAGTCCACTGCGCTTGAGATCACGGCCCCTCATGAGTTGGCAAATCTGCTCCATACCATCGTCAAGCGCGCCGCCCAACTCCTGAACGCGGATGCAGGCGGTTTGTATCTGTGCAACTCGGAGCGGCAGGAGGCGCGCTGCGTGGTGAGCTATAACACGCCCCAGGATTACACCGGCGTAATACTTAAATACGGAGAAGGCGCGGCCGGCCTGGTGGCCCAAACCGGAAAGCCGCTGATCGTCGATGATTACCGTACCTGGGCTGGTCGCGCTGGCATTTTTAGCGATCAGAAACCATTTGAGCGATTGGTTTCGGCGCCCATGCTCTGGCACGATCAGGTTATCGGTGTGATCCATGTGCTGCGCCCGGAAGGAGGAACACCCTTCACCCAGGCGGATCTGGAATTGCTTTCCCTCCTTGCAAACCATGCCGCCATTGCCGTCGCGAATGCACAGCAGTTCGAGCATCTCCAATTGGAGCTAACGGAGCGCAGGCGGATGGAAGACGCCCTGCGTGAGAGCGAACATCAAATGAGAGCACTGGTAACTTCACTGGACGATATTGTTATTGAGTACGATGAGCAGGGGACCTACCTCAACGTATGGACGGCCAATGAAAGCCTGCTGGCCCAGCCCAAAATCCAGATGCTGGGGCGGAGGCTGGACGAGGTTCTGGGAGAAGAGAAGGGTAGCCAGCTCACCGAAGCCGTGAAACGGGTGCTGACAAGCGGTCATTCTGAGGTGATCGAATATCCTCTGCAAGTCATCGGTGGACAGCGCTGGTTTATGGCACAGATCAATCCGATCATAGCTCAAGACGCCTCCCAGCGAACTGCCTCGATGCTTATTCGCGACATCACCGAGCAAAAACGGGCGGAAGAGGCGTTACGCGAGAGCCAGGCGCGTCTGGCAGGCATGATCAATACTGCCATGGATGCCATCATCTCCGTGGATGCAAACCAGAACATCATTCTATTCAACCCGGCGGCCGCGCAGATGCTGCGGTGTCCCGCGGCCGAGGCCATTGGTCAGCCGCTCGACCGCTTCATCCCGGCGCGCTTTCGCCAGGCGCATGGCAGTCACATTCGCAAGTTCGGAGAGACAAATCAAACCCACCGCTCGATCGGCGGGCTGTCTGCACTCATCTGCCTGCGCGCCGATGGGACGGAATTTCCAGCCGAAATCGCGATCTCGCAGATCGAAATGGCCGGGCAAAGGATCTACACTGCCATCTTGCGCGATATCACCGAGCGCAAACAGGCGGAGGAAAAAATCCAGCAGCAGCTTCGGCGATTGAACGCCCTGCGGGACATCGATATCGCCATCAGCAGCACCTTCGATATGAAAACCAGTCTAGCTGTCCTGCTGAATAAAGTCACATCGCAACTGGGTGTCGATGCGGCAGCTGTCCTGCTGTTCAACGGGCTCACCCATGAGCTCAGATATATCGCCGTGAATGGATTTAATTTCCCCTCCATCGAGCAGACTCGCTTGCGGCTCGGCGAGGGCCTCCTGGCTGGCCGCGCCGCTTTTGAACGCCGTGCGGTTCATATCACCGATCTGGCCCAGATGGGCGAGCATTTTGGGCACAGCTCGCGGCTGGTTGAAGAAGGCTTTGTGACATACCATGCCATGCCCCTGATCGCGAAGGGGGAACTCAAAGGCGTTCTGGAAGTCTTTCACCGCGCGAAACTCCATACCGATTCAGAATGGCTCGAATTTCTGGAAGCGCTGACCGGACAAGCCGCCATTGCAATTGACAATGCTCAATTGTTCGAAAACCTGCAGCGCTCCAAGACCGAACTGGAACACCGGGTGGCCGAGCGTACCGCAGAACTGCAACGAATGAACATCGAACTGGAACGCGCCAACCACGCCAAGGATGAATTCCTCGCCAACATGAGCCATGAACTGCGGACGCCCCTCAACAGCATCCTCGGCATGTCGGAATCCCTGCTCGAGCAGAAACGTGATCCGCTGAGTGAAGATCAACAACGCTTCCTGGAGACTATCGACTCGAGCGGACGTCACCTGCTGGAATTGATCAATGACGTTCTGGACCTGTCGAAGATCGAAGCCGGAAAATTTGATGTGTATCCACAGGTGATGGAAGTAAATCCTTTGTGTCAATCCTGCCTGGCTTTTGTCAGAGCGCAGGCGCTGAAGAAATCCATATCACTCGTCTATGAAGAAGCGGACCCTGCCTTCAAGATTTACGCCGACCCGCGGCGCCTGAAACAGATCCTGGTCAATCTGCTGACGAACGCAGTCAAGTTCACACCGGAACATGGCAGGGTGACGCTACACGTGCATGCAGACATGGAGCAGGACCTGGTGCAGTTTTCGGTGATCGACACCGGAATCGGGATTGACCTGGAGGATGTGAAGCATTTGTTCCAGTCGTTTGTGCAAGTGGATAGTAGTCTGAACCGTCAGTTTGAGGGCACAGGACTGGGCCTGGCGCTGGTTCAAAAACTGACGGATTTGCATGGCGGCAGCGTGTCTGTGGAGAGTGAAGTGGACCGGGGGAGCCATTTCACGATCAACCTGCCGTGGAGAAGGCAGTTGGTGGCTCAACTTGAAACTGCTGAACCGGGTGAAGAAAACCAGGCTCAAGGAGAAATTGAGAGAACGAATTTGCCGCCAGTCGTCCCTCAATCGCACCCGCGGCTCCTGCTGGCTGAGGATAACGCGGCCAACGTCCTTACCATCGGCGAATACCTCGAGAGTCATGGATACACGGTGCAGGTCGCACATGATGGACTGGAAGCCCTTCAAATGGCAGAAGAAACAGAGCCAGATATCATCCTGATGGATATCCAGATGCCTGCGCTGGATGGACTGGAAGCAATCCGCCGGCTGCGAGCCAATCCACGTTTCGCCTCCACGCCGATCATTGCCATCACGGCCCTGGCCATGCCCGGCGACCGCGAGCGCTGTCTTGAAGCCGGCGCCGATGAATACCTGAGCAAGCCGGTCAGCCTCAAGACACTGCTGAAAACCATCAAATATCTTTTGCAGCAAGAATAACTGCTCGCGCCGTCGAAACCGTGCTGCGCACATCCCGCTGGAAACAGGAATAAGACTGTAGTCTAGCCTGGCAAAAGGCTGTGCTATACTGCCTGCTTGAGTGAAAGGACGTTATCCGCTTCCCGTATCAATCGAATTGAAGAGTGAAGGTATGAAAGCTACAACCAAGAAGTCAAAGAACGAGGGAAAGAACAATTCAAGAAAGCCCAGTGTCCGTGAGTCCAAATCCACTCCAGCAAAACGTGTTCGGCCTCTTGCGCCGAAGCAATTCGTCGACATCATTGAGCATATGAATGATGGGGTAGTCGTGCTGGATAAAGACTGGCATTATGTGTACGTCAATCAAAAGGCGACGATCATGCTCCAGAGGCAAAAACCCTCTGATTTGATTGGCAGGCATATCTGGACAGAATACCCTGAAGGTGTAGGTCAACCATTCCAGCTTGCATACGAAAAGGCGATGAGAGAGCAGATACCGATCGTGTTCGAAGACCATTACGAGCCCTGGGACCTGTGGTTCGAGAATCGCATCTATCCTTCACCCGAGGGTCTGCTCATCTTGTTTACCGAAATCAGCGACCGCAAGAGGATTGAGAGCCTGCTGAATGAACGTCAGTATTTCCTTCAGAAGATATTGGATACCGAACCAGGAACGGTATATATTTATGACCTGGAGGAACGCCGGAATGTGTATGTCAATCGTTTTTGGCTCCTGGCTTTTGGATATACCGAAGAAGAAACGCAAGCGATGGGTAACCAACTGCTCAACCAGATTATTCACCCCGACGACCTGACGCGCGTTTTGGAACATCATGAAATCTGGAGGCAAGCCAGCAACGATGACCTTCGGGAAATCGATTATCGCGTTCAGACCAAGACCGGGGAATGGCGCTGGCTGCACAGTCGTGAAGTTCCCTTTGCACGCGATGAGGTGGGGAACGTAAAGCAAATTCTGGGCATTACTCATGATATCACCGTGCGTAAGCAGGTCGAAAAGGCGCTGCGGGAGAGCGAAGAAAAGTTCTCTAAAGTCTTTTATGCCAGCCCAATTCCATTGAGCATCAATCGCGCGTCTGATGGACGTTATGTCGAAGTGAACGGGAGTTTCCTGGAACGTTCGGGTTTTCAACGGGAGGAGGTCATTGGGCACACTGCGCAGGAGATGGGTGTTTGGGTAAACCCGGCGGAGCGCGAGAAAATGAGGCGTATCTTGCGTGAGCAGGGATCACTGCGCGATTTTGAGGGCCAGTTCCGCACAAAATCTGGAAGGGTCGGGACGGCACTACTGTTTCGTGAGATCATTGAACTGGCGGGAGAAAAACATTTCATTGGAACAAGCCTTGATATCACGGAACGCAAGCGGATGGAAGAGGCATTGCGCGAGAGTGAGAAACGTTATCAGTTGATATCAACAGTGGCCTCCGATTATATGTTCTCGACCCAGCTTGATGCGGATGGCAGGTTGACACTCAACTGGGTTACTGGAGCCTTTGAGTCCATTACTGGATATACTCTGGAAGAATACGTTGCTCATGGAGGCTGGCGTTCCACTTTGCATCCCGACGACTTGGCAATTGATGACCGCGACCTGGAAAATTTGCGCGCTAACAAGCCGGTTATCTCGGAAGTCCGGACGTTCACCAAAGACGGGAAGCTCGTCTGGGTACGGGTCTATGCTCAACCTGTCTTGGATGTCGAGAGCAAGAAATTGACTGGCATCTACGGCGCGGTACAAGATATCACCGACCGCAAGCGGGCGGAAGAAGGATTACGACAACTCAATGAGGAGCTAGAGGGACGCATCGCGGCGCGGACCGAGGAACTGGCCGCCGCGATGATAAGAGCCCAGGAATCTGACAGGCTCAAGTCCGCCTTTCTGGCGACGATGTCACATGAACTGCGCACGCCGCTAAATTCGATCATTGGATTTACCGGCGTCATTTTGCGAGGACTGGCTGGCCCGCTCAACGATGAACAAAACATACAGCTTGGCATGATCCGGGACAGCGCGCATCATTTGTTGGCGCTCATTAATGATGTACTTGATATTTCAAAGATCGAAGCCGGACAATTGGAAATCATCAAAAGGCCATTCAATATGCGGCAGGCAATTGAGAGTGTTCTGCGTATTGTTCAGCCTCTGGCTGACAAGAAAAATCTCCAACTCGGAACGATCATTGGAACAAATATAGACACAATTACGAATGACCGTCGTCGTGTGGAACAGGTGCTTATCAACCTGGTCAATAACGCGATCAAGTTCACCGAGCGCGGTGAGGTGAGTATCGAATGTCAAATCAGAGATGGCTGGCTGGAGACGAGCGTGCGTGACAGCGGCATCGGTATCAAGCCCGAAGATGTGGATAGGCTCTTCAAGCCATTTCAGCAAATTGATACCGGTCTGGCACGCAGTCACGATGGCACGGGCTTGGGCCTGGCCATCTGCAAACGCCTGGTCACCCTCATGGGTGGAGAGATAACCGTCGAGAGTCAGTGGGGGATCGGCAGCACATTCAAATTTACGCTTCCGATCTAAGGAGCATGGATGGCAAAAATCCTGATTATAGAAGATAATGAACAAAATTTGTATCTGGAGACTTTTATTTTGCAAAAAAATGGACACGAGATCATTCAGGCTCGTAATGGAGAAACAGGCATCGCCCTGGCTGCACGAACTTTACCCGATTTAATTCTGCTGGATATTCAACTTCCCGGTATGGATGGTTACAGCGTGGCCGAGGAATTGCGAAAGAATCCGGCCATCGCCAACAGACCGATCATTGCGGTCACTTCTTACGCATTGACCGGCGACCGAGAACGCATCCTCGAAGCTGGCTGTACGAGCTATATTGAAAAGCCCATTAATCCTGATACCTTTCACATGGAAATAGAACAATTCCTGTAATCGTTTTAATCTGTGCAGTCGCATAGGGCACATCTCAGAAATCATCTCATGAACAAAATCCTTATCGTTGACGATCAGCAACAAAACTTGTATCTCATGAAGACGTCACTGGGCGGGCATGGATATCAAGTTCTGGAAGCCACCAACGGTGCAGAGGCGCTTGAATTGGCCAGAACGAACCCGCCCGATGTAATCATCTCTGATATTCTCATGCCTGTCATGGATGGATTTTCGTTATGTCAGGAGTGGATGAAAGATGAGGGATTAAGAAATATTCCATTCGTGTTTTATACAGCTACGTATACTGATCCCAAAGACGAAGAGCTGGCCCTCAGCCTGGGCGCGGCGCGCTTTATTGTCAAGCCGGTGGAATTAGAAGAGTTCGTGTCCATTCTCGAGCAGGTCATCACGGAGGTTGATTCCGGCCTGTTAACTGTGCCTAAGAAAACCCCGCATGAAGAAACCACCTATTACAGAATGTACAATGAAGTTCTCGTTCGCAAGTTAGAAGACAAAATATTGGAACTGGAAAAAGTCAATGGTGTACTGGAGGAAGATATTATTGAGCGCAAGCGGGCAGAAACGGAAATCACCCGGCTTTTTGAGGAGTCACAAAGGCGCTTGAAACAGCTAGAGGCGTTGCACTCGATTGACATTGCAATTAACGCTAGCATGGACTTACGTACAACCCTCAGTGTACTTCTCAGGCATGTCGACTCACTTCTGGGTGTGGATGCCGCTGACATCCTGCTTTATAGTCCTGGTCTGCAGGAGTTCAGGTTTTCTGCCGGGCGCGGCTTCCACACGGACGATATAGAGCGTGCGAACGTCCGGCTTGGCACAAGTTTTGCCGGGCGGGCCGCTCTCGAGCGCCGGATTGTCCTGATCAGAGGGCAGCTTTCGGCTCAGTCAGATCGAGATTTTACGAAGATGTATGAAAAGGAAGGTTTTTTTGCTTATGCGGGCGTGCCGTTGATTGCAAAAGCGGAGATCAAAGGTGTGCTGGAAGTGTATCATCGCTCGCTCCAGAGTCCTGAACCCGAGTGGCTGAATCTGCTGGACACGCTTGCCGGCCAGGCGGCCATCGCGATCGATAATGCTCAATTGTTCAACGACCTGCAAAAATCAAATCTTGAACTGACTATGGCATATGATGCAACGATTGCTGGCTGGTCACGAGCTATGGATCTGCGCGATAAGGAGACTGAAGGACACACCCAACGCGTCACAGACCTGACCCTGAAACTGGCGAGTGCGATGAACATCAGCGACTCTCAGTTGACGCATATTCGCCGTGGCGCACTCCTGCACGATATCGGCAAAATGGGAGTGCCCGACAATATCCTGCTCAAAGCCGATGAATTAACCGACCAAGAGTGGGAGAAGATGCGCAAGCACACTGACTTCGCTTACGATATGCTCTCATCGATTCGATATCTACAACCTGCGTTGGATATTCCCTATTGCCATCATGAAAAATGGGACGGGACAGGCTATCCGCGCGGTCTGAAAGGCGAGCAGATTCCCGTCGCGGCTCGGATTTTTGCAGTTGCAGATGTTTGGGATGCCATCACCAGCGACCGGCCCTATCGAAAGGGCTGGTCCAGAGAACAGGCTTTGGAGCATATCAAGGAGCAATCTGGAAAATATTTCGATCCGCAAGTTGTGGCAGTCTTTTTGAGAATGATCGCGAGCGAAGCGAGTGAAGCGAGTGAATGATCAAAGCCCAGCGACGATGCGTGTGGAACTGTAGGTCGCCGAGCGGATGCCCGTCAGCTGTGGGTGAAGGTTGAGGACCAGGTCGCCTTTGTGGTTGCATTCGGTGACGTGTCCATTGAAGAAGGCTCAAAAGCGCTCGCCAGGCTGATGGTTGCGGCGATAAAATAAATCGACGATGATTTGTGGGAGCAGCCAGTTCCAACGAGCGGAGACTGGATCGATCTCCGCTTCTGATTCGTGCAATCACATCTTCAGCCACGGAGGGTAAATCCCTAAGGGTAATTTTTGGCCCGGCACGGTAAATAGGCTGTGCTATACTGCTTCCAGATGCCAAACATCGTTCGCTGCTTCCCATCTCATGGGTATTGAGGAGCGAAACCATGAAAACTCAAAATAAAACCACCAGGCAAAAAAACCGGGGCAATTCAAAATCAGGAAAGCGTAGTGCCCGTCAGACCAGACTTACTCAGGCAAAATCCGCTCAACTTCTCGCTCCTGAACAATTCGTTGACATCATTGAGCATATGAATGATGGGGTAGTCGTGCTGGATAAAGACTGGCATTATGTCTACGTCAATCAAAAGGCGGCGATCATGCTCCAGAGGCAAAAACCCTCTGATTTGATTGGCAAGCAAATCTGGACAGAATATCCTGAAGGTGTGGGCCAGCCATTCCATTTCGCTTATGAGAAAGCGATGAAAGAGCAAACTCCAATGGTCATAGAGGACTATTACGCGCCTTGGGACCGTTGGTTTGAGAATCGGATCTATCCCTTGCCTGACAGTCTTCTGATTCTATTCACCGAAATTACGGACCGCAAAAGAACAGAGGCACTGCTCAATGACCGCCAGTATTTACTTCAAAAAATATTGGATACCGAGCCTGGTACTGTGTACATTTTCGATCTCGAAGAACGCCGCAATGTGTATGTGAATCGTCACTGGCTCTCCGCATTTGGATATACAGCGGAAGAAACGCAAGCCATGGGTGACGAGCTTTCCGCCATGATTTTTCATCCCGATGATCTGCCGTTGATTGCCGAACACCATGCGAACTGGCGGCAGGCCAGCGAAGGGGAAATTCGCACAATCGAATATCGTGTGCGCTCCAAAACAGGCCAATGGCGCTGGTTATACAGCCGCGAGGCTCCCTTCATGCGCGCTGAGTCTGGCATGGTCAGGCAAATTCTCGGAATCGCTCACGATGTCACGGAGCAAATCCAGATGCAGGAAGCTGTCTTGAAGGAGATAGCCCTTTCAGATGCCATGCTCAACAGCCTGCCGGGTGTTTTCTACTTCTATGACCGTACGGGAAAATTCCTTCGGTGGAATAAGAATTTTGAGGTGGTCTCTGGCTATTCCGCTGAGGAGATTGCACAAATGCACCCACTGGATTTTTTCCTGGGGAAAGAGAAGGAGTATTTCGCGGAGCGCATAGAGCAGGTCTTTGATCGGGGCGAATCCGATGCTGAAGCGAACTTCACCGCGAAAAATCGCGAATTGTTTCCATATTACTTTACGGGTAAGCGCATTGAAATGGAAGGTCAGCCCTACCTCATTGGCATGGGAATTGACATCCGTGAACGCAAGCGCGCCGAAGAATCATTACGTGAGAGTGAAGCGCGTTATCGCACAGTGGTCGAAAACCAGACAGAATTCATTGTCCACTGGAAGCCCGATGGCACGCGTACATTTGCCAATGAGGCCTACCTCCGTTATTTTAGGCTCGCCCCGGAACAGATGATTTCCTCCAGCTTTATGCCGCTGGTTGCAGAGGAGGACCGAGTCGCGGTGGAAGGAAAAATCTCCCGCCTGGTTTCGGGAAGCGTGGATTCCGAGGTCGATGTTCACCGAGTCATCCGTCCGGACGGACGCATCGGCTGGCAGGAATGGGTTGACCAGGCCATCCACGATGAAAGCGGACGGATCGTTGAATTTCAATCGGTGGGGCGCGACATCACGGACCGCAAGCAGGCAGAGGAGGCGTTGCGCGAAAAAACCGAGGAGTCGGAACGCTTCTTCAATTCCGCACTCGACTTATTATGTATTGCCGATAACGATGGATACTTTCGACGGTTGAATCGCGAGTGGGAAAAAGTACTAGGCTACAGGCTGGAGGATTTGGAGGGCAAGCGTTTTCTCGACCTTGTCCATCCCGATGATATGCAGGATACGCTTGGGGCGATGGCTGAGCTCGATGCGCAGGAGGAAGTGCTGGATTTCACCAACCGGTATCGCTGCAAAGACGGCACGTATCGTTGGATCGAATGGCGGTCTATTCCGCATGGCAAACTCGTATACGCCACCGCCCGTGACATCACCGAGCGCAAGCGGATCGAGTCTGCCCTGCGCGAAAGTGAGAAGCGTTACCGCGATTTGGTGGAGTTCTCCCCTGTTGCCATGACGGTCCACGTGGAGGGACGAATCGTTTACATCAATCCGGCTGGCGCAAGGCTTTGGGGTGCGGACACGCCGGATGAAGTGCTGGGCAGATCACCCCTGGATTTTGTCCACCCTGAATATCATGAACGGATCACCGAGCGCATCGAGCAGATCCAGGCCGTCGAACAATCACCGCCGCCCATCGAAGTCAAGAACACCCGGCTGGATGGGCAGACATTGTACACCGTCGGGACCGGCATTCCCATCACCTATGGAGGCAAGCCGGCAATCCTGAGCGTTGTTCTGGACATCACAAAACGCAAGCTGGCTGAGGAGCGCTTGAGGGAGCTCACCAGACAGCTGATCGCTGCCCAGGAGGCAGAACGCAAGCGCATCGCCCAGGAACTTCACGACGAGCTGGGACAGGCGATGACCGCCATCTCTCTCGACCTGGGGGGCATTGAAAAAGCTCTCCCTGCGGAGGCCTCGCGGGAGCTCAGAGAGCGGCTGATCGATGCGCGCTCGATGGCGGATGCAGTGGATGAACAAATCAGCGAGATGGCCCTCGACCTGCGTCCCTCTCTGCTGGACGATCTCGGCTTGTTGCCAGCCCTCCAATGGTATCTGAACAGATATTCACAACGGACGGGTATCGAGGTCGCAACCGACTTCGAGGACTTGGAGAGCAGGTTACCTGACGAGGTCGAAACAACCCTTTATCGCGTGATCCAGGAGGCCCTGACGAACATTGCCAGGCACGCTCAGGCAGGCAAGGTGCTTATCAGCCTGGATCGCAGCGCAGCGGCAGTAACAGCCTCCATTCAGGATAACGGCCGCGGATTCGATGTCGATGGAGCGCAGGGACCTGCGGCCTCGCCCGGCAGCATGGGGCTGTTAGGCATCAGAGACCGAGTGTCCACACTGGGAGGACAAGTCTATATCCGCTCCGGGACAGGACAGGGTACCCGCATCCAAATCGAGCTGCCATTATAGAAGAGTGGTGATGGCAAAAATACGCGTGCTATTGGCTGAAGACCACACCATCGTTCGTAAAGGGTTGCGCGCCCTGTTGGATGGCCAGGCCGGGATCGAGGTGATCGCCGAGGCCGAGGATGGGAGACAGGCTGTACGCCTCGCCGAACAACTCCGGCCGGATGTGGTGCTGATGGATTTCAGCATGCCCGGGCTCAACGGTCTGGAGGCCACCCGCCAGATTGCAGAGCGCGTTCCCGGAGCAAGAGTCGTGGTGTTGACCCGGCACACGAACCAGGAATACGCCGAACGCATCCTGAAGGCCGGCGCCTCAGGATATCTTGTCAAGAAATCGGCCCCGGAAGAATTGATCATTGCGATTCAGGCGGTGTACCGCGGGGATTCCTATCTCGACCCCGCCATAACCACCAACATCCTCCACGCCTACCTAAAAAAATCCAGCCCCGTGGGCCAGGATCGCTTTGACAACCTCACACCTCGCCAACGTGAAGTGCTGCAACTCATCGCCGAAGGGCATGCCAACAGGGAAATTGCCGCGCTGCTGAATGTCAGCATCAAGACAGTGGAGAGCCACCGCGCCGCCATTATGGATGCACTCGAGCTGCACAGCACTGCGGAATTGACTCAATACGCCATCCGTAAGGGGATGATCAGCCTGGATGAGTAAGCCGAAGTATCGGTTATGGAAAAAGCGCAAGAATAAATAAGCTTGGCCCAGCCACTCATGGACCCTGAGAGATGAATAGGGTCTGTTTTTTTCTAATATCGGGGAATCTCCTATTCGCAATGTTTTGCCCCTCCATTACAGTAGAGCAAGGCGAGCATACAACGCTTGGCCATCAAAAACAAGAATGTGACACAGCGATGATAAAAATCCTGATTGTGGATGACAGCCGCCTCTTCCGTGAGCGCATCCAAGCCTTTCTAGCCGCATCTCCGGAGATCGTGGTTGTCGGCGAGGCGGAGGACGGGCAGGAAGTTCTGGGGAAAGCCAGGGAACTGAAACCGGACGTTGTGCTCATGGATGTGAAAATGGGACGAGTAAGCGGGTTGACCGCCACCGGTCTTCTGAAAAGGGAGCTGCCCAATATCCGGGTCATCATATTAAGCCTGTACGATCTGGAGGCATACCGGGAAGCAGCAGAGACCATGGGTGCCAGCGCCTACGTTTCCAAGAAACATCTGGTTGATGAGCTGCTGCCTGCCATCTGGCGGGCTGTACAAACCAACCAGTTTGCCCCAGCGCCAACCGGTTTGAGGAGACAAACATTAGTGATGAGCGATGAAGACAAGACAAAAGCATTATTGGTGAATGAATTAAAGGAATTACGCCAACGAGTTGCGGAACTGGAAGCCTCGCAAGCTGAATGGATGCGGGTGGAACAAGCCTTGCGTGAGAGCGAAAGGCGCTATCGCCTGCTGGCCGAGAATGCAACCGACGTTATCTGGACCATGGACCTCAACCTGAGGTCTACTTACACCAGTCCATCTATGAAGCGCCTGCGCGGTTTCGAACCGGAAGATGCAATGGCTCAATCACTGCAGGAGGCTCTTACTCCCGCCTCTTTCGATACCGTGCTGAAAATCTTTGAAGAAGAACTGGAGATGGAAAAGCTGCCAGAGATGGATCCATTCAGATCACGCACCTTGGAGCTTGAGGTCATTCGCAAGGATGGCTCAACCGTTTGGGTGGAGTCCACTATGACCTTTCTGCGCGACTCTGAAGGTAAACCAGTTGAGATTTTGGGAGTTAGCCACGATATCACCAGACGCAGGCAGGCGGAGGAAACCCGCAGGGAGAGTGAGGAACGCTACCGGTCCCTGTTCGAGAACATGCTAAATGGTCTCGCCTATTGCCGGATGATTTTCGATGGGGAGCGCGCAGAGGACTTCATCTATCTGGCGGTAAACGGTGCGTTTCAAGCATTGACCGGATTGAAAGACATCATCGGGAAGAGGGTGACTGAAGCCATCCCGGGAATTCGGGAGTCCAACCCTGAATTGTTCGAAATCTACGGTAGGGTGGCGCTCACCGGCGTCCCGGAGGTGTTCGAGACCTACGTGGAGGCTTTGAAGATGTGGTTCTCGATCTCCGTGTACAGCCCCCAAAAAGAATACTTCGTGGCCGTGTTCGACGTTATCACCCAGCGTAAACTTGCGGAACAGACAGTGCGCGAAAGCCAGGCGCGGCTGGCTGGCATCATCGATTCGGCGATGGACGCCATTATTTCCCTTGACGCCGACCAACGCATCATTCTCTATAACGGCGCAGCCGAGCAGATGTTCCGCTGTCCTGCCGCCAAGGCGATCGGGCAGCCCCTCGACCGGTTCATCCCGGAGCTATTCCGGGAGGCTCACTATGACCATATTCGTAAATTCGGCGAGACGAACCAGACCAGCCGCTCGATGGGCACGTTAACCCCACTCACCTGTCTGCGCGCCGACGGTAATGAGTTTCCGGCTGAAATTTCCATCTCGCAAATCGACATGGCCGGAGTGAGGATCTATACCGCCATCCTGCGCGATGTCACAGAGCGCGTTCGCGCGCAGGAACTCATTCAACGACAACTGAAACGACTTAACGCGCTGCGTATGATCGATATCGCCATCAGTTCCAGTTCCGATCTGCACGTTGTTCTGGCTATTGTGCTTCAGCAGGCTCTTTCGCAATTGGAGGTCGATGCCGGTGCCGTGCTCTTGTTCAATCCTCAATTGCAGACCATAGAATATGCCGCCAGGCGCGGGTTCCGTTCCCCCGCCATCCAGCATACGAAACTAAGATTGGGCGAGGGGTATGCCGGCCGTGCGGTGCTCGAACGCAGAACGATCCATGTTCCAGCCTTGATGGAGGCGGGCGGCAAACTTACTGCTGCACTGCAACTTGCCAAGGAAGAATTCGTTGATTACTACGGCACACCGCTGGTCGCCAAAGGCGAGATTAAAGGTGTGCTGGAGATCTATCATCGATCCCCGCTCGAAGCCGACCCTGAATGGTTGGACTTCCTGGAGATCCTGGCCGGCCAGGCCGCCATTGCGCTTGACAATGCCCAATTATTCAGCAATTTACAGCGATCCAATATGGACCTCATTCATTCGTATGATGCAACCATCAATGGCTGGTCGCAGGCCATGGATCTGCGCGACCGGGAGACCGAGGGCCACACGCTACGCGTCACCGATCTGACCTTGAAACTATCGCAGGCCATGGGAATAAGCGAGGCTGAGCTGATCCACATCCGACGGGGCTGTCTGTTGCACGATATTGGAAAATTGGGTGTGCCGGATAACATTCTCTTCAAGCCCGGAAAATTGACCGAGGCTGAATGGCAAATCATGCGCCGGCATCCCACACACGCCTATGAGATGTTATCCAAGATTACCTACTTGAGGCCTGCGCTCGATATTCCATACTGTCATCATGAAAAATGGGATGGAACGGGCTACCCGCAAGGATTGAAGGGTGAGGAGATTCCGGTCGCGGCTCGGATTTTTGCAATTGCAGATGTTTGGGATGCCATCACCAGCGACCGACCCTATCGAAAGGGCTGGTCCAGAGAACAAGCTTTGGAGCATATCAAGGAGCAATCTGGAAAATATTTCGATCCGCAAGTTGTGGCAGTCTTTTTGAGAATGATCGCGAGCGAAGCGAGTGAAGCGAGTGAATGATCAAAGCCCAGCGACGATGCGTGCGGAACTGTAAGTCGCCGAGCGGATGCCCTTCAGTTGCGGGTAAAGATTGAGGACCAGGTTGCCTTTGTGGTTGCATTCGGTGACGTGTCTATTGAAGAAGGCCCAAAAACGCTCGCCAGGCTGATGGTTGCGGCGATAAAATACAATGGACAGTGACTTGATATCAGAAGCAACCCAGCACCGCCAAGCGGAAAACCAATGTTCTTGAAGTCGAACGTTGGGAACGCCAGAACAGTCAGCGGAGACCAATTTGGTCTTTGCTGTTTCATTCTCTCAAAACATTGGAGTTCAGACGAAACTTCGGACAACCGGCTCTTAGCCACGAATTTCACGAATGAGTCCCCAGCAAAAAGGTCTTTTCAACTGAGCCTGTCGAAGTGACGCGAAGATTACGAAGAAAAGATTGACCCTGTGAAGGATTTCCGAAAGAAAATCCATGGAAAAGCCAATTGCTCTTAATCGTCTTTGAATTTTCCTTCGTGCACTCCCCGGCACTTGCGCCCGGGGCAAGTGTGGTGCCCTTTGTGGTTGAAAGGGTTTTTCAGTAGACTCATCTGTGCAATCCGTGGCAAAGAAGAGAATGTCCAAGCTCTTGCCTGGAAGTCAGCAAACCCCATTGCTTTTCGGTTTGAAAAGTCGTATAGTTGATTTATCAGACCTGATCTTTCCTAGTTTCAGAATGCCAAGGGGATGGAAATCTGCTGTGGATGGCCAGTTATTTCCATTGTGTCGAAAACACTGTAGCGACGAATCAAGAACGGCAGGAATATGTATCACATAGGATCAAATCATGAGACTCTCCGATGCTAATCTGAGACCTTCAGGCATTGACGAATTGGGGGATATGTCTTGGGGAACACACTTCTGCTTATTCTACGAGACCAAGGAAGACTTGCTGGATTTTTTCGTCCCTTTTTTTAAAGCCGGGTTGGAACACCATGAATTCTGCCTGTGCGTGGCATCTGAACCCCTGATTGCAGAAGAAGCGGAACAGGCAATGCGACAGGCTTTTCCCGATTTCGAGCGGTATCTGGCAGAAGGGCAAATCGAAATCACTCCACATACAGATTGGTACCTCAAAGAGGGACGTATTGATGAACAGAGTGTGCTTCAAGGCTGGATAGATAAACTGAACCAGGCCCTTGCAAAAGGATTTTCAGGTGTACGCTTTGCGGCAAATATCTTGCTTGAAAAACCTGATTGGGAAAGTTTTGCTAGGTATGAAGAAAAGCTGGACGAGACCCTGCATGACTTACGGATCGAAGGCTTGTGCGCCTATAGTTTGAGCCGTTACTCCGCGGCGAACATGCTTGATGTCATCCGTCATCATCAGTTCACGCTCGCCAGGCGGAATGGCAAATGGGAGTCTTTTGAAGGTATTCAACTAAAACAGGCACATGCGGAAGTTCTCAAATTGAATACAGAATTGGAACAGCGCGTCGCGGAACGCACTGCTGAACTCATGTCTATCAATGAACAACTTAGAGCCGAGATCCTCGAGCGCAAGGGCCCGGAGGCAGCAATTCGAAAGAGTGAGCGAGTTCTGCGGGAGGCGGAGTCGCTTGGCCACACCGGTAGTTGGGAACAAGATTTGGTAACAGGCGAAATATTCAACACGGAAGAGAATCTGCACCTCTTTTTCGGCGACGATCGCAGTAAAGGCGCGAACTTGGAGGATTACACTCAAGTCGTGCATCCTGACGACCGTGACTATGTACTGCGGCGACGTGCAGAGCTTTTAGAGGAAGCAGGTCCGGGCGACATTGAGTATCGCGTTGTGTGGCCGGATGGCAGCGTTCATGTGATCTTTGGCCGCGCTACCGTCGTCCGCGACGAGTTTGGCCAACCTAGCCGCGTATATGGAACGAATGTGGATATCACCGAGCGCAAGCAGGCGGAAGAACGAATTCGTCAGCACGCCGCACGGATGGAAGCGCAGGCCGAAATCTCTCGTACCTTCGTCGAAGCCGGTCTGGATTATCAGAGTGTCCTGAACACAGTGGCCCGACGCACAGCAGAGTTGATCGGCGATTCGTGTGTTATCACACTTTTCTCCGAGGACAGCCAGCGGGCATTTCCGGCCGCATTCCATCACCCTGATCCAATAGCACTTGCTTTGATGGAAGAGGCTTTGTTACATATTTGGCAGGGAGGAACGGATACTGAGCGTTTCCGCATGCTCCTCGCGGGCGACTCGATCTATATTCCAGTCGTGAATCCAGAAGAGTATCGAGCCCAATCCGAACCAGAATTCTGGCGCTATTTGGATGAAGTTGGTGTCTCGAGTGTGCTCATCGTGCCATTGAAAGCCCAGGGACGCGTGATTGGCACCCTGGGTATTACTCGTGATTCTCAGGGTGATCCATATTCGCGCGATGATCTGACGCTGCTGCAAAATATAGCTGACCGGGCAGCCATGTCCATTCAAAACGCGCAGTTGTTCAGGCAGGTCGAAGGCGCGCGTGAGCAGTTAGGGGCTCTCTCCAGGCGGTTACTCGAAGTGCAAGAGTCTGAGCGCAGAGCACTCACGAGCGAACTGCATGACCGTGTGGGACAGAACCTCACTGGTCTGAGCATTAATCTTCAAAACATGAAAGCGTTGCTCTCCGATGAAATGGCGAAGAAGCTCGCAACGAAGTTCGACGATGCGCAGACATTGGTGGAGCATACGACACGTCAGATCCGCGATCTTATGGCGGAATTGCATCCGCCCGAACTGGAAGATTATGGATTAGCGGTCGCGCTGGAGACATACGCCGAACGGGCTGCCTCACGCGGGAACCTGGAACTGATCGCCAACCTGACGGATCTGGCGTCCCCGCCGCTGCCTTCGGATGCCCGCATCGCCCTCTTCCGCGCCGCGCAGGAAGCGATCAGCAACGTGCTGAAGCATGCAAATGCCACGCGGCTGGAAGTCAGCCTGGAAGGACGAGATGGCAGGATCCGCTTGAGGGTGGAGGATGATGGTCAGGGGTTCGAACCAGACGCGGCCTCCCAGAAAGAGCCGCAAACCTGGGGATTGAAGATTATGCGCGAACGGGTCGAATCCATCGACGGGAAAGTCAAGATCGAATCCGAGCCCGGAGAGGGCACGCGGGTGACATTTGAAATCCAGAGGCCCTCATGAAAATCCGCATTGTCGTGGCAGACGATCATGCCATTATCCGCGAGGGGTTGCGCATCATGTTGGGAAACCAGCCGGATATGGAGGTGGTGGGAACAGCAGCCAACGGTCGCGAAGCCATTCGGCTTGCGGATCAGTATGAGCCTGATGTTGCTGTCATGGATATTTCCATGCCGGAGTTGAACGGCATCGAAGCCATTCAACAGATGTTGCCGCGCCATCCCCATTTGCAGGTGGTAGTGCTTTCGATTCACGAGACCAAACCGTATATCTATCGCGCCTTGAAGGCCGGGGCAATGGGCTACCTGATTAAGGAAACGGCGGGCCTGGAAGTGGTGGAGGCCGTGCGCGCTGTCCATCGCGGGGAGCGATATCTCAGCCAGCGCATTGCCGATCTGCTGACGGAGGCATCATTCCAAAAATCGGAATCTTCAATGGAAGTCAGCCCGCTGGAAGCGCTCAGCCCGCGCGAGCGCGAGATCCTGCAACTGGTGGCCGAGGGCAAGACCAGTCAGGAGATCGCCGAAAGACTTTCCATTTCTCCCAAAACAGTTGATACATACCGCAGTCGCTTGATGCACAAGATTGGTGTGGAGGATATGGTCGGCCTGGTCAAGTTCGCCATTCAGCACGGGGTAATTTCGCTGGAATAGCATCTCAACCACAAACTTCAAATCGGACTGAAATGGTCTAAAATAATTTAGATTTCCCTACAGACAAATTTAGTCCAGAAAATGAAAATACAGATGCAATGGATGCAACGCCTGTATTTTTGCTCGTCGAACCATTCGCAATTCTTCGTTCATGCATGCGTGCATGGCTGGAGGATGTGCTCGCGGATCGCCGCATTCTGATTGCTGTGAATGCAGCCGAGGCCCTACGCCTGACTGTGCAGAAACAGCCCACGCACATCCTGATCGAGATCAGCCTGCCCAACACGAGCGGCGTCGAGGTGATATGGCAGATACGAGCAAGCCTGCCAAATGCGAGAGTCATTGCGACCCACTGGTATGAAAGCCGATTTTTTCTTGAGCGGGTCCGTTCTGCCGGAGCGGATGAGTTTATCCCCAACCATAAATTGCACACCGAACTGCTCCCGTTATTAGAGGTCGTTGAAGATGCGTCCCATGACGAGGTGAAGTGTAATGAACAGGATTGAATAGGGAACTATCCATTAGTGATGATTGACACACCCACACATCTGAATATTCTAATCCTGGAAGATAATCCAGACGATGCGGAGCTGCTCGTTCGGGAACTGCAACGCGCCAACTTCGATCCGGACTGGAAACTGGTCGCCACAGAAGGAGATTATCTTGCCCACCTGGATCCCGCCATTGATGTGATCCTGTCCGATTACTCCATGCCCGGCTTCAGCGGCTTGCGGGCCCTACGACTGTTGCGCGAACGCGGGCTGGATATCCCTTTCATCCTTGTCTCGGGTACAGTTGGCGAAGATGTGGCCGTTTCTGCCATCCAGGCGGGTGCAGCAGATTATCTGCTCAAGGACCGCCTGGGTCGGCTGGGGTCTGCCGTTAGGCGTGTATTGGAAAACAGGCAACTTCTCCGTGAGAAGGGACGGATCGACCGCCAACTGCTTAAGACGGAGAAACAGCTCGCCAACATGCTCGAACATGCCGCGGAATCGATCATTGCCGCGAACGAGAGTCATCAAATCATCGTTTTCAACAAAGCCGCTGAGAAAACGTTTGGCTATTCGGCTCAGGAAGCGCTGGGACAACCCCTGGACTTACTTCTCCCTGACCGCCTGGTCGGAGTTCATCGTGAGCATGTTCTGAATTTTGCCGCTTCGCCCGGCGAATCGCGTCCAATAGAACATCGACAGGGGCTGGTTGCCAGACGCAAAGATGGTTCCGAGTTCCCGGTTGAAATTGGGATTTCGAAGCTCAACGTGGATGGTGAGGTCATCTTTACGGCGATGATTGTGGATATCACGGAACGTAAGCGCGCCGAGGAGGCCGTTCAGCAAATGCACGATCGCTTCAAGGCCCTGACCGAGAATGCACCCGACGGGGTCGCGTTGATTGATCGGGATGGGCACCTGAAGTTAGTCAGCCCAGCCGGTAGGAAAATGTTCGGCTACGGCCGGGAGGAGGAGCCTGACATCAATCCGGCAGAACATACCCATCCCGACGATCTCGCCATGGTCCTCACCGCATTGTCTAATCTGATCGAGAATCCCACGCAGAGTCCCACACTCCAATATCGCTTCAGGCACAAGGACGGTTCGTGGCGGTGGATCGAGAGCACATTCACCAATCTGCTGCAAGTGAAGAATGTGGAAGCGATTGTCATCAACTTCCGTGATATCACGCAACGAAGAGAGGCAGAGCGGGCACTTCTTAGAAGCGAACGGCGATATCGGGCTCTGTTTGAGGACTCACCGGTTGCCATTTGGGAAGAGGACTTTTCCAGGATCAAAACCCATCTGGAGCAATTGAAGCAGGAGAGCGTGACGGACTTCCGCGCCTATTTTACCGCTCACCCTGAGGCCGTATTCGAGTGCATGTCGATGGTCCGCATTCTGGATATCAACCGGGCAGCACTGGAAATGTATCAGGCGGAGAGTAAGCAGGCCCTGCTGGATGGCATAGAGCAGCTTTTCAAGGAAGGGGGATGGAAAAACTTCTGTGAGGATTTAATCTGTGTCGCAGAGGGCAAGACCGGCAACAGTTGGGAAGCCTCTGAGGAAACGTTCACTGGAAAACCCATCGAGATCAGCCTGAGGTGGTCGGTTGCCCCAGACCATGAAGAGGATTTCTCGAAGGTCATTGTCACAACCATCGACATCACGGAACGCAAACAGGCAGAAAAAAAGATAAGACAACAACTTGAACGCCTGGCGGCTTTAAGAGAAATCGACCAGTTCATTACCTCCACATTTGATGTGCAGACGAGCATGAATGCCGTGCTCTCCCGCGCCCTAAAGCTTCTCACAGTCGATGCGGCTGCCATATGGCATCTGGACCTGGTCCGCTCGAGGCTGGAGTATGGCGCCGGGATTGGCTTCCGGACAAATGCCATACAAACTGCCAGCGTGCGGCTGGGAGAGAGTCTGGCCAGAAAAGTCGCACTGGAAGGGCGAATTGTACAAATCCCCAGCGTGGTGGATCGATCGGATGAGTTTCTACTCACAGGTTTCCTGAAGGACGAGGCGTTCGTCTTTTACTGCGGAGCGCCCTTGCTCGTCAAAGGGAAGGTCCTGGGCGTTCTGGAAGTATACAGTCGCTCATTTATGGAACGCGACGCGGATTGGCTGGACTTCTTCCATACACTGGCTGGCCAGGCCGCGATTGCCATCGACAACGCCCAGTTGTTCGAAAACCTGCAGCGCTCTAACATCGAGCTCGAAGGCCGTGTCGCCGACCGCACGACAGAACTTAACCGCACCAATGCAGAACTCGAGCACGCCAACCGCGCCAAGGATGAATTCCTGGCCAATATGAGCCACGAACTGCGCACCCCCCTCAACAGCATTTTGGGGATGGCAGAGTCCCTGCTCGAACGAGAGCGCGATCCTGTGAGTGGCCGCCAGCAAAAATCGCTGCAGATTATTGTATCCAGCGGCCGCCATCTGCTCGAACTGATCAATGACATCCTCGACCTCTCTAAGGTCGAAGCCGGCATGTTTGACTATTACCCACAGATCATCAGCGTGGACGAGATCTGCAGATCGAGCCTCAGCTTTGTCAGAAGCCAGGCTCTCAAGAAATCGATCACTCTCCTGTATGACAATTCTGATCAGGAAGCAGCCACTTCCAACCTTTCTGCCGACCCGCGCCGGCTGAAGCAGATCCTCGTCAACCTGCTGAACAATGCTGTCAAGTTCACTCCCGAAGGCGGACAGGTCACCCTGCGGGTTCAAGCGAATGTGGAACAGGACGTTCTTCAGTTCTCTGTCATTGATACAGGCGTTGGGATCGCGGCCGAGGATCTGAGGCACTTGTTCCAACCCTTTGTCCAACTGGACAGTGCTCTCAACCGCCAACAGGAAGGCACCGGTCTGGGATTGGCACTCGTCCAGCGGCTGACTGACCTGCATGGTGGAAGCGTCCAAGTGGAAAGCGAACCCGGCCAAGGCAGCAACTTCACGATCATCCTGCCGTGGAAGAGTAAGCTTACTGTTCCGCCCGAGACCGTTCAAACGGTTGTTGAAAACATAACCGCGGAAAAGCCTGCCTCTCGAGAACCTTCAAAGAAACAGGGCACAATTCTATTGGCCGAAGATAATATGGCGAACATCCTGACCATCGGAGAATATCTGGAGAGCCACAGTTACGAAGTCAAGATTGCACACGATGGACTAGAGGCCGTCCAGATGGCGGAGGCGGCGAACCCGGATATTATCTTGATGGACATCCAGATGCCCATGATAGATGGGCTGGAGGCGACGCGGCGGCTGCGGGCGACTCCACGCTTCGCAGCTACACCGATCATTGCTCTCACCGCCCTGGCCATGCCTGGCGACCGGGAACGTTGCCTGGAGGCTGGTGCAACCGAATATATGAGCAAGCCCGTCAGTTTGAAAAAGCTAAAACAAACAATAGAAAGTTTTCTGGGCTCCTAATTCACCCAAAGAGCAATTTTTCTCTTGTCATCCAATCCATGATGAGGAAGGTACGGGGAGCCGCATCCCGTCGAGGAATTCTTCACGCGTGTGCGAAGGGAAGTGACACCGTTCGATAGCCTGCCCTGCAAGATGGGCAATGACCAATTCATAGATCCATCCAATCTGAGCGCGAGTTTCCGGATTGACTTGGGTGTATAATTTGGATAAGAGTTGTCCAAATTATTTCTGTTTTTTGCTATACTGTACTGGTCCTCTGGCGCGAAAAACATCATTTCAAGCATTCTGCAGGGAAAATTCAATGGATGTGGTTGAGGCTATCTTTGGAGGTGCTCATGCCCTCAACGGGCAGAAATAAACCACAAGACAAGTCCTCTCAGATAGGCTCTCAGAAGGATGAACTGAAAAAAACCTTGGAGACGCCTCGATCCTATACTCACATACTTGAGGATAAATTCAGCGACTTATTGGAAGCCGTTCCCAGTGCCATGGTGATTGTGGACAGGGCCGGCCATATCCTCTTGATCAACTCGCAAATGGAGAAGTTGTTCGGCTATACGCGCGGGGAAATATTGGGTCAATCGGTCGAGGAACTCGTGCCTGAACGGTTTCGAGCGAAGCATCCGGCTCACCGCCAGCATTTTTTTTCTAATCCGCTCGTGCGCCCCATGGGTGTCGGACGTGATCTGCATGGCCTTCGTAAGGACGGGAGTGAGTTTCCCGTAGAAATTGGTCTGAATCCCCTCGAGACAGAAAAAGGACTGGTGGTACTTGCCTCCATCGTGGATATCACGGAGCGTAAGCGCGCCGAGGAACGCTTTCGGCTGGTGGTCGAAGCAGCGCCCAATTCCATTGTGATGGCGGATGGAGGCGGCAGGATCGTCCTCGTCAACGCCCAAACTGAGAGGCTCTTTGGTTACAGGCGCGAGGAGTTGATCGGTCAAAGTGTTGAGACCCTGGTGCCAGAGCGCTACCGCCGGGGCCATCCCAATCACCGGGCAATTTTCATGGATCACCCAAGCGCGCGGCCCATGGGCGTAGGTCGTGACCTGTTCGGCTTGCGAAAAGATGGAAGTGAATTTCCGGTGGAGATTGGCTTGAATCCGATTGAGACAGAACATGGGCTGATGGTGCTGGCTTCCATCGTGGATATCACCGAGCGCAAACGCGCAGAAGAGATACTGCGGGAATCAGAAGAAAGATACCGCAACCTGTTCGAATCCATCGATCAGGGTTTTTGCACAATAGAAGTGTTTTTCGACGAAAATGAAAATCCAATCGACTACCAGTTCCTGATCGTCAACCCGGCCTTTGAACGCCAAACGGGCATCCCCAATGCCGTTGGCCGGCGGATGCGGGAGATCGCCCCGCTCCATGAGGAGCATTGGTTCCAGATCTATGGCAAGATTGCTCTCACAGGAGAACCGCTGCGTTTTGAAAACCCTGCCGCGCAACTTGGTCGTTATTACGATGTTTATGGGTGGAGAATCGGTTCACCTGGAGAAAGAAAAGTGGCGATCCTCTTCAATGACATCACCGCCCGCAAGCGCGTCGAGCAGGAATTGGCGCACCTGTTCCGACTCGAGCAGAAGGCACATGCTGAAGCCGAAACTGCGCATGAACGGCTTTCCTTTCTGGCCGATGCCACCGCCCTGCTCGCGGAGAACTTTGACTATCTGGGACGCCTGAAGCAGGTGGCGCAGGTGGCAGTGCCACGCGTGGCGGATTGGTGCGCGATCGATGTACTCGAATCGGATGGTTCGCTGCGCCGCGTGGCAGTGGTACATTCTGACCCCGCCAGGGTGGAATGGGCCTATGAACTGCAGCGCCGCTTTCCACCCGACCCGGACGCGCCGCGTGGTGTCTATCACGTTTTGCGCACAGGTGAAGCTGAGTTCTATCCGGAGATCAGCGATGCGATACTGGTCGCAGCGACTCGTGATGAAGAACAATTGGAACTGGCGCGCGGCCTGGGATTCAAATCCACGATGGTGGTGCCGTTCCAGGCGCGCGGGAGCATCTTTGGCGCCATCACGCTGGTGATGGCAGAGTCGGAGCGGCGTTACACCGAAAGCGACCTGGTGCTCATGAAAGATCTGGCGCGCCGCGCCGCGCTATTGATCGATAATGCCCGTCTCTACGAGGAGGCGCAGCGGCTGACCGCTGAACTCGAACAGCGCGTACGCGAACGCACGGCAGAACTGGAAGCCACCAACAAGGAACTGGAGGCGTTTTCGTATTCGGTGTCTCATGACCTGCGTGCGCCGCTGCGCGCCATCAACGGCTTCAGCCAGGCCCTATCTACCAAGTACACTGGCTCGCTGGGGGAACAGGGCGTTCATTACCTGAGCCGTATTCAGGCCAACACCACTCGCATGGGAGAGTTGATCGACGATCTGTTGTCGCTCTCACGCATCTCCCGTCGCCAGATGAAACGCGAGGTGGTGAACCTAACAGACCTGGCGCGCGAGATCGCCAGAGAATTGCGCGCGCAAGACCCTGGGCGGCAGACCATGTTCGAAGTGGAGGGGCAGCTTGAAGCGAAGGGTGATACGGGCCTGATCCGGATCATATTGCATAACCTCCTTTCCAACGCCTGGAAGTTCACGTCCACTCGTCGGCAGGCACACATCCAGTTTGGAATGCTGCCTCACCCCAAGCCCTTCTCCCAGGGTGAAAAGGGCGATCAGGGTGAGAGAGAAAGAGTTTTCTTCATACGCGATAATGGCGTTGGATTTGATATGGCATTTGCCAACAAGCTTTTTGGCGCCTTTCAACGTCTGCATGCGGCGCAGGAGTTTCCCGGCACGGGCATTGGGCTGGCCACCGTGCAGCGCATCATTCACCGCCACGGCGGAAGAATCTGGGCGGAGGCGGAAGTGGAGAAGGGCGCGATCTTTTATTTCACGCTTGGAGAAAACCATGAAAGCTAAGAAGATCTTAGTGGTGGAAGACAGCCCGGACGATCAGGAGTTGATCCGGATGGCATTGGAAGATGGGCATATTGCCAATGAGTTTGTTGCTCTAAACGACGGTGCGCAGGCCCTCGATTACCTGTTTGGCAGAGGGCAGTATGCCGGGCGCGATCTCTCCGATTCGCCGCTGGTCATTTTGCTGGACATGAAACTGCCCAAAGTGAACGGGTTGGAGGTTTTGCAGCAAGTGCGGGCCGACTCACGTACGTCCCTGATCCCCGTTGTGATGCTGACCTCCTCCAATGAAGAAAACGATATCGTTGCCAGTTACGAAAACGGCGTGAATAGTTACGTCCGCAAGCCGGTTGATTTTAATCAATTCATGGAGGCGGTAAAGCAGCTCAAGCTTTATTGGCTGATCCTAAACGAGACCCCATACAAAAAGTAAAGTTCATGAACACCTCTCTTCAAATTTTATTGGTGGAAGATGCCCCTGATGATGCGCAGCTGATCTTGCTGCAGCTCGAGCAGGAGGGCCTGGAAGTGGAGCACCAGCGCGTGGAAACGGAGGCGGCCTTTATCGCGGCTCTGGATCCACCCCCAGACCTGATCCTGTCCGATTTTTCCATGCCGCAGTTCAGTGGATTTCGCGCCCTGCAGATCGTCAGAGAGCGCGCGCTCGATATTCCGTTTATCCTGATCTCCGGCACCATCGGGGAAGAAATTGCCGTGGAGGCCATGAAGAAAGGTGCAGATGATTACCTCATGAAGGACCGGCTGGCGCGCCTGCGATCTGCCGTGCAGAACGCCCTGAATCAAAAACGCCTGAAGGAAGAAAAGGCGCGTGCCAATACTGCTTTACGGCATAGCGAAGCCCGCTTTCGCAGTCTGATTGAAAACAGTTCCGATGAGGTTTCGATCGTCTCCCCCGAGGGTTTGATCCTGTATGAAAGCCCGTCCTCCCAGCCGACGCTTGGCTATCCGTCTGGAGAGCTTATGGGGAAAAACCTGTTTCAACTGGTTCACCCAGATGATCTGGCGCATGTGCAAAGCCTGTTCAAGCGACTTGTGGATCATCCTACCCGGCATCTTCGTGATCTCTTTCGACTTTTGCATCGGGATGGGACCTGGTGTTGGGTGGAAGCGGTAAGCACCAACCTGCTCCACGAGCCAGCCGTGCAAGGGATTGTCGTCAACTACCATGATGTTACAGAACGTGTGCAGGCTGAGGAAAAGATCCGCTATCAGGCGCTCTTATTGGAAAACGTATCAGACGCCGTGGTCTCCACCGATATGAATGGCGTGATCAGGAGCTGGAACAAGGCTGCCGAGTTGATGTTTGGGTATACCGCCGAGCAGGCCATCGGCCAGGTGGCAGCCAATTTCATCAAAGCTGAATATGTTGCTACCAGCCGCGCAGAGGTATTGGCCCAGCTGGAAACCACCGGCAGTTGGAGGGGCGAAATGCGCATATTTCGGAAAGATGGAATGGACATCGATTCGATTGCCTCTGCTTCGGTCATTCGCGACAGCCAGGGCAAGGTTTTGGGCTATGTTTCGCTGAATCACGATATCACGGCGCGCAAGCAGGCAGAAGAGCGGCTGCAAGCCAGTGAGTCCCGTTACCGCCTGGCCACCCGCGCCACCAACGACGTGATCTGGGAATGGGATGTGCGGACCAACGAGCTTGCGTGGGCCGAGAATGTACTGTTTGTGTTTGGATATCCACCCGAGGAAATCGGCTCTGACTCGTCCTGGAGGGACGAACACATCCATCCTGCAGATCGCCAGCGTGTGATTTCCACACGCGATGAAGCCATCAGGAGCAGTGAATTGATCTGGGCGGATGAATATCGTTTTCTGCTTAAGAACGGTTCCTATGCCACCATCAGCGACCAGGGTTATATCGAACGTGACTCCAGCGGCCAGGCAATCCGGTTGATTGGCGCCATGTCTGATATCACCAGCCGTAAGCAGGCGGAGGAGCGAATCCGGCATCAGCTTCAACAATTGAAGGCCCTGCGGGCCATCGATATCGCCATCAGCAGCACCTTCGATATGAAAGCCAGTCTGGCCGTCCTGCTTGACAAGGTCACGTCACAGTTAAAGGTCAGCGCGGCGGCAATCCTGCTGCTCAACCGGCCCACCCATATGCTCGAATATTTCGCTGGCAATGGATTTATTTTCACCACCATCGAGCAGACACGCCTGAAAACCGGCGAAGGACTGGCAGGCCGCGCCGCCCTCGAACGGCGTCCGGTTCGCGCCAATTTGATCCAGGATGAGGATGCGCGCACACGGCTGCTGATCGATGAAGGCTTTGTCGGATACTATGCAGTGCCTCTAATCGCGAAAGGGGAACTCAAAGGCGTTCTGGAAATCTTTCATCGTGATGAACTCCAGGCCGATTCGCAATGGCTCGAATTTCTGGAAGCGCTGACTGGGCAAGCCGCCATCGCAATTGATAATGCGCAACTGTTCGAGAACTTGCAGCGCTCCAAGATTGACCTGGAACATCGCGTGGCCGAGCGTACCGCCGAACTACACCGCATGAATCTCGAACTGGAGGATGCCAACCGCGCCAAAAATGAGTTCCTGGCCAATATGAGCCATGAACTTCGCACGCCTCTCAACAGCATTATCGGGTTGACCGAATCGCTCCTGGAACAAGGGCACGATTCACTGAGTGAAAAGCAACAAAGATCCCTGCAGGTGGTTTCCTCCAGCGGCCACCACCTGCTTGAATTGATCACTGACATCCTTGACCTCTCCAAGATCGAAGCGGGAAAATTCGAGTTTCAGCCTCAACTCGTTCTGGTGGATGACTTGTGCCGTTCCAGCATGGCTTTCGTCAACAGCCAGGCCGTCAAGAAATCGATCACGGTCACATACCAGAATGAAGCCTCGGTGGCCAGCCTCTCAGCCGACCCGCGGCGCTTGAAGCAGATTTTGATCAACCTGCTCTCCAATGCGGTCAAATTCACCCCTGAAAATGGGCAGGTCAGCCTGCAAGTGAGCACCAACCCGGAACAGGACCGTATCCAATTCTCCATCACAGATACAGGCATCGGCATCGCTCCGGAGGATTTGGGGCGACTCTTTCAACCCTTTGTACAACTGGACAGCGCGCTCCACCGTCAATATGAGGGTACGGGACTGGGGTTGTCTCTGGTTCAAAAGCTGGCCGATTTACACGGCGGCAGTGTGGAAGTGGACAGCGTAATCGGCAAGGGTAGCCGTTTTACGATCTACCTGCCGTTAGGATCCGAAATCACAGCGCCAGGTGAGAGTGCTGAATTGGAGGTCGAACTCTCTGGTGACAGGCAAAGGGAAGAAGATACGGAGACGCCTGGAGCACTGCCCTCTCGCGCCACAATTCTCCTCGCGGAAGACAACGCGGCAAATATCCTTACCATTGGCGACTACCTGGAAAGTCATAGCTATGAAATCGTCGTCGCCCGTGATGGTATCGAAGCGATCGAGAAGGCTGAGAGTTTCAACCCGGATATTATCCTGATGGATATCCAAATGCCTGCGATGAACGGTATGGAGGCCATAGCCCGCTTACAGGCGAATTCCCGCTTCGAATCCACGCCGATCATTGCCCTCACCGCTCTGGCCATGCCCGGCGACCGAGAACGCTGCCTCAAAGCCGGTGCGACCGAATATATGAGCAAACCCGTCAGCTTAAGAAATCTGGCGAATGTCATCGCAAAACTGCTGCAACAAAAACGCCAACTACATCACGAGGAACATTGACGCGAGGTTCATCGTCCACTTTGCAGGATGAAATCTCTCCCTCCATATTTGGCAGTAACGGCTCTGCTGATGCTCCTCTTTGGCATTGCAATCTCTATCTTTTCCATGCAAAGCCAGGCACCGGAGAATCTCTTCCCCGCCACTGTCAACCCGGATTGCGCCCCATGGGATGGAGCGGCGTTCACAGTATCCATTCCCTATGATCCGGTCTCAGTCATGACCATTTCCATCTGGAAACCGCCTGTGCTCGAATTCCCGACTACTTTTTCATTGCCTGACGATGCGGGACAAGTGGGGTACGCATCTATCCTCTCGGCAACTGGTCCGCTGAGTCCGTTGCATGGTGAGGTATGGTTTCAGAGCGTCGAATTGGGGAGACTGGTCGAAGGCCGGTTCAACCTCACATCCGAAAGAGGCGAACAGTTCAAAGGGAAATTCGTCGCAGAGTGGGAAGGTCAACGCGCGTTTTGCGGGTAAAGTCTGGCATCTTTCAGAAAAGCTGAGCAAAGGCTACGCCGTTCGGGACCATCACCGAACGGCGTAGCTGATGGTGAAGCTCAAAGGCTCAATGCACCGAGAGATGCAGGCTGCGCACGTCCTGGACTGGTTCGATGGTCTTGGAGCGCAAAACCTGGAGCATCTTTCTGCGGTCTGATTTTGCCATGGCCAATGCTTGCTCCGCATCGTGCAGGATCTCATCGATCGAGTCGTATTCCTCCCCGCACAATACGACACCCACATTCGCCCGCACCTGCAACTCGTTTTCTGATCTGGCCAGATATTTCCTGATCTTGTTTTGCACCCGCGAAGCGATCAGGATTGGCATCTCATGGTTGCTGACATCCTCAATCAGGATCAGGAAGACCCTTCCACTGACCCTGGCAATGGTATCCGTCGGTCGCAGAATGGTCTTGAGCAGAGCCGCAGTATCCTGAAGCACCCGTTTCTGATATTCATTCCCAAACAGGTAATCGATCTTGTTCGACTGGCCCAGATCCAGATGAAGGACCGCGAATTGATTTTGATGAAGTTTTTTCGTCCGTTGCAACGCAAACTCCAGGCGTGTCAAAAAGAAGGCCCTGTTATACACGCCGGTGAGCACGTCCCACGGCAGGCTTTCCATGGACTTTTCGGTAGGACAGATTCTCAGGATGAGGTTGCTCATCTGTTCGATATTGACCGGCTTGATCAGGACGAATTCGGGCCGTGCGGGCAGCGTGGCGATCAAATGGGCATGAGCCGTAATCACGACCACGGGGACACGTTTGAGACGTTCATCGGCGCGCATCGTAGCAAGTATTTCACCCCCCGAAACGCCCGGCAGGCTTAAATCCAAAAGGACAATGTCCGGTTTACTTTTGGCAAGGTGCTCGAGGGCCAGCTTTCCGTGCATAATGATTTCCGTCTGATAGCCAGCCAGGTCCAGCACATGCCGGAATAGCGCGACGATATCGCGGTCATCTTCAACGATCAGGGCAGATGGTTTGTTCACGTAATTCCTTCCATTCCTCTATCTAGGACCTGCAGAACGCTTAAATCCCGAAATGAATTTGGGCAGCAAGCACTCCATCAAACAGCTTGCATTTCTGTAAGTACATCCTCATGACGCCCCCTTAAAAAGACAGTTACTGCCTGGTAGTCGCAATCTGGTTTCAAAACTCAATTTCCTGGTCGCAAATTGCGTTATCGCGTCATGAAACAATGCAGATGGATCCCAAGTCTCTCAACAGTCCTGAAGTATTGGCAGAGCTAATCGAACGTGCCCATTCGGCTTCAATGCCGGGAAACAACGGGGTCAGGCGGCATGCATGGCCAGATTGGTGACGTCGTGGCATCCACATACAATTCACACATTTCTTTCACGCTTTCCTAAAGACTCCAAAGTATGATGAAACTTATTACTGTTTACTAAAGGAGATTCGGATGGATAACGACGATAAACCAGTAGGAGAGACGCGCTCAAATTATTGGGCATCGGGAGCGCGGCATTTCTGGCTTCGTGTGCGACGGCTGGTGGAACCAGCACGGTAGCCCCAAGCTCAAACCCTACGGTTGGTGTGGGATCAACTCAGGTTCCGTCAACAAATGGAACGGCTCTTGATTGTGTTGTCCGCCCGGAATTGACGATTGGACCCTATTTTGTGGACGGCCAACTCAACCGCTCCGATATTCGCTCAGAACCCTCTGACAATTCTGTTAAAGAAGGGGTTCCGCTGACGCTCAACCTCAATGTTGCCAGTGTTGGCAATAATAGTTGTGTACCCATCGAAGGCGCGCAAGTGGATGTATGGCATTGCGATGCACAAGGTCATTATTCTGGAGTGTCTGATCCGGGCTTTGACACCTCAGGGCAGCAATTTCTGCGTGGCTATCAACTCACCAATACAAATGGCACTGTTCAGTTCCAGACGATTTATCCGGGCTGGTATTCGGGCAGAGCCGTGCACATCCACTTTACCATTCGCACAAAAGGCGCGGATAGCCAGGATTATCAATTCACTTCACAATTTTTCTTTGACGATACACTGACAGATCAAGTCCACGCCTTGGAACCGTATGCCAGCAAGGGCCAGCGCGATACTCGAAATACAACAGATAACATTTTCAATGGCGGCGGCGACCAGTTATTGCTTAATTTGCAGGGTGATGCCACAAATGGCTATACTGGCGTAATGAACATTGGCCTCGAACTTACAGATACGGAAGCGGGAGCGACCGACTCGGCTGGCGGACCTGGAGGTCCACCACCCTAAACATCTCCAGACTGACTACTCAATCTCTACCCGGTGAGGTCTCTCGTCAGCCCGAAGGAAATTTCAATCTAACCTTTGCAAGATTTATTCCCCGGGTTCATGAGCAGGCACAAAGCCAAAGGAGACTCCATGGACAGCGATGACAAACCAAAAGGCCAAATTCTCAGCCGCCGGGACGCGCTCAAAGTGTTGGGGGTTGGGGGTGCAGCCTTTTTCACCTGGAGCACAGTGCCCGGACTGAGAAATCCGCTGATCCCAGCCGCCATGGCCAGCCCGGCGCTGGCCTGCGTGGTCCGCCCCGAACTGACTATTGGTACTTTTTTCGTCGATGATCAACTGAACCGTTCAGACATTCGCTTCGAGCCAACTGATAGTTCTGCGAAGAAGGGAGCACCTCTTATGCTTGCCATCGGTGTGTTTGATGTCGCGAGCAAACGTTGTACTCCTCTGGAAGGTGCGCAGGTGGACGTCTGGCACTGCGACGCCTGGGGTGTGTATTCGGGCGTGGCAGAGCGGCCGTACGACACGACCGGGTTGATTTTCCTGCGCGGCTTTCAACTGACCGATGCAAAGGGCAAGGTTCAATTCACGACGATATATCCTGGTTGGTATGCAGGCCGTACGGTTCACATCCATTTCATGATCCGTATGACCGTGGCCGGAGGCCGGCGTTATGAGTTTGTCTCACAGCTCTTCTTCAACGATGCACTGACGGACCGTGTCCATAAGCTGAAACCATACAAGCGCAGGAGTCCGCGCAACACGCGTAATGCGGACGACAAGATCTATTCCAACGGGGGTCGACAACTATTACTGGACGTTACCGGCAATGCAACAAGTGGTTACATCGCAAGGATCAATATCGGTCTCGACCTCACGGATATGGAGGTGGGTGCACCAGACACATTTAACCAACCTGTTGTTGGTCCACCGCCATAAACCGCACGAAAAACATTCTTGGGATATTGGAGTTTGCCTGAGGTAAAATCCCAGGCATGGCTGAACTGGAATACCGGCAATTAACTCCTTCCGATGTGGAGCAAGCCGCGCAGGTAATTGCCCAGTCCTTCGTGGATGACCCTCTCACCTCCTTTATGCTTCCCATCAAGACCAACCGCATCAAGACCCTGTATAAGTTTTTCCGCCTGTATGGTGAGATCAACATCCAGAACCGGCGCGGTTACGGGGTCGGCGACCCTTTACAAGGCGTGGCATTTTGGAAATTCCCAGACCAGGGGAATATATCCATTAGCGTCAAGTCACTGGGGAAATTCCTTCCGCTTTTCCTTACGTCCTACCCAATTGGCTATCTTCGAGCAAAGCCGATCTTGAACCAGATCGAAACGCTGCATAACAAATACGCGGTCGGACTGCATTTTTACCTGGACAATCTGGCTGTGCTCCCCTCTGCACGTGGCCAGGGACTTTCGTCCAGGCTGATCCGTCCCTTTCTTGAAATGGCAGACGCCCAAAATGTGATCGCATACACAGATACGGTGACTGAAACCAATGTTCCGCTTTATGAACATTTCGGTTTTCAGTGCGTGGCGGCAACTCCAGTCAATGGCACCGGTATCACGGTCTATGCATTGCGGAGGCCCGCGATGTAAGTACCCTAAATGGGTGCTTCGCAAAAACTCAGAGGTCTGCTTGCTTTCGAGTAAAATCACTCCCTATGGAGAGAGAGAACATCGATGCGTTGAAGCAGCTTCCGGCGCGGAATGCGCGGCTGGGCTTTAAGCTCAAGAATGCCAACGTCTATGTCTCCCCACAGGGGTTTCACTTCATAGATTATCTTGACCCGGTTGCAGAACTATCCTCTGAAATCGATTCCTCCCAATTAACTGAGCAGGAATGGTCCTACATTGAGACTCAACTTCAGGCGAACGCGCAGAAGTTCAATCACCAGGTGGAGATTCTTGGCAGACATATGCCCCTCTCCAACGCCAGGATACTGGACATCGGCTGCGGCGGTGGGCTGTTCCTTTCCCTGTTGAAGCAGCGGGGTGCGGAAGTCACCGGCATCGAGTTAAGTGACAGCCGGGCACAATATGCCAAGACCAAACACCATCTCGATATTTATAAATATCCTATCGAAAGTGATTTCTGGCAGAAGGGTTATGCCATTTATTTCGACGCCGTCACGCTGTGGGACGTGATCGAGCACGTCAACTATCCATTTCAGACCCTGCAATCTGCGGCCCATGTATTGAAACCCGGCGGGCTACTGCTGATTGACACGCCCTGCCGGGACAGTTTCTACCATCAATTTGGTGAACTCACCTATCGACTCACCAGAGGCAGATATCCCACCTTCCTGAACGCAATGTATTCTTCCCATTTATTTGGTCACAAACAGATCTTCTCCACAGCCGAGATGAGGAAGCTATTCGAGTCAGTTGGGCTGGAGGTGATTGATCTGCATAAATTTCATGAGCTGTCATTCCCGTACGAGTTCTATCTCAGGAAACTCTTCAAGCCGGAGGCGATCGTTCGTTTGTTATTACCCCTGGTAAGGATCTTTTTCAAGATATTCAAGATACAAAACAAAATGCTGGTAATTGGAAGAAGAACTGAAATAGGAGAACCTTATGAGTAATGAATACACCCCAAAAATCGCGATGAGCATTCAGGCGCATCCGGATGACCAGGAGTTCAGCGTCGGCGGTACGCTCGCCAAATGGTCGCGCGCCGGCTGTGAGATCATTTCGGTTGTCATCACCAGTGGTGACTCCGGGTCAAATGACCCCGCCAAGGATGGCAACCATAAACAGGAACTCGCCGAACTGCGTGAGCAGGAACAACTTGCAGCGAATGCTATTCTTGGAATCAAAGAAACAGTTTTTATGCATTATCCGGACGGCGAACTGGAGCCAACCATCCAGCTCCGCAAGGACTTGACTCGCCTCATCCGGCAATATAAGCCTGAGGCGGTGTTGACAGGGAATCCGGAGGCTTGGTTCTACGGCAATGAGTACGTCAACCATCCGGATCACCGAGCGGCCGCGCAGGCGGCGTGTACCGCGGTCTTTCCATCAGCGGGGAGCAGGCTGATGTTCACCGATCTGCTGGCGGCGGGGTATGAACCGCATGAGGTCAAACAGCTCTACATCCACGGTACGGAAAAGTCTGATACCTGGGTGGATATCACCGACACGATGGACCTCAAGATCAAGGCCTTGCAGCAGCACGTGAGTCAGATCGACCCGGAGGAAATTGGAAAATGGATGACGGAGTGGGCCGAAGAGGAGGCCAAGGACCAAGGCATGAAGTATGCGGAGAGCTATAAGGTGATGATCCTGAAACGGGACGAGGAGGAAAAGTCAGAAAACAAGGTGGCCGAGCACAGCGGAGATCACGGTTAGCGTGATGTTATCAATATCCTTGAACGGGAGCGATTCAACCAGCATAGCGCCAAGGGCGATCCATCCGATGGGAAGCAGATACATCGTGAATGGAGCCGGAAAGATTCCCACGCTGACATAAATAAGTAGAATCAAGGCCGCCAGGAACGCGCCGCCCGCAAACACGCTCAACGAACCAGCGATGCTTTTTTCTGGTGACCAGGGCAATTTTGGCGACCGAACGCGCCGCCCGACGATATCCGCGATGCCATCGCCGCCGCACATCATCATGAGGGCGGTAATGCCAATGGGCGAGTCCTTCCAATAGACGATGGTGAGCACGACAAACATGATCCCATAGAAGAGCGGACCGCGCAAAATCTCCTTCGGGTTGCCGCTGCGCGTCATGGCTTGCACAGCAGCTTCATCCTTGATCACTCCCAGTCCAACCAAAAGGAATTGAATCGTGATGAGCAGTGGAACCAGGGCCGCCAGGTAGCGCGCCGCGGGGACATCCGGGAACAGCAGCCAACAAAGGACAAAAATCGGCCCCGTTCCGATGTGGATGAATTTGCGGCTCAGTTTGCTCTCTATCAAACCGCGCCCTGCAAAGAAATCCATCAGGCGCAGGAAGGCAATAGCAATAGCGAAGGTAAGGAGGGTGGCAAGGTAGGGATTCATGGCGTTTTCCGAAAGGTCTTTTGTTGTATTAACACAACATATGGATTTTCAGCACGGTAGATACAGGTCTCAACTCCGGATTTCTTTATGGTAAAATCACGTGCGCTCCCGAAATATGTCGGGACTTTGTGGAGGGATGGCCGAGCGGTTGAAGGCGCATGTCTTGAAAACATGTTTGGGTCACACCAACGTGGGTTCGAATCCCACTCCCTCCGCCAGACGATTGACGATTTACGATTTTGGATTTGAGATTTACAATCGTCAATCGTAAATCTCAAATCGTAAATTGAGTTGGGGAGGTGCCAGAGTGGTCGAATGGGGCCGCCTGCTAAGCGGTTACCGGGGCGAAATCCTCGGTCGCAGGTTCGAATCCTGTCCTCCCCGCCACAGGAAACGCGTTCTCTCGGGAGCGCGTTTTGTTTTTGAGCGTGCCGATGAGCAAAGTTGAAAGCATCAGAAACAGGAAGGAAATCGCTCTGGTATCATGCAGGATGAAACTTCCTTGAGAAACGCGTTCTCATTATAATGAGCCTATCCACCCATCACTGAATCGGAGAATTCAATGGCCGTCATCGCGCGCTCGCGCTCATCCAACAATTTGCACGTCAGCCCGGACCTGAAATCCAGGGTCATCGAGATTCTGGCACCTAATGACCCGGTCGAGATTTTGGAAGATCTGGGGGAAATGGTCAAGGTGTCATCAAGACGCCTGTCACCGCCCCTGCACGGATACATGTCTAAAGCTGCGGTTGCACAAAGGATTCCCAACCTTAACATCTTCTCCCCCATCCAACTGGATAACGGCACGCAGCTGGACTCCGTTCCGGCTGATCTGCTGGCCATTGAGTTTGAGTCCTGGCTGCAAGCGCGCGGCGAACCGACCTGGCTGTTCGAAGACGGCAACGCGCCCTTCCTGGTGGGCGATAAGCTACGCGCCGAATTCGAACTATTCCGCGAAGCCTGGACGGAATGGTTTTCCGAGGTGCTGGAAAACAATCGCACCCGCACCGCGACCATGAATGAATGGTTTACGGTCCTTAACGGCGGCCGGGAGATGTGGTCTTTTCGCCCCGAAAGGATATTCCTGAAACCGACTGAGAATTCCGCCGGTATCGGTTGGGCAAGCCCTAAGGATATTTTGCATTGGAACGGCCGCGTTGCCTATACGCCAACGGAATGGAAATACAAGGAATGGTGCGAGGTGGAGTTGACCAAATTCGGCAAGACCATCAAAGGCTGGTATAAGGCGGCCTTGCTGGAGGAATTCGTGCTGCCCGAAGTGTATGTGGAGGCCAATGATCGGACCGCCATCGCCGCGCTCTTTGATATGTCGCGTCCGCGGGTGCGCATCCCGGCTGACCCCGAGATTGCAGACGCCATCAAAGCCCAACGTCATGCCCCGCAATATATCAATGTGCTCAATGCTATCCGGAAGAACAAGGTCAATTACAACCTGTGTGGCCAATTCTGTGTGGCCGCCGTCTGCGGCGTGGATGTGATTCCCCTGTTGAAAAAATGGTATCAGACCGGCCTGGCTCGCGCCAAAACCGTCCTGGAAAATGATCGCGGAACCGTGATTTACGATCTGCAAAATATGCTGAGCCTGTACAACCTCAAGTCTGAGCTTTTCCGCCCGGAGCCCAGCATTGCCCCGGCCACGCCGATGTACCTGGAGAAAATGCTGAAATCAGGCAAAATCGCCATCATCGGCACAGGCATAACCCGCACGGGTGAGATTTCCATAAACGCCAGCATCCGCCACTGGCTGGTCATTACCGACATCGTCCGGATGGGCAATGGCGGCTGGGTCCGTGTCTACAATGGTTACTTTAACCAGGAGGAAGTCTATCCCTACCGCAATTTATTTGATATGGGCATTTCATCCAGCCTGGGATTATGGGTAGAGACCTTGCCATCAGGAGCGATTTAGGCTATTGCGTTCATCCAGATAACGTTTGCCCAGCAGTTGAACTGCTGGGCAAACGTTTTAGACAAGACTCAACTTCATCCCCAAATGTGTTCCTTTAAATCCCAGCCGCTCATAAAAGCGGTGCGCCTCTTGTCGTGACCTGTGCGTGGTCAGTTGAACGATGTGAGCACCGCGCCTCCGGGCACGCTCAATCGTCCATTTCATCATTTCACTACCAAACCCCTGCCCACGCTGGGACTGATCCACCCGCACCGATTCGATCTGCGCGCGCAGACCGCCCTGATAACTCAGGGATGGCAGAAACATGAGATGCAGGGTACCCATCACATCCCCGTTGCGTTCGGCCACGATCAACTCATGATTCACGTCTCGGTCGATCTGCTCGAAAGCCCTGTAATACGTCTCAGGCAGCGGATCTTCGAAGCGCTCGCGCTGGCTGCCCAGATCATCATCCGACAACATCCGCACAATGGCTGGCAGGTCCTCTCGCTTCGCCAAGCGGCAGACGATCTCATTGATCGTCATTCGTCTTCTTGTTGGCGTGTAAGTTCAGCATATTCGGGATGTTTGCGGATGTAAGCCGCGGCATACCCACACATGGGGATCACCCGCAAGCCATGCTCTTTTGCATATTCAAGGCTCACTTGTGTGATTCTTCCAGCGATCCCCTGTCCTCTCAGTTCGGGGAATACACCGACATGCGTGATCACAAAATTTTTCCCGTCCTGAATGTAATCGAGCTTTGACAGATACCCATCAATCCAGACTTCGAAGCGGCTCTCCGCGGGATCATGGTTGACTTGCAAGCTGTTCACATCAACATTCATAGATACGCTCCCATGGAAATTAACTTGCCGTGCAGAGGCCAGTGTACTGAAAGAACGTCCAACGGCCATGGACCACCTTGATGCTTGTTAGTTATACCACTGTATCTGTTTGACAATATATGCCCGGAAAAATTTACTTAACTCACCTTAAGCAGATCATGCTCCTGCCGCGTATTCGTAAAAATGGATGTCGCACACCGCGTTCAGCCGCAAACAAAAAACGGGCAGGCTAAAAACAGCCTGCCCGTTTCTCGAGTACTCATATCAGCCTATTTTGAATTGATAAAAGCGATCAAAGCCTCAATCTCTTCTTTTCGCAATTCCAGATTCGGCATCTTTGTATCAGACTTCACCGAGGCTGGGTCTTTCAACCTTAGGAACAGCGCTTCGGGGCTGGCAGAAAAGTTCGAGAGATCGGTCGCGCCCATATCGATGGTCCAATACTCGGAGCTGTTCGAGATTTTTCTGTTGACATGACACGTAATACAACCTTTGGCGACAAACAACTGCCGGCCTATTTCAACCTGTGAAATAGATCCCTCACTCAACATTTTGGATGGCGGCTCTGCCTGCGCCTCCACCTTCGACCCTGGGCCCGCTCCCATTACGAAAGAGCCGAGTCCAACCAGCAGGCAGAATGCTGTCGCCGCGATGGCCATGCGGCTCTTACGCTGAAAGGCGATTACCAGACCAATCGCTCCAATTCCCAGGACCAGCGCCCGTATGATCCACAAAGGTGAAATAGATCTTGCTGACTCTGTCTTCACTGCTACTTCGCCTGTTGACCCTGTAATGGGAGCGGCGACATTCAACACCGGCATGGGTTGGTCCATCGAAAATGCCTGGATAGACCACTGCCATTCGCCGTCTTTTGGAAATGTCAGGGTCGCGGTGTAATAACCTGGCTTGCCTTCCGGCTCAGCATGGACGATAAGCTGTTCCTCTTTATGCAGGGTGGCCGTAATCGTCGGGTCAAGTCCTGTCATGGGCGTTCGGCCATGTTGCCGAACCATGAAGCCGACCTTCAAGGGTTCTCCTGCAATGACGCCGGTAGGCAAAGTATCCAGTGTAATGACTGCCCAGCCTCCCGCAAATACGGGAATGGCAAGTGCAAGAGCGAGTAATAAAGCAAGCGAAATGGCAAAACGAAATCGGGAAAACATGGCGACCTCCGTCGAATATCAATTAGCGTGGGGAAAGTTTGCGAGACCGAAGAAAAGCAAATGCTATGAGGATGGCTAACCCACATCCAACTATGATTGGTAAGATGGATTGAGTTTGTGGAATTGTTGGACCGGGTTGAGCCTGGGCAACGGCCTGGACCGGTTCCGCCGGAGGGACAAGCATCCTGGCTCCCTCCTCAGTTCCCAGCTTCATCAGCCGAATCTGAGTGAATAGGGCAGTTTCAAATGTGCTCTTGATTTCTGGTTGGGCCGTGTACCACTCACCATCGTATTCAGAGGAGCCATTCACGATCCCATCGTAGTAGACCAGGCCAGTCTCAGGGTAGTAGTGCAGCCTGTCAAAAGCCCTCTCAGTGCGTCCATCCAGGTAATAACGCGTGATCTCATAGCCCACGCCGGGTTCAATCGGAGCCCCCGTTTTGTTCCGGTAAAAATCAGCAAAGGTGAAGAAATCCCTGGTGAGCGCAGGGTCACTGAGGCGCACTTCGTCTGTCAACTGGCCGCCAGTGACGGCGATGAACGAGAACTCACCTTTGGCGAGCACGGTGACAGAAGTGAGCAGGCCCAATAGCAAGGCCAGCCCCACAGCGATTCGAATTCGGGAAAACATGGCAACCTCCAGGGAACGGTTTAACTGGGATACACCTCCCAGGCTGGAGGGGTTCCGGCATCAAGAGTAGAGGATCGGAGAATTCTCTACTGCTCATCTCTTTATTCCCCGCATCACGGGATCGGCTGGAGCGATTCGGCGATTCTGACCGCTTCTTCCATACTGAGATCGGTCTCGAGACGATAGGTAATATCACCGTCCTCCCAGACCAGCACATGACCGGTGATCAGTCGCTTGAATTCAAGCTCGCCGTTATACAGCCTGAGTGGATACGGTCCAACGGTCCACAGCGCACGTTTTCCGTTGACGCTGGTGTCATCGATGACTTGCGGCTGGCGCTTGTCGATAGCCCAGCTTCCAGCCGGGAGAAAGTGCAGGCTCATCAGAACTCGGTCAGGTTGTTGGGGGTCGAGCCACACGAGAATCGTCATGTAGCCTTCGGCATCCTGAACATAGACGTAGTCGGGTTCACCCAGGTCTGGAGGATACGTTGGGAGCAGGATCGAGTAACTGACCCTTTTTTGTGCGTCGGCCAGGCTGGTCTCGCCGGCGATTTGACTCAAAACGGGGATCAGATCGGAAGGGGGCGGCGCAGCGGTGGCAGTGATAGGTGCAATAGCGAAGGGCGTAGCCGTGACCGGTGCCCCAGGCATGGAGGGCGGAGTGCTGGTTAACTCCGGGGTTGGCTCCCCGGCGCGCGGGAAGATCCGCACAATGCCGATCTGGATGAACTCAATGATCGCGGCGCGCGCCGGCGGGATGAGCATCAGGCTCGAGCAAAGCACAAGGATGATGGTCAGCGACCAGGCCAGGGCTTTGGACGCCGAGCGGAAGCGTGGGCGAGTCACAGGGCGAAGGCGCGTGGTCACACGCGTGGCCATAGATCCTGCAATGTCGGGTGTGGGCGGATACTCCAATCGGCTTGCGATGGAGGTCAAGCGCTTTTCAAAGAGTTCGCGTTCCAACTCGTTCATGATTCGTGACCTTGATGAAGGATGGGAAAATCATCCTGGATGACCTTCCGCAATTTTTCGAGGGCGCGGCTCAACCGTGATTTGACGGTGCCCTCCGCCACCTGCAACACTTCAGACGTCTCAGCAATCGGAAGATCGAGGAAATAACGGAGATATACGATTTGTTGATCCTGCACGTTTAACTTTTGAACCGCCTTCCAGAGTTCATTCGCCTCCAATTGTTCGGAGCTTCTTTCCTCGATGGTGACCGGAAGCGGCTCCGCGCGAAAGGCGCGTGTGAGCGCTGCAAAGTAGCGGCCAGCTGAGCGGCGGCGGTTGCTGGAGAGGTTGGAGACGATGCTAAGCAGCCACGGGCGCAGCGGGCGCGTGGCGTCAAATCCTTTGAGATGCTTCCAGGCGCGCAAAAAGGTTTCCTGCGCCACATCTTCCGCGTCGTCCGGATCGCCTACGAGGAGGTAGGCCAGCCGAAAGACCGCTTGTTGATACGCGCGCATGAGAGCTTCCCAGGCCGCGGTGTCACCATCCACAGCGTGACGAATGAGTGTGGGTTCGTCCAATTAGAGCCTCTCCGGAGAGGTCATATTCATACTTTATACACCAATATGGGCCGAAAGGTTCCCTGAACACGAGACTTCGGACTCTTTTATCAGATTCTCCAACCAAAAGTCACTAACGCAGACTTCCGAAGTCTTTCATGAAAAGGAACATTGACCTGCCTTTTGTTTGCTCTTACAATACCTGTATGAAAATCAAGTTCGCCGGATTCTTCAGACCCGACCATGATCCTCCTCCTCCTGCGGAGAAAGCATCTCTGTCATTTCAGTTTTAGAGTTGTACCATTCCTGCCGCCTGGCTCACGCATGTTCCACATGCGTAAGTAAGCTTTTGAATAGCGTCCTCAGCCAAGGATTCTTATATCAAGTATAGAGTTGTGCGGCAGTACGCTATTTACCATCCGGAGGAAAATCTCATGCCTACACCATTTGTATCAAAACGTGCCCCCATTTACGCCGACGTTCCCGATGAAAAGTGGAACGATTGGCGCTGGCAGTTAAGCCATCGCTTGAACAGCGTGGAAGAGATCGAACAGGTCCTGCCATTGACCGACTCGGAACGTAAAGCCTTACAGACTCAGGGGATATTCCGTGTGGATATCACCCCGTACTTTATTTCCTTGATCGATCCCAACGACCCCGATGACCCAATCCGCAAGCAGGTCATTCCACTGGCGGAAGAGTTGGAATCTTTCACCGCAATGATGGAAGATTCGCTGGCGGAAGACCGCCACTCCCCCGTACCGGGGCTGGTCCATCGCTACCCTGACCGGGTACTGATGCTGGTCACCACTCAATGCGCGTCCTATTGCCGCTACTGCACACGCTCGCGCATCGTCGGCGACCCGGGCCAGACGTTCAACCGCCAGGAATTTGAGATGCAGATCGAATATCTCAAGCGGACTCCGCAAGTCCGTGACGTATTGCTCTCAGGTGGAGACCCACTCGTGCTGGCTCCCAAAATTCTTGAGGAGTTGCTTGGTCGCTTGCGCGATATCCCGCATATTGAAATCTTGCGCATCGGCACACGTGTGCCGGTCTTCATGCCCATGCGCGTCACCCAGGAACTGTGCGACACGCTCGCCAAATTCCATCCTTTGTGGCTGAACATACATGTCAACCACTCGAACGAAATTTCGCTGGAACTGGAACAGGCCTGCGACCGTCTTACCAGAGCCGGGATTCCGCTCGGCAACCAGTCCGTGCTGCTGGCGGGTGTGAACGACAACGTCCACATCCAGCGCAAACTGGTGCAGGACCTGGTGCGCATCCGTGTGCGACCGTACTATCTGTATCAATGTGATCTGGTCGAGGGCGCGGGTCACTTCCGTACACCGGTGGCCAAGGGCATCGAAATCATGGAAGGCCTGCGCGGTCACACGTCTGGGTATGCCGTTCCCCAATACATTGTGGATGCCCCAGGCGGCGGCGGAAAGATTCCCGTCACGCCAAATTACCTGTTGAGCATGTCTGATCACAAGGTCGTCCTGCGGAACTATGAAGGCTATGTAACAACGTACGAAGAGCCCACCGATTACCTGCCCAGCCATGCCGCCAAATACAAGGGGGAGAAACGACCCGAACCCGGGCAGACCGGCGTGCACGGATTGCTGGAAGGCGAGCAGATGTTCATCAAGCCTGAGAACTTCGATGAAGTGCATGAGCGCGACGGCATCCAACACCGCCTCAAGGATGCCAAGAAGTGGCAGCCGCTCGGCATTGGAGATGGCTCTGAAAAATCAAAGGAGCAATCCGCAAACCAAGGAGAATAGAACCATGAATCAACCCACCAAGCGTGTCCTGATCTTCGCGCTGGCAATGATCGTCCTACTGTCTGCCTGTATGCCCGCGGCAGCCCCCACCCAGGACCCGGCCCTCGTTCAGCAGGTCATCGAGCAAGCTGTGGAATTGACCGTTGCAGCACAAAATGCACAGGCCACCGAACAACAGGCGCAGATTGTGCCATCCAACACACCGCTTTCGACTCAGACCGAAGCCCTTCCGCCAACCCCAACGCCCCTCCTGCCGACCGCGACCCCGTTTGTGATCGTCCCGGCGACGAATACTGCTGTAGTAAGCAGTGGCGGGGGCGGTGGAGCCGTGGTTCCAACTGCGAAACCCCTCTATGACTGCGAGGCTATCAGTCGCCGGCCCTTCGATAACACAGTCTTCAAACCCAATGATGAATTCGACATCCGGTGGACGATTGTCAATACTGGCAGCCGGACCTTGCCCGCCGGACAGGATCTTAAATATTTCAGCGGACCGGAGATGACGGCCGTGAAAGTTGTTGAACTGCCTCAATTGAAGCCAGGTGATTCGTATCAAGTTATTTTCGATGCGGTTGCCCCGGGCAAGGAAGGCTTCCACGTGATGACCTGGGTGGTGGAAGACCGGGTTTGTTATCCTTATGTGGCCATTATTGTGGAAAAACCGTAGTTGCACGCGTGAGATAGGAGACGTTTTCCCTGCCGCGCAGTGGATCCAATCTGCATGAGGAAAAATGACAATCCGTAAAACAAAGCTCTTGCTCTGGTTCATGGTACTTGTGACCCTCATGGCATGTGGCCCGGGCGGTGTGGCTCCAATCATTCCGACCACGGACCCCAACGCGATCGCTACCTTCATCGTGCAGACCGTCAATGCCGCCTTCACACGGACCGCCGCGGCCGTGCCAACTCTGACGCCCACGGCCACGTTCACTCCCACACCGCGTTTCACCAACACGCCTGAACCGACAGCCACCTCGACGATTATTTTCATCCTCTCCAGCCCCACCGCGCGGGTGACAGTTATTCCGGCAACCAGCACCCTCGCCGAAACCAGCGATCAGGCGTTTTCTTGCCAGGTCATGAGCGTTACACCCGCCAATGGCACCTCCTTCGCGGGCCGCACAGACTTCGATGTCACGTGGAGGGTCCGGAACAATGGACAAAGGAACTGGAATAAAGACAACGTGGATTTGCTCTATCTGGACGGCACCAGAATGCATAAGGTGGAACTATATGATCTTCAGGAGACAATCAGGCGAGGTGAGATTGTGGATCTGACGGTGGATATGGTGGCGCCCAAAAATAGCAATACTTATGCAACCCGTTGGACATTGCGTGCTGGCAACGAAACATTTTGTACCATGAGCCTCACCATTGTCGTGAAGTGAATATGAAGAAGAATAAGATCAGGCTGTCGAGTTTTTGACAGCCTGATCTTGTTTTGGAAGCAGATAAGGATTTTGAGGACTATCGGCGCGGAAGTTCAAGGTTTTCGACCAGCCACTCAAGAATTCCTTCGTGCCCTTGGTGGTGAACAGGGTTTTTCAGTAGACTCACTTATTTCCTGCGAAAGATAACCGCCGTATCGTCTTCGTAGATCGCAGTCCAGGTTTCATCGGTATAGAGATGCGTGGCGAGCATTTCATGACGGGGGATCAACATCCAGGACACATCGTGTCTCGTCAGAATTTCCTCCCACCCATTGGTCAACGTGATCACTTCGATATATTCGCGCATCAGGGTTTCGCCGTAAAAATCGGTCTGTCCGTCGATGAACACTACTTCATCCGGCCACATGCGGTACAGGAGGTAACCGCCCCAGACGAACTGATTGAAGACTTTGCCTTCCTGCGGATTCTGCTCCAGCCAGTCCACGGCCTGCACGGGCATTTTATCGCGCAGGAAAACATTGCCGGTACCTTTTTGATCCAGTGGGATGCCGCGCCACAGGACGAATCCAAAAAACAAGACCGTTACCACCACCCAGACGTACCCGCGCAGCGTATTTTCGCTCTCGCGTGGACCTATCCTTTGTGCCTGCTTCAGCCAGTTGAGCACTGTCTCGACCCAGTTCTGAATCAACGTGGCGTAGGTCGGCGCGGTGACAACGGCAAACAGAGGCAGGTTGCGCACGCTGTATAAACTCATGACTGTCCAGCCAGCCAGCAGCAGCGCTTCACGAACGTGAACCTTGCGATCCTGCGCAAGCCCAAACAAAGCAATCGCGACCATCAACAGAAAGGGCCAGACGTCGCGTTCGTGGAAATCAGGCGAAAGGTATTCCACCGTATGACTGGTCATGTAATCATTGCTGACGTAACCCACACTCGTCCCCCACAAATGCCAGCCGGATGGATTGATGAATGTGACAGCCAGGGACAGGAATCCCACCAGCAACAATTGTCGGCCCATATGCCGACCCACGTTCTTTGTACCGCGTCCCTGCAGATATTCCCATATCCAGTCGGCCACATACGCGCCCAGGATCACAAAACCCGCGATGAATCCGCCATGTGTGTTGACCCAGATCAGCATCAAAAGCGGGAAAAACCAGATCCTCTTGTTCTCATTCTTATAAAATCGCTCCAGACCATATGCCCACAACGCCACAAAGAAAAACGTAAACATGTGCGGCCGCGCCAGCCAATGAATGGACGAGACGACCGCAACGAGTGCAGAAAGGAACAACGCCACCAGGCGCAGTGTCCCGCGCCGGATCAGTTCTTCATACACGATCAGAATGGTCAGCGATCCCAATAGCGCCGCGAGCAGCACATCACCACTCAACCCCATAGCACGGTGCGCCAGGGCAAAGAGTACCTGCGCCATCCATTCGTGCGGAACAAGCCGTTCCCCGTACATGGTATGAGAGAAAATATCATGGGTGGGAATCGTACCCGTATCCAAAATATAGTTGCCGATCGTGATATGCCGCCCCAGGTCGCCATCGTTGTTGAACAGCCGGGGTCCCCCAAAGAGGATGCTAAAAAAAACACCAATAAAAAGGATATCGCGCGGCTGCGGCAGCAGATAGCGAAGCAGCATGGGAGGCTTTTTCATGCGATAATTTTATAGCAAAACGGCGGGGTGAACGATATGAAAAGGACAGGGTAGAATAGTGGAAAAACGTCCCGCAGGTTGTCGTTGGGCGCCTACACTACTCGGAATAAACCTCACCTGCACTTGCGTCACACCTCCCGCTTCCGCGGGACCTGACGGTTCCGGCTTAAGCCGGATGTCAGGGAGGTACAAGTGTCGGGACGGTGCTTGTCGCTCCTGAAAATGAAATTGATTGCTTCCAGCCTGAACCAATACTATCGTGCGATGCAGAGAAAGTACCCGAAGATTCTCTGGCATGGAGATGAGGCGCGCTGTGAGATTGCCATCACCTTTGATGATGGACCGCATCCACGCGACACGCCGCAGGTGCTTGAAGCGCTGGCAAGGCACGATATTCAAGCCTCCTTCTTCCTGATCGGAAAGGCAGTTGAAGGGCACTCAGACCTGGTGGGACAAATCCATCAGAACGGACATCAGACCGGCATCCATTGTTACCGGCATAGGCCATTCCCATTTGAATCTCCAGCCGCGCTCCGGGCACAACTCGAGCACACGGCCCGGACCATCGCCGAGATCAGCGCTATCCATCCTGAAACGATCAGAGACCTCCGCCCGCCCTATGGCTTATTCAACCGCCCTACCCTCTCTCGGCTCATCGCGTGGGGCTACCGGCTGGTGATGTGGAACAACATCCCGCCCCACTGGATGCAGCCGCTGCCCTGGACCATCCAACAGACTCTGGAGCAAGCCCAGCCTGGTTCGGTCATCGTCCTGCATGATGGCCACGGACATGGGGCCAATGCCGCGAAAATCGTGGATGAAATTGTTCCCAGACTGAAAGATCAGGGTTATCAATTCGTCACCATCGAAAGCATGCAAAGGAACAGAGCACCATGAAACTTATCAGTATCAACATTGGACAGGAACGGACGTTACAAAGGAAAGATCGCACCGAACAAACCGGCATATTCAAGCTGCCCGTTACACATGCTGTGATGGTCACCACACTGGGTTTGGATGGGGATGTTGTCATGGATAAGAAAAATCACGGCGGAGTGGATCAGGCCGTCTACGTTTACGGCGCAGCGGATTATGCGTGGTGGTCAAGGGAATTGGGCAAAGACATTTTTCCAGGCACATTTGGAGAGAATTTGACGATTGCAGAATTGGAAAGCGCGCAGTTCAATATCGGGGATTACCTGCACGTCGGAGATATGACTTTGCAGGTCACCGCACCACGCATCCCCTGCAAAACATTTGCCGCTCGCATGGAAGACCCGTACTGGGTAAAGAGATTTCGCTACGCCGAACGCCCCGGCTTATATTGCCGTGTGCTCAAGGAGGGATCTGTCAGGGTCAGCGATTCCGTCACTGTTGAAAGCTATGCTGGTGAGACAATTTCCATTTTGCAGTCATATCGTGAATACTACATCAAGGACAAAACTGAAGAGATGATCCGGCGTCAGCTCCATGCGCCGATCGATATTCGGTCCAGGAAAAGCCTGCAAGAAGAGTTACAGCAATTGCTCGAGTCTGCCAATTGATTGACGTTCCCGAAGCTGGCCGGAAATGGGAGTGGCTAATTCTGTAAGCTAGCCACACACCTGCCTGATTTGCTATGAAATGCTAACGCATTTCAAAAATCACACTCGGGGCAAGTGTGTGGCGACGATTGTTTTAGTCCATTCTTTGAGTAACTCCGCCAGAGGATTGGGGATTGAAAGAATAGAAAACATGTTCTATAATCCGGAATAATGTTCTCGATGTTGATCCAGAGATAACCTCCTCACTGAAATGATCTTACGAGTCCACACACCCGCTTTGCCCCTCAGCGAGTACATCGATGCCTTTGTCTATTATGATGGATTCGACCCCATCCATCAAATGGATCGCTTCCTGCCAGACGGGAACACCGAACTTATTTTCAACCTGATTGAGCAACCCCAATTCATTTATCACAACGAAACGCTGCAAGAAATTCAGACCTGCCGCCAGGCCTGGGTGAGCGGCGTCCGTACCAGACCGATCACGATCCCGTCGGGAAAAGGCAGCAAGATGCTGATCGTGGCCTTCAAGAAAGGGAAGGCTTATCCCTTTTACCCACTTCCGATGCAGGAACTCACAGATTTCGTGGCGGAGGCAGACCTCATCTTTGGAAGAAGCGTTCTGAGCCTGCGCGAGCAATTGCTCGCCGCATCATCCATCGACTGCATGTTCCTGCTTGTCGAAGGATTTTTGTTTCGTCAGGCAGGGAATGCGTTCGCGTCCGAGACCACGTCCAGATGTGTCGAATATGCCGTGTCCAGCATCACAAGCAGACCGGACAGGCTCGGCTTGCGGCAACTCAGTGACCAGATCGGGTACTCGCAAAAGCATTTCATCAGCCTGTTCAGGCAACAGGTGGGGGTAGCTCCGAAGCAATACCTGAAAATCATGCGCTTTCAAAAAGCCATTCTTGAGATTGAGAAAGGCACAACCATGCATTGGAGCGATATCGCCCTACAAAACGGATTCTATGACCAGGCGCATTTTATCCACGAGTTCAGGGCTTTTTCAGGCTTTACGCCGGGTGAGTATGTGAAAAGAAAGTCAGCTCTGTTGAATTACATTCCGGTTGCTTGAGGTAAATTTTTTCCAATACAGCCTCCTTCGTCTTCTGTAGGATTATTCAAATCATTCCAAGGAGATGACAAAATGAGTTCCCTCGATAAAGCCATTCAAACCCAGATAGAAAACATCCAAAAGAAAACCGGCAGGTCACTGGCTGAGTTGTCCGCGATTGTCCAAAAGAGCGGGCTGACCAAACACGGCGAGATCCGCGACATGCTCAAGGAAAAACTTCGGC
>DASTOH010000250.1:0-10770 GCA_035720235.1 Anaerolineales bacterium | reverse complement strand
CCGCACTGGCTCTATAAAGTTGAATTTGCAGATACTCTACTACACCATGACCACTTGGATCCATCCCATGGATGGGATTGTTTGCCGTGTAGACGTAACGGTTCAGTTCAACCGGATTACTGAAATTAACTGGATACGTATCCTGCGAAAGGAATCTTCCCAATGCAGGGTTATAGTATCTCGCCCGCAGGCTGTATAACCCGGTCAGTGAATCAAATTGCTGTCCCGTGTATTGATAGGGATTGACCGTCGTCCCATTGTGATTGAGCAATTCCCCGAAAGCAGTGTAGGAGTAGGTATCGGTGACCGTGGCTGGATTGTTGGTATTGGTCAAGGCACGCGTGCTGCCCTGCCCATCTTGCAGGAAGTAGCTGGTCGTTGAGCCGCGTGTTTGGGAGATCAGTTGGGTCCCACCCAGCACATAACTGGCAAGGGGTGAACCGCTGCCGTTGTATTCAAAGACCACATCGCCGTAAGGAGAGGCTTCGTCCCACAGGGAGTTGGTGACGGCTGAGCCAACCGTTTGTTTGACTCGTCGACCATCGACATCGTAGGCATAGGTCGCGTTGATGCCGGTCGCACTGACGTTGGTCAACTGGTCAGCGGCGTTGTAGGTATAGGTTGTGACGTTCGAACCACTGGTGCGGTGCCACATATTCCCGCGCGCATCGTAGTCAAAGGTGACCGTCCCGGCGCTGGTCAATTGGTCGAGCGCGTTGTACTGATACGTAGTTGTATTGCCGTTAATCGTCATCGAATCGCGGTTACCCGCGTCGTCGTAGGTGAAATTAGCTTGCCAAGTAATGACGTCACTGCTGGTGTTGAGTCAAGCTTCCCCCATCAAAAAGCTTTTATGCGAGACCTAACTTCAAAATTAGTGCTAGGTATCGCGCGAACAGAAAGGAACAAATTGGATAGTCAGATAACAATATTGTTCCGGTGATCCTCAAAAACTCTGACATTTCAACTAAAAATATTTGCTCGGCGAGGTCGAAAGACCAACGCCGAGCAAATCGCGTGACCAATCATCGCCGCAAGTGGCTTATGATCTCATTGTTCTTGGTCTAAGTGCTTCATCAAGGCTTTCAAGTGCAGCCTCAATCTCCGTTTCTACATTTAATTGTTTAGGAAATTTCGTCTCCTTGAAATTCCTTAAAGTCCCTCTAAGTTCTCCGAGAACTTCCCCAGGCATAAAACTGATGTTCATAGCATCCTTAAAGGACGAACTCCATTGATTTTCTTCAATGGTATCAAGTTTTTCAACGAGTGATCGGATAAAATCAAACAACTCTCGATTGTTCGCAAACATTTTGCCTCACTTTCTAGAGGGTCAGAAAAATTATATCAAATATTTGGACACCGAATTCTTCGACCACTACTTCAATTGCGCCTCCTAAATTACTGCCAACACCTGGAGCAGTTCGCGTTATGAAGTTTGCTCCATCCACGATCTTTCCAACTGCTAAGAATTGAGTTCCCTGAGTATTCCCGGCGGGTATGCCATAATCATTTATATAGCTTGGATTTAGCACAGGATTATCCAAGGACCAATACTGCGAATTATAAAGATTGCTATTCTCAAGAGTACCAAACTTATACAAATTTGCACCATTTTCAACGGCGGTTCTGGCTTGAAGGGCCTCCACACTTATTTCTTGAGTAGCAAATCCTGGAGGCTGTGGGATATTTATTGTGGAAAATTCTTGCTGTGTCAGGGTATTAACAGTTTCCTCTCCCAAATCACCCGCATTTCGAGATAGTGCATTCCAGAAATCATCATCCAGTTCATTAAACAACTTGGTGACCGCCTCATCTGCTTCAGAGGCAAACTTTTTGCCCACTGGCTCAAGTGCTGCGCCTTCCTCTTCCGACTCTTCATTCGCAACTGAGTACTCAATGAAAGCGGATAATCCTGTCGGATCCATCGCATTGATGGGATTATCTGCCGTGTAAACATATCGATTCAATTCGACAGGATTCCCTAAGTCAAATGGATATGTATCCTGTGACAGGAACCTTCCCAGCGCGGGGTTGTAGTATCTTGCCCGCAGACTGTACAACCCGGTGAGCGAATCGAATTGCTGACCGGTGTAGAGATAGCTGTTTGTGGTTGAACCCGTTTGATCGAACAGTTCCCCGAAGGCAGTGTATGAGTAGGTATCGGTGACAGTCCCTGTACTATTCGTCAAGGCACGCGTACTGCCCTGTCCATCTTGTAGGTAGTAATTTGTCGATGAACCGCGCGTCTGTGAGATGAGTTGCGTACCACCTAAGACATAGCTGGCAAGCGGCGAGCCACTGCCATTGTATTCGTAGACCACATCCCCATACGGAGAGGCTTCATCCCACAGGGAGTTGGTGACCTGTCCATTGAAGGTCTGTGTCACGCGCCGGCCATCGGCATCGTAGCCATAGGTGGCGGTCACACCAGGCGCCGTCACATTCGTCAAGCGGTCTGCTGCATCGTAGGTGTAATTGGTGATGTTCGACCCGTTCGTGATCTGACTTAAATTCCCGCGATCATCATAACCGTAGGTGATGGAGCCGGCTGAGATCAACTGGTCGAGGCTGTTGTAGGTGTAATCGGTGGTGACGCCGTTGACCGTTATCCAGTCACGGTTGCCGGCATCATAGTACGGCTTGGACAATAACCAAAACACGGATGCTTTCCACTTCGAAGGCATCCGTGTTTATCAAATTGTTGCAGTCAAGAAACTAAGTGCTGATGTGACTCAACATCTCAGGATTTTCACACCCTTTCATCCTGCTCAATAATTTCCAGCCACTGTTGAGCCAATTGCCTATTTGTCTCATCAGGATCTGATAGAAATATGATCAAATCCGATTTGATCTCGGACCCTTTATGACGGCTGAGCTTCACCAGGCCCTGCATTGCCTCATATCGCACCGTATGATCTTGATCTTTTAGCATTTCCCGCAAAATCGTCTGTGCCGGGAGATAATGTAAATTGCACAAAGCATGAATGGCTTCAATTCTGATCCATCTGTCGTAAGATTTGTCTAAGAAGGAGAGAAACCGAGGGGCGCTATCTTCGTCTCCTAGTTGGCCCAATGCATGGATCGCGCTACACAAGATTTCAAAATCACTTTCATCGAGACACTTCCTCAGTGGTTCAATCGCACGTGGGTCTCCATAATCTCCTAGTACTCTAGCAGCCATGGAACGATTCGGTTTTTTAGAATCGTTACTCAACACTTCGATTAATGGCACTGTAGCCAGCGAGGCTCTAAGTTGTTTAAGTTCCTCGATCGCCTTTGAGCGTCGAATCTCTCCATCGCTTCCTTCGAATTGAGGGAGATGAAAGCTCTTAAGTTCCAGGATCGCCTCAAAGCGCTTTTGCGGATCAGCATCTTTGAGTTGATTGACAAGTTGCTCAGTGTCTATATTCATCATGGATTAACCCTTAAAGTTCGGCACTTGTGCTGTTTATCAGGAGAATAAGTCTCGTATTAATCTCATTAGCAAACCGAGAATTATTGGCGCAAGTATCGCTAATAATAGCGCTAATATTGAAACAATGGATCGTCCTTCTGTGGAACCAACGGACCATTGATCGTAAAGCCAGGGCCAAAATTTGCGAGCAAATGCTAATACTATGAAACCGCTTATTGCCCAAACAAGGAAAATCAAGACAATTGAGAAACAAGTTTGCAACATTTCAGCTGTCCTCAGTTCGGCGTGGGTCTTTGCGAAGCACTCCGAAGGAGACGACCCCGCCGAAAACCGACCGCAGGTCTCGCCATTATCCATCACTTCCTGTTGGTAGCTGGTGGATCACTCTTCCCGCTTAATCTGAAACGAATCAAAATCCCGCGCCACCACCGAGTTGGGGAAAAGCCCTTGGGCTTCCTTGAGCACATCTTTTTCACGGTAGCGTCGCGAGATGTGCGTGAGAATCAACTTCTTCACCCCCGCTTTGATTGCCAGTTCTGCTGCCTGGCGCGCGGTGAGATGCGAGAATTGACCCGCCATCTCGGCATCCTCATCCAGATAGGTCGATTCGATCACCAGCGCGTCGGCGTCCCGGCATACTTCCACCAGGTTCTCCGTTTTGCCCGCGTCTCCCACCACGACGAGTTTCGCGCCCCGTTGCAGCGGCCCCAGCACATCGTCCGGTTGAATGCGTCTGCCGTCGGGCAGGGTGATATCCTTTCCGGCGACCAGGTCGCGACGGACAGGTCCGAACGGGACGCCGAGTGCATCTGCCCGCTCCGGTAGAAAAGGACGGCGCGCCTTGCCCTCGAAGGCATATCCCAGGCAGTCCGGTCCGCGGTGCGAAACTGCAAAGGCTGTGACGGTGAAATCATCGGCTTCGAAGAACGTGCCGGGCTTGATCTCCTGCAGGCGCAGTGGCATGGGCGGCTGGGTGCTGCGCAGGACCACACCAAAGAGCAGGTCATGTACGCGGTCCAGCGTGGAACGCCCGCCGAAGATATCCAGTTCCTCGATCGATTCCCAGCGCAAAAAGGTGGACAGCAGCCCACCCAGCCCCAGGATGTGATCGAGATGTCCATGTGTCAGCAAGATGCGTGTGAGATTTTTGAAACCCAGCCCCGATTGTAAGATCTGCCTCTGTGTGCCTTCGCCGCAATCCACCAGGAAACGATATTCATTATGAATGACAATTTGTGCTGAAAGGCCGCGCTTGGCGGATGGCGCGGAGGCCGATGTCCCGAGAAAGATGATTTCAAACAATGCAGCATCCTTGAGGTGTTATTCGGCAATTTTACCCTACCGTCGTGCCTGCGTTGCCGAACCTGGAACTAAAATGCAGCAAAATTGCGGTTTCCGTTCTACTATAGTGCCGCATAATTAGGTAAACTTCAGGTTTTGATTTCAGTCTATAGAGCAGTTCAAATAGTTTGCCTCCTAATGAGACAGGCGGTAAATCTGCAGGCCTGTCCATGCAGAAGAAAAACAGACCATTTGTGCTATACTTTTAACCATGCCACTGAAAACTCCTTTTTCAGGGACGAATAAGTCAGACACGAACCCCAAGGGCAAAGCCGCGCCCCCGTCCGGGCACGCCAGGGGAAAGAGCGGGACTCCATCGGCGAAAGGCAAGGATGGAGGCAAATCCGCGGCTCCCAAAAAAGGGAAGTCCGCGCCCGCCGCTTCGCGGCCGCCGCAACCTGCTTCTCCCACCTGGTGGGAATCCCTCAGCCCGGAGCGCAAGCTGGATGTCGTCGGCGCGGCGATGGCAATGATCGGATTGCTTCTTGGCCTGGTTCTCTTTTCTGCGGAGCGAAGCGCCATTACCCGTGGTATGGTGCTTGGCCTCTCCCAGACCTTTGGCTGGGGAATCTATGCTCTGCTGATTATCATGATCGTCATGGGAGTGTGGCTGATCTTGCGGCGCATCGAAAAACTTCCGCCGCTCTCGCTCGAACGCGCGACGGGCATCATCCTGTTCTTCCTCTGGCTGTTGGCTGCGATGCACTTCATTGTTGCACCACCCGAACTGGCGGCGCAGGCCGCCCTGGATGGCGCGGGCGGCGGGTACATTGGCAGTTTCTTTGAAACCATTCTGTTCAACAGCTTCGGCATCTTAGGCTCAATTGTCCTTCTGTCTGCCTGGCTGGTCATTACCGTGATCATGATCTTCGATGTTTCGATAGAGGATCTGTTCCAGTGGGTGGGCCCTGTGGTTGCGAAGCTGCGCGAGTGGATCGCCACATCGAGAGCCCGGGCAAAGGAGCCGTCTGAACCCGAGCATCCCGTGGCGTCGAACGGCTTCACTCCCCTGAAGCGGCCTGAGCCGGTCATCCCGGCGGGCGCGGTGGCCCCTGTGACCACGGTCAGGCCACCGGAGGCGGTCATTCATTGGAAATTGCCGGACGTTAAAGAGATCCTGGATACCGGTTCGGCGCCTTCGGTCAATGAAGAGTTCATGGAGCAGCGTTCCCGCTTGATCCAGGAGACGCTGGCCTCCTTCGGCGCGCCGGTGCAGGTGGTGGAGATCAATCGCGGGCCAACGATCACGCAGTTCGGCGTGGAGCCGCTTTACGTCGAGACGCGCAGCGGGCGCATGAAAGTGCGCGTCAACAAGATCGCCTCGCTCGCCGACGACCTGGCGCTGGCGCTGGCCGCGCCACGAATCCGAATCCAGGCGCCGGTGCCGGGACACAGCTATGTTGGCATCGAAGTGCCAAATGAGGAAATGACGCTTGTAGCCCTCCGTGAAATCATTGAAAGCGAGCCGTTCCAGCGCAACAAAAACCCATTGAAGTTTGCGCTTGGCAAGGATGTGACCGGCAACCCCATCACCAGTTCCATTGAAAACATGCCGCACCTGCTGATCGCGGGCACGACCGGTTCCGGTAAATCGGTGTGCGTCAATGCCATCCTGACCTGTTTTTTGCTTCACAACACACCTGATGACCTGCGCCTGATCCTGGTCGACCCCAAGCGCGTGGAGCTGACCGGCTACAACGGCATCCCGCATTTGCTTTCGCCGGTGGTCGTTGAAATCGACCGCGTGATCGGCGCACTGCAGTGGATGACGCGTGAGATGGACAAGCGTTACCACATGTTCGCACAGGTCGGCGCGCGCAACATCAATGATTACAATGCCCGCACGAAATTGCAGGGCGGAAAAAAGATACCTGTGCTCGTGATCGTGATCGATGAGCTGGCCGATCTCATGATGATCGCTCCCGGCGAGACCGAACAGACCATTACGCGCCTCGCACAACTGGCGCGTGCCACCGGCATTCATATGATCCTTGCCACGCAGCGCCCATCCGTGGACGTAGTAACAGGTCTGATCAAGGCCAACTTCCCGGCGCGCATTGCGTTTGCTGTGGCATCCAATACCGACAGCCGCGTGATCCTCGATCAACCCGGCGCGGAACGTTTGCTGGGGCGCGGCGATATGTTGTTCCAGGCGCCGGATGCTCCCAGCGCGGCGCGTCTTCAAGGTGTATTCGTATCAGACCATGAGATTCAAAGGCTCGTGGAATTCTGGCGGACACAGGCAGGTGGGACCAGTTCGTACGCTGTACCGGGTGCTCCGGTTGACCTACCCAGGTCTGACAATGTGCTGCTCAAACAAACGGCGATGTTCGAAGACATGACCCCTGCTGATACGGGTGGTGATCCGTTATTACCCGAAGCCATTGACCTGGTCCGCAAAGAGGGACGCGCGTCCGTATCTATGTTACAGCGGCGCATGCGCATCGGCTACACGCGCGCCGCGCGCATTGTGGATATGATGGAAGATAAGGGCATCGTTGGCCCGCCGGAAGGCACCACGCAAATGCGCCAGGTGTTGGATTATGGTCCCACCCGGCCACCCAAGGATGATGGTGCGTAACCCATGCTCTCACCTGCTCGAGCCGCCGTCCTCCCAGGCACTTGCGCCCGGGGCAAGTGTCGCGAACGCCGTCCCTACGGCGGCAGTACCCGAAGGGCGCGGCGGCGGTTCCTATGAGGAATCCTGCGCCGACGCTTCGCGCGGCGCAAGGAGCATACGACAAAATGATATAATCATATTACCGCCCTGGTAGTTCAATGGACAGAACAAGGCACTCCTAAGGCTTAGATGTGGGTTCGATTCCCGCCCGGGGCACATAGGTATGCAGGAAGAATGTACTATCGAATCCAATGAATTTCATATGGTTTGGCTATTGCAATTTGGAGTCGTTCGTGCTATTATAAAAAACGATAACCGCTAGGGTGCCCCCCTCACTCTGGCGGTTATCATTTAAGACCTCACCCTGTCCTTCGGACACCCCTCTCCTGTCAGGAGAGGGGTTTTTTATTTCGCAATCTTATCCAATACTTCCCCAACCTTTGCAGTTCATCTGTTATGTTGTAATCTACAGGCCCTAGATCATGCATGCTGCCTGCCTCCAGCACGCCTGCGATCCCTTTGTGATTTTGTGTGATGGTTTCGAAATTATAAGGCAATTCATCCCCAGCCGGGCGGACCTTGTTTTAAGTTCGTTGAGCAGATCATATTTTCATACAACGCGCCAACATGTGGACCGAAGAACTTTTTGGATGAGCCACATGTAACAAGCCGACAGAACCCGGACATACTGACATTCATCAATCAACTTGCGATGAATGACATAATTCTACATTTATCCCTATCACAAACTAAATAGGTCCTTAGCAAATCGAAATACTCTCATTCGCTGCTAAAGAAAAGTATTGCAAAACTCTCTGGGCTTATCCGTCTTTTGACAATAAAGTAGGGACATTCATTTTCAAAGCGGCTGGTCATGCATATCTACTGTCTCGGACTCAATCACAACACAACCCCCATTGAACTTCGTGAGCAATTGTCGCTCAACGAAGAAGCGATCCGTTCTGCGCTCTCCCGCCTGGCATGCGGGCATCTTGCCTCATCCATCGCGGAACTCGTCATCCTCTCCACCTGCAATCGCACCGAACTCTATGCCGCCTCCACTCACATGGCCATCGATGAACTGGAGGCTTTTTTGTCGAATGCATGCGGCGTCCCCGTCAAACAATTCCGTGACCATTCCTACCGATATAACGATTTGGATACTGCCTGCCACCTCTTTGAGGTCGCGGCAGGGCTGGACTCGCTTGTCATCGGCGAACCCCAAATCTTGGGACAGATCGTCCGAGCACTGGAACTCTCACGCGGGCAAAATATGGCGGGTCCTGTGTTGAACCGTCTTTTCCAGTCTGCCATCCATGCAGGCAAACGCGCCCGCACCGAGACGAGTATCAGCCAAAACCCTGCCTCCGTTTCTTCTCTTGCCGCGTCGCTGGCGGAAAGGGTCGTTCATCCCATCGCCGAAGCGCAGGTCGTCATCCTTGGGGCGGGGGAAATGGCGGAACTGGCAGTGGAAGCCTTACGCAAGCGCGGCGCGAATCGCATTCTGGTCGTCAACCGCACCCTGGAACGCGCTCACGACATCGCAGACCGCTGGAATGCAGAAATCACAACATTTGAAAATCTCGACTCCGCGTTGACTTCCGCCGATATCCTGATCTCATCCACAGGCGCACCGCACACCATCTTGTCCGTTGAAATGGTCAGAGGGGCAATGCAAGCGCGCGCCCAACGGCCGCTTGTCCTGATCGACATCGCCGTGCCGCGCGACATTGACCCCGACGCGGCGCACATTCCACATGTCAAACTCTTTGATATTGATAACCTCAATGAAAAACTCGAAGGCGCTCTCGCCGAACGCATGGCGGAAGTTCCACAGGTCAAATCCATTCTCGAGGAGGAGATTTCAGAGTTCGCAGAGTATATGAAATCATTGGAGATGATCCCCATCATCGCCGATATTCGCCAGCAAGCGGAAGCCATTCGCCAGGAAATGCTCGAGAAAACTTTACGCCGTCTGCCCGACCTGACCGAGGCCGAGCGCCTTCGCATCGAAGCCATGACCCAGGCGCTGGTCAAGCAAATTCTGCACGCGCCAACTCACCGCTTGCGCGCCGAAGCGTCCTGTCCGCACGCGCCCGAATATGCCGCCGTCGCCCGCAGCTTGTTCGGCTTGCAAAGCGAAGGCTTGTGCAGTCTCTCAGGACAAGCCTGCCCCATCAACGCCGCTGATTAGGTGAACATGAAACTAACCTTTGCTACCCGCCCTTCTGCGCTCGCCCGTTGGCAAACCCAATGGGTCATCAAGGCCCTGCAAAAAATCCATCCTGCTCTTGAATGCGAGGAAAAAGTCATCACCACCCAGGGCGACAAAATTCTCGACAAGCCCCTGCCCGAGATCGGCGGCAAAGGACTCTTCACACAGGAACTCGAATCGGAATTGCTGAACGGGCACGTTCATTGCGCCGTTCATTCGCTCAAAGATCTACCCGTTGAAAACCCTGCTGGACTAACCATTGGATGTATCCCCACGCGCGCCGAAGTGCGTGACGCGTTGATTTCCAGAGATGGATATACCATTGCTACGCTCCCGAAAAACGCTTCCATCGGGACCTCAAGCCTGCGCCGCGCTTCCCAGATCCTTTCCCTGCGCCCGGACGTCAAAACCGAATCCCTGCGCGGCAACGTGGACACGCGATTACGCAAGGCATTGGACGGTCAATACGATGCGATCATCCTGGCAGGTGCGGGATTGACTCGTTTGGGTTTGGATAATCATGTGACCGAATGGTTGTCATTGGATGTGATGCTCCCGGCGCCTGGTCAGGGCGCGCTCGCCGTCCAATGTCGCGCGGACGATCATTCCACCCTCAGCCTGCTCGCCGCTCTGGAGGATGACGCCACGCGGAAAGCAGTCACCGCCGAACGCGCCTTCCTGAGCGGGCTGGGTGGAGGCTGCTCAGTGCCTGTGGCGGCGTATGCCAAGATGATTGGTCCCACAGGGATGCTTCGCAAAGAGCAGAGATTAGAGATTAGTCTCACGGGTCTGGTCATCTCACCCGATGGCACAAAGCCGATTCGGGTCACTGGGCAAAACAAAGAACCGTTGCAACTTGGATTTCAACTGGCCCAACAGGCGCTCAATGAAGGCGCAAAAGAGATTCTTGCACCCCTTACTACTCTCTAATTATCGATTCTCAACTCTCTACTCCCCTATGAAAATACTGATAACCCGTCCCCGCGCCCAAGCCGATGACTTCGCAGAAAAGTCGCGTTCCGCAGGCTTTGAGCCGATCTTTTTCCCCGTCGTCGAAATTCAACCCATTGAGAATAACATCGCGCTTGATCGAGCGCTTGAGAAATTGAATTGTTATGAGTGGGTGGTTTTCACGTCCGTCAATGCGGTGGAGGTGGTGTTCGACCATCTGCGACCTGC
>DASTOH010000249.1:0-12462 GCA_035720235.1 Anaerolineales bacterium | reverse complement strand
GGGAGGATCACATTGGATGAGATTAACAAAGCGGCAATTCGCATCTTGCGTATCAAACACCGCGCCGGACTTTTTGACCGGCCTCTTACTGACACGGATCGGGCCTCCCATGATCTGCTCACCCCTGCATCGCGTGACCTTGCCCGGAAGTTTGCCCGCGACTGCATGGTCCTGCTGAAAAACGACAAAGACATCCTGCCCCTGAACGGATTCCGCAAAATCCTGGTGGCTGGCAACTTCGTCCACGTCCGCGCCGAACTATACGGCACATGGACGCCAGATGGCCGCCCTGAAGATGTCACCCCGCTCGATGAAGCGCTCAAACAAGTGGCACCGAAAGATGTTGAACTGCGCTTCGCCGCAAGTCCTGATCTCGCTCTGGCGCGAGTTCAGGATGCAGACGTGGTCGTGTTGGTACTCGGAGAACATCCGCGGCGATCAGGCGAGAATTCGAATGTCAGCGATCTGGGTCTGCCTCCGGGTCAGGCCGAGTTCGTTTCCGCGATGGCGGCACTTGGCAAACCGCTGGTGCTGGTCGTGTTTGCAGGGCGTCCCCTGGCGATCACCAGACAGGTCGCGCAATCAGATGCGGTGATCTATGCCTGGCATCCCGGTATCGAGGGCGGTGCGGCGCTGGGCGAGATCCTGTTCGGGATCGAGACTCCCACCGCTCGTTTACCGATTACCTTTCCGCGCGCGACCGGGCAGGTCCCTGTGTACTACAATCACAAAAACTCCGGGCGTCCGGTCACTACAGAGGGTCAATTTAAAACTCGTTATGTCGATCTGCCGACTGCTCCACTCTTTCCCTTTGGCTATGGCCTGACGTATACATCGTTTGAATACACCAACCTAAGGTTGAGCAGTGATGTCTTGCGCGGCAAACTTGAAATCAGCGCCAACATCACGAACATGGGCAAGCGCGCCGGAAGCGAACTCGCTCAGCTGTATGTCCGCGATCTGGTGGGGTCGCTGACGCGCCCGGTGCGCGAACTGAAAGGCTTCCAGCGCCTGACGCTCAACCCCGGTGACACCCGCCGCGTGACCTTTACACTGACGGAAGATCAACTGGCATTCACCCGCGCCGATGGGACGCGCGGCACGGAGCCCGGCAACTTCCACGTCTGGATTGCGCCCAGCAGCGTGAGTGGGTTAATGGCTGAGTTCAGACTTTAAAAATAGAACCTGTACCATTGATATAATGAAGGGATGAACTCTCGTCCTGTTCACACTTATGAAACAATCGATCAATGGATTGCTGGAGAGTCGATTCCATTTTCTGTTGACTCATCCCACACTTCCAACGCTGCCATCGACAAGGTTATCGCTTCCCTGAGCGACTCACTAGAGTTGCTCGGCTTTGGGGAAGCACTCCATGGCGGCCAGGAAATTCTAGAGCTCCGAAACCGGCTCTTTACGCGCCTGGCAGAAGCGCATGGTTTCAGCGCCATCGCTATCGAAAGTAGCTTCCCGAGGGCACATATCACAAATAAATTTGTGACGAATGAATTCATGGCTGGCCGCGGCCCGACATCGTATGAAGATGTGAAAGCCACCGGATTCGGCGAAGGCGTCGGAGCGCTCGAAGCAAATCGCGAGCTGGTCGAATGGATGAGAGTCTACAATGCCGATCCGGCACACCCTGTCAAACTTCGATTCTATGGCTTCGATCTTCCAACAGGAACAATCGGCATCGCCAGCCCTCGGCAAACCCTGTATTTCGTTCTTGATTACCTTGCTTTGAGTGACAGTGGTAGCAAAGAGCGACGCAAACGCATCGAAGAACTACTTGGCGAGGACTCCGACTGGGAGAATCCTGCTGCCCACATGGACCCGGCGAAGTCGATCGGAGGATCACAAGCAGCGATCGCGCTCAGGATAGAGACGGAAGATCTAATTTCGGAACTGCAAGCACGGCGTCCCGAATGGGTCGAAAAAACCGGCAGAGAGAGTTTTATGGAAGCCCTGCAACATGGAAAGGTCGCGCGCGGATTACTGAATTTCCATGCTTCCATGGCGCGCAGTGCGGGTTATGCCGAGCGTCTCAACATCCGCGACAGGCTCCAGGCGGATAATCTCGCGTATGTGGTAGCGCGTGAGCGTGGACGTGGGAAAGTGCTCGCCTTTGCTCACAATAGCCACCTGAAGCGCGGGAAAGCAGAGTGGCCACTCGGCGCCGAAACCGTCACGTGGTGGACGGCCGGGTCGCAGCTCAATGAAATGTTCGGAGAACGCTATGCAGTCATCGGCACCGGAATCGGTGTTTCTGACGAAAACGGCATTCGGGAGCCTGAAGCTGGTACCCTTGAGGCCCGTCTCATTGCTACATCAGGTCCAATACGATTCATCCCAACCCACAAGGGGGAAGGGATGCCGGCCTCTGAAATCGCGAGGCTTCCCGTTCGTACAGGCAGCCAAAAGAATCCAACCTATTTTCCATTGACCCCGCAGAGTTTCGCTGATTTCGACTGCTGGCGGTCCTTGATTCAACTGTCTACAACCGCGACGGGCCGTCAATGCAGGAATGGGAGGGACAGTCCTAAGTGAACAAACATACTGATCCTCCCCGTCTGACACTGTTACAGTGGGAAATGGGCTGAACGGGCACCCAAAATGGACACTCAAGTGGGAAAATAAATTGACCAACCGCGTGTGTTACAGACTCAAAATTTTTGGGTCTTGATTTTTGTAAATATTCGTGCTAAAGTATTGTTATCGGTCTCGGTACCGGTCTCGGTACCGTTCACATCTCATCTCTTGATTGCCAATGAGCAAAAAAGATCAGATAACGATACTCAAAGTTGCTGAAATTGCGGGGGTATCGAAGCAAACCGTATCACGGGTAATGAACGATCATCCCGATGTGGCCGATGTTACCAGGAAGCATGTAAAGAAAGTAATTGATGAGTTGGGATACCATCCCAGTGCAGTTGCCCGCAGCCTGACCAAACAACGCACCCATACGATTGCGGTGGTCACTGCAGGGCTGAATCTGGTCGGCCCTTCCAGCGTGTTAAATGGGATCACGCTCAAAGCCGAAGAGTTAGGGTATGCGCTCCTGATAAAGAACCTGGCAGGGTACCGGGTTGACGATCACCAAAACATGGTTCGCTTCCTGAATGAAATGCGCGTGGAAGGGGTGGCCTGGGCATGCCCGGATATTGGGCATTACCGGCAGGAGCTGGTCGAAAAGCTCTCCAACCTCCCAACACCGGTTGTGTTCCAGGGTTCGGCCCCACTGGAAAATGCACTGTTCGTCATCGTAGACAATTATGATGGGGGCTGCCAGGCCACGCAGCATCTCATCGATCAGGGGTTTCGCGGCATCGCACATATTTCGGGACCCCTGCCCTTTGCGGACGCGGAAGAACGCAAGTCTGGCTGGAGCGACACACTCGAAAAAGCTGGCATGAAACCCAACCCGTCACATTCGGCCGAAGGCGACTGGAGCGCTGCAAGTGGCGCAAGGGCAGCCACTACGCTGCTGGACAATTATCCGGAAATGGATGCGATCTTTGTCGCTAATGACCAGATGGCAATGGGCGCTATAAAAACAATTCAGGAACGCGGTCTGCAAGTTCCAGGGGATATTGCCATTATTGGCTATGACAATATCCCCGAAAGCGCCTTCAGCTCACCGCCGCTTACCACCGTGGCTCAAGATTTTGAGTTGATGGGTGCGAAAACGATTGAGCTGCTTGTGGATGTTATTAACGCCCAACGGAATGGAAAAGATCTGTCTGCGCTCCAGCCGGTCCGGTTGTTACCAGACTTGGTAATCAGGAAGAGCTCATTGCGAACGGTTGAACGGATGAAGTAAGGGTACGTTTACATCCTTATCCGGCAGCTTAAGAATATTTCACAATTTCAGACCAGGCAAACACCACTTTCAGATGCAGGAGGTGTCAATGGATGAGTAGAAAAGACAGTGCTACATATGAATATCGACTTCAACTTTCAAATAAAGGAGATTGAGAAATGGCCGAAAAACCATTGAAAAAATTATCCCGCCGCGACATGTTGAAACTGTCCGGCACCCTGGTCGGTGGGGCCTTGCTGGCTGGCTGTGGCCCTGCTGCCACGGCTACCCAGGCACCCACTACCGTTGCTGAACAGCCCACCGAAAAACCTGTCGAAGCGACGAAGGAACCGGTGCAGGAAGAACCGACTGCCGCGCCGGTTGCCGGCCATGTAGTTGTGATGCACTTCCTGCACGAGTTCACCGAGGACCATGCTAAGGCCTTTCAGGAGGCCAACCCTGGCATTACGCTCGAAGTTGTGGATGCGGGAGATGGGACTCGCTTCTTTGCCATGTACGCGGCTGGTTCCCCCCCGGATATCTACCGTTTGCAGGCACCTTCCATCCCTGGCCTGCTGGCCCGCAAACTGCTGCTCGACCTGACCCCCTACTTCGAAGCCAGCCAGTTGATCGACATTGCCGACCTGGCCCCGGCCAACGATTACTACAAAGCCGAAAGCCCGCTAGAGATTGGCACAGGCAAGATCTACGGCATGTGCAAAGACTTCTCGCCTGATTGCACTATCTTCGCCAATAAGGCCCACTTTGAAAAAGCCGGCTTGCCCGTCCCCGATGACACCAAAGCCATGACCTTTACCGAAATCATGGATGCTGCCAAGAAGCTGACCGTCTTCGATGGTGAGCGTATGGTGCAATATGGCTATGGTTATGAAACAGGCTGGATCGACCGTTTCTGGATGAACATCCTGGGTGAAACTGGCGCCAGCCTTTACACAGAAGGGTATGAGAAGATCAACCTCACGGGCAGTGAAGATACCAAAGCCATCGTCAAGTGGTTCTATGACCTGGCGGTTGAGAAAGTCTCGCCCAGCCCCAAGAACCCGAGCCCGGCGGGCTGGTTCGGCAATGACTTCGTCGGCGCCACCGCTTCCATGGCTCAATATGGCTTCTGGTTCAGCGCCATGGCTGTTGGCGATGCCAACAAGGACGCTGTGATGATGCTGCCTGGTCCCACCTGGACTGGCGAACGTCGTGACCCGACCGTTACGGCGACCGGCGCCATCATGACCTCCGCCTCACAGGTACCCGATGCGGCCTGGAAGGTCTTTGAGTTCTATCATGCTGGCGAACCTTCCGTTGAACGCGCGGGCAGCGGTTGGGGCGTTCCGGCCCTCATGTCACAATGGTCGATGATCCCGCAGGGAACCGATTTCCAGAAACAGGCATACAAGGTATTACAAGACGAGTTGGCCCTCAACACCACGCCTCTGCAGTTCAATCCGTTCATCGGTGAGACTGTCGTGAGCAACTCATGGAACCTGTACCTGGACCAGGCCCTCGGCGGAACAATCACTTTTGACGATATGCTGGCAGGCATCGAGAAAGATACGAACGTCGCCATCAAGGAAGGCATTGACCGCATTGTGGGTTAATTCCCATCGACGGATTACCAATTGAGGAGGTCGAATCGCTTCGATCTCCTCATCTCGAGCTGAGTTTAGGAGTTGTCTATGTCAACAGAAGCCACCGTCGATTCGCGTCCGCGGTCCAGGTGGGGCAGTCTTGCCTTGACTCGCCAGCAGAGACGCACCCTCACGTTTTATGCGTTTGTCTCTCCATGGCTGCTTGGCTTCGTCTTCCTGAGCGTTTTTCCCCTGCTGGTCGGGTTTATCACCTCCCTCACAAATTATGACGGCCTGAATCTGGAGACAGTAAAATTTGTCGGCCTGGATAATTATGTGCGCGCCTTCGAAGACCCGGATGTCAAATTCTCTCTCCTGCGCACTATTTTTTGGATGCTGGCCAATCTCCCGTTGTGGCTCATACTTTCATTCCTGCTGGCATTAATTCTCAATCAGGATGTCAAAGGTCGCGGATTCTTTCGTACGCTTTTTTATCTTCCCAGTTTGATTCCCTTTACGGCAGCCGTCACCGCCTGGCGCATCATCCTAGAGAAAAACTTTGGGATGCTGAACGCGTTCATCAGCTTGTTCACCCCGGCACCGGTGGCGATCGGCTGGCTTTCGGATTATTCGTTACCCGGGATGACCAGCATAGCAATTTGGAGCGGCCTGGGAGCGGGAATGGTCATATTCCTGGCCGGTTTGCAGGGAATTCCGGATGAACTCAAGGAAGCCGCGCAGATCGATGGCGCCAATGGCTGGCAAGTATTTCGACACATCACCCTGCCTCTGATGACACCGGTCATCTTCTTCCAACTGGTGCTGGGATTGATCGGTTCTTTCCAACAGCTCAATCTCCCACTGATCGTTACCAAAGTCGGCATCGCAGCCTCCTCCGTTCCTCCCCGGCCGATCTATCTCTACATGATCCACACCTATCGGCAGATCTTTACCGAAGGACGGTATGGCTATGGTACAGCCCTGGTATGGTTGTTGACCATCGGAAGCCTGCTTTTGACCGCAGTCGTTTTCTGGTCAGAGAAATACTGGGTCTATACCGGTGCTTCAGACGAAGGAGGCAAATAATGGATGCCCAGCGACAAGGTTTCCTCATGAAGCGCCTTAGTCGTTTCTTCGGCTACTCGCTCCTGATCCTGACCTCACTCATTTTGATTGCTCCCGTTTTCTTCATGGTGGTCTCCTCCTTAAAAGTTGATGCAGAGTACCTGACCTATCCCATTCGAGTCTTCCCCAAAATACCCCAGTGGGCGAACTACCGGTTGGTGTTCGCCATGACGCCCTTTGCAGAAATTGCGCTGCGCACGGCCGTCTTGGCCATTTCTGTTGCAACCATCTCAGCATTTACGAGTTCCATGATCGGGTATGCTTTTGCCAGGTATAACGTCCCGGGCAGCAAACAGTTGTTTGCGCTGGTGATCGCCATGTTGATCCTTCCGTTCATCGTCATCCTGATTCCCCAGTTCATTGTTTATGCCAAAATAAAGCTGACCAACACCTATTGGCCCTGGATCCTGGGAGCCCTGGCAGGCAGTCCATTCAACATCTTCATGTTCCGGCAATTTTTCCTGGGTTTCCCACGAGAGCTGGAAGACGCAGCAGAAATCGACGGCTGCGGCCCCTTCCAGATTTACTCGCAAATCTTTCTGCCCAATGCCCAGCCCGTGATTGCAACCGTGATGATTTTTACCTTTATGGGCGTTTGGGGTGATTACCTGATGCCATCCATCTACCTGAACGCCAACAAAACGCTGCTGGGTGTTACCCTTGCGACCGCCTTTAAGAATCCCCAGGGATTCGACCTGAAAACCATCAGCCTGGCCGCCAGTGTATTCTATATCCTCCCAATGATCATCGTGTTTTTCCTCGCCCAAAAGCATATCCTCAAGGGCGTGGTTACCTCCGGGCTGAAGGGATAACCTTGAAAAAGCATAGGTAAGCTCCTCGAGAAAGATCACTGATTCTCGAGGGGCTACTGTTTTACGGCCCTACTACACTGGAACAAAGGACAAGCAAACCTATGAAATTCGGTGCCTGGATCCATGAACGTGACCTTTCTTTGGAAGAGCAAATCCTCGCCGCCCGGCAAAGTGGATTGCAATCCATCCGCTCCTATTCGCTGGATTATTCACGAGCCGCCGCGCCGATCCTCAAGCAGCAAGGCCTATCCCTGCTGGCGGGTATGCACATCGATGCCGAGGCCTTGGCCAGCGATTGGCGTTCACAAGTCCGACTGGACGATCTCGCTGCGATTCAGGATCTGGGCATGGATTTGGAAGGCATCTGTGTGGGCAACGAACTGCGGCAAGGCGGCGATGCCTTCGACACGAGGCGATTTACAGCCCGGCTCGCGTTTGGCCTCGCCAACGTCCTTGATATATATCGTCGCTGGATGGATGAACGTGAGATCACTACCCCATTGACCTATGCCATGGAAGGCATCGTTTTCGACCAACATGGCACTTTCCACGAGTGGGTTTGGCCACTGATCGATGCCTGTGATATTGTCTCGATCAATTTATATCCCATGGAAGTGCCTGCCTGGTTTACCTTTGGCGCTTTCGAGGAGAGCCGCAAATTTCTCACTGACCTGCGGGTGCGCAATGACCGCCTCAACCTGTACGAACTGCAGCTCCGCCAGGTGCTGACACAACTGGAACGGGTCGATAAGCCCATGATGTTCTCTGAGACCGGCTTCCCCTCCGCCATCGGCTATCAGATCGAAGACCAGACCCTCGTCATCCCTGAAACAGACAATGAACTCTATGGTGCAGCGATGGCTGATTTCATCACCCGCATCCAGACTGTCAATTCCGACTTCAATAACCGCATCAAGGCGTTGTATTTCTATGAGTGGCGTGATAACCTGTATCATTCCAAAATCTGGAATGTCGAACAAAGCCCCATCCATGTAGCCTTTGGCCTGTGTGACCGTTTTGGAACTCCAAAGTTCGATATTCGGAAACTTCTCGCAGAGGACAATTTGTGATCCCTGCCCCATCCAGCAGTATTCCAGAGTTCAAACAAACCCCTGAGACTGTTTTCCAGCCACGCACCGCGCGTGGATTTCAGGGCGGTATCAACAAAATCGTGGATGCCATCCGCCCGTCATTGGGTCCTTTTCCCCGAACAGTTGCCATTGCCCGGGCTTCGTCGACCCGCTCCCCAGAATTTCTCGACAGCGGCGGGATCATCGCGCGGCGCATCATCTCATTGCCGAATCGAGATGAAGATGCCGGAGCCATGTATATTCGCGGCACGCTGTGGAACCTGCACGAACGGGTCGGCGATGGCGTCGCCACGGCGGCAGTACTGTTCCAGACGGTTTTCAATCAAGGATTGAAGTACATCGCCGCGGGTGGCAGCCCCATGACACTACGCCATTACCTCGAGCAAGGCGCAGACATCATCGTCAACGCGCTGGATGATCTGACTCAGCCCATCGCTGGCGCCCAGGCACTAACAGGTGTGGCACAAACCGTCTGCCATGACAAATCACTAGCTGAAACATTGGGAAATCTCATTAGTATTGTTGGCGAGGAGGGCGCATTGGAAATTCGCGCTGGGCGAAGCCGGGACATCAAGCATGAACTGATTGCAGGCAGTTACTGGCCGGGGGCTTTGGTGTCGAAAGCGATGCTATACGATGCCGGTCGGTCCCGCACTGCTTTTGAGAATGCCGCGATTCTGATCACAGACCTGGCGATTGAATCCCCTCAGGAACTCGGGCCGGTCATTCAAGCCGCGGTTGAAGCACAGGTCAGCCGCCTGGTGTTCATGTGCAGCAAAATCTCGGAGCAGGCACAGGCGATCCTGTTGCAGAGCCGGAAGTCAGACAAGCTGCAAATCATTGCCGTGAAAACACCGGGCCTTCGCTCTGATGTGCAGATGACCAGCATGGTCGACATGGCAGTGCTGACCGGTGGAAAGATACTGGTCAAGGCTGCGGGGGACACGTTGGCTGGCGTCACCCCACAACACTTCGGTCATGCCCGTCGCATCTGGGCAAACGAAGAATATACCGGGCTGGTCCATCCCCATGGCGATCCCAAAGAGATCAGGCGCCATATCAATCGGCTGCGAGTTGCGTACAAAAACGCTGCAAAAGACGAAGAGCGACAGGGATTGCAGGAACGCATCGCTATAGTGCTCGGCGGAGCGGCAGCGATTGACGTTGGTGGGTTGACCGAAACCGAAATGGAGTCACGCAAGGAAATTGCCAAACGCACTCTCCGCACCCTGCGCGGCGCGGCGCGCGAAGGGATCTTGCCCGGCGGAGGCACCGCGCTATTAGCTTGCCGCCCGGCCTTGGATGAATTACTGGCGGACCGAGACTCGCTCGACGCCCGAGCCGCTCACCGCATCCTGAACGCCGCGCTCGAAGCGCCTTTCCGCACGCTGATGGCCAACAGCGGCTACAGCGAAGGCAAAACCCTCGGCGAAGTGGAGCAGGCCGGTCAGGGCGCGGGGTTCGACATCCTTTCAGGAAGAATTTGCGAGATGATCCCCAACGGGATCGTGGATGTGGCCGCGGTCCAAAAACAGGCTGTCATCAGCGCCATCCGCGGCGCGGCGCTGGCGATTACCATTGATATCCTCATTCACCGCAGGAATCCGCCGATGGTCACCGAACCAGATGCTCCGGGAATTTGACAATGGAACAAGATCATATTCCAAACGATGATTTCGTCTATTGTCTCGCGGCCTCTCCCAACATCAAGAAGGATGGGCTGGCCTTTGCCGCCAAAAAGAGCGGCTTATATTGTTCCACCGATAAAGGCAAGACCTGGGAAGACGCCTTCGCTTCCTTGAATCTCTCTGCGCCACTCCCGATTACCTTTGCGGCAGTTGCGCGTGCCGGTGAGATCACCTATGTCTTCGCCTGCCCGGAGGGACAAATATTGCGTTCGCTCGATGCAGGACAAACCTGGCAGGTCGCGGCCTTGGATACCCCTGCTCCGCTGGTCACTGCTCTTGTGGCTTCACCGAATTTTGCAAAAGACGGAATCTTACTCGCCGCGACAGTGCAGGATGGCATCTTCCGTTCCACTGACCGTGGCGTGAGCTGGATCGGCTGGAACTTTGGTCTGTATGACCCAAACATCAACGCCCTGGCGTTTGCCGATTCGCAGACCATCTTTGCTGGCACACAGAGCGGCATCTTTCGCAGCAGCAATGCCGGGCGTTCCTGGCGCGACCTTGATTTTCCCATCGACTGCGCGCCGGTGCTGTGCCTGGCTGTCAACCGCGACGGAACCATCTATGCCGGGACCGAGATGGAGGGTTTGCAGGTTTCGCGCGATGGAGGAAAAACCTGGGAAGGACTCACGGAAGGCGCCGTTGAGCAAATCCATTTGGATGTCCGTGGAAAGATCCTCATTCTCAAGGATGGAGAACTCCTGTTGTCCGAAAATGCCGGAGGCTCCTGGCAACCGGCTCGACCCGGATTTGATCCTGCCGCCGATATATCGGCCTGTATCACCACCCTCCCCGGGTTGGATTCTGCCAAAGGCAAGAATCTGCTCGTTGGCTTATCAAATGGAGAGATCATCAAACTATGAACCACACTACCCAAAAACTTCATTTTGGCGCGTCGTTCTACCCTGAGCACTGGGACGAATCCCGCTGGCCGGAAGATATTCGACTGATGAAGGAAGCCGGATTCACCGCTGTCCGCATGGGCGAATTCGCCTGGAGCACCTTCGAGCCGGCGGAAGGAGAATTCCACTTCGGCTGGCTTGACCGCGCCATTGACTTGCTGGCTGAGAACGGTATTGCCACCGTGGTGGGAACACCCACCGCCGGCCCACCCGCCTGGCTGACTCAAAATTATCCCGAAACCCTGGCCGTCGATGAGAACGGACGCGCATATGAACACGGGCAACGCTGCCATTATTGCGTCAACTCACCCGAATTCCACGAGCGTACGGGCAGCCTCGTCGAAAAAATGGCCGAACACTTGGGCAGCAACCCGAACGTGATCGGCTGGCAATTCGATAACGAATACAACACCGTCTGCTATTGCGATACCTGCCATGTCGCCTTCCAACATTATTTAATGGAAAAATTCGGCAGCCTGGATGCGCTCAACGAACAATGGACAACAGCCTACTGGAGCCAGACCTATTCTGACTGGGTGCAAATTCCCATCCCCAAGTCTGGTCATAACCCCGGGCTGATGCTGGCCTTCCAGCAGTTCGTCACGCATTCATACAGGCGGTTCCAAAAATTGCAGCTCGACATCCTGCGGAAATATATCCCCGAAAGCACTTGGACGACCCATAACTTTATGGGCTGGTTCCCAACCTTTGACCACTACGAAGTGAGCGCTGACCTTGATATGGCTTCCTGGGATTGGTACGTGGGCACCGGACATCACGATCATCTGGTGAGCGGCGCGACACACGATCTCACCCGCGGCTTCAAACGCCGCAACTTCTGGTTGATCGAGACCCAGCCGGGCAACGTCAACTGGTCACACGTCAACAATCAGGTGGACCAGGGCGAAGCGCGCGCCATGGCCTGGCATGCGATCGGTCATGGGGCGGATGCGATACATTACTGGCAGTGGCGCTCGGCCTATAACGGACAGGAGCAATACCACGGCAGCCTCGTTGACCAATCTGGACAGCCGCGCCCCTTCTACACCGAAGCCGCCCAACTGGGGAGCGAGATCGCCAGGGTATCTGAGCTGTTGGCCGGTTCAGAGATCAACGCCAAAGTCGCGATCCTGAACGATTACAACAGCCGCTGGTCATTGAACTGGCAGCGCCAGCACAAGGATTTCGACTACGTCAACCATTTGCGAAATTACTACAAACCGCTGGCCGAGCGGAACATCCCGGTGGATATCATCTCCGCCGATGCGCCGCTGGATGGCTACCGACTGGTCATCGCCCCGGGATTGGTCATCCTGACCCCGGAGCGCGTCCGGTGCCTGACCGAGTTTGTGGAACATGGCGGGAACCTGGTGCTGACCCTCCGCTCCGGGATGAAAGACCAGTTCAACTCCCTCCTGCCCCAGCGCCAGCCCGGTGGACTCGCCTCGTTGACGAATGCCGA
>DASTOH010000248.1:0-37324 GCA_035720235.1 Anaerolineales bacterium | reverse complement strand
TAACCGATTTCTTCAACATTGCTATTCCTGAGACCCATTTTGGAGGATGACAACACGAACGACAAGAAGTTTCAAAGCAGAACCCCAAATGAAACCGATGTTTTCCCATGAATTTCCTGTACCAAAAGCCGATGACGAGCCCCACAGGTCCTGGACGAACAACCATTTCGAATCCTAGACCCCGTTCCTGGTCGTTTGTCTTAAACGTGAGACGGTTTGGTGAGCAGACTCGCTGAACTGTGAATGGACTTTCTGCAGCTCTGCTTCAACGGTGATTGCATCTGTCAGGCGCGAGGTGAATTGCTTGGCGCCTTCAACCAGAGCAGCCAGCGCCGCGCCCAGGGTGGCAGGAGATTCCGAGTCGCCATCCAGTATCGTCTGTGGATTGAATCGCAGCCGCCAGCCATTCTGCTGTGCCTGTACCTGAAGTTCATCCAAAAGAGTCTGAGACATTGCCGCTCCGCCTTCCCGGATGGCCAGATTGAACAGTGACTTAATATATGCCAGGTAATAATCCAGAAACAGCATGCGAATCGAGTTGTTTTCGTCGCTATTGCTGTGTTCCAGCACATAGGGCACCATGGATTTCTGGTACTCACTGAGTTCTTCATCCGGGTCACCCACCAGGAACGTACGCAGCACGAGAATTGCCCCAAAATACTCCCCGGAAGGGTCTGACATTGGCAGCCCACACAGCCAGCCATCGTGCAGCTCTCCGGAAGGATCCTTCAGAAGAATCTTATAGTCAGTCAACTTTTTATTAACTATGATTTTGGCGTGGATGTTATTCTGCTCGTGATTCGATATTCCCAACGCCTCCGCCAGCGGCCTGCCATTTGGATTTTTGAGTGGGAACAGACGCTGATAATTATGGCTCACTTCAGTAATCGTCTCATTCCTGTTTGTATAGAGGAAAACGTGCGCGTTGGTTGTTAATCTGGGCTGAAAGTTCATTTGAAAGGGGCGATGTTCCCGTAAAAGGATGTGCAACGCATAGGTACCCAGAGTCCAGAGCCCATAGGAGGCATTGTAAAGTGCGTCCACGCCCACCGTACTGAACAGGTTGGCTTTCGAGTCCGGATAATACAGGCCATTCCAGTCGGCATAGGCGAAAAACAGATCCGAAACTATGACCGTCACAAAACCGACCAGGATCAGGCGCCATCCCAGGCCATAATCTCCGGGCCCGTATGTAAACAGTAGATTCAAGACCAGCAGGAGCAGAATGAGATCGGCCAGCGGATAGAAGAGACTGAGCAGGCCTTCAAACCACAGTTCAGGATCGTATTCCTGGACGATCGGGATGAGGATAAAAAATGTTGCAACTGTAACTACAATAAGGGAAACGGCCCAGATCATTAGCTGCTGGGATTTCTCTGGCCTTTTGGGTAGCCCTATGATACGACTGATGAGACCAATAGATAAGGGGATGTAGGCGATCAAAAAGAAAAAGTCTGCCCAGGATGGGTAGGGGTCCTGTCCGGTGAGAGAATAGCCTGCCCACAAAGTCTCAGCGACTGCCCAGCAGATCCAGCCGATGAACAGGCCGGCCCATAACAGGCGACTTTGCATGCCGCTTTTCATCTGACGCCATAATAAGGTGGCCATCAACGAAGTGATGATCGCGAGAGGGCTCACCAGGAAGCTGTTCAGGTTGTAAACAAATTCGTCCCCCCCGACAACCAGAATATTTACGATAAGATTCAGCAATCCGAGAACGCCAGCGATCAGCGCCACCGTACGGAACTGACGATTGTTGAAGATGGGGGGTAGGTTTATGAGGTGTTCTCCACTTCTTTATCGGAGCGGCCACCTGTCATGACCATAGGATACGAAGAAAGGCTGAAAGGTATGGTCTGCACGAGCATCACGATTGCCACAATTATCTGTCATAATATTGAAACGTGCAGATTGCTAAAGGTGAAGAAAAGTTGGGAAAAGTTGGGGAACGAGGAGAACGAAAACCCGCTCCTAGCCTGGACCGAAAGCGGGTACTGCGCCCTGTCCTCGCAGATCCACCTTGAGAGCTTAATCCGCCACGAGGCGGTAACCGGTTCCCCGCACGTTGATGATGAGAGTCGGGCGTTTCGTGTCCGGTTCGAGGGCTTCGCGCAGATGATGGATATGCCACTTTGTCAGTTCCTGCGCCTCACGTATCTCAGCCTGATAGCCCTGTGCTTCTGTGATGAGGGTCTGGTAATCCACCACGTTGGGAGCATGGCGTGCCAGCACGAGCAGGTAATCGAAGGCAGTGGGGGGCAGGTCTATCGTACGATCCCTGCCAATGTTCACCCGCCGGGTGTGCAGATCCAGGACCAGTCTGCCGCGTTTGAGATAGCGTTCGCCCCCATCGACGGCCCCGGCGCCTTTTGGGTTCTGACCGGCTTCTGCACCACTGTTCAGATTCCTGATTTCGGTCTGCAGAGCTTCGATTTGAGATTCAAGCTCCTTCTTTCGGCGTTCGCGCTCCAAATTTGCCAGTACGGTTTTGGCGCGTTCGACGATCAATTCCGGTTTCAACGGCTTTTGCAGATAATCGACTGCCCCATGCCGCAGGGCACCCACAGCGGAGTTCAAATCGGGCTGGCCCGTGAAGAGAATCACCGGTAGTTTTGGAAAACTCATATGGATCGCCTTGAGGGTCTCAAGACCGTTCATATCGGGCATGCGTATGTCCATATAGACCAGGTCAAAGGAGTGGCTGGCAAGGAGTGCCAGCCCTTCATTGCCGCTTTCCGCAGTCGTGACCTCGAACCCGGCGCGTTGCAGGATGCGCGCTACAGTTCGCCTCAAATTGGCCTCGTCATCCACCACTAAAACGTGCCAGGATGGGCTCATGAACTGTCTCCGTTCGCAACCGGGAGCCAAACTGTAAATTTCGCGCCACCGGTGCGGTTGTTTTCTGCCGAGATTCGCCCTCCGTGTTGCTGGAGGATTTCATGTGTGATGGTTAATCCAAGCCCGGTACCTGTTTCCTTGTTGGTCACAAATGGATCGAATATCTTTGGGAGCAGGTCAGGCTCGATCCCCGCGCCGCTGTCCAGGATGGAAAAAGCCACTTCGTTCTCCGCAGTCACGGTATAAGTGTCCACACACAGGTGTCCTCCCTCCGGCATGGCCTCCACCGCATTGATGAACAGATTCAACGCAACCTGTTTCAGATGATCGGCCAGGCCCATAACGGACGGTATATCTGGGTCAGGATGGAACTCGAAGCTGATATTCTTATGACGCAGATGCGTCGAGAGTAATTTATACACATCCTCGATAATATCGTTGATCCGCACCGGTCTGAACTCGTCGGCATGAAGAGGGCGATAGGTGGAACGCAATCGTTCGAGCAGTGTTGCCATGCGATCCATTTCCTCAGAGATGATATCCAACTCCTCCAGGTCATTTCCCGAACGTTGCAGCGGCTCCCTGAGCAAATACAGCGCGTTATGGATGGTTTGCAGAGGATTGTTCAATTCATGCGAGACCGAAGCCAGCAGTTTTCCCATCAGGGTCAGGCGTTCGCTTTGGATCAGATGGGACCGCATCGTCTGCTCCTGGTGCAATGCTGTTTGCAGGTTCGTGTACAGGGTAGCCTTCTGAAGCGCCACAGCCAGCTGTTCCGCGACCGCGCTGGCTATCTGCAGATCGCCTTCGGTGAGGCGCTGAGGTGGAATCTGCTGGATATCAAGCACGCCCAAAACCTCGCCTTCCAGCTTGATGGGCACAGCCAGTTCAGATTTTGTATGCGGCAGCAACGGGTTGCGGACGAAGAATACCACCTTATCCACATCATTCGTGACAAAGGGTTTGCTGGTATACGCCACGTGTCCCACGATACCCTCTCCGGGCAGGAGACGATGCCTCCGCTCCTTGAGCTGCGCTCCAATAGCGCCGCTGCCCTGCCGCAGAACAGAATCACGTTGCTCGGAACTGATCAGGTATACCTGAACATGGTAAAAATGAAAGCTTTGTTGAAGCAAGTCAACCACCTCTTTCATCAGTACGTCAGCATCCAGAGAGGCCACCAACCTTTGATTGATGTGATACAGGGCATTCAATTCCTCCAAACTGTGGGAGGTGGTTTCGAACAAACGGGTATTCTCAAGAGCGATGGCGGCTTGATACCCTAATGCCTGGATCAGCGCTGCTTCATGTTCTGAAAAAGCATTGGCCTTTTCGCTTTCGATACTGATCGTGCCCAGTTTTTTGCTGGCTGTTTGGACGGGGGAAACAAGCAGGGAGCGGTAAGCCGGTTTAAGATCTGCCTGCAGAAAGCGTGGATCGGTGTTGACGTCTCCAATATTGACTGTGACACCATCCCGCATGACTTGCCCGGCCGCGCCATTTCCTATGTGCATTCCCAGATGGGGGACATTCATTTCGTGATGATCAAATCCGGATGCAGCCTGTGGAACCAGGGATTTGTCATCACGATCCACCAGATGTATGACTGCCTTTTCAGCCTGCGGAATTAATTTCCTGGCTGAATCAACGATCAGTTGCAGGATCACCCCAAGCCCAATGCGTTCGGTCTCACCCAATGCCTGGCCGATCTGCATCAGAGTCTTCGTCTCATTGAGCTGCTGTTGGTTGATGCGGTCCTGCATCGCGGTCCAGAGTGCCAGCGCGATCAGGGGACCGACCTGCTCCGCGTAATCCCGGTCATCGTCGGTGAAATGGCGTGCAGCATTGTAGGCCAGGACGGCTGTACCGAATTTATATTCTGGTGTGACCAGGGGCAGGCAGATAGCCGATCGAGCGTCATATGAATTCATTGTGAGATGCGGAGGCGAGACCACGTATGGAGTTTTCTGAACGTCTTCCACAAGGAACGCTTGCCCGCTCTTCAAAACGTCGTCGCTGATTCGGGCTTCGATCGGTTTCAATTCGAGATCGAGGGCAGGACCCTCGTTTGGGATCGTGCTGGCCATCAGAAAGATCTTTTTCTGGATGGGATCCCAGCGTGTGATATACCCATAATCGGCCACGAACAAGTTAGTCAAGTGATTGGCGATCTCATCGAAGAGGCGGTCTGACTTCCTCGATTCCAGGATCTTTACGATGACCATCTTCGAAAGCAAAAGGAATCGTTCGCGTGACTGCAGCCGGTCTTCGAGCCGGAAGATGTTTTCCAGGGATTCTCGCAGATAGCCGACAATCATGCTAACCAGGGTAATCAATACATGCCCTGTGAGAGCCCCGCTATTGTCGAGTAAAATGGTCTGCCAACTCAAGCGCTCGATAAATCGATCAATGAAAAACAAGTTCAGGACAATGGCCAGGATCGACGCCACTAGGCCGCCTCGTATGCCATAGAACCAGCCAGCGGCGATGACTGGTATCGAAATGAGTATAGGGGATTTGAAAACTGGAAATGTGGCGACATAAAGGATCACCAGCCCGGCCATGATCCATGGATGGAAACGCGCGAAGAGCCTGATCTTGATCAGTTCCTCAAATGGGGCAGTGAGATGTTTCTCCGCCATACCAGGTCATTATAACTATTTTTGTCCTATATAAAATGATAAGTGCGATATATTTCGCTTTCCCTATAAGCAACGTTTCCCGGTCAATTTTTCGCCAATTGTCTATACCACAGCTGTTGATTTGGTAGAAAGGATCGAGACCCCGTCCTTCATTAGTAAATGGGATCAAGCCGCCGTTCTTTGCGGAGCATCCCCGAAGGGGACGCTGCGAATCGTGCCGCGCAGCGGTACCGGCGGCGTCCTACGAGGAAATCCTTCGCCGCCCCCTACAGGGACTGCTCCCGAAGGGACGGTGTTCGCGAAGGACTGCGAAGTAAGCAAATCCATCTATGACCTCTTTAATGATTGCTGCAGATGTACGCAGGGGGTCACTACAGCCATCAGTAGGCTAATGGACTGTCTGGCGCGGAATATATTGGTGACTGATATGGGCTTGAGTGGAAACTTCCAGCACCAGGACTTCCCCACTCTGACTAGGGAGACTCCTAATTGTTCCTGGCATGTATCACCGCTACTATTATTATCATCAATAATTCTTGGCAGCAACCCACTGCAAGAGAAAGATTGTAATCGCAGCCAGCTTGCCGAGAAACCCATCCCTGCGAGCAAGACCGAAATTTGTACTTTAAGAAGTGCGTTCAATCTTTCTCGATCCGTTACCCAGTGGGTTGACAAGACGTAACATCCATTTCTCTTGAAAGTAACTTAAAGGTAAATAGAAAGGAACAGATAGATGAAAAAGATTTCCCGCGTATTTTTGTTTGGCGCGTTAGTCCTTGTCCTGTTGATGGCAGGCTGTGCCGGACAAGAAGGAACAACCACTCCCATTGGAACAATTGAACCGGGCGAGACCAGCATGCCATCCACAACCGAAACTGAGGCCGTCGGAACTGCCGAAACCCAGGCAACCGGAACGGCTGAGACCGAGACTACGCCAACCGTGGCCGCAACCCAGGAGGCTACTGAAGCAGCCACCTCAACTGCCACAGCACAGGCACAGGTTCCCGTGACGGGTGCTGATATCAATGTGATTGAGTGCCAGTTTTGTATTGGCACCACAGCTTATGCACTGCTTGATATTCCTGCTGTTTCCACCTTTGAGATCGTTGATCCTGCCTCCCCGGATCCAGATACACAGTGTAACGTGGTCGATACTTTTGAGGACCGGCAGGTTGTATTCTGTCGTGCGCCAGAGGATACTTCTCTGACGCTGAACGTCTGTACGGATGCCAATACCTGTTCAGAGGTTACCGTAGATCTTCAAACGTGTCCGCTGGCCACTGGTACGGCTCAACCTGGTGTTTCAGCCACCCGAACCCCTTCAGCTGGAACCACTGCAACACCTACTGGTGGTACCCCAGAAGCTAGCCCGACCGCTGGTGGCGCAACGGCTACAGCTACGCCTACACCTTAAGACAGTCCAATGAGAAGCCGTGGAGATGAAAAGAATTTCACGGCTTCATCTTTATATCGCCAATACCGTTATTGAACACATGAAAGGACTGAAAGCCTGCCTGTGAAGAGCAAGCATCGCGGATATGCGTGCCGGTGAAAGATTCTTCGCGATGCCGCTTTCAGGCAGACAGAAAACCCTCCCCTTGTCTATCAGACAAGGGGAGGGTTACATGATGACGGATGGAGATGTGCACCAGTCGGTTCAACGAACCATTCCATCAATTCGCCTGCATAGCAAAAGAAAGTGGACGATTGGCGTGGGTCTCCCCCATGTCGAGCAATCTCTCCGGCAACCACTGTACCCTATACGGCTCCGCATTCCCTGGAACATGTTGGTATATATCTTCCAGCGGGAATCCCATCGTGCAACATATGACGGTCGCCAGTACTATGCCATGGGAGACGATCAAAACGGTTTCACTGCGGTGTTTATTCGCGATGAGATCGATTGCCGTAAGCACACGTTCCGCGACTTCACATGGCGATTCGCCATTGGGCGCGCGCCTATAAAAGGGATTTCGGGCCCTCTCCGCCAGTTCATGAGGGTATCTGGCTTCGATTTCCTCTGAGCACAGACCCTCCCAACTGCCAAGATTCATTTCCCGCAAGCGCGGCTCCAGAGTTACCGTCAGGCCCAGGGGTTCAGCGATCAACTCGGCGGTTTGCCGGGCGCGCAGCAGATCACTGCTGTAGAGGGCCGAGAACCCAATCCCCTGCAATCCTTCACGAATGGACAGTGCCTGGGCGCGTCCGGTTTCATTCAGCCCGGGCGCGTTGGAAGCCTGTCCCTGCCACCTTCCCGCAAGATTCCAATCCGTTTGACCATGACGGACGAGCCAAAGTTCAGTCATTTTGCTTCTGTACCTTCCCGAATTATTGTTTTATCCCTCACCAGTGCCCTGAACGCGAGACAGCGACGTGAACAGCCACGCCGCTGTCTGCAAAAAGAGGAGAGAGAAAGATGCCGTGAATACAAAGCAAGTCGCTATCGTGCTTTCGGCTTTGATGTATTCCATCAGCTAGATTATGACCCAATACTGTGCCTGGTGGGTTAATGAACGTTTACAGATTAGTTAACAAGAGATTGACATTTCACTTTTCTAAGCCACTTAGCGAGTCCTAACCGCAGATTAGGTTCAACGGTTAGGCATGGCTCAGAGAGTTCAAACCGAACGCAGCGCTAAAGGGGCGTAATCCGTGCTTTCAATGGTTGCTGTCAAGAGACTACCTGCTCTGGCAGGCAGTCTGTTTGCACTCCTGCGCAAGCAACGTGGGAATATCCTTGTCCCGTTCGGTGCGCATCTGGCGTTGAATTTTGTCGAAACACTTTTACTCTGGCTGGCGCGTTAGATCTGCAAAATCTTTTAAGCGTTTGTTATAGAGCATGGTGCGCCGTCAAAATCCCTTCATATGCCAGCCTGCAATCGGCGAGGGCTTTTGCGCGCCATTTTCCTTCTGCTGGGAAGTATAGTTCTGCAAATTCGTGGCGGATCTTGGCTTCGGTCTGTTTATCCCTGCCTCCGCGCCAGTGGAGTTGGCTCTCGAAGATCATGGTCCGCAGACTGCGGATGCGCGCCAGCAGCGATGCGCCGTATGTGCCAAATTCGAATGCGCAGCTGAAGGCGTGTTTGTCTGGAAATTTTTCGTTCCGCAGTTTGTAAAAGTGCTCAGTCATATCGCCGTGGGTGGCGTAGAATTCCTCATGGTCCCCTCGCAGCACCAGAGGGTAATTGAACTTTGCAGCTAGTTCTGCGGAGTTCAGCGGTTCGAGTGGCACCACGGTGATGCTCATCAGGTAGCGTGGGCCGTAGCCGGAGTGCATGTCGAGGTGGATGATCGTTTGATAACTTTCCAACGCCTGGCGGAAAAGGTTCATCATGCGGAGCGATCCCTCTTCGTGGCGCGTACCCCCATAGTACATGGCTGTGGGTTCGGCGTATTGACCTAATAGGGCGGCATAGGTCAGCGCCGAGGCTCCTTCGGTGATCAAGGCTCGAATGGTTCGCCAGGCAAAGCTCAGCGTCTCCATGGCAAAGGTACGGACAGGGCAACCAGGCGCCAACAGGTGCCTGAGTTTCACGAAATCGGGATTGATAGCCGGGTTGAAGACGCCGTCATAGGTAAAGTTGCGGTTCAAATCCACGCCGTTTTCGTTGACCTTGCGGTTGTATTTCATGCCCCACGGGTTGACGGCGTGGACAAGCAGCACACCCGTGTTCTTCGGATCGATACGCGGGGCGAATTCATCCATGAAGAGTTTGAGCATGGCAGAGCCAACGTAGCCTTCGATACCATGCTGACCGGTTGAAATCAGGACAAGTTTTTCTTTGACCTGGGGTTCTGTCCAGAAGCAGTCAATGCTGAGGTCGGGATGGTTTTTTAGCGGGTGCGATTCAAGGCGGGAGGAGGGCCATTTGGGGCGCAGCAGGTCCACGTCACGGAGGAAGCGTGCGCGGGAGGCCTCGTAGGAATCGGGGTAGAGGGAGTGCATAGAACTGATCATGTCGTTGCGAGGGCGATGGCTGTCGCCCGAAGCAATCTCCATATGTGCAGGGAGATTCCTTCGTCGCCCTACGGGCTCCTCGCAAAGACATAGAGCTAAAACGGTCCGTAGTTGATGGCAACCGCGATTCCGAGGAAGGCAATTGTGGCGAGGATCACCCACAGCCAGAGTTGGGCGGTCCAGCGGATCCATTTGGGGTAGCTGACCACCGTGAGGCCGAGGCTGATGAGCAGGACCGGGTTGGTGGGATAAGCCAGGTTGGAGAAGCCGTCACCGAAGATGTAAGCGAGCACGGCGGTCTGGCGGGTGACGCCGATCAGGTCGCCGAGCGGCAGCACGATGGGCATCATCAGGAAGGCTTTGGCGGAACCCGAGGCGATGAAGAACTCGATGCCCAGCGCCAGCGCGTACACGACGATCGCTGCAGGAAAGGAACCAAGTTGTTTGAACGGCTCCGCCGCGGCATGCAGGATGGTATCGGTGACGCCGCCGCTGTCGATGATGTAGCGGATGCTGGCCGCCATGAGGATCAAAGGGACCGATGGAGCGAGTCCGCCCCAGCCTTCGATGAGTCCCTGCCAAACCGTTCGGCCGCCTGCACCTGAGAGGAATCCTGCGCCCAACCCGCCGATCAGGAAGAGGACGCCGACCATGGGAAGCGCATAATCTGAAATGGCTGGAACGAACGGACCCGCCAGCATGGTGATGAAAATAAAGATCAAAAAGAGGCCGAAGAAGTTCATGGCGCGATTTTGCTTTGGGTCTTCCTTGATGAAGGAAGCGTCCATACTTTTATCCGCGGGACTGCTACGCTTGTACTTCTCGCGTTCGGCGTTGTCTTCATGGTGGACAAGGGATGCTTCTGGATCCTGGTCGATCTTGCGGGCGTAGGATGAAAGGAACCAGGCGAAGATGAGATAGATGACGACAAAGATAATGATGCGGAACCACGCGCCAGAGAAAAGGGGCAGTTCAGCAATGCCCTGTGCCACGCCCAGCGTGTACGGATTCGAGATGGCAGCGGAGAATCCCATATTGGTCGCAAGGATGGACATGCCGAGGCCAACCAATGCATCCCAACCCAGTGAATAAGAAAGCGCGATCATCACCGGCACGAGCAGGACAACTTCTTCGAAGGTGCCCAGTGTCGCGCCGAGGAACATGAAAGCCAGCGAGACCATCCACAGCAGCGTGTACTTGCGGTCACGGAATCGCCGCACGATGCGACCGATGAAGGCGCGCAAGGTGCCGGTCTTATCCATCACCGCGAACGCGCCGCCGGCAAAGAACAGCACCACGATGAGCACGATGATGACGAGTCCACTGTCACTGCCGAGGACTTCCAGCGGAGCAATGAACCAGCGCCAGATGGGATAGTTGGGGCGCTCCGTGAACTGGAAGGATGTGGGGTCAATGGTTTCGCGTCCCTCGACTTCGAGACGGTCGTATCGTCCGGCAGGGATGACGAGCGTAAGGATTCCCGCAATCATCATCAATACAAACAAAATCACCAGCGACTGGACGAACGCTCGCTGGCTGATCTGGGCTCCGGCTTTTTGTTCCATGTGCGGCTCCTGTGTGGGATATTGGGGCGAACTTTACCACAAAACCCAACTCAACGGCTCGAGCCCTGAACAAGGAAGATTTTCATTCCCTGTTTGGAACTATCGTGATTTTCCCCAGGTTTGTGATAGTCATTTCTAAGCAGTATTACTGCGCCACCAACGCAGCTTCAGCAGACTCCAACCTGGCATCAGCTTTTTACGGCGGATTCGCTGCAGTAAGATAGATCGTCAGCCCCATTGCAAGTACGAATGGAACTGGCGCGATCTTGTGAATGTTCTTCATCGTCTGATAATTCAGCTGGCCCGTGCTCATGAAAGCGCCGCTGGCAAATAGGGCCACTACACATATTGCTGAAACCACGATCAAAATGATGATGAGAGATCGAGGCTCCAGGATCTTGGGAGCCTCATCGAGCTGCATGAAGGTGACAATCACCGCAGCCAGCGCGATCAGCTTGTGAATGTTGAAAAGAATTCCATTGTAGGGTTTTCCAACCTTGCTCAACCAGAACCCGAAGGACAGTGTCAGAAGAAAACCGATCCCAGGGGTGAGAAATCCTGATGGTGTGTTCATAATCCACCAGATTGAATACTTTTGCCTCTCAAAACAAAAATGGGATGAACCTTCTTGTATGTTTCATATAGTCTACATACTCGCTGCCAAAGTAAGCCATGTTTTCGCGTTCCTCGGTCCGCGCCGTGGCTGTCAGAAAAAATGTGCACAGAACTACCAACACCGCATCCAGCCAGGATGGTGACTTGAAGAACATTCCCCAGCCAAGAAACAAGAGGGAACTGTACAAGGGATGCCGGATATAGCGATACAAACCAACCCTGACCAGCTTTGACGTTTTCTCCAACGCCAGGAGTGACGCGTCTTTCCGACCCGCGTCCTGCTCCCCGATCTGACGCAGGAGACTCAGCCCAAGAATCACCAGCGCCAACGAGATGATGAGCAGAGTCCACGAAAGGAGCTGATGCCACATGAACGGATTTCTGAACCACGTCTCAACATTCAGTACGAGCATCGTGAGCAAAATTTCCCACGCAAAGAAACGAGGGAAGCCATGCGAACGTGGATGCAACAGAGATCGGCGCGAGACGGCAACCAGAAAAAAAGTGCCCAGAACAAACAGGATCATCTTATGCATAACGGTAGTACCTGGTTTTCTTCCCTGACATACGTCTGATCGAATCTATGAGCGGATCAAAATGATTCGATACATTCCATTGAGCAGGCTCGGCTCCTCGTGGACGATCGTGTACTCTGTTCCTGCCAGTATTTCTCCCAGGCGGCGGTTGATGTCTGTACCGAGCAATTTCGCGCCCAGGTTCAGCAACGCCCGAACGGGATTGGACGATTGTTTATCTGGGAGGAACTTGTCGAAGATGATCGCCCGTCCGCCGGGATGAAGTGCTCGCAGCGATTCACGCCAGCAAGCCTGACCGTCGGGAACAACGCTCAGGATCAACGTCAGGATGACCACATCGAAGGATGCCTCCCGTACCGGAAGATTCTGCGCATCAGCCCGGATGAGGAACCTGCTCCCTGTTTCTGGAAATTTGTCCTTCGCTTTGCGCAGCATCTCAGGGCTTAGATCCACGCCGACCGCTTTAGTCTCTTTGGGCAGGTAGGACAGGTCTGCTCCCGTGCCGACTCCCACCAGAAGGACGCGTTCCTCTCCTCGAAGCTGGAGCAGTTCAAAGGTTCGTTTGCGCCCCGAAGCAAAAAGCAGACGGTCGAAAAACAGATCATAGACCGGCGACCAGAACCGATAAATGAGTTGATTCCAACGGTTTGTCATCCGCATGAGTTATCTTTTCAGCCCAATAAAGCACCGGTTCTTTGCCTTCAAAGGACTCTTAACGTACCTTACGCCGGGTATGCTCCCGCAGGGTCTCCCCTGAAGGGGATAATAATGAGACCCTGCGGTCGTAGCCTGCAAAACACGGCGGTCACACATCGTACTCTTCAGGGTAGACCGCCTGCAAGCGTGGGCGCCTAAGGTGAGTTCCTAATTCTCACTTGATCAAGTTTCCTTGAAAAGCCTTGCAAAGCCGGGATAGGCTTTCAATGGGATCAAGTCAAACTCGATCAAGCCTTCTCGAACAAAGGGCATTTCAGCAAGTATGTTCACAGCTTCACCGATCGAGTCACACTCCAGCACCAAAACGGCGGTTGACTGGTCAGCGCGGAAATACAACTCACGGATCAAACCTGCCTGGTGCAGTTCCCAGGCTGTGCGGGCCTCTGCCTGTGCGTGGCGCTGAAAGGCTTCAGAGGTTGCGCCGGGAAGTTCGTGTTCGAGTGCCAGGATTTTCATGTCAGATGTTCAGGTTTCGACCGGCAAACGTAATGCAGGCATCCGTCTGTGACAGCAGAAATCGCGCGATTGGAAAGCCGGTGCTTCCATATCCGCCCAGGATCAAGATGAGTTTTCGGTTCATGGAAAACTCTTTCGTTGGAGGGGCTGTATGGTCAGAAGACCTGTCAGGTAGGTGGAGGCGAAAATCAGCGCAAAAGGAATCCATGTTCCGAGCAGACTTGTGAACATCTCGAAACTGCGGTTGATCAGCATGGCGACAACGAAGAAATCCATCGCGATCACGAAGCCAATGAAGGCAGTCGCGGTTTGCAAGGGTGTTGTGAAGTTAAATTTACGGAAGTAAACCAGCGAGACGACCGCAGAGAAAATCGGTGCTGCGATGGCATGGGCAATCAGTGTGTTCTCCACGGATGTGACGGCCATGCCGATCCCTATCGTCGCGCCGCACAGCATCCAGATGACGAAGGCATGCGCCAGGATAATAAAAACTCTCATTGCGTTCATGTGATTCTCCTCATGGGTTGAGGTTTCAGATAAGTCAACGATCATCCGTTGTGTTTCTTCGTTTTATTCTGAACACCGGCACCCTCGGCGCAATCTTTTCAAATTCTGTGATGGAGGCAGTCTTATCCACCGAGATGTGCGGTCTCGCTCCCGGAGCAATCTGCAGATAGGCCTTTATGATCTCCGCCCTCTGTCGAATATCTACTTCTTCGAGGGAGACTTGTTCAGTAATGCCGTGTCGAAGATTTGCTTTTCCGCCAGCGGCCTTCACATTCCGGACCCAGTTCGCCTCTCCTCCCAACATGGATACCAGATATCTCTCCCCGTTCATTACGATCATTACCAGTGGAAAACTGATCAATTTTCCTGATTGCCGGCCCGCCACCTCCAAAGTAACCAGATCGTTTGGTGAGATTCCCATCGAATGAAGAATTGCCCAACCTTTGTTCAACACTTTGGCGACTGAATTTGGATGTCCGCCGCTGTATAACCATCCTTTGATCGACATTTTTCCTCTCAACACAAAGTGTCCATGATCCGTTGCGCAGCCTGGTGACCGGAGACCATCGCCGTGGGCATGCCTGTCCCGGGGCGGGTGCTGGCGCCGGTGAAATACAGGTTGCGATACTGTGGATGTTGAAAATCAGGGCGGAAGTAGCCCAGCTGCGTCAGGTTGTGACAGAGTCCGTGCGTGGAGCCTTTCGTCAGGTTGTAGCGCTTGCGCCACGAAAGAGGGGTGAACGTGGTCTCGAATTTGATGTGCGATTCGAGGTCGGTGATTCCTAGCAGGGCCAACCTGCGGAAGACATGTCCCCGCGCCTTGTCACGCAGTGCGGCCCAATCCTGCTCTCCATTTTCGGACATGTGCCCCACAGGCACGATGGCAATCAGGGTATCCTGTCCACGCGGAGCCATGGCTGGGTCGAGCCGGGCCGGGGCGTGGATATACAGGCTGGGGTTGTCGGGCAGGCTCAGGCCACGAATGATGCGTTCAAAGTTCTCGCGGTAATCATCCGCCAGGAAGAGCGTGTGCGGGGCGAGCGTCTCGTACGTCTTATCCATCCCCCAGAAGAAACTGATGACCGAACACGAATAGCGTTTGCGCTCCAATTTCCTGACTTGCCCATCTTGAGGGAGAAGTTTCTGATAGACATACGGAAGGTCGGCATTGGCGAGGACAGCCTCCGCCTCAAGATGCTGGCCGTCCACTCTGACGCCACGTGCGCTTCGCCCCTCGACCTCGATCTGCTCCACGGTCGAATTGAAGATGAACTCCACCCCGGCCGCGCGCGCCAGAGACATGAGCGCCTCGACGATTCTGTACATGCCGCCGCGCGGATACCATACGCCATGCGCCAGTTCGGTGTAGGGCATCATCGAAAAGGTGGCCGGCGCTTCGAACGGGCTCAACCCCATGTACACATCCTGGAACGTGAACGCGGCCTTGAGGCGCGGGTCATCGAAGTATGATGACATGTTGCGATAATGATTGATAAACGGCCTGAGCTGATAAACCAGCGGAACGTTATCGAGCCTGAAGAAATCCGAAGCCTTGCGGAAATCGCGTCTGACGAGTCTCTCCGTGCCCAGATGATAGTGGCGATGTCCCTCCTCCATATACCGCAGCAGACCTTGAAAACTGCCATGCTCGAACGTTTCGAGCTGCTCCTGCATGGATTTCATATCCGACGTGAGCGCGAGCTGGCTGCCGTTATCGAAGACCAGATGATAGGTCGGGTCGACGCGTTGCAGGTCCAATATCTCACGCATGGATACGCCCAGCGCGGCAAATTCTGCTTCGTATAGGAGGGGCATGACCACGAGGGTTGGGCCGGTATCGAAGTGATGCCCATCGCGGCTGATGCGATCACAACGCCCGCCAGGACGTGCGTTCTTCTCGAGCACTGTCACATGCAGACCCTGTTTTGCCAGATGGGTTGCAGCCGTAATGCCGCCAATGCCCGCCCCGATCACAATTACATTTTTTGTTTTCATCTTAACCGCTCAAGCCGCCGTCCTCGGCGGCGTCCCGTTGGAGGATGCTCACCTGCACTTGGCTGACAGGGACCTTACCGATCCGCGCGTGCTGCGGCACTAGATTTTGCGGCTCGGCCTTGATCCACAGTGAAGCAAACAGGGAAGTGAGTGCCGACCAGCCCATCCACAGGCCTGCCATCCAGCTCTTTCTTTCAGGGTAATCCGCACGCAGGCAATAATCCTCGCGTTCGATGGCATCCAGCATCCATTCGAAGCGCGCCGTATACGCGTAGCCGGCCAGACGACAACGCAGGTTTTTCACCTGCGCGGTACATTCACGTCCCAACTTGAAATAATTACGCGCCAACTGGACCCGTCCGCAGACCCAATCACGGTAGGCCCGACTCGTGATGTCCTCAGGCGAAACCCCGCGCGTAGCGAGAAACTCGCGCGGAATATTGAAATATCCGTTCTGCACATCTTCGACCGCGTCTCTGAGCATGTGAGTGATGTGCGCAGCGGTCACAGCGTGATAACGCGCCTCATGACGGGGAGAAGGATCGTCGTGACCGATGAAGTAGTACAACGCTTCTGTAACCGCCTTTGCCAGTTTATGCGAATACTCGAACAATTCCACTTGCGAAATGATCTGACCGCGCCGCCTGGCATCGAAGACCATCACATCCATCATGTCCCGCAGATAGGTCTGCAATCCGCTGTTCTTTTCGGTGTCGTGGTGGATGACGTCAACCAGCATCCATTCTTCGGCGCATAGATTCTCCGGGATTTCGTGACGATAACAGGCTTCCAGTAAAGCCTTCTGCCGATCGGCGAAAGCCGTTCTTTCCTCGCTCAAGCCCATCTCCCCGTCGATCACATCGTCCACCCACCGAAAGTATGCGTATGCCCGATACGCGTCGGCCACGCGCTCACGATCGGCAAAAAGACGGATCGTGTAGTACGTCTGTTTACTGGCAGACCTTGTGATGTCTGCCGCCAGTACTCCGCTTGTGTTTATATTTCTATCCACGGCTCCCTCACCATCATCGCGTTGTCTTACCTTGTGCCATTTTGCACAGTCCTTAGAGTCTACGAGCGTTAACCTTCCGGGTTGCGCGTGGTCGTCGATTCACAAGAAGGTTGGATTATCAAGACCATAAACAAGGTCGCATTTGTCATCATTAAATAATCTGCCCACTATTCGTTGACAGTGGGCGGAAGGATGTAAAGTTCATTCGAACACTGGCAAGCTGCATGGACAAGGTCAAACCACATTGAGAATATTCGCTTTTGCATTATGAAACAATGGGCGGATGTTAGCATCTCGGTATGCCTTTCATCACTTCCGGTTTTGCGCGATTCGGCTTGTGCCATTGTTAGAGGCATCATTGTCTCCCGCGCCGCGCACCAGGCTGTCCACCATATCGTTGACCGCGCTCTCTGGCGGCCATAGTTTAGGAGACGTGATTGCGACAGGTAAGCATGCACAAAGCAACAACAAAAAACGCCCTGCCAGAAATCTGACAGGGCGAAAGGAGCTTTAGAAGCAGGTTATACGGCTGTGGCGGGTCTGAATTTATACCCGCACCCAGATATATACCGCGCTGGAACAGTATAGATAACTGTGCAAATTACTCAAACAACATCTTCACATCCTCTTTCGTGAGAGATTTGAAGAAACTGGACTCGGTTGCGATGAGGCTCTTTACCAGCGCGCGTTTCTTTTCCTGCAATTGCAGGATTTTCTCCTCCACTGTATCACGGGCGATGATCTTGTAAATGAAAACAGGCTTATCCTGCCCGATGCGATGGGCGCGGTCGCTGGCTTGCATTTCGACGGCGGGATTCCACCAGGGGTCGAGGTGGACGACATAATCGGCGGCGGTGAGATTCAGGCCCACTCCGCCGGCTTTGAGGCTGATGAGGAAGAACGGATACGAGGCGTCGTTTTGGAACAAGTCTACGCGGGATTGGCGGTTGGGGGTCTGCCCGTCGAGATAGACATATTTGATGTTGCGCGCGTCCAATTCACGCTTGACAAGTTTGAGCGTTTCCACAAATTGTGAGAAGATGAGTGCCTTGTGATTTTCGGCTTGCAGAGTTTCGAGCGTTTCAAGCAGGATCTCAAATTTGGGTGACTCGCCTTTGTATTGTCTATCCACGAGCGCGGGATGGACAGCGATCTGCCTGAGGCGCAGGAGACCTTCGAGAATCCTGAAACGCACGTCGTTGATCCCGTCGCGTTCGATCAAACCCAGCAGTTCCGCGCGATATTTCTCGCGGGTTTGAATGTATAACTTTTTCTGCGCCGATACCATATCGGTGTAGACGATGCGCTCCGTGCGCGGCGGAAGTTCGGGCGCAACCTGTTCCTTGGTGCGGCGCAAAATGAACGGGAATACGAGTTTCCGCAACAGCGCAGCAGACTCTTCGTCGCTGGCGCTTTCGATGGGGTTGGCAAACTCACGTCTAAAATAATCCATGTTGCCCAGCAAGCCAGGATTCAAAAACGCGAACTGCGACCATAATTCGAAGGTATTGTTTTCCACAGGCGTGCCCGTCAAGACGATGCGATGCCGGCCGTGCAAAAGCCGCGTTGCCTTGGCGCTTTTCGCCAGCGGATTTTTGATCGCCTGCGATTCGTCCAGGATAATGTGATCGAACGTGTAACCGCGCAGGAGTTCGATGTCGCGCAGCATGGTGCCATACGTGGTCAATACCACATCATAGTCGTCGAAGATGGATGTTTCCTTGTTGCGGAAGTTGCCCAGGTATTCGAGGAAGCGCAAATGCGGCGTGAACTTTTCGGATTCCCTCTGCCAGTTGGTAATTAAGCTTTTCGGGACAACTAACAGGGACGCGCTGCGATTGCGCTCCTCCGGCGAGTCGCGAGATTCTTTCAGCGATTGAAGATATACCAACACCTGGACTGTTTTCCCAAGCCCCATGTCATCGGCGAGGATGCCGCCGAATTTATATTCGCGTAAAAAGTGTAGCCAATCGTAACCGTGTTTTTGATAGGGACGCAGTTCGCCGGTGAAATATTGGGGCAGCGGTTGTGGCGTGATCCGCTCGAAGCGGCGGAGATGTTCCCGGCGCTGGATCAGGTCTGGGGGCCGCGCAGCGTGGAGCGTGGCGTCCTCTTCCAGCAGGGCATCCAATAAGGGTAGATGAAAGTCGTTGACTCGAAATCCGTCCTCGGTCTCCTCCGCCAGGTTCCAAAGGTGTTTGTATTTATCAAGCCACTCGGCCGGGATCTGACCCACGGAGCCATCGGCGAGTTTGACATAGTTCTCGCCGCGTTTGAGGGCTTTGCGAACATCATGCAGAGAGATCTGCTGGTCGCCGTATGCGATGAAGGTTTTGAGGTCGAACCAGTCAATGCCTGATGTGATGTGGACGCGCAGGGTGGATATGGCGCGGTTGATGCGCCCAAGCTTAAGTTTTTCTTCGCCGTAGATTTCGAAACCCGCCCGGGTGAGCAGCGGGATGGAGTGCATGAGGAAATCGAAGGGATGAGTGCGGGCGCGCAGTTCGTATGTGCCGATGGGGTGGCGGTTGTCGGCGCGTTTGAGGCGATAGACGGGATCGGTGAGCAGTTGTATGATTTCGTATTCCCGTTGTGGTTTGCGATGGACGCGAATCAAGTTCCACGTCTCGGGGTCGGTTTCGACCCTGTATGGCTCATCGGTTTTGGTAACGGGCAATTCGTGTTCGCCATAGCCGAAGCGTAGATCGGCCCGCAGGATGTTATCCTTGTCCGCAGGACTGCTGCGCTGGTCATCGCGCAGGTACAGGCGCGGGATGGGCTCGGCATGGACGTCACTCCATTGGATGATGTCGCTTTTGATGGGGAGCAGTTGCGCGATACTGGCGAAATATTGCTCGCGGAAGACCTCCACTTGCTGAGTAGGGATCTTGATCGGGAGCGATGGCAGAATCGAGAGCGCGTTTGCATTGCGGAGTTGCGCGACGCGGTCGTCCATCAGGACCCAGGCCGGGTTGATGGAAATCGTTTCGACCCGTTTTTGGATGTGGATAAAGCTCCCATCCTGCTCGTAGCCCGCCTGCAAAGTGAGTTCGTTCTCGTCGCTTTGCATGTCGATCTTTACGTCAATGGGATCGGGCAGGATGTGAATGCGGCGGTCTATTTTGGCAGGGTAAAGACTGCCAAGGAAAACCGGGATATCGAGCCTGGCGAGCATGGAGAGCAACATGGACACGTTGCTTGTCCCAATACCATACATGCGCCCCAACTCCGACAACACGCCCAGGAATGAGACAGCCTCTGCGGTGAGGTTGAGGCAGCCGGCAGGGTTGAATTGCTGATACATCCTTTCGCCCGCCCTGATCCACTTTTTATCGGTTTCCAGAAGCTCGTTGATCTCGTGCGGGGATCTTTTCTCGCTGCCCGCCAGGCTGTACCAGTCGCTTGATTTGATGATGACCGGCTCGAGGGAATAATAGTAGTTTACGCCGGAGGCGCTTCTGTAGCCATAGTAGCCAATCTGGGAGCGGGTCAACAGAACGACTGCGACGTAACGCGTCAGGTTGGGCGAAGCGGAGCGACGCGGCCAGAGCGCGAGCGTCTCACTGAGTTTTTTCTGCCAGTTTTGGGAGGCGGTTTGCGCCACAGGCGCGGGATGAACAAATCCTTCGTCATCCTGATCACCTTCATCGTCAAACTCATTCTCTTCTTCAAGGTAATCCTTGAGTTCCAGCGCAGCGGCGACCATGTGCTTGCAGAAGTTGCCGTCGCCTGCATAGGGACAGTCGCATTCAAAGAGCAATTCGCCTGTTTTTTGGCTGATTTCGATTTCTACGGTATATTCGCCTGAATCGCCGTCCACAAGAATGACGGCTTTATTTTTTGTGATCAACTCCACATTCCAGGCGCGACCGTCTTTGTAGTAGGCGCGTCCGCGTTGGATGGTGCCTGGGTCGGCGTGGTGAGTGAAAGGAAAGAATTCGAGGAGTTGAGGGGTAAGGGCTGGCATGTCGGCGCAATAGTATCAGAATGTTGACAGGGTTGCCAGTGGGGAACAATGTTATCGACAAGAAATGCGCTCTGATCTCGTATTGGAATGCCAAACGAACATTACAGCACAAGGTTGATTGCTGTGCTGGCACACCATCCACAAATAAAACCACGAACCTTCGGCGAATGAGTGGAACAAATTCGCCGAAGGTTCGTAATAAATTCGTGGACGGTTTGGGCGCAATTCAAGGGCCACACTGACCTGTGATGTTATGAGGTGGAGAGCGCCAATTCGATGGCCTGCTCCAAACCCATGGATCGTCTGGCTTCCCATTCTGCTGCAACAGTAGATTCGGGCGGGGCTCCACGTGCAGTGCAAAAGCACTTGGGGGCAGCAGGATTTTTTGCATCGCGATGGCAATCCCGTCAAATGACAGAAGGCTTATAATTGCAATGCTGCCTGCCAGGACGCCCGACGGAGAAATGCCTCAGCTCTACGAATAATTCAGGGTTATTGGACCTTTATGACCATGTCAGAAGTATGGCAGATGACTGTTATATCGCCAGAAAGCAATTGCCTTCGAATAATTACAGAATTGCCCAACAAACGGGATTCTCAGCAAAGAAATGACACAAATTTCAAAAGAATCCAGGCCCATTGAAGTGAAACCTGTCACCGCCAGGTCATCCCTGCCCTGGTGGACGTGGGTCCTGCCTTTTTTTATTTCCAATTTGGGCACATGGCTCTCGATCTGGTTCAAAACTGACCCTGGTGCATCCCTATGGTATTTGCCCACTGCTTTCGGTATTGTGATGGCGTATTGGTGGGGACCGCGAGTTCTGCTGGGTGTATACCTCAACGCGGTCGTCTGCACGCCCCTGTGGGATTTGCCCTGGCAATGGTCGTTTTTATACGCCTTGCCTGAAACCCTTGAAGTCGGGTTAAGTTGGTTACTCTTCATAAAATTGGCGCGGGGAAAATACTGGTTGCCAGACCTGAGAAATGTGGGACCTTTTCTGTTGTTCGGCTCCCTTCTGCCAACCTTTATTGCCAATGTCTATTTGGTGATGCAACTCTACTTTCTGGGGGATATTCCTCAAACTTCGATCTGGGGCAACTGGATGGTTGTGTTCTCAGCCGACCTGGCAACCCAGTATGTCTTTGCTGTACCGGTGCTCGTGCTTTTTACCGGGTCCGTGATGGAAAGAGGCTGGACAGAGTTAAAGGATGCTGTTCCTCAGTTGCCATTCCTGCCCGCTGGTCGGAGTACATTACTCGATAAAGTCTTCCTCGTCGCCGTCTTTGCCGCGTTCCTTGCCATGATCCTGCTGTTTCCAGTCAATGAAGTGCGAGGGGTGTATGGGCTCTTGATGATATTCATTGCCATTCGTTATGGCATGATTATGGCCGTCCTCAGTTCCACCTGGGTTGGACTTCTAGCCTTTCTTTTGCCTGCCCTCTTGAAGGGCAATTTGGGACTGTCCACTGCGTCCAGTGATGGTTTTTTAACAGCCAATTTTGACATTCTTTTCCTGTGTGGCGTCACGCTGGTAACCGGCCGTGCGGTCAGTGATCTTCTTGTGGAGATTAGCGAGCACAAACGGGCGCAGGAAAATCTTCACCAAGCAGAAGAAAAATATCGGACACTGGTGGAGCAGATTCCACCTATTATTTATATCGCTGATCCAGACCAGCATATTGGTGTTACCTATATCAGCCCGCAGATAAATTCGTTAGGATTCACCCAGGATGAGTGGATTGCCGACTCTGAACTATGGTTCAGGCAAATCCCGCCTGAAGATCAACCGAAGGTTTTGGGTGACATTGAGCAAAGCGCCGATAGCGGAAAAGCATTTCGATCCGAGTATCGACTGAGGGCGCGCGATGGCAAACTGCGCTGGTTCCTCGATGAAGCCATAAACATAATCGATTCTGATGGAAAACTGATCTTTCGACAGGGATTTATGCTGGATATCACCGAACGTAAACAGGTGGAAGAAGCCTTATCATCTCACGAGCACTATTTGGAATTGCTGAACGGCTTGACGCGCACGATTTTGCTTTCAAGAGATTGGAATTCCACCCTACAAACTCTGGCATTCGATCTAAAGGAACTGATCGGTGCAGATGACTGTTATATCCTCAGTTGGGACGAGGAAAAGCAGTTGCCCATTCCCATCGCCACAACCGCAAAATTAGACTTTTCTTTTCCAGGATCTACGATTGGGGAAAATGAGGTAGGCATCACCATGTCAGTCCTCCAGATCGGACGTGTCCTCACAGTAGATGATGTGCGCAATTCTCCCCACATCGATATTAACATTGCCAGGCGCTTTCCGGCTCATTCCGTAATAGCCATCCCATTAATTGCAGGCGGTCATAAATTAGGCGCAGCAATCATTGCCTATAACACGCCGCACGAGTTCACTCGTGACGAGATCGAGCGCGCGGAACAGGCAGGCAACCAGATTGCATTAGCCCTTTGGACCTTCCGGCAGAGCCTGGAAATACAGCAGCGCCTTAAGGAAAGCAATACGCTTGCCAAAATCGAACGTGCGCTCAGTGAGACGGAACACATCGGCACGGGAGAAGTCCTGCAACTGATCGTCGATTCTGCGAGAGAATTAATGCCACATGCCGAAAGAAGCGTGATTCATCTTTTGGAAACTGAAGAGCAGACTCTCGTTGCCCATGCGGTTTCAGGTTCTAACGAACACGAAAAAGAACATAAAGGTATCAAGATGCGATTGGGAGAGGGCGTAGCCGGATATGTGATTCGTGAAGGTGTCACTGTGAATGTTGGAAATATTAGTACAAATCCTCAATTCCTGCTTAGCGCATCGCCACCCACCTTTCAGTCACTAATGGTAGCGCCTGTTCAAAGCGGTGGCTGGCAGATCGGCACAATTAGCGTGCATAGCACAGCGAGCAACGCTTTTTCATCCAGGGACGCAGAATTGCTCAATGCCCTGGCCGTACAGTCTGCCATTGCGATCGAAAATACGCGCTTGTTCGAAACAACCCAGCAAAGGTTGAAGGAAGTGAACATCCTGTATCAAATCAGCCGGGGCCTTGCGGCCTCCCTGGATGCCGATCAATTGATCAGGGACGTGATCGCTCTGCTTCAGCAAAGCTTTGGTTATTATCACGTACAAATCTATTTGATCGATCCCGAAAGCCGAGTTCTTGTCATTCGACATGGCAGCGGATACATAGGCAGTGAACTTGTGCAGCAGGGATATCATATTCCGGCGGGTGAAGGAATTGTCAGTCATGTGGCGGAGACCGGGGAACCATTTATGACCAACAACGTGGATGAGGTGGTGTTCCATAAGCGTAACCCCTTGCTGTCACAAACCCAGTATGAGATTGCCGTTCCCATCAAAGTTGATGAACAGGTTATGGGTGTTCTGGATATTCAACAAACACCAGATCATAATAGATTTACATCCAGCGACCTGCATCTCATGACCGCCATTGCCGACCACCTGGCTGTGGTCCTTCAAAAAGCCAATCTATACAGTACGCTGCAAACCTCCTTGCAGCAGGAAAAACAGATGCGGTCGCAACTCCTGCAGAGCGAACGGTTGGCGCTGGTAGGACGTCTGCTGGCTTCCGTCTCACACGAACTCAATAACCCATTACAGGCGATTCAGTATGGTTTATTCCTGCTCAGGGACGAAACAAACCTTTCCGATCAGGCCAGGCAGGATACAGACGTTCTGATCGCAGAGACGGAACGTATGACTGCGCTCATAGCGAGCCTGCGAAGCGCGTATCGCCCGGTCCGCCTGAAAGATTTTCAGCCCATCCCGCTCAATAGTTTGATTGAAGACGTCCATGCACTGACCACTACATACATGCGTCATAGTGAGATTGTCTTCGAATTTGTCCCTGCGAGTGACCTGCCCAGCATTTCGGGCTTGCCTGATCAGATCCGTCAGGTGATCCTAAATCTCTTTCTCAATGCCATCGATGTGATGAAACCAGGCGGGTGTCTAACGGTCGAGACGCGCTACCTGCCCCAGCAAAAGGAAGTGTTGCTGATCGTGAAGGATACAGGCCCGGGCATTGACTCTGAGATCCTGCCCCGCATCTTTGATGCCTTCATAACCAACAAGGACACAGGCACAGGTCTTGGGCTTACCATTACACATGACATTATCCAGCAGCATCATGGTCGTATAGAGGTAGAAAATGATCCGGAAGCCGGAGCAATATTCAAAGTCTGGCTTCCGGTGGAAGAGGGAGGCCGAAATGAAGACCGGTGGCCGCATTCTGATCGTTGACGATGAAGCCAGCCTGCGCCAGATGATGGCGCGTGTCCTCCAGCGCGCAGGCTATGAGGTCACAACCGCTGCAAATGGGAAAGATGGCCTGGCGCTCGCTTCCGAGCAGCTTTTTGATTTGCTCTATCTGGACATACGCATGCCGGACATGAATGGGCTGGAAGTCCTCAAAACCGTCCACACAAAATTCCCTGATCTGCCGGTTGTCCTGTTCACGGCACAACCCGATCTGCACTCAGCTTTGGAAGCATTACGACGGGGGGCAACCGATTATTTACTAAAACCTCTCAAGCCACAAACAGTGATCGACCGGACACAGGCGATCCTGGCCAGCAAGCAGGAAGAACGCCGCAAGCGTGAGCTCCAGAGACAGATTGAAACCCTGCAGGCCGAACTAAGCTCCCTTCAAGGCCCGAAGGGAGCTGCAGCCGATTCAAAGGGCCAACAGTCATTGGCTGCAGATGACCGTTTCCTGAAACGTGGGCTGCTCACGCTTGACCTTCTTGCCCGCCGCGTGACGATGAATGAACGTGCCGTGAGCCTGCCCACAGCTTCTTTTGATTATTTGGTAGTTCTGGCCCGTCATGCTCCCCAGGTGGTGGACTACCAGACCCTGGTTTCAGAGGCGCAGGGCTATGAAACCGACACACGCGAAGCACAGGAATTGAGCAGGTGGCATGTCCATCATATCCGGCAGGTCATTGAGCCGGATATGCGGAATCCCATCTATGTCATTAATGTTCGTGGAACGGGCTATCGACTTGCCATGAATTAGAGCCGTGCAGAGCTGATCTGGTAAGCGGCTTTCACTGACATAAACATACAGGGGGAGATTATTCAGGTTCACGCTAATCGTACGGCTAACCTGAATAACTTTTCTCAATTATTCCCAATTTTCCCCAATGTTCCGCCGGGTAAGTTCATGCAAAATAGGGGCATGAACTTAAGCAGCCCTGTATCACCCCGAGTCAAAATCCTGGTTGTAGACGACCATCCCAATACCGCAGTTCTGCTGGCACGCGCCATCTCACAGTTAGGTACTGGAGTAGAAGTCGTCTCAGCCACCAGCGGCCGCCAGGCATTGGAGCGCGTACGGCGGCACGGCGCCGCGGACATCCTGATCACCGATATGAATATGCCGGAGATGACCGGCCTGGAATTGATTGAGAAGTTACACGAACAACCGGGAGGATGCCCGACCTTTTCATTTCTACTCACCGCCTGTGACGCGCCAGGATTGAAAGCCGCGGCACGCCGTCTTGATATCAGGGAGGTCCTCCGCAAACCGGTACACCCGCAAGTGGTCTGCCAGATCGTCAGCCAGGCTTTGGAGGAAATGGAACAGTCCAGACCATACCAGGAGCTTGAAACGCAAAAAAGATTCAGAATTCCTGTTGCAGATGGCCAACTCGCCAGGGAAGCTGACCGGGCAACGATTGCCCACGACAATCCCCAGATTTATAACAAACCGGAAAGCCAGCAAGGACAATTAGCTACGGTTCTACAGAGCGCCGCGGATGCAATTTTGATGTTCGATGCAGGGGCGCGCCTCACGCTTGTCAACCTCGCCGGGCAAAAATTATTTACCGATTATGAAGCGAAACTTGGACAAAGACTGAGCGCAGGTGCAGGATACGACTCGTTCCTGCAATTGCTGGATCAGGCGCGTCTCTTCAACGCTCCCATCTCAGGGGAGGTGGTGTGGCCCGACCAACGCGTTTTCTCAGCTTCGATCACTCCCGTTCCAGGAGGCGGGTGTTTTGTGGTCCTGCACGATGTATCACGTTTCAAAGAACTTGAAAAAGTGAAGAATGAATTTGTCGCGACAGCCTCCCACGACCTGCGAAATCCCCTTACTTCCATCATCGGATTCAGCCTCCTGATCCAACAGGTTGGACCGCTGAACGATCCTCAAAACGATTTTATCCAGCGCATTCAGTATGCCGCCGCAAATATGAGCGAGCTGGTGGAGAACCTGTTGAACCTGACAAAATTCGATCTGGGCGTAGAAACCAGGAGGGATAAAGTGGATGTCATGCATTTGCTTTGGGAGGTCGCCGGTGAAATTGGATTCCAGGCAGAGATGAAGGGACAGTCGCTCACCATTGAGAAAATAGAGCTTGATACAAAAGTGCTGGGCGATGCACTGCAGATACGGCAGGCTCTGCGGAACCTGATCGGGAACGCAGTCAAATATACCCCGGCTGGAGGGGTGATCAGGCTTTCACTCGAACATGAATCCAACATGGCAAAGATCAGCATTAAGGATACTGGCTATGGCATCCCATCTTCTGATTTGCCGCATATCTTCGACCGTTTTTACCGTGTACGCGACAATGGACACGATCAAATCGACGGCAACGGTCTGGGACTGGCCATCGTGAAATCCATCGCCGAAGGACACGGTGGCGACGTGACCGTTGAAAGTGAAGTGGGGCAGGGTACCTGTTTTACTTTGAAACTGCCCCTTGTGCAGACAGAAAATATATCAGCAAATTCACATATTACTGAAATGAAAATTCGTTCCTAATTTTAAATGGAGAAGGAAAATGAAAAATACGTCCGCTTCCAAGACCAATGCTCTCAAATCTGCCAGTTCGAATGGGAACCGGTTGTTCGGTTTCTGGAGAGATCTGAGCCTGGCGCGCAAATTGCTGGTAGCGTTTAGCACCCTCGCCCTTTTGGCCCTGGTGGTTGGTGTTGTTGCCAACCTGGGCTTAAGAGGTGTGCAGAATTCCTACGAGAGCGCCCTGGCTGAAGGCGAGGCAATGGAATTGATTTCCCTGCATATGAATGCCGACCAGTTGACTGCCCGCCGGCACGAGAAGGATTTTCTCGCCCGCTGGACGGCGGAAGGCTACGAGGCTGCCTACGCAAACTATATAGTCCCTCATCAAGCCTCCGTGGAAGAAATTCGGGAGCACATCGAGGAGCTTTCTGCGTTTGCGCCGGCAGTGGCAAGAGATTTGAGTGGATCGTATTCCCAGGCGCAATACGAAGCGGATTTGAAAACGCTGAGAGAGAATATTGACCTGTATGATCAGAGTTTTCAAAAGACAGTTCGGTTACTTGAGGAAAAGGGCTTTCAGGATACAGGACTTGAAGGTGAATTCCGTGTTGCTGTACACGACATTGAAGAGCGGATCTATGACCGTGAAGGCCTGGAACCGTTGGTAATCACCATGCTTCAGATCCGCCGCCGTGAAAAGGATTATCTTTTGCGTTCAGACCAGGAATATATTGATAACGTGCATCAGTTGCTTGCAGAGTTGAAGCGACAGATCGCTTCGTCTGACGGACTCGAACCGGCAGAAAAAACGGAGATGGCTGCGCTGACAGATCGGTATCTTGTCGCCTTTGACGCGCTCGTAGAGAAGGAGGTCGAAACTGCCGCGGCTACGCAAGCCTTTAGAGATGCCGCACATAATATGGAACCGCTGTTTGAAAAACTGGCAGCTGCAGGCGCGGAACTTAGCACACTCAACGTTGCAACAGCCAAGACCAACAGTTCACGGACTTTGTTGTTTTCATCTATCACACTGGCAGCCGCCTTGTTGGTCGCAGTGTTCCTCTCCGTGGCCCTGTCGCGCCAGATCACAAGTCCTGTAATCCGGTTGACGGGAGCCGCACACGAACTTGAAATCGGCAATTATGAGGCTCGTACAGAGGTAACCTCCGGGGATGAACTTGGCACGCTAGGGTCTGCGTTCAACACAATGGCAGGTCGGTTGAAAGAGGCGTTTGCGACTATTTCCAAACGTGCAACCGAGTTAAAGTCTGTGGCAGAGATCGCCACGAAGGCATCTCAGACCACCAAAGCACTGGATATGCTTCAAGCGGTCGTTGAAGATACCAAGAGCAGTTACAACCTTTATCACTCGCATATTTATTTGTTGGATGAGGAAAAGACAAAACTGGTATTGACGGCGGGGGCAGGCGAACCGGGGCGCCAGATGGTGAATGAGAAACGCACCATTGCACTTGATCATCAACGATCCCTCGTTGCCCGCGCTGCGCGCACCAATCAGGGCGCTATCTCGAACGATGTCGCCAGGGAACCAGACTTCCTGCCGAATCCCCTGCTGCCTGACACAAAATCAGAAATGGCGATCCCCATCGCGGTCGGTGACGAAGTGCTTGGCGTCCTCGATGTGCAGGCAAATCTAGTCAACCGCTTTACAGACGAGGATATTGCGATCATCACGACGTTGGCCCAGCAAGTTGGAACGTCACTGCAAAACGTGCGTTCCTACGAACGTGCAGATATAGCCTTGCAGGAGGCCCAATCGCTCGTGGATAACGCGCCTGAGGCGATCATTATCATCGATTTGGAATCGGGATTATTTGTCAACCCGAATGAAAACGCCGTCAAACTGTATGGCTTGCCGCGCGAGGATTTGGTCAAAGCGGGACCCACACAAATGAGTCCGCCCAGGCAACCTGATGGACGCGACTCCACAGAAAAAGCCATGGAGAAAATCGGTGAAGCCCTGCAAGGCGGCACCCCCATCTTTGAATGGATGCATCGCAATGGACAGGGCGAGGATTTCCTGTGTGAAATCCGCCTGGTGCGCATGCCCGGTGCGCACCCGCGTGTGCGTGCTTCGGTTACGGATATTACCGAGCGCAAACGCAACGAGGACTTGACAAGACAACGCGCCCAGCAACAGGAAGCCTTGAACCTGATCACGCAAAAGATTCAAGGCGCCGTGACGATTGAATCAGCGCTGCAAGTGACCGCCCGTGAACTGGGCCGTGCCCTGGGAATGAAGCCAACGCTGGTAACACTCGAACCGGATAGCTCGAACGGTGAACGCAAATCCGTTTCATGATGATGGAGTAACTAATAAAATGAACACAATATCAACTTCTGATACATCAAAAGGTTTTGGTTTTTGGGGCAGCCTGCCGCTTTCGAGAAAATTGTTGCTGGCATTTGGCGTGCTGTTTGCCTTCGGCCTGGTGATTGCCGCTTCGGGATTGTTCGGCTTGAACCGGGTGCAGGGGGCCTATGAAGATACACTAGCGGGCGGCCTGCGAATTCAAAACCTTTCCGACCACCTGAACAGCGAGCTGCTGGAAGCCCGCCGCCGTGAAAAAGATTTTCTCCTGCGCTGGCAGGAGGAAGGCTTCGACGTGGCCTACAACAACTACGTGGTGCCAAACCTGCAACACACTACCGAAATGACAACGACACTGGAAGAAATGAGCGCGCTGGCGTCTACTGCGGGTCGTCAAAATCTTGCCGAGTATTCACAAGAGCAATACGAAGCGGATTTAGCATCCCTGAACGAAGGTGTGCAAGTCTACGAACAGTCATTTGCGAATACCGTCTCTTTGATTGAACAACGCGGGTTTGTAGATACCGGCTTGGAAGGCGAGTTCCGTACTGCGGTGCAGGCGATCGAAGCGAAGATTTACGATCGTGATGGTCTCGACCCGTTGGTGATCACCATGCTCCAGATCCGCCGCCGTGAAAAAGACTACCTGCTGCGCGCCGATCAACAATATGTGGATAATGTGCACGAGCTGATGAAGCAATTGAAAAATCAGGTCATCGCCTCCGAATTACTCGAACCGGCTGAAAAGACAGAAATCAGAACATTGGCGGATGAGTACCTGACCAAATTCGATGGGTTGGTCGAAAAAGACAGGGAAATTGCCGACGCCATTGAAGTATTCCGCGCCGCGGCGAGCGATATCCAAACGACTTCGGAACGTCTCGAACTCGCCGGGGAGCAGTTAGCCGCGCAGGATGTTCAAACCGCCCAGGCAAACAGCACGCAAACCTTTGCCATTACCGGCATCACAGTGTTGGTTGTGTTGATCCTGGCTGTTATCCTGGCAATTGCCCTTTCACAACAGCTCACACGCCCCATCATTCAGTTGACCAACACAGCTCAGGAAATCTCAACTGGTCGATTTGACTTGCAGGCACTGGTTACATCGGCGGATGAGATCGGCACACTGGCACAAACGTTCAACTCCATGACTTCGCAACTGGGCCGGGCGTTTGAAGATGTAAGGCGCCGTGCGGCTGAGCTTGCAACGGTGGCCGAAGTGAGTACGGCCACTTCCACCATTTTGGAAGTAAAAAATCTGTTGCAGGAAGTGGTGGACCTGACGAAGGAACGCTTCAGTCTCTATCACTCACACATTTACCTGCTCGATGAAGCAGGTGAAAACCTGGTGCTGGCTTCGGGCGCGGGGGAACCGGGTCGCCAGATGGTGGCGGAAGGGCGTTCGATCCCACTCGACCGTGAGCAATCCCTCGTGGCACGTGCCGCACGTGAAGGAAATGGCGTTACCGTCAACGATGTAACGCAGGCGCCAGACTTTTTGCCCAATCCGTTATTGCCGAATACGCGCTCCGAGCTGGCTGTCCCCATGATCGTGGGCGGCAGGCTGATCGGCGTCTTCGACGTGCAATCGGATGTAGTCGGACGCTTCACCGATTCAGATATCAACATTCAAACTACGCTGGCAGCGCAGGTCGCTACGTCCATTCAGAACGTGCGCTCGTTTGAACAATCCAAAACTCAGGCAGATTTTGAATCGTTAGTCAACACCATTAGCCAGAAGATACAACGCGCCACGACCGTGGAAGACACACTGCAAACCGTCGTCCGCGAACTTGGGAGCGCGCTGGGTGCAACCCGCGTAAAGGTCACGCTCAGTGGCCGTCCCAACGGCGGCATTACTACAAGCACGAATTAACCATCGAATGCATTTGATAAAGTTATATCAATTTGAGACAAGCCTCAACAATAGTTGGGATGCGAATCATAACCCCAGCGAAGGAGCTTACGAATGAACGAGACAAAACAACCCGCACAAAACCTAGAAGGTGATATTACCCGGACCGCATTCTGGGGCACGATCGCACTGGCTGTAACATCATTGTTGACCTGCACTTACTTTTTCTCGGTACTATTCCAACAGACCAGAACACCCGTCATGTATGCGGCGATGGCCGTTTTCCTCCTGGCCATTGTAGTTGCGCTGACCGGTATTGTGCTTACCATCAGCCGCCGCCAGGAACTGGGCGTGAAATTACTGTTTTACACATCTTATGTCATCGGTTTTTCGGCGGTAACCTTATTCCAGGGCAGGGCGCTTAGCACATCACTTTCAATCCTGTTGATTGCTGCCATGGTGATCCGCTGGCTATTTCCCAGCCATGCGTCACGGCGCCCATATCTGGTTTTTTCGATTGCAGCGTTTCTATTGATGTGGGTGATCGAATGGATCAATCCATCCTGGCGAATACAACTTGAGGTGGTAGAACTCGGGCCCGCGGCCGTGATTGGATTTGTTGACATTCTCGTGGTGATAGCAGTATTCCAGACCTGGAGAAGCCTTTCCTTGCGATGGAAAATGGGCGGGATCGTGGCTGTGCTTTTCCTTGGCACGGTAGGGGTGGCAATCTCGGGCTATTATGGTCTTCAATCCCTTCGGTATCAAATTTCTAACATATATGATTTTATGCTGGTGCCAATTGTGGCCATTAATGACGCCGATACCGCCCTGGCTGACACCCAGCTCAAACTTGGAAACCTGGATGAATTGGGAGAGGCTGAAGCTGCCCAGACTGTTGCAGATATTGAGGCGAACAACAAAGTGACCAGTGATGTGATCCAAAAATATGACACGGAGTGGGTCACTACCGTCAGCCCTGAATTTACGCGGGCCCTGCGCGAAGCGGGCAAACTGGACTGGCAGCAACAAGAACTTGAATCATTGGCAAAATTCCATACGTCGTTCGATTCATATCGTGCCACCAGCGAGCAATATATTCAAAGTATCCAGGCTGGGCAGCCCGATAAAGATCTCGCTGCACGCGCCGGAGCAAGTCTCCAAGCTTCCCGCGAGGCGTTGCGGGCATTGATCGCAATCAATAATCAGTATGCTGATTTTTCGAATCTGGAAGCCCAGGCCTCTCATCGAAATGCTCTTATCAGTGGTTCATTGGCACTGGGAATTGGCCTGGTGATCGGCCTATTGATCAGCTTTTTGATTGTGGCATCTATTACCGGCCGACTGCATGAACTCGCCCAGTTTGCGGCTACTGTTCAAGAAGGGAAATTGGACAGGCGCCTTGTCACGGTTTGGAACGACGAAATTTCCCTGCTTGGCACTGCGTTTAATGAAATGACGGCAAACCTTCAAGGATCTTTTGCCACACTGGAACAACGCGTTGCAGACCGCACCCGCAACCTGGAACTGGCAGCTGAAGTCGGCCGCGCAGTTTCGCAGGTGCGCGCATTAGATGTCATGTTGAAGGACGCAGCCGAGCTTATTCGATCACAGTTCGATCTGTATTATGTACAGGTGTACCTGTCCGATCCCAGCCAGACGAATCTACTTTTGCTTTCGGGTACAGGACGAGTCGGCGAGCAATTAGTGGGGCGCAGTCACCGCCTACCCCTGAATACAGGTTCTATCAACGGTCGCGCCGCCATGGAGAAAAAAGCAGTGGTGATCGCAGATACAACTGCCAGCGCCACTTTCCGCCCCAATCCGCTTTTGCCGGATACCCGTTCTGAAATGGCCGTGCCGTTGATCGTCGGTGACAAAGTGGTGGGTGTGCTGGACCTGCAGAGCGAAAAAGCCAATGCCTTGAGCCAGGAACTCCTGCCCGCCTTCGAAGCGCTGGCTGGACAGGTAGCCATCGCGATTCAAAATGCAAACCTGCTCGCCGAGGCGGAAGAGGCCCGCGTGGAAGTGGAAAAACAAGCCCGCCGTTTGGTACGTGCCAACTGGGCAGATTACATGGATGCCATCCACAAACCCGAAGAGACCGGGTTCGTATTTGAGCAAAACAAAGTCATGCCGCTTGCGCCAACAGAGGAAGCTCAAAGCGCGGAGAGAGGCAATTCACTGGCCGCACCCATTGAAGTCACGGGTGAAGCGGTTGGGAATCTGGTCGTTGAAATGGAAGGAGAATCTTCCATTGCTCGAAGTGATGAACTGGTGGACACAATCGCGCGGCAGGTGGCGCAACACATCGAAGGGTTACGTCTGTTGGAAAGCGCCGAACGTTACCGCTTCGAAGCGGAAGAAGCCTCACGACGCCTCAGCCGCGATGGCTGGAAGACGTTTGTCGAAAACACCGAGGAAAGCCTGGGGTATTTCTACGATCTGAAGGAAGTCCGCCCGCATGCTGGGAATGGGTACGCTGAGTCTGCGGTGGCTTTACCGCTGAAAGTACGTGATGAAGTGATGGGCAAGCTTGCCATTCAAGGACTGGATGCAAACGACAGCCAGTCGCTTGAACTCGCCCATGCCGTGGCCGAACGCCTGAGTGCACATGTTGAATCCCTGCGGCAATTCGAAGAGACCAAGCGCGGGCAGGTTGAGTTGGATCGACGCGCCCAGCAATTGGCGGCGGTTGCTGAAATCAGTACCGTCTCTTCCAAGGAGTTGAATATTCAGAAGATGCTTGAGTCAGTTGTGCATCTCACCCAGCGCAAGTTCAGTCTCTATCACGCGCACATATTTACATTCGATGAGATGACCGCTGAACTTCAGATCGCAGCCTGCGGTTGGAATGAAGGCAACGAGCACGAAGGCACTCATGAAACCATCTCCATCCCGCTGGATAAGGAACAATCACTGGTGGCCCGCGCCGCACGCACCCGTCAGGCTGTCATTGTCAACGATGTGCAAAGTGAGAACGGCTGGCTGGCGAATCCTTTATTGCCTGATACGGCCTCCGAAATGGCGGTGCCGTTGGTGATCGGCGATCAGGTGCTGGGTGTTTTGGATGTGCAATCAGACCGCATCAATGCCTTCACCGAAGAAGACGCCAACATCCATACCACACTGGCAGCACAGATTGCAACTGCCCTGCAGAACGCTCGTTCCTTTGAACAGGCGCAACGCCAGGCGGAACAAGAATCCATGTTGAACACCATCGGTCAGAAGATCCAGAGCGCGACCTCCGTGGAAGCCGTTCTGCAGATCGCGGCCCGTGAACTGGGACGCGCCCTGGGGGCCCCGCTCACGGTTGCCCAACTGGGAGTGAGCACGAAGGCCGGCGGCAGCAACGGGAATGGTAACTAATCCCAGGTGTGAATCTGGGATATCCATTACAGAGAGTTCATGAGGCACGGACCGATGAGTAACAACAGAGCACAACAACGGCTACGAGCGCTGTTTGCAGAGCTTGATCGCCTCGCCGCTGACCCCCGTGGGGATTCGGCGGAAATAAAGCGAGAGATCGAAAGTATGCGGGCGCGCCTGCTCGAACTTGAAGAGCTGATCCTGCGCGACGAGCATACCGGTGATACGGAGCCTGATCAGGTTTCGATCGCCAGCCCGCTCACGATACAAACAGGACCCGCGCACTTCCAGGTCTATGAGAAGGATAAGGTTGCCTTTGCCTATTCCAATGACTCACTGGAGCAATTACCCGATGCAAGCAAAGTATTGTCAGAGGTTCATAAAGTTATCACGTCGCCATTAACGGCAGGTGGACAGGTCATCGGTAAAGTGCAGGTTGCTCCCCCAACCGACCGTAAATTGACGGCCGATGAAATGAGGCTGACCCATGCGATCACGCAGCAGGCGTCAGTTCAAATCCAGAACCTGCGGCTGCTCTCCGAGGCGGAACGATCCCGCCTGGAGGCTGAGTCGGCAACTCGTCGCTTTATTCATGAAGGCTGGGATTCTTATCTGGATGCCGTTCAACGGAGCGAACGCATTGGTTTTACATATGATCAATCCGCTCTATCACCTTATAGTGATGTCCTTCATATCAATGGCGGCATGCATGCGCCAGTAAAGGTCATGGAGGAACCGGTTGGCGCCCTGTATATCGAGCCTGATCCAACCCGCAAATGGTCAGATGCTCAAAAGCAGTTAGTCAGTGCAGTTGCAGACCAGATCGCACAACAGGTTGAAAACATCCGCTTGCTGGCAGATGCCTCCCGCGCCCGCGCAGATGCAGAACAAGCCATTCGCCATCTCACGCGCGAAAACTGGGGGGAATTCACAGCGGAGCGAGACGGATCGGAGCTGGGATTTGTTTATGACACGCTGCAAGTAAAGCCGATCCAGCATACAAATGTTCCAGAGGATATCAATCTTTCAGGGCCTCTGGTCATTAGTGGTGAGACCATCGGGCAATTGGCCGTGGCGGGCCTGAAAAAAGTTCCAGCCGAGGCTGCCAGCATGCTGACCTCCATTGCTGCCCAAGCCAGTATCCATCTCGAAACCCTGCGCCTGACGGATGAGCTCAAGAAACGTGCCAGGGAATTGAAGGAGTTGGACCGTCTCAAATCGGCATTTCTGGCCAACATGTCACATGAGTTGCGCACCCCACTCAATTCGATCCTTGGGTTTACAGACGTGATGCTCGAAGGCCTGGATGGTCCGCTCACCGATTACATGAACAATGATCTGCGCCTCATCCAGAAGAACGGCCAGCACCTCCTCCACCTCATCAATGATGTGCTGGATATGGCCAAGATCGAATCGGGACGCATGAACCTGCATCCGGAAAAATTCACGGTTCACAGTGTGTTGGATGAAGTTACCAACATTACCTCCACCCTCGCAAGTGAGAAGAACATTGCTCTATTTATCGAAGAAGGCTCAGATCAGGAAGTGGAGATCTACGCCGATAATACCCGCATCCGCCAGGTGATGATCAACCTCGTCAACAATGCGATCAAGTTCACTTTGAACGGAAAGATTTCCATGCGGGTCTCCAGACCTGATGGGGCCACCGCTCTGATCACGGTCAAGGACACCGGCATCGGCATCCCGCCCGACAAGCTCGAAGCGGTCTTTCAGGAATTCACGCAAGTGGATACCTCCACCACCCGCAAAGTGGGCGGCACGGGGTTGGGTCTGCCCATCAGTCGCCGTCTGGTCGAAATGCACGGTGGTCGCCTGTGGGCTGAAAGCACTGGCATTGAGGGTGAAGGCTCCACGTTCTATGTGGAACTGCCGCTCGAAGCCCGCATTACCGATATCGTGGAAAAGAAGGAAAAATAAAATGGCGACTCCCAAGTACCTGGAGTGTAATCTCTGCGGCCATCAGCAGCCTTACGTGCCTTTTGTCCCGGCGGTTTGTGGGAAATGCGACTCCCAGTGGCTGGAGGCGCGTTATGACTACGACGCGTTCAAGCGAGAAGTTTTGCGCGGACTACCTAACCGCCCATCCAACATGTGGCGTTATCAGGACGTCCTGCCGCTGAGCAATCCTTCGGCTTTGGATCTTTACCCCGCGGGTGGAA
>DASTOH010000247.1:0-15455 GCA_035720235.1 Anaerolineales bacterium | reverse complement strand
CTTAAGAATTTTGCGTATCATGTTGACACCTTTTGCCTTTTTATGTCTACAACAGACCGCTGCGGCGCGCTTGCAGCCATGCCATCATGGCTGCAAAAGCGGTGAGGAGGGGAACGATGAACAGCGTCACCCACAGGAGAGCCCGAGAGCAATTGGGACACGCACTACTGGCCTGTCCCAGTAGCGTGAACGGCAAGTAGGCCAGCAGAAAGAGGATGGCGCAACCTAAGAGGAACCACGCCCCTGTTATGGTGCGTCTGTGCAGCAGTCCCAAGCCAATGATCAGCAGAACAGGGTACACAACCCACCCCGGCATCAGGTTCTCGGTCAAGGTAAAGACCAGACCGCCCAGCAGGTTGGCTGCAACAGCCGCGACAAGTATCTGTGCCCAGCTATTACCTTCGTTTAACTTCTGGTTGTGTGTTGTCATTTACAGCCTTCTTCAAAGAAACTTTATGTGATCACAGTAACCACAAGATATTCTCCTGTAATGCGAGCGATGAGAGATTCACCTCTTTGCTGGATGCCTACAGTCTAGCATGCGAAGGTTTCCCGTGTCATGAGTGCCATATCCCGGCTGGTCGGGAATATTATCTTTCGTTCATGAGCGACCCATAGGGAACATCAACTTGCTGTCAGCTATCCGACGATCAACTTTGATCTGCCGAAGGTACAGCGCCTCCGCCAGATGCGCAGATTGGATTTCTTCACTTCCCGCCATATCCGCAATCGTGCGTGCGAGTTTCACGCTTCGCGTACGATGGTAAGGACGTGCTGATAAGCGGATGAACTTGGCGCCTGAGAATTCGAAGGATGGCTTATTATCCAGTTAACAAACCAGCATCATTTTCCCAGAGAAAAATGCTCCGTTTGCCGAAATCTTGAAATCCCAGCCGACGATAGACCCTATAGCCGAAATCGGATGCTTGCAGAATCCCGATTCGATATCCCATCCCGCGGGCAGCAAGTGCGGGAGCCAGCGTGATTGCCGCTCCAATCCCTTGACCGCGTGCTTCTGGAATACAGGTCAAATTGTAGATTCCTGCTACACCGGCGGATAGGAACAGTAGAGAGGTAGCAATCGGCTGTCCATTCAACAGGGCAAGGTAAGTGCGAAACGGCAAATCAAAAACTGCCTCCACAAAAAAGTCATACCAGACCTTCTCGTACTCCTCAGGAACCTCAAAACCAATGCTTGCAATGTGGATCCATTGCTGCAATGTTTCTCCATTTTCAACCGGTACGATCTCTAAGCCGGTTGGGAACGGTAGATCTTCCGGCAATGCCATCAAGTCGGCAGCCATCTCTCTGGAAAACGACTCACTGAAGGTCGATCCGTGGGCGAGGAGGTGTTTCTTTATTTCAGAGGCCAGTACACCTTCCTGGGCTAACCAGGTAAGTTTTCTGATGTTTAATGATCGAAAATGGGCCAATGCACTTTCAATGAGTTCATGGATCCCGTCATCCGGTAAATCCGTGCATACAACCAGATTCATGAAATGATCTGGCATATTCGTAACGAACCACGTCAGGTAGCGGCCGATGGACAATTCCACACAAGGTGCGCGTCCCAGGCAGTAGTGATAATTTTCCCAGTTGGTTTTGACGGCGTTTCTCACCGACGACCGCGCGGAAAAGTCGACAAGGATATTTTCCATGGTTTGTCTCTCTTGAAAATGGATCCGTCAGACGGCAGGAGCCGTAACGGATCGCAACTGGACTTGGATGCCGAGTTTCTCGAGACGCTGAACCGCTGGGCGTTTCACCACTTGGTGGTCACGTTCATCAAAGTAATTGGCTTCCAAGTCTTGATAGGTCTGTCCTCGAGTGATCAAGTGATAGCCAGTCACCAACAGACTATGACCTACCGCAACGGCTGCTCTTTGTTTGCCTCGTCGAGCAGCCAAACGACGATATTGAGCCTGAAAACACCTGGCTTTAGTATGAGAAGCATCATGTGCCGCTTCGATATTGCCAGGTTGATCGGTTCACCAATTGCCCTGATAACACGGTGGGGTACCTATCCCGTCTCGTTGACCGGGGATGTGAGTGCGGCGCTGACCGTTGCCGGCAATTGGCCCACACGCCACATCAGGACGATTCCGGTAATGACCGTCCAGAGTTCGAACTGGAGGAGTCGAATCTCACGATCTCCCGGACGGTTCGTTCCGGATCGTCCACCTGGAGGAAATGGCTGGCTTGATCAAACCAGACGAGTTCGGCCGTGGGCAGAAGTTCCTGGTACTTTAATCCGAAAGCAGGAGGCACGATGGCATCCTGCCTGGCCCAGAAGAGTCGAACGGATGGCAGTATCCCCTTTCCATTCCGAATGGCCGACAAGTGCTCGATCAATTCTCGCATGGCATCGGGATCGAGACTTTCCCTCAGGATTCGGAAAAAGACCTCCGTCCGGTCCTGATCTCGAAAAATCGAGCCGTACTCTTGGGCTTCCTCGCGGCTCATTATAGATGGGTCATGGTAGTGAATGTTTTGAGCCACAAACCTCTCTGGGTTCCAACACATTAGCCGTCGTGCCAAGGCGCGCCCGCCGCGCGAGTCGACGATAAACCTCATTGCCGAGAGTCGAAATTGGGCGAACCCTGGCGCATGCATTATGATAAGTTTCCGCACCTGTCCCGAGAAAAGAATCGCGAACCACAGCGATTGGTATCCACCCAAGGAATTGCCCACAACATAAGGCGACTCAATATGAAGGGCCGAAATCAGGCAACTGATGAACTGAGCGATGGATTGGGGCGACATGGACAAGTCAACCGGCGCCTCACTCCGACCGGCGCCAGGCAAATCGGGGATGATCACTTGATATCTTTCGGAAAGCGCAGGCACGATATAGCGAAAGGAGTAACCACTGGTCATCAACCCGTGAATGAGAAGAAGAGGAGGACCGTCCCCAGCGCTCTTACAATGAATCCGTATGGGCGTTGGCCGCTTCGGTAGTCTTACGGCTACTTCCATGCTGTCCAGCGAGAAGAAACTGTGCGGCCGTATCGGGACTTGTGGCAAATCACTGAATTTCATAGCGCCGAAACTTTCTCTCGCTCAGCGGGTACCTGGCGCATGCGTGCCTCCACCTGGAGTTTGAAATGCCCAAGCGCGGCCTGGCGATCGCGCTGAATGAGAGGCCTCCCGAGCCAACCCGCAATCATGCCCAAGGGTCCCCAGGGCAAGACAGCATGAGCACGCATTTCCATCCGCGTCTTACCCGGGCCAGCCGGCGCGAAATGCATCTCGTAATGCCAGACCTTGTAGTCGCCACTGACCTGGTCTTTTATTGACAAGCGGCACGGCTCCAAGGCTGTTACCTCGGTAATGCTGCGAAACGTCATGCCAAGTGCGCAGTAAGCCATGCGATAACGGGAGCCTACTCGCTTGGGTGGTTGGGTCAGTGGTGTGAATTCCAACATCCCACCGCCACAGACCCAATCCTGTAAGTGGTCTTCTTCGAGGTAGTAGGCGAACACCTCTTCTACGGGAGCATCCACTGTGATTTCGAAATTAATATTCATGCCAGCCTCCTTTGCATGGCGCACCTCTCCCAGAGGGAGCAAAGCGGGAACACTGCTTCTGTAAGCCGCGTACTCCGGGTAACGAGAAAGCGACCGGGCTTTTTTCTGCATGCGATCAACATTGTTACCCAGCACGACCAAAACGACCAACCAGGACCAGGCCGATCCCGATAGAAGCGCCATTGCGCTGTAGCGCATCAGGTCGCCGAAGTAATTGATATTGCGCGAGAGCCCCCAGAAACCATCCGTGATCAGACCCGGGCGCAAGCGCAAGGCGGTGATCTTCTGGACATCAGCACCGGAGTTGATTACGGAACCAAAGAAAAAAAGCGTCACACTTGCGACAAGTTCGAAAGTCGTGGCCGCCGTTGTGTTTCTGAAAGCCAACCAGCCCGGGAGGGCATAACCCACGCCGACAGTCGCCACGATCATGATCAGCTCCAAGGCACTGTCGCGCTCGCGAAACACGGTCTCTCGCAGGATGGCCTGCTTCAGGAGATACCAGACACAGTAACTCACGTGCATTGCCAGGTAAATCGCTTGACGTGCGTGCACTTCGTAAAAGAAGGGAAGACTCAGCAAGCAGAGGATCGTGACTACCTTCGCCATGTTGACAGATACATTGCGCGTGGTAATCTTGCGCATCATGTGGTTGCCTCCTGCCTCAGCACATTGGATTGCTCATGCTCAAGCCAGGCTTGTACCTCGCGCATACCCGCCTCCAAGCTCACTTGCGGTTTCCAGCCCAACTCGTACTCCGCGCAAGATGTGTCGAAGTGCTGGTCACGACCCACCAGGTGCACAACAAAACTGCTGAGTGGGGGCTGGTCATCTGTACGATGGAGGTGCCAGATGGTCTCCAACACCGTTCCCAAGGCGAGCGCTACACCGAACGGTACGCGCCGGGGGCGTGGCGCTCCGATCAAGTCGGCGAGGGCGTTCAGAAAGTCGGCTTGAGTCACGGTTGGCCGGTCGGCAACCCCTTCGATCACATATGGGCGGCCAGCAGCCACGTTGCCATTCCCCGCTAGCAGGAACGCCCGAGCCACATCGGTCACGTGGACCAGCCCCAAGCGATTTCGCCCATCTCCCATGATCATCAACTGCCCACGCCGCAGCATTTTCACCAGCACTGGAAGAGTCACCCGGTTGCGGGACCCGTACACCCACCCGATGCGCAGTGGCACAGCCTCCAGCAAACCCTCGTCATGTGCACGCAACACCGCTTGCTCCACAGCGACCTTTGTCCTGGTGTAATAGTCCCACCGCCAAAACCTCGGGGCGACCGGCCTCTGTTCGGCAATGACGCCGCCTTTCCAGTAATGGAAGGAACTGCCCAGAGACACCACATAGGACGAGGCCAGCACCATACGCCGCACTCCCGCGGCCGCGGCCGCCTTGATCACGCTTTCGGTGGCGGAGACGTTCCCTCGGTAGAGCGCATCACGGGAATCGTAGATGTTGACGTTGCCCACCGCGTTGAAAATGACTTCACAGCCTGCCACTGCGCGGCCGGCTACTTCGGGATCAACCAGGTCTCCTACCACAAGTTCTACACCCCACTTGCGTAGCAGCGATGTGTCTTCGCTCGGCAGAACCACCGCGCGCACGGCGTGGCCAGCCGCGACTGCATGTTCAGCGATATGGCTGCCGATGAATCCGCCTGCTCCTGTTACAAGTACGCGCATTGTGCCTCCATATTATGAAAGTGATATGAGATATTCTCGTCTTCAGCAGATGTCCCCAATCTATCACGCGCGGTATTCCCGTGTCATGAGTGCCCTATCCCGACTGGTCGGGAATTTTACGATTTAGATCTTATTTGCATAAGTTAAAACAAAAGGCACTTGCGAGTGCCTCTTCTAAGGATCGATAAGAATCCATACCTTAATTCCAATTCGGTTCAATCTTCTTGATCTTCCGATAGAAGATTGGAATCGATAAATATCCGTACCCTACCAATGGCCGCGCAACAATGTGTTACTTCAATATGAGTTTGCGAATCGGAGAAATCCCTGATCAACATTAGTTTATGTTGGTTCATGTTCATAGCTGAAAAATGGCTTATGATTATATGAAAACGCTGCCCCACCTGCTACACTATATGTGGACCAGATAGTGAACAGGAAAGGAGCAGCCAAATGAACTATATCATAGGATGCGATGCCCACAAACATTATTCGCAGTTTGCGGTGTACGAAGGAGATCAAACACGCGGGAAACAAGTGCGCGTGGAGCATGAGCGAGGTGCGATACGGGAATTCCTGAGTCAGTTTCCGGAAGACACACCGGTGGCGCTGGAGAGTATCGGGAACTGGTACTGGATCGTGGATGAGATGGAACAGGCTGGTTGCCAAGCATTGTTAGCCCATGCAGCGAAAGCGAAAGTCATGATGGGCAATGTGAATAAGACGGATAAGCTGGATGCACGTGGTTTGGCGATGTTGCTGCGGAATGGAACATTACCAACCGTCTGGATCGCCCCTAGCCAAGTACGAGATGAACGCGAATTGCCCAGGACCCGCATGGCGTTGTGCAAGATCCGAGTAGCGCTCAAGAACTGCATTCACGCTACTCTAGCCAAGTACAATCTCTCGCTGCCCACCGAGAGCGATATCTTTGCCCCCAAATGGTCCAGCCCATTAAACGAGGTCATCGAGCAGTTGCCTCCTGAAACGCAGAAATGCCTGCAGCAGGAACTGGAGCTTCTGGAAGACGTGCAGGGGCAAATTCAAGCGATGGAAGAACGAATGAAAGGGTGCATCTCGCTGACTCCTGACATGCAGCTCTTGAAAACTCTTCCAGGTGTGGGCGATATTCTTGCCATTGTCATTGGTACGGAGATTGGTCGCATTGAACGCTTTGCGAGCGCGGAGCAGTTGGCCAGTTATGCGGGCACCGTGCCCGCTGTGAAAAGCAGTGGAGGTAAGACCCGCTATGGGCACACTCCAAAGGAGTCCAACCACTATCTCAAGTGGGCTTTCGTGGAAGCAGCCAATGGTCCCGCTCAGTATCACCAGAAGCCTCACTGGCAGCACAGGCATGTAACCCGCCTGTATGAACGGGTGAGCCTGCGCAAAGGTCATTCGGTGGCGGTGGGTGCTGTGGCACGTCATCTCGCTGAAGCCACCTTTTGGATCTTGAACAAGAAGGAGCCTTATCGCGAACCCATTCACCAGAAGGTCTTGCCAAAGCAAGCGTAAGCGCGTGGATTTTCTGTATCCTCAGAGATACGTCTTATGATTGCGACACGTTTGCTGAACATACTCTTGCGGCTGGACCGCGCATAGATGTATCCGGCAAGACCGGATCGAGTTGGCAAAAACTGGAGACTATTCTTTTGAAATTCATGCAGGAGATGTTTTCATAGCCAATCATCGCTGAAACACTTCTGGCAGAGCCATTGTTTGCCCTTCGGCCACCCCATCAAGGGTGCTTCGCTACGCTCCGCATCCCACTACGGGGGACGGCTACGCCGCCCTTGACTGGGCCCCGGCCTCCGGGCATCCGCTCTGCTTAGAAAGTGGTTCAGCCAAAAAATGTTCGCCCTGATATGATTGTTCTTCAACGCAGCCCCGCATTACTTGGGGCAGATCCATTCAGACCCTTGACAAGGACAGCGTTTTCATAGATGTAAATCCTGTCTTCAAAAGTATTAACTGGGCACCGTTCTCACGCGGTATATATCTCATGTAGCGAAACTTATATCTGTATACCAGATTAATACCCTGCAGGAATGATCATGGTTGTTGTTAGGATTTAATCCCGGAGATGAATCATTGACAAAACAAGAAGCTCCTGAATTGCACTTCATTTTTGGGGATTTTGGCATGGTACCTTTTCGGTTTGGACTATAATGGTTTCATCAAATCCTTATACAACCCAATAGGGCTACCAAGGCATGTGCTGGATCAGTGGAAAGGATCCCTATGATTGAACTCCTAACCACAAAACTACTTATCCCCGGGTCGCGAAAAAATTTGGTTCCTCGCCCGCACTTGATTGAGCACCTGAATGCCGGTTCGGAAAGGAAACTCACCTCGATTGCCCCACCGACCGGGTTAAGCGAAGGGATTCTGCAAAATTCATACTGTATGCCCCGGCTTTCGCTTGATGAGATTAAGTGGGTGTTTGGGCTGCCTGTATCGGCGGTCCGTTGAGCGGAGCAAGATGATTAGTTATCTGGCACGCCGCCTGCTCCAGTTGATCGCTGTCGTCTTTGGCATCGCCATCCTCACGTTCATCTTGATCCGTCTTATCCCCGGCGATCCGTGCCGTATGAACCGCGGTCAATTCGTCCCGATGGAAGTTGTCGAACGCTGCCGCATCGAGCAGGGCTTGCACCTGCCGGTCCTGCAGCAATTTATTTTCCAACTTGGCGGACTCTTTTCGGGCGACACAATCGTGGGTCAATCCATGGTGTACCACCAGTCTGCAATGAGCGTGATCGCAGATCGGCTTCCAGTCACCCTGTTGCTCGTCGGATATGCTTCTACACTTACCGTACTGATGGGTTTGCTCATCGGGCTTGGCTCCGCCCTAAAGCCCGGTTCACTATTCGATACTTTCATGAACGGCGCGGCAGCGACAGCGCTTACCTTGCCCTCGTTCCTGATTGGCACGCTTCTGATCCTTGTTTTTAGTCTGAATCTGCGCCTATTTCCCACATCCGGCTACAGCAGAAATTTTTTGGACAACCTGCACCGCCTTTTCCTTCCAGCCCTTACGCTTGCCATCTCGAACGGCGCCATGTTGGGTCGAGTGCTGCGGCGGAGTATGCTGAATGTCATGTCTGCCCCCTTCATATTGACTGCCCGCGCGAAAGGCATCTCCAATCGCCGGGTCTTTGCCCATCACGTATTTCGGAACGGTCTGATATCGCCGGTTACGCTGTTAGGTTTGCAGATTTCCTGGCTGTTGAGCGGATCGGTCGTGGTTGAAACTGTCTTTGCGCTCCCGGGTATGGGCAGCCTGCTCGTGCAATCTGTCCTCCACCGCGATTACGCCGTGATCCAGCTGGCCGCGATCTGTTTTGCCGTCATGGTCGCCGGTGTATCGTTGCTCGCCGATGTGATCTACCCAGCCCTCGACCCCCGCGTGCGCAATGAATACAATGTGTACTGATCATGGGAATTGGGCAGGCGTTTCCCGTTTACCCGCTGGACTCAAGTATGGAGGCGGCGCGCTTCTCCTGCTCTTTGTGTTATTCCTTCTTGGACCCCAACTCGCGCCGTACGCGCCGAACGAGCAGGATCTCGCCTGGCGGCTGCAATCTCCCGATGCCCGCCATTGGTTTGGCACGGATAACTATGGTCGTGACCTGTTTTCACGCATTGTCCATGCCGGCCGGATGGACTTACAGATCGCAATCGTCGCCACATGTTTTGCCTCTCTTGTCGGCATAAGTCTCGGCGCGCTGGCTGGATTTTATGAAGGCATATTGGACGCGTTGTTGATGCGCCTGCTGGACATCTTGATTGCGTTCCCAGACCTGGTCGTAGTGATCGCCATTGCGGGACTGTTTGAGATGAAATTGACCGGTTTATATATCGCGCTATCCCTGGTCGGGTGGGCGCCTTATGCCCGCCTGGTAAGAGGCGAGATATTGACTTGCAAGCGCCTGGAGTATGTGCTGGCGGCAAAAGCCCTTGGATGCGGCGATAGCCGTTTGCTCTGGCGTCATTTACTGCCGCACGCGATCTCATCATCCATCGTTTATGTGACTTCTTCCGTGACGTTCAATATTCTCGCCATTACTTCATTAGGTTACCTGGGAGTGGGCATCCAGCCGCCACAGGCGGAATGGGGCGCCATGATTGCGGAGGGACGCAGTTTTATGCTTTCGTCGCCCGGACTTGTCCTCTATCCTAGCCTGATGCTCATACTTACAGGGATCAGCTTCAGTCTTCTTGGCGATGGTCTGGCGCAGACCTTGCAGCCGCCTCGCCAACCCCGCTATTTTGACGAATAGCACTGAAACGTGGCGGGGCTTGCTCCTTGAAGAGATATACAATGTGTTCATTAAGCATAATCCGCTTTCAACGTCTTGCGCTGATCGTTATGGTCCTGCTGGCAGGCTGCCTCCCAGCACAACAAAAGCCGTCATCCGACGATTCGTCTGGGGGTCCAATATCGGGCGGGCGCCTGGTAATGACCCTGGACGTGAAAGACATCTCTACTCTCGATCCGGTCGTGCCAAGCGACAACTCGGCGATTTGGACGATCCTCAACCTGTATGACCAGCTGTTTCGCGTCTCCCGGGATGCACAGTCTGTTGAGTCGGATGCTGTTAAAAGGTATGACCTGAGCGCGGACGGCGTGACCTATTCCTTCTTTTTGCGGGAGGGCTTGACCTTTTCTGATGGGACGCCGGTTGTTATGGACGATGTTATTTTTTCCGTACAGAGAATGTTTGCAAGCGAACACTGGGGCTGGCTCTTCCCCAAAGACGCCATTGTTGAACCATTGGATGAGCATACATTTCAAATTCGACTGAAACAACCCAATGCCGCCCTGATCAATAATCTGGCTGGCTTTTGGTCCTCCATCGTTCCGCGAAAGCAAGTAGAAACCCTGGGAGAGGCGTTTTGGGAAAAACCGATCAGCAGCGGGCCCTTCAGGGTCAAAGAGTGGGTGCGAGGGAGTCATATCGTACTCGAACGCAACCCATACTATTGGGGAGAGCCTGCCTATCTCGATGAAGTGGAGTTGAGTCTGGTCACAGATGACAACATCCGTATGCTGAAATTCCAGGCGGAAGAATTGGACGTGGCAACGAACGTGCCTTTCAATCAGGTCGCGGCGCTGGATGCGCTGGATGGCGTCTCCGTACAAACCGCGCCTCTGCTGAGCGTGGATTTTATCATCATCAACGCTTCGCGCCCGCCGCTGGATGATGTCAACGTGCGCCTGGCGCTGAACCATGCGACAGACAAGCAGGCAATCATTGACGTCGTCCTGTTTGGTTACGGCGAAGATGCCAGCCTGGCTCTGCCGAAAATGATGTTTTGGGATGAGCAGTTGGAGGGATATCCATTTGACATCGAGCGCGCCCGCAACTACCTGCAGAAATCTTCCGTACCGGATGGCTTCGAGATCACCTATTCTTATCGAGGAGACAGCATACCCGACGCCCAGATCGGGGTCCTCCTCCAGGAACAGTGGCGCCAGATCGGGATAAAACTAAATCTCGAACCGCTGGAAGGCGCGGTCGTGCGGCAGCGAATGTTCGACAATGATCTCGATCTGGCAAAGGCTTTTAATTCCAGCGACGTAATCGATCCCTCCCAACTTATTGCGATTTACCTATGCCGCATCACCAAACCGGTGATGGGCCTCTGCCATGAGAGGATTGATCAACTCTACATCGAGTCAGAGATGTTGATGCAAACAGAGGAACGTGAGGCAGTCTATCACGAGATCATGCAATTGGCGCACGAGTGGGCGGTCCACATCCCCATCTATCACGCTCCGGCGCGCACAGCCGTTTGGGATCGCGTGCATGGCTTTCAGGTTTTGCCAACGGGTAATTTTCGCCTGTGGGAAGTCTGGATAGAACAGCAATGAAGACTGCGTATGAGAATCCGATTCTAAGCACGAAACTGTATATCCCGCGGGCAGATCCCAATCGAGTTGCTCGACCGCGCCTGATCGAGCGCATGAATGAGTCGATGCAGCGCCCCCTTACCCTGCTCTGCGCGCCAGCCGGATATGGAAAGACAACTTTGTTGAGCGAATGGATTCCACAGTATGAGCACTGCGTCACCTGGCTTTCTTTGGACGAGGGAGATAACGATCCGGCGCGGTTTTGGCGTCACTTCCTGGCCGCGCTGCAAACATTAGATCCGGAACTGTTCAAGGATCCCCAGGGGTCGTTGGAAGGGTCTCAGGTTCGGCCGATCGAAGCACTCTTAACTCTGACGATCAATGAAATCGCCGCTCTCGATTATCGTTTCACTCACGTATTCGATGATTATCACCTGATCGATAATCAGGCGATCGACGAAGGGCTAACATTTCTGATCGAGCATTTGCCGCCAAACCTGAACCTGGTGATCGCCAGTCGCAGCGATCCTCTTTTGCCGCTGGCTCGCTGGCGAACGCGCCGGCAGATGACCGAAATCCGTTCGGCTGATTTACGCTTTACCAGAGAGGAATCAGTAGCATTTTTTAACCAGGCTATGAAGTTGGATCTCTCTGAAGAGGAGGTCGCCGCGCTTGACGGCCGCACCGAGGGTTGGATCTCAGGTCTACAGTTGGCTGCCTTGTCTATGAAAGATCATCGCGACAGGTCAAAGTTCATCGCCGCCTTTGCGGGAAGCCACCGTTTCATCATCGATTATCTGGTCAATGAAGTGCTGAGCCGGCAAGCTGAACAAGTACGCGAGTTCCTGCTAGCGACCAGCATCTTGAACCAAATGAGTGGGCCTTTATGCGATGCCCTCACTGGTGGCAACAACGGACAAGCAGTATTGGAGGGTCTGGAGCAGGCGAATCTGTTCGTCGTACCGCTGGATGATCATCGAGGCTGGTATCGTTATCACCATCTCTTTGGCGAGGTTCTGCGCAGCCATTTACATGCCAGTGGAGATGATAAAACAACTGAGTTGCACATAAGGGCAGCTGAGTGGTTCGAGTCCAACGGATTGGTTGTAGAGGCAATTCATCATGCCCTAGTGGCGAAGGATTGGGAACGGTCGGCTCGTTTGATCATGGACGTGGCTGATAACATAGCATTAACACAAGGTCAGTTCAAGACAGCGCTGACCTGGCTGCAATCTTTACCGGACAAAACAATGCAATCCCAACCGCGCCTCAGCCTGATCCGCGCCTGGATCCTTCTCAACACGGGTTCAAGCGAAGCTGTCGAAGAGAATCTTCTCGAGGCTGAACGAGCGCTCTCCTCTCAGGAGCCTGCCCAGAGAAAAATTTTGCAGGGCGAGATCGCCGCACTCAGGGCTGTGATCGCCTCTTACCGACGGGAAGTCTCTCGCGCGATCGAACTCTGTCGCCAGGCGCGCCAGCAATTGCCTGAGACGAATGCGTTTCTTCGCGCCGCCGTCGCCAATGCAATGGGGTTGGCATACCGCTTTAGCGGCCGGGTCGTGGAGGCGAGTCAGGCTTTTTCGGAAGCGATTGCCCTCGGCCAGGCTGCTGGCAACTACTATATGATGATGGTCTCAGTCACCAACCTGGCCCGCATGCAGATGTGGCGCGGCCAGCTGCGGGCCGCAGCGCAAACCTGCCGTCAGGCGCTGCGGTTCGCTGAAGAATGGGCTGCTGTCAGTGGTCGTACACTCTTCGATGCAGGTTTCCCGAATATCCGGATGGGTGCAGTCATGCGTGAATGGAACGATCTCGCCTCAGCGGAGCAATTCATCCAAAAGGGCATCGAGCTTGGGAAAGCCGGGGGCAATCTCGATATTGTGATGACCGGGTATAGATTTCTGAGTCGCGTCAAGCAGTCTCGGGGCGATTCGGCGGGAGCATGGGCAACCATACAAGCGTTCGAAGAGATAGTGATTTCATTCAAAATTCCAGTCATGTCCTTGGAATCGGCTGCACGCAAAGCACGGCTGTCACTGAAGCAGGATGATCTCGCGCCGGTGGAGAAGTGGGCGCAGCAGTATGAATCATTTACAGAGAAGGATCCGGCGTTCCTCGACGAGTTTTCAAGGATCACACTGGCGCGCCTTCGCCTGGCACAATCGCGGATCGCGGAAGCGATCGGGCTCCTAAAGCAGTTTCGTGAAGATGCAGAAGCGGCAGAGCGAATGGGGAGCGTCATTGAGATCCTGATAATTGAAGCGTTAGCCTTTGGAGCGCAGGGGGACCAACTGCGGGCGCTCACCTCGCTCGAACGCGCCCTCACCCTCGCCGAGCCTGAAGGCTACGTCCGCATCTTTGTAGACGAAGGTGAATCGATGCGGCAATTGCTGCTTGATTGCCAATCAACAATCAAAAAGAAGGTCGGTAGCGACGTCAATAGCGAATCCATCCGCCTCTTGACCTATACCGACAAACTGCTGGCGGCATTCCCGCAACCTGCCTCCAGACTGGGAACAAAGGACGATACCCTGGTCGAACCCCTCAGCGAACGCGAACTGCACATCCTAAGATTGATTTCAACAGGGCGCAGCAATCAGGAAATCGCCGAAACCCTGGTGATTGCCGTCAGTACGGTCAAATCGCACATCAACAGCCTGTACGGCAAACTCGGCACGAATCGGCGCACCGAAGCGCTTGCCATTGCGCGTGAGTTAGGTCTATTGTCAGATTAATTCTCCACCCTCCAATAAAAACTTAATCCACCCCCCGATTCCACCCTTCGGTGGGCGACATTCCAAAGACAAACTGATATTGTGCTCATATCAGTTTGTTTGATTTAAGCCAGGAGAAAACAGCATGAATTCAAATGATTTCGTGATTTGTACGGAGGACTTGGGCAGGTCTTTCGGCGAGGTCCATGCGCTGAAATCGCTCGACCTGCGCGTCCCGCAGAAATCCATCTTCGCCTTCCTGGGCCCCAATGGCGCCGGCAAAACCACCACGATCAAGCTGTTGCTCGGTCTCATCAAACCAACCCGTGGGAGCGGCAAGATCCTTGGCATGGACATCCTCCGCGAGAGCGTCGATATTCGCGCCAGGATCGGTTACCTGCCTCAGGATCCACGCTTCTACGAACACATGACTGCCCGCCAAACGCTGGAATACACCGTCAGATTTTTCTATGCTGGACCTCAGTCAGAGATCGACAAGCGCGTGAACGAGATGATCGAACTAGTCGGGTTGGAAGGCAAAGCGGACCGGCCCATCAAGGGTTTCTCTGGCGGCGAGCGCCAGAGGCTGGGAATTGCCCAGGCGGAGATCAACTATCCCGACCTGTTGATCCTGGACGAACCCGCTGCCAGCCTCGATCCGCAGGGACGGCGCGACGTGCTCCAAGTGATGTCCCGCATCCGTAAATATGCCACCATCTTCTACTGCACTCATATCCTGGACGATGTGCAAAGGGTCAGCGATCAGGTTGCCATCGTCAACCAGGGTGAGCTGATCACCCAGAAATCCATCCAGGATTTGCTGTCGGGTAAGGGAGACCTGATCTACTCGGTGACAGTGAAAGGTGATGCGCGCAACGCCTACACCCGCCTTATGCAGCAACCCTGGGTATCCGGAATCGAATCCAGCGGGAATGGTGAACAGACCACCTGGCATGTAAGCGTGACAGATGAAGCGGCTGCAACAGAGGAGTTGATGAGACTGCTGGTCTCCAATGGCTTGAAGGTCTCCAACTTCGGCCGCAAGGAACAAAACCTGGAAGACGTTTTTATCAGTATTGTAGAAAGGAGTCAGAAATGAGTGCCAATGCATCGGGTCAGTTTCAACTTGTGCAGGAAAAAGGCTGGAGGCGGGGTTTGGGTAATTTATTGCGCGGTGAGTACTCGGCCTGGTTCAAGTCCTCAAAGTGGTGGAAACACCTGCTCCTGTGGTTTTCGATCATCAACGTGATGATGATATTCATGATCATTGCCTCTGCCGATGCAGCCCGAGACGGGGAGGAGGGTCCGCCAGTCCTTTTCATGTATGGGCTGTTCGGCGGGATGTTCGTCGCCTTTGGGGTAATGATCATCATGCAGCGGGTCCTGGTCGGTGAGAAGCGCTCCGGCACAGCGGCCTGGGTTCTCTCCAAACCGGTCACGCGCACGGCGTTTGTCGTCTCCCGGCTGGTGGTCAATTCGATCGCCATCCTGCTTACCTCGGTGATCGTGCCCGGCGTGATCTTCTATATTACCCTGGGACTCTTCAGTGACTTTGGCTGGCTCTCTCCCTTCGGGTTTACTGCCGCTCTGCTGATGATCTCACTGCACACCTTCTTCTGGATCGCCCTGGTCCTGATGATGGGAACACTGTTTGAATCCTCAGGCGGCG
>DASTOH010000246.1:0-9504 GCA_035720235.1 Anaerolineales bacterium | reverse complement strand
GCGCTGAGGCGCGGGTTTGAGGCTGGGCAGAAAATCGCAGTCTAGTGCAGTGATCACTAATCAGTCGAACAGCCCGCCAGGAATTGGCGGGCTATTGATTCGAGCGGGGAAAAGCTGTATAGTAGGAACAATGCATTTCTTATCCCCCTCGTGGGGGATTTTTATTGATTCGCTCCAGAATTGTTGTATGGTCAGCCATGCATTGCTGCTTCGCGCCCGACATTCTCATTTTTATGATGATGGAGAACATGAAATGGCGAACAGGAAATTGAAGCTTAATGTTGCCTTAGGGACGGCGGTCGTGGCCGGGAGGGTTGGGTATAATGAAGGTACAGCCCTGAGGCAGGGCAATGCACTGGCGGGATGAAATGCTCAATCTAACGAACGGCCATGGGGGACTATCAAGCAAGAAAAAGCAGAAGAAAAGACAAAAGGAGAAAAAATGATCAATCAAAGAAAGTTGAAATACCTTCTCGTATTGAGCACACTTCTCATAATGCTGCTTGTAGCTGCACCGGCTCTGGCTGCAACAGACTCACGGGCGGGTCTTGGTCCCAGCGTCCAGTTTTACGTTCCCAAGCCTAACCACGGTGCGATTGAACAGATCGCTGACCTCACCGCGAGCGGCAATAAGGAGGATGCCAATCTCATCCACAAGATGATCGAGACACCGCAGGCGGTCTGGTTCACCCAAGGTACACCCAAGACTGTGCTGCAGGATGTTCGGAACACAGTTCAACGCGCCGCCGACAAAGGGCAGGTTCCTGTCCTAGTCGCGTACAACATCCCGTTCCGCGACTGCGCCCAGTTCAGTGCTGGCGGCGCCACCAGCGTGGCGCAGTACAAAGCCTGGATCGATGGGTTCGCGGCCGGTATTGGCAATTCCAGGGCTGTGGTCATTCTGGAGCCCGATGGACTGGGCATTATCCCGTGGTACAACCCGTTCGGGGACCGCGACACCTGGGTATCGAATCCGAACTACGAGTGGTGCCGGCCCGCTGAGGCGAATCAGACGACCGCCGCGGCTGAGCGCTTCGAACTGATGAACTACGCGGTCGATAAGCTGAAGGAGAACGCCAGTACCAGCGTCTACCTGGATGCCACCCACAGCGCCTGGTTGGGCGCCGGTGACGCGGCCGATCGCTTGATCCAGGCCGGCGTCGCGGACGCGGACGGCTTCTTCCTGAACGTGTCCAACTACCAACTGAACTCGCGCCTGGAAAAATACGGCGCCTGGATATCGAAGTGCATCGCCTTTGCCTCTCACCCATCGTCGTGGGGCCAAGGCCACTCCGAGTGGTGTGCAAGCCAGTATCACCCCGCCAGTCCAGACGACTTCAGCACCTGGGGTCTGACGGACCAGTGGTACAGAGACAACGTCGAGAGCCAAACCGGGTGGTACTCGGAGTCGATCCTGAAGCGCTTCGTGATTGATACAAGTCGCAACGGGCAGGGTCCCTGGCCCGGCATCTCGGGTCATCCTGCAAGCGACCCAGCGACACAGGATTGGTGCAATCCGCCCGATCGTGGTCTCGGCTTTCGGCCAACCGCCAACACGGGGTTAACGTTGGTGGATGCTTATCTATGGGTGAAAATCCCTGGCGAATCAGACGGCCAGTGCAATCGTTGGGCACCCGGTCCAGTGGACCCGGTTCGGGGTATCGTAGACCCGGCTGCCGGACAATGGTTCCCCGACATGGCACTCGAACTGGTAGAGAATGCCAATCCGCCTCTGCCGTAAGGAGCGGCCCATAGAGTGACCAGATCATCTGTTGCTCGAAACCCGTCTCACGCGAGGCGGGTTTTGTATTGCACTGGTCCCGCAAAGGTCTATAATAAATCCATACGGCTGACCGATTTCGAGATAAAGGAATCCAGCATGAAAAAATCGCCAGATGTTTTCCGTGTCATTTTTTTGTTGGTGTTATTCATTGCAGCCTGCGCTCCCGTCACCCCGGCTCCAACACCAACTCAAAAACCACTGCCAACCATCACACTCGCGCCAACGCCGCTTTCGGATGCCCAGAGATACCTTTCGGACGCTCTCGACATCATTCAGAATAATGCCCTCAACAGCGATAAGGTCGATTGGTCAAAAGTGCGGGCGATTGCAGTTACGTTCGAGAATAATGCCAAGACGCCAGCCGATACCTACGACTCAATCCGTTTTGCACTCGAACAGCTTGGCGATCATCACAGTTTTTTTGTAACGCCGGATATCGTAAATCAAGATAAAAATTCAACAGTGGAAAACTACCCTGCTCCTAACGGAAAGTTAATTGAGAATAAGATTGGTTCTGTTGCAGTATTTGGGTTTAACGCGCAAGCGGAAGACGAAGTAAATAAATATGCTGACCATATCCAGAACATCATTATCGAATTGGATAAGCAATCTGTGTGTGGATGGATCGTCGATTTGAGCGAGAACCTGGGTGGGAATATGTATCCCATGATTGCCGGGTTGGGTGCCCTGATCGGCGAAGGGGAATTGGGGTCGTTCAAGTCTGCAACAGGTCAAATCACCAGTTGGTATTATCGAGATGGGCAAGCATGGGAAGGAGATATGTCTCATGCAAGGGTCAGCCACCCGGAAATTCTATTCGACCCCGATGAAACTCCGGTTGCAGTCTTGATCGGCCCACAAACTGCCAGTTCTGGAGAAGCAACAGCCATTTCCTTCCGCGGCCGCCCAAATACACGATTCTTTGGGGAGCCTTCCTATGGGCTTACCACGGGCAATCAGGGATTCTCACTCAGCGATGGAGCCATGATCATCCTCACAGTGGCGGTTGAGCTGGACCGTACCGGCCAGGAATATGGCGGGAGTATCACCCCGGATGTCCTCACATCAAATGCGGAATCAGAGGCAACTGACTGGTTGCTCGCCCAACCTGCATGCAAAAAGTAAATGTATCTCAATTCGATTCAAAATGAGGATGATTGGGAATCTACGAAGACGAGACAGAAGCGGATGAAAGCCAGGTTTATGTTTTCAATTCAACGATCACTTGCAACCCGCCATCGGACAACTTCCTGGCTTCAATCGTCCCACCCTGAGCTTCGACGAGCTGCTTTGCAATCGCGAGACCCAATCCCGTTCCGCCTGAGGCACGCGAGCGGGATTTGTCCTTTCGCCAGAAGCGGTCAAAGATGAACGGCAGGTCTTCTTCAGGAATACCTGGCCCGTTGTCATTGACGGTGATTCGCAAACCCGTATCCGAACCGGTTGCGGTGATCCACACCTTCCCGTCGTGGGGCACGTAGCGAATCGCATTACCCACCAGATTACTAATGACCTGCTCAAAGCGTTGCAGGTCAACCTGAGCAAAAAGGTTTCCGCTTTTTTCGGCAAATGACAAAGAAATGTTTTTCTCCTGCGCTTCAGCTGAGAGCATGTCCAGAACACGCTCGATCAAAGCGCCCATATCCACCTTGCTCTTATCGAAGGCCAGTTGACGCGTTTCTGCCAGGGTAAGCAATCGTAAATCCTCCACCAATCGTTCAAGAACATAGGTCTGTTCCAGGGCCATCGAGACCTGGGGTCCGTTCTCAGAATAAATTCCATCCACGATGCCTTCGAGCCGGCCGCGAATGACGGAGAGCGGAGTCCGCAACTCATGCGCAACATCGGCCAGCATTTCGCGGCGCTCGCGGTCATTGCGTTCGAGTGAGGAGGCCATCTCGTTGAAACTTTCAGAGAGGCTGCGCAAATCCTGCGGGCCTTGTGTCGGGATGCGGGTCTTTAAGTCGCCGCTGGCCACCGCGCCCGCGGCGTAGATCACATCAGCCAGCGGGTTGACAAAACGACGCACAAGCAAAATCGCCGCCACGACTAGAAACATGGTGAGAATAAAGGAGATGATCGCAACAGGAAAGATGATCCCGCGCACTAGACCGAGACGGCTAGTCCACGAACGTGGCGAACTCATAACCAATACGCCGACTCTTTCCCCATTTGCATCTAGAGCCAGCACCAGGTCATTGGGCTGAATCTCATAGACGGAACCGACTGTCAAATTGGAATCTTGAGCATGATTCACCAGTATATGTCCATCCTCGTCCAGTAAAAGCGCACTGATTGAATTCAATTCCGCATCTGACGCAAAAACAACTTCAACTCCATCCCAGCTTCCATGACCGATGTAATATCCCTGAAGCGAACCAACAAAGGGCAGGCGGGCTACAGAAGAGGTAAGAAAATACACCACCAGGACCAGGACGAAAAATAGCGATAAAAACAACACGATCACGAAGGCTCGTGCGAGAAGCAGTAATAATCGTGTACGAATTTCACGGACGGATGATTGCATGTCAACCCTCGAATTTATAGCCCACGCCATGCACGGTGAAGATCAACTCATCCGGCTCCAGCTTGTGGCGCAGGTTACGGATGTGTGAATCAATGGCGCGTTCATAACTCTCAAAGGCCACACCATGTGCGGCATTCAATAATTGACTCCGGGAAAAAATACGACCAGGCTGACTCATCAACGTCGCCATGATCTCAAATTCAGTGGGAGTCAATGTGACCGCTCGCTCCCCCATCTGGACCTGGTAATGGGCTCGGTCCAATGCCACATTGCCAACCCGAATGATTTCTGCTGCCGAATCGCCGCTGGCGCGTCGCAACACTACGCGCACCCGCGCCACCAGCTCACGCGGACTGAACGGCTTGGTCATGTAATCGTCTGCGCCGATTTCAAGGCCCACGAGTTTATCTGTCTCCTCGACGCGGGCTGTCAGCATGATGATGGGTACGTTACTCTCACGCCGGATCTGGCGGCAGACATCGAGACCGTCCATTTCAGGGAGCATGAGATCCAGCACAACCAGGTCCGGTTTTTCGCGTCGAGCGGATGCCAATCCCTGCCTTCCATCCTGGGCCGTGACCACGTCATATCCAGATGCCTTGAGATAGTCACGGCAGATTTCAAGGATCTCGGGCTCATCATCAACCAGCAGAATTTTCTTGGGCATCGGGATATTATAGTATGTCACCCTGAGCGATAGCGAAGGGTCTCTACCACAACAAGCGAGACTCTTCGGTCGCGACAAACACTCCCTCAGAGTGACATGAGAATTTATTCATACCTCAACGCCACCATCGGGTGCAACCCCGCGGCACGATAGGCGGGATACAAGCCGAAGAATACACCGATTGCCACAGCAAAAAGAAAAGCCATCGTAATCGTATCGATTGTAATGACAGCTGTGATCAAACCTGTGGCGCTGAATACGGTCCCAATTCCAACACCGAGGAGAATTCCAACGATTCCACCTAACACGCTCAGTGTCACGGTTTCGATCAGGAATTGAGTGAGGATTTGATTCTTCGTGGCACCCACGGCTTTGCGCAGGCCGATCTCCTTGGTGCGTTCCGTCACTGAGACCAGCATGATGTTCATAATGCCTATGCCGCCCACCAGCAGCGAGATCCCAGCAATGGCCCCGAGAAAGATTTGTAGGGTTTGAGTCACAGAGTTCAAGGTATTCAGGATATCCATCTGGCTTTGGATGTTGAAATCCGATTCATCGGTGGACTCAAGTTTATGCAAGCGGCGAAGTATGAACTCGATTTGGGCTGAGACTGTCTCCATCGCTTGCGTGGTCGCGACCGAGACATAAATGTTGTTCACGATCTTCTTATTGTTGTGCGTGGAAGTGGAACCAAACAGCTTGGCGTAACCTGTTTCCAGCGGGATGAACACCGCGTCGTCCGCGGACTGAAACCCGGACGAACCTTTGGATTCAAGGACGCCAACCACTTCGAATTTTACGCCATTGATCGAAATGGTCTTTCCAACCGGTGTCAGACTTCCGAATAAGTCATCGGCAGTTTGGGAACCTAAAACGGCGACTCGTGAGTCCGACTTGTTATCACCATCCGTAAGGAAGCGTCCTTCTGCAACAGTATAGGAACGTACCTCCTGATACTCCTCCGTTACGCCCGTCACACCGATGGTGAAACTTTCATCGCCAAAATTAACGGTATAAGAAGCCTGATAACTCGGCACAATGGAGGCGATGTTTTCAGTCAGGTTCCGTTGCAGCAGTTGATAGTCCGAGTAATACAGATGACTGGTCTGCTGGGATTGCCCACCACCGGGTCCACCGCTGCCAAAAACAGCTTGCCTGCCGGGTGAAACCGTCAACAGATTCGAACCGGTACCCTGAATGTCGCTGGTGATGCTGGCCGTCGCACCTTTGCCGATGGCCAGCAGCGCCACCACCGTCGCGACCCCGATCACAATTCCTAATATGGTAAGTACAGATCGCAGCTTGTTGGCCTGTAAGGCACGTAAAGCGACCTTAAAATTCTCTGAAAGTAACATCTCCAACTCCTTTACTCTTCACGCCGCGTCGTACCCGCTTTGATGGGGTTTGGGTTCACTTCATCAGAGACAATGCGCCCATCCGAGAGCTTGATAATTCGGTTCGTATGGCGCGCCACAAAAGGATCATGGGTCACCAGGATCACAGTTTGTCCATTTTCAGCGTGCAGATCCTGGAACAACCCCATGATCTCTTCACCAGTTTTGCTATCCAGCGCGCCGGTAGGCTCATCCGCGAGCAGAATAGCTGGTCCATTGACAAGTGCACGCGCAATCGCGACTCGTTGCTGCTGACCGCCCGAGAGTTCATTGGGCGCATGATGTGTACGATCCGAGAGACCGACACGGTCCAACGCCTTCAACGCGCGTTCCTGACGTTCCTTGCCTGACAGACCCGCATAGGTGAGCGGCAACATGACATTTTCCAGAGCGCTGGTGCGCGCCAGCAGGTTGAATTGCTGAAACACAAAGCCAATTTTTCGTCCGCGCACCTCGGCGAGCTTCGTCTCATCCATATTTTCAACTGCCAGGCCATCCACCACATACTTTCCATGCGTTGGCATATCCAGGCAACCAACAATGGACATCAACGTACTCTTTCCAGAACCGGAGGGTCCCATGATGGCTATCATCTCGCCTTTGTCGATGGTGAAACTGACACCATCCAAGGCCCGCACCTCGGTATCGCCCATTTGAAATACTTTGGTCAGGTTTTCTGTCTGGATCATTTCTAGCCTCCTCCGCCCTGGCCAAAACTTGGTCCTTGGCTTTGATTGCTCTCCGTGGAAATACGATCATTTTCCTTCAGGTCACCTGTCACAGCTACCAGATCGCCAATAATGGATCCGCTCACGATATCAACCCGCTGCGTTGTACCATCGCTTTGAACCACCAAAACGTATTCGCCCTGGCTATCATTTTGAATCGTTGTAATCGGCACAGCTAATGTCGCGGAGGCTTCCTTGATCTGAATAACTACACTGACAGTTGCATTCAGAGGCAGGGAGTTATTCTCGTCCACTTTATCAAGGTCAACGCGGACCGTATATTTCACCAGACCAGAGACCTCTTCCCCGACCGGATTGATCGCGGTCACCTTGCCATTCAGGGTGACTCCGGGGACTGCATCCAACGCAGCTGTGACCTGATCCCCAACGCTGATCTTCGCTATGTCTGATTCATCCACCTGCGCTTCGACAGACAACTGATCCAGGTTGGCAACATTGAGGGCAAAAGAATCTGAGCCGACCAGGTCTCCCGGCTGGCTCTCCACATAAAGCACTTCCCCATCGAACGGAGCAATAATGCTCATCGAGTCGACCGTCGCTTGTGCGGCATCTACTTTCGCTTGTGCCGCCAGCACGTCCTGGGCATTTGGACCATCCTTGAGACGGTCATAGGTGCGTTGGGCATCTTCCCACTCAGCTTTTTTCAAGGCTAGATCGTTCTCTGCCTCGATAATCCATTCCTTTGGAGCAGGACCTTTGAAGTTATCGGCGGTATAGTTGTACTTCCACCCGTTCCGTGTCTCCACCAGTTTGGCACCGTAAATGGTTTGGGGGACTTTTTCATCTGTTTTCAAATATTGAAGATAGTTAACTGCTTTGTCGTAGGCCTCTTTCGCGTCCTTCAGCGCAACCACAGCCTGGGCTGATTCAGTATCTGAGGAGCTTACCAAGTCCTCCAGCTCTTCTTGAGCAGTCACCAGGTCCCCTTGCGCCGAGATAATGTTGGAAGAGACGCTGGTCGTTCTCAGCTTCATCAACACATCCCCCTCCTTAACCTTGTCGCCCGCATTTACATATACCTCTTCCACAACTCCGCTGGTATTCCAGTTCAACGTTGCCAAAGGCTGGGCTTCCAAAGAACCTGAAGCTTCGACGGTTTCTGCTACATCTAGGGAGACCACGTTTGCAGATGATTCTGCAGCCGCTGTCGTTGCATTGGCGAAGGTAAGCCTGGGCAACACCAAAAGCCCGGCCACGACCACGATCAGTCCGATGATCCAATACCAGGCTCTCCGTGCCTTGGGAAAATTTTTGTTGCGCATGTAGAAATCTCCTTTTTCGTTTTCCCACAGGATACCGGGCAAATATGCAGAATTTGTGCAGATCGGGAGGACGATTGTGGATGTTGCGGCAGGTCGAAGTCATACAGGAATTAATGTTGATTCGAGCTCCAAAATCGTGTATAGTAACGGTAGCGCATTACGCTTTCGATGCGTTCAAGTTTTATTGGTAGGAGCAGAAAAATGGCAAATAAAAAAATTAAGATCAACCGCGCTCCAGTCATGACCCTGTGGGCGACAATCGTGGCAGAGCGACTTGGCTATGACAAAGGAACAGCCTTAACACTTGGCAAAGCAGTAACAGGATTGAATGCGCAATCCAAGGGACGTCGATTGGGGATTTATGAAGAAAAATCAGAAGAAGAGAAAGAGCAAGAAGCAAAGAAGAAAAAGCCTGTAAAAACAGAGTTCATTGAGATTCTAGGAAGAGAAGTTCCTGCGGTCAAAACCCCAAAGGGACTGCGCGCCGCGATTCAGGGTGAAGCCATTCATGCTGGGAGCGTGGAAACGTATCTCAAACAGAAATTCAAGGACGACCTGGACGAAGTTCGCGCGGCAATGGAAAAACTTGCGAAGGCATATACACCCAAACAACTTGAAAAAGAAGCCTACGGGTTGTACGAAAAATTCCGCCCCGAAATTCCCGAGGGAACGAAGGGCTGGGGCGCGAAAGGTGAACTGGATTTGGATTACATACGCTCACTGGCGAAGTGAGATCGTAGAAGCTGTATTTCGCGCGACTGGCTTTGCTGACGTAAGATCTGCATGATGTCCCGATATATCGCATTCCTGCGCGCGATTAATGCTGGTCCTGGCCGCACAGTCAAGATGGATTCCATACGCCAGGTCTTCGAGGCGCTCAGGTTTTCTGAGGTGTCAACGTTTCTGGCGACCGGAAATGTTGTGTTTGAGACACCCGCGAAAAACACAAAGACACTGGAAAGCAAGATTACGAGAAAACTGGGCTTTGGTGCATAAATCGAAAGGTAGGCGTAATCCGTTCACTCGATTGAATGAGTTAGGCGACTTTGTAACTTTGCGGCATACCCAGATGCGTCATTTTGTTAAGGGCGGCGCAACGGACGACTGCTTGGGTAGTCTGTG
>DASTOH010000245.1:0-32762 GCA_035720235.1 Anaerolineales bacterium | reverse complement strand
CGCGCCGCGCGAATCCATCCAGATGATGGCATTGCCCAGCACATTGCCGCCACCGTCCACCGGGACCGTCCCCGACCATTGCCCCGTACAGGCGATGGCCACGATATCTTCACTCTTGGTGAGACCTCTGGCAAGCAACCGTCGGGCTGCTTTTTGGATCGCATCCCACCATTCAGCAGGTGATTGTTCCGCACCCCCATCGGGAAAAAGCAGGAGGTTCGTTTCCTCGAATTCACTGCCGAGCATTTCCCCCTGCGAGGAAAACAAAGCCACTTTGGGACCGGAGGTTCCAAGATCGATCGCAAGGATGTACTTCTCCTTTGAAGACATGATCCCTCCCGGGAAACTGTTTGTAATGTCACTTCCTTTGTTACGATCATCGCAAGTATAAACCAAACAGACCACGTTCATCACGTGGTCTGTCAGCTGCTGAATATTCTTTCCATGTATATTGAAAACCGCTAGGCAAAAGTCTAGCCAAACAACCATTCATGCAGCATGCGTCCCGGTGCGAACGCGAATGAGCCAGCAATTAAGATTCCACCGACGTACAATCCGATCATATTAGCGCGGTGTAATTTAATGTTGCCGCGACGGATAGCAAAGTACGCGGAGGGAACGCTGTACAGTGTGAGAAAACTGAAGAGGTGGATAAACCCAAAGTGGCCCAGAAAACGCGGACCCACCTCTGCCGGCATTGCGAGCGTGATCAGCCCGGTGGCCAGCATCAGGACCATGTAGATCTTGCCGAGAAGTTTATGAGATGGAGTTCCCTTGCGCCTGAGCAGTTGGAAGGCGCCGATGGCAAAAGCAGGCAGCACCGTAGCGAGGTGCAGGTATACAAGTTGTGTGTAAGTCATGTCAATACTCCTAAAAATTGATGTGAATCACCTATTCACTAGGTGTTGGACGTCTTCGCAATCTGGCCTCGATCAGTTCCAGAGTGGTGCGCAGCTCGCGCAATTGGGTGGGGGATATACCGGATAATGTGTGATCCGCCAATTCCACCGCACGTGGAATTACCTTATCCAGTAGCTGCCGGCTTGTTGGAGTCAGAGTCAGGCGATACGTGCGCCGATTTTCCCCCGGCTGGCGCGCCAGCCACCCCAAATCGACCATGCGGTTCGTCAGCACGGAGATGGTGCCTCGCTCGATCAGCAAATGGTCAGCGAGCACTGAGGGTGCAACGCCCTCTGCGCCGCCTTGCTCCCATACTGCGAGAAGGATACGAAACTGCGCCTGGGTAATCCCCAATTCGGCGAAGTGCTGGTCAAAGCCTGTGGCCATGCGAGTTCCAATCCGCATGAGCGCTGTGCAAACCCATGAAGTAAGATATTCATCTCTCATAGTTTGAAATATAACAGTTATATCTATAACTGTCAAGGAGTACAGAATGCTCCCATAAACGAACAAGCCGCATCCACACGGACACGGCTTGTTTACCTGAATCAGTTTGCTACCCTGCCTTGGCGCGGCGTCCACCGCTCGTTCGTTTATGTTCTTCCATATAGGCCCGCAATAGAGCGTTCATTCGTGTTTGATAACCTCCTCCCTGGGACCGGAACCAATCAATCACGTCACTATCCAGGCGTAAGGTGAGCTGGCGTTTGACAATTGGCTTAAGACCGCGCCGCACAACGCCTTTTGCGAACATTTCAGATGTGACTTCGGGAATATCGGATAAATCAATATCCTCGTCGGTCATTGAATCTAGCCGTTTGAAATCAGTGCCCGACTTCTTCGAAGTAGCGTTTTTCTTCATTTTTTGTTGCCTTTCTTGCAGAGATGATGCGAATGAGATCATCCTCTTCTGTATGTGCGACGACAATCACGCGATACTGCAAAAGACCAAATGTAATATATCGGGTTTCGCCGTAATCAAAACGCAGGTCTTCAATCGTGAAGATGTCGCCGTCAAACATGGGAGGAACGTCTGCAAAATCAATGCCGTGTTTTATAATATTTGCCTACCTCTTTGTTTCATCCCATGTGAATTTCATGGCAGCATTGTAACTACATATTGTAACTACGTCGAACGCGGAAACATAAACAAAACAAGCCGCATTCTCAGGGACACGGCTTGCCCAATTCTCTAATTCTCCCATCCTCAATTACTATTTACCAATTACCTGTGATCTCGACTGCTTGCACACGACCGTCGAATCTCGTTTAATCCAGTCTCCCCGTCACCATCGCCAGCTTCAACTCACCAATTGCCTTCGTGACCTTAATATCGCGCGGACAGGCATCTGTACAGTTATATACCGTATGACAACGAACCACGCCATCGGTTTCGCTCAGAATGTGCAGGCGTTCAGAGGCGCCTTCGTCACGGCTATCGAAGATAAAACGATGCGCCGCGACCAAAGCCGCGGGACCATAATACTCATCGCTCGCCCAGAATGACGGGCAGGACGTGGTACACGCCGCGCACAAAATGCACTTCGTGGTTTCGTCAAAGCGGGCGCGTTGTTCGGGGGATTGCAGGCGCTCACGTCCATCTGCGGGCAGGGGCGAGTCATTGATCAGGTATGGGAGCATCTTCTTGTAATTATCAAAGAACGGCTCCATATCCACGATCAAATCCTTTTTGACCTTCAACCCCATGATTGGCTCCACGGTGATATTTGCCCCCACATCGCGCACCAGCACTTTACATGCCAACCGGTTTCGGCCATTAATGCGCATCGCGTCCGAACCACACACGCCATGCGCACACGAGCGACGGAACGAAAGCGAGCCATCCTTGTGACCTTTGATCAATTCCAGTACATCCAGGATACGGTCGTTTTCGTGCACATCCACTGTATATGTCTCGTAATGACCGCGCTGATCTTTCTCAGGATTGTATCGAAAGATTTTGACTGTTACTTCCATGATGAGTACCTCTGCATCAAATGCAACTTGTAACTCGTATCTTGTATCTCGTAACACGGCGAGGAGATTGCTTCTCGCAGACTCGCAATGACATCAATAGACTCTCGCCTTGGGCTGGAACTTCGTGATCACAACCGGCTTGTAACTGACTTCCATCTTGCCATCTTTCTTCGTTACCAGGGAGTGCTTCAACCACCGCTCATCATCGCGTTCGGGATAATCCTCGCGAGCGTGGCCACCGCGCGATTCCGTCCGGTTCAATGCGCTGACCGTCACCACTTCGGCTACATCGAGCATATTGCCCAATTCCCAGGCGTTCAACAATTCCGTGTTGAAGATCTGGCCGGTGTCACTCACTTTGATATGCTTAAATCTTTCCTTCAACTCAAGCACTTTATCCAGAGCAGATTCCATGCCAGCGCCGGTTCGGTAAATGCCAACATCGGTAAACATGACGTGCTTCAACTCGTTGGTGATGTCAAAGGCATTTTCCTTGCCGGACCCATTTCGCAACTCCGCAAAAACGGACCTCGCGCCTGCTTCAGCGTCCTGAGGCATTTTCCCCAGCTCAGAGCCTTTCGCGTACTCCGCCGCTTTGAGCCCCGCGTGTTTGCCAAACACCACCAGATCGAGCAACGAGTTCGTACCGAGTCGGTTCGCGCCATGGACGGATACACACGCGCATTCACCCGCTGCAAACAAACCGGGGACGGTCGTGCCCCTGTCATCGGTTATCACTTCGCCAAATTTGTTGGTCGGGATGCCACCCATCGTGTAATGGGCGGTCGGCTGGGTTGGCATCATCTGCGTGACAGGGTCAACCCCCAAGTAGACACGACAAAAATCCACGATGTCAGGAATCTTTTTCAGGACCGTGTCACCGGTTATCTTGTAGGGAGAGCCGTCGGGGTTCGTGCGTCCATCTTCGGCGGCGTACCGGTTCACCGTCTCGGGGCGGATATCCAGATAGACGTAATTCTTTCCATCCACGCCGCGCCCTTCGCGGATTTCCGTATAGATCGCCCGCGAGACCACATCGCGCGAAGCCAAGTCTTTGACGCTGGGCGCATACTTCGGCATGAAGCGTTCGCCCTTGCCATTGATCAGCACCGCGCCCTCGCCGCGTGCGCCTTCGGTGATGAGGATGCCAAGTTTGTAAATGCCGGTCGGGTGAAACTGGAAGAACTCCATATCCTCCAGCGGAACACCACTCCGGAACAAAACCGCTGCGCCATCACCCGTGTAAGCATAGGCATTGGACGTGACTTCGAAAATTCGTCCGTGACCTCCGGTAGCAAGGATGACAGCCTTCGCATGGAAGGTGTGCAGCTCGCCAGTGGCAAGCTCAACGGCCACAACACCGGTCGCTGCGCCATCGGTCATGACGAAATCCAGCACCTGGTATTCATCGAAGAACGTGACCTTGTTCTTGATGCACTGCTGGTACAGAGTCTGCAGGATCATGTGACCGGTACGGTCGGCGGCATGTGCGGCGCGCCGGACGGATTTACCCGTGACATTGTTGGTGTGCCCCCCAAACGGACGCTGAGAAATCTTGCCCTCCGGTGTTCTGTCAAATGGAAGTCCCATGTGCTCCAGTTCAAGAACCGCGTCGATGGCTTCGTTGCACATGAACTCGATCGCGTCCTGGTCGCCGAGATAATCCGATCCCTTGACCGTGTCGTACATGTGCCATTCGGGCTTGTCTTCCTCATAATTGCCCAGCGCGGCCGAGATGCCGCCCTGCGCCGCGCCCGTGTGCGAACGGGTCGGATACAACTTACTGATCACCGCCGTCTTCGCGCCACGTGATGCATACAGACCAGCCATAAGTCCCGCACCCCCTGCGCCAACGACGACTACGTCAAACTGATGAACATTTGCCATGAAAACTCCTGATTAACCACGAAGTGTCACAAAGAAGCACAAAGGTTTTTGTTTTTCCTTAGTGACCCATCGTGACCCTTTGTGGTAAAAATTTACCTTGTCCAAATCACATACATCGCAATCAGGCTCGCCACGACAGCATATGCAATGATGAAATTACGTGACCACCGCCGGGCGAACGGGCTTGTGAAATAGTCGTCTAATATCTCCAGCACGCCATGGACGCCATGGCCACATGCGGATAGCACGAACGCGATGACCATCAGCTTGACAAGGATAGTCATCCACACTTGCCCTAGAGGATTTTCCGCCAGGTTCGGGAGGAATGCCCAGTACAGAATATCGCCGAAGTTTGCGCCGGTCTGCGCGCTGAGGCCTAACGCGCCGAGGATACCCACAAGCATCAATCCATACATGGCAATGACCGTGAAGCGAGTGAACGCCCACATGAAGGTTTCGAAGTTGAAACCACGCTTGTTAAGTGGAAGAGTTCGGGCTGTCATCTCTAGCCTCCAAACGCGCTGCGCAGCACAACGACCAAAGCAAAAACAGTGACCAAAGCGTATACCACCCACTCAATGTTGATGGCGGTACGGTAATGCTCGATCAATTTCGGCGAGAGGTCCAGGATGGTAATCCGCAGGCCATTGATGGCATGGAACAAGATAAACGGCAGAAACACAAGTTGAAAGACCCAGTTTGCCAGAATCCCATTCGCTGCTTGAACTCCCACCAGCGCCAAAATGTATATCGTGAAGAAAATAAACAACGCGCTCCCGCCAATACGGTGCAGGATATAGGTCAGATACGGACCATCTCCCTTATAGTTCAGAGCCGAGGAAAGGCTGACATCCCTTTTCAAGCCCATTGAAACCTCCAGAATTAGACTTCGGAAGTCTCCCATGAGACTCCTCGATTGTGTGCCGACAATACAGACTTCGGAAGTCCTCTGCAGCACAGATGTTATTTTACCCCTTCACATCCCAATTCGCTACTAAACGTCATTCTAGAAAACAAACGGTACAATTGGCACCTAAACCTTATAGGATTGGAGCAACCATGAAAACAGCAAGTGGCTTGGAATATATTGAAGTAGAGGCTGGCACCGGCGCACAGGCAGAAGCAGGCAAGACTGTCAGTGTTCATTACACTGGTAAGTTTCAGGATGGTAAAGTTTTCGACAGTTCCGTCTCGCGCGGTGAGCCAATCACATTTCAACTCGGCAAAGGAAAAGTCATCAAAGGCTGGGATGAAGGCATCGCCCTGATGAAAGTTGGTGGTAAAGCCCAACTCATCATTCCTCCGCAACTTGGATACGGCGAACGTGGCGCAGGTGGCGTCATTCCACCCAACGCCACGTTAGTGTTCGATGTCGAATTGGTGGATGTGAAGTAAATAAGAACGTCGGGACATGAAAATCCCGACGTTTTACTTTAACGCTTCACTCTCAACCGTTAATTGATTCTGTTTACTATAACCTGTCTCTATTATGTCACCCTGAGCGAAAGCGAAGGGTCTCTACCATTGAAATCCGAGACTCTTCGGTAGCGGCGAACGCTCCCTCAGAGTGACATGGTTGTTTGAGGTTGGTTCTACTTAACCGTCCTCGGCGGCGGAGCAAACTCTTCAATCTGCTTCACCACATCCGCCAGCGGCATGACCTTCGCCACTTTGGATTTTTTCTTGCCAAACCCAATGCTATCCAGCACCAAAGTACGTTTGAGTAATTGAATACCAAACGCTGGGTCTACGCCCTTGGGACACGCTTGCGAGCACGCCCCCGCCATGTGACATTGATACGGCCCGTGGAACACGTCAATGGCTTCGAGCCTTTCCTTTAGGCCGCAGTCGCGGTTATCGACGGTGTAGCGATAGGCCTGGGCCAAGGCTTGCGGCCCAAGGAAGGACGGATCGGTCGCGACGGTTGGGCAGGCGGCGAGACATAATCCGCATTTGATGCAGTAAGTGAACTGGCTGAACGCCTCGCGCTCCTCAGCAGACTGGATGAACTCTCCCGTTGGCTCATCCACCTCTTTGGAATTCGGATGAATAATGAACGGCTTGATGGCGGCATGCTTCTCGATGAGCGGTTCCAGGTCTGGCACCAGGTCCTTGACATTCGGGTAATTCGGCAGCGGCGCGACCGTGACCACATCCGCGTTGAGGTGCAGCACCTGGGTCTGGCAGGCCAGCATCGGCAGGTCGTTGATGAACATGCCGCACGAACCGCACACTCCCATACGGCAGGATGAACGCCAAGCCAGGGTCGGCTCCTTCTCAGCCTTAATCTGGTGCAGCGCTTCGAGCACGGTCATGCCATCGGGAACGTTCAGGGTGTAGGAATCCCAGTGAGGCGCCGAATCAACATCCGGGTCAAAGCGGCGGACGCGAAAGGTAATTTCTTTTGTATCGCTCATGTTCAACCTCCCAGCTTGACGCTGAACGTCCACCACGTGACGTATGTACCCAGTGCAAAGATCGCCAGCCCGAGCAACAAAACACCCATATCCACAACTTTGACCAGAGTGGGTGTCAATGGCAGCTCGCGCAGGATGCCGCGCAGACCGTACAATCCATGATACAAACCTGCCGCAAGCAACAAGATGTAGATAACGAATTGAGCCACGCTTTTACCGCGCTCGATCATCGTTCCAAACTCACGCGCCTCTTCCACGCTCATGCCATAAAAGACCGGCGCATAGTGCATCAAGGCAAAATGCATCCCGAGCAGTACCGCGATGATCGGGATCACCAGGATATGCAAAGACCATAATCTTGTTTCGCGCATAATCTATTCCTCCGTCATTGCGAGCGACCGTAGGGAGCAAAGCAATCTCCTAATTGATTTGGAGTTTGCTTCTCGCAGACTCGCAATGACATCACTCAAAAAACATACTCGAACCGCCAAAGAAGATGAGTAACGCAGTCAGAAACATAATGACATACGTCAAAGGGCGGTGGCGTAATACAGAGGTCGAATACGGATACACCGGTTCCTTCGGTTTGCCGAGGAAGAATCCCAACTCTATTAAGATCAAACGCAAACCGTTCATCGCATGGAAGACCGCCATGGCAAACAGCAAATACTCGATGACCCTGAATGGTGGTGACGCAAAGAGCGCCATCAACTCCGCCCACGCCTCTTCGCCACGGATGCGGTTCGCCGTTTCGATAATGTGCAAGACCATATAGGCGATGAGTCCCAGTCCCGAGAGGCGATGTCCGATGTACAAATAGCGCTCAAAGGAATAACGACCCGCATACATCCAGCCTTTGAGGCCGAGACGATTGTTGTAGGCAGTTGGTTTGTTGTTCATAATTAATACTTCCTCTCCACCGGTTTCCACATCGAGATATTCACTTCACTGTAATCCAATCGCGGGCCATTCTCGGTGAAATGTGCCATGGTGTGCTTCAACCAGTTCTCGTCATCGCGCACCTTGAAATCACGCCGTGCATGACCGCCACGCGACTCGGTCCGGGTCAGCGCGCCCAGAGTCGCTACCTCCGCCACGTCGATCATGAATCCTGTCTCGATCGCGCGTTCCAGGTCGGTGTTGTAGCGCAGGCTTTTGTCCTTCAGCGAAATGTGCTGGTAGCGTTCCTTCAGCTCGCGGATTTTCTTCAGCCCCGCCTCCATCTGCTCGCCCGTGCGGAAGACCCCCATGGTTGCATCCAGATTCTTCCTCAACTCTTTACGGATCTGGTAATGATCTTCCGTGCCCCTGGATTTGGTCAACGCCTCGATCTTCGCCCATTCCTGCTCGGCGCTTTTGGGCATTTCTGCTACAGACCCGTTCGCGCAATAACGGGCAGCTTCGTCTCCAGCGACTCGCCCCCACACCAGACATTCCGCTGTGGAGTTCGCTCCAAGCCGGTTCGCTCCGTGTAACGATACACATGCGACTTCTCCCGCCGCCCAGATATTCTCGACGGGTGTGAGACCTTTGATATCGGTGTGCACGCCACCCATGGTGTAATGCGCCACCGCGCGGATCGGGATCGGCTTCTCGATGGGATCAAGCCCGATGTGTTTGATGGTCACCTCACGAATGAGTGGGAGGCGTTCCAGGATCCGTTCGCGGCCCAGATGGCGCAAATCCAGATGGATGTAATCCAACCCTTCAGGACCGGGAAAGCCGCGGCCTTCTTCGATTTCGGTCATCTCGGAGCGTGAGACCATATCACGCGGCGCAAGTTCCATCTTGGAAGGAGCGTACTTGCTCATGAAGCGCTCCCCTTGATTGTTGAGCAGCGTCCCGCCTTCGCCGCGACAGGCCTCGGTCATCAGGATACCGCTGGGGATCAATCCCGTGGGGTGAAATTGGATGAACTCCATATCCTTGAGCGGCAGTCCAGCGCGGTAAGCCATCGCCAGCCCATCACCAGTGACCGTTTCAGAATAGGTTGTAAAACCAAAGATCTGGCCAGCACCGCCTGTGGCAAGAATCAGTGCCTTGCCGCGGATCAACACGAACCGGCCGTTGATCATGTCGATCATGGTCAAACCTGCAAAGCGGTTATTCTCAATGAGGATGGAGGTGACAAAGCCTTCATCGTAACGATTGATCTTTTTCGTGTGCTTCATCAACGTGTCGTACAGGGTCTGCATCTCGAGATGCCCGGTTTTGTCAGCGGCGAAAACGGCCCGGGGAAAGGTGTGCCCGCCGAAGGGTCGTTGGGCGATGCGCCCGTCTTCCCGCCGCGACCAGGGAATACCCCAGTGATCCAGATGCAGAATCTCCTTCGGCATCTCGTGGACGAAAAAATCCACCACATCCTGATCGGCCAGAAAATCCGAACCTTTGACCGTATCCCAGGCGTGAAGTTCGTAACTGTCGCCTTCATCCTGCCGCATGACGGCAGCGGTGCCACCTTCGGCCGCAACCGAGTGGGCGCGCATCAATTGAAGCTTCGAAACGAGCGCAATATCGAGTGCCCCCTGGCTTTGCCGGGCGGCTTCCAGCGCGGCGCGCAGACCCGCCAGGCCCGTGCCCAGAATGACCAAATCGTGGGTGTAGACTTCCATCCGCCAACTCCTCAAATAGGATAAAAAAACACCAATTTAGACCTTATTGTAGGGTTTACCTATCCTTTTGATTAGTGATGATTGTCATGGAATGGACGGATGGATAGCCGATGTTTAGGCAGGCCAGGTGCGGCTCTGGATTAAGTGGATATTAGAGGATTGTGTAGAGCGTAATGCTGATACATCCAGTCTTGTCCATGCGACCGTATAGTCATTTCAGGAGAAGAAAAAAATGAAAAGCATCGTCTCACTTTCCCTATTGGTGTTGGTCATGTTTTTGGTAACCGCCTGCGGTGGATCCACCCCTACCGCGGTGACACAAGCGCCTGCTCAACCGGCGGCCACAGAGCCTCCGTCGCAGCCCAATCCCACGCAACCAAATCCTACAGAAGCAGGCGCTGTTGGTTCAGGTACTCAGGTCGATATCACCCTGGCGGATAACACCATTGAATCATCCCTGACAGCATTCCAGGTCGGTGTGCCGTACACCTTCATAATTGCGAATACGGGTCGCCGCGCGCATAACTTCAATATCAACCCGCCCGTTTCAGTAGTGGGCAGTTTGGATGCTGCACTCGACAACGCATTGCTGACCGTGAAACAAGAGCAACTGTCTCCGGGTTCGAGCGTAACCGTGGAATACACCTTCCCCGAATCCGCGGCCGGCCAGTCTCTGGAATTTTCGTGTCTTATCCGACGTCATTACGAAGATGAGATGTTCCTGCCTCTCACTGTCACGAAGTAGCTGAGGTTTCCAAATATCCAGAATCAAAAAGTCGGGACAACGAACGTCCCGACTTTCGTTTATCGCCTTATCGCCTGGCTTTCTTCCTGGCTACTTTCACAGCCACCTTTTTCGCCGCAGCCTTTTTTACTACCTTCTTAACAGGCTTTTTGGCAACTGTTTTCTTTGCACGTGTGGGCATCTCAGCCTTCACCTCAGGTGTTTTATCCATCCATTTGATGATCGCGTTGCCAAACTCGGAGCACTTGACCTCGGTCGCACCCTCCATCAAACGGGCAAAGTCATAGGTAACTGTTTTTGCCGCGACCGCTCCTTCCATGCCCTTGACGATCAGATCCGCGGCTTCAGTCCAGCCCATGTAGCGGAGCATCATTTCGCCTGAAAGGATCACCGAGCCCGGGTTTACTTTATCCAGGTCGGCGTACTTGGGCGCAGTGCCGTGAGTCGCTTCGAAGATGGCATGACCCGTCACATAGTTAATGTTCGCGCCCGGGGCGATGCCAATCCCACCCACCTGTGCCGCCAGCGCATCCGAAAGGTAATCGCCGTTCAGGTTCATGGTCGCGATGATGTCGTAATCCTTCGGGCGGATGAGCACGAACTGCAGCGTCACGTCCGCGATGGAGTCCTTCAGCAGCAATTTGGATTTCCACTTGCCATCCCCGTGCGTATCCCATAGCTTCAAAGCCTCTTCCACCTCGGCCTTGATCTCAGCCTGTTGCGCGGGAGACATCATATCGAAGCCGGGGTCTATCATCTTGGCATTCTCTTCCACGCTCAAATTCGGATTCTTTTCCTTGTTACCTAAAATCCACGACTCGCGCTCGGTTACCACATCACTGCGGAACTCATGCTTGCCCACCGTGTAACCCCAATCCTTGAAAGCGCCTTCGGTGAACTTCATAATATTGCCCTTATGGACGAAGTTCACGCTCTTGCGTTTGTTGGCCAATGCCCAGGTGATGGCCGCCCGAACGAGACGTTCCGTCCCCTCCATAGAGACAGGTTTGAAACCGATGCCCGCCGTCTCAGGGAAGCGCATTTTGCCATATTCCTTCGGGAAGGCTCCCTTGAATAATTCCTTGAACTTCCTGTTGTCCTCAGTTCCGTATTGAAATTCGATGCCCGCATAAATATCTTCCGTGTTCTCGCGGAAGATCACCATATCCACAAATTCGGGGTGCCTCACTGGTGAAGGCACACCGGCATAATACCGCACCGGACGCTGGCAGACGTACAGGTCAAGCAATTTGCGGAGCTGCACATTCAAGGAGCGGATGCCACCGCCGATGGGAGTCGTGAGCGGCCCTTTGATCCCAACCAGAAACTCATTGAACGCCTCGGTTGTCTCATCGGGCAGCCAGCTCTTGAACAACTTGAAAGACTTCTCGCCGGCGTACACTTCCATCCAATGGATCTTGCGCTTCCCGCCGTAGGCCTTCTCCACTGCGGCGTCGAACACACGTTGTGAGGCACGCCAGATGTCACGCCCCGTCCCATCACCTTCCACGTAGGGAATGACCGGGTTATCAGGAACCCGTAACACTCCGTTTTCGTTCGTAATCTTCGCCCCACCTGCGGGGACTTTCACATTCTGATATGCCATTCTAGATCTCCTTGCGAAATGATGCGCAGGATTATAACATTCCCTTCAGGCTGCCGTCTGTCTCACGCATGTTCTACATGCGTAAGCGAACTTTTTCAACAGCCCACCAGGGGAATTTTGCGCCATACTTTAGCTGCCCTTGACAAGGCTCCCGCACTGCGTAGAATAAGGCGAAATGTCCAGCTTGTTCTCTCAAGACCCACTACCTGCCACCTTGCCATTAACTGTCTTTCCCCATTCACTAAGGGAGCCGCCAGCGGCTCTCTTTTTTTGCCTTCATCCCGCTCCGGGGTGAGGGCGAAAGGGACAATTAGCACCATGCTCAAACTTCCAGGCCTGATAGACCCACACGTCCACGTGCGCGAACCCGGTCAAACCCACAAAGAGGATTGGGATTCTGCCACCCAGGCTGCTCTCGCCGGCGGTGTGACGATGATCCTGGCGATGCCCAATACCAAGCCACCCATCTTCGATGCAGAGACTCTTGACCTGGCCCTGGATGCCGCGAAAGGAAAAGCGCGCTGCGATTACGCCCAATTCCTCGGTGCCGGGCCAGATAACGCAGAAATCCTGCCTGCCCTGGCATCCAAAGCCGCAGGGCTGAAGATGTATCTTGACTCTACCTTCGGCGAACTCCGCCTCAACGACATGACCTTGTGGCAGCCGCACTTCGCTAACTTCCCAGAGTCTGCGCTCATTGTCCTGCACTCCGAATCTCGCACGATGGCCGCAGGAATTTTATTCGCCGCGATCTATAACCGTCCCGTTCATATCGCGCACATCTCTTTGAAGGAAGAAATCCTGCTCATTAAAGCCGCCAAAGAACGCGGCCTCAAAGTGACGTGTGAGGTGTGCCCGCATCACTTGTTCCTTACAGCAGGAGAGTCCCCCTCTCCCGCTCTGGGAGAGGGGCGAGGGGTGAGGGCGAATGGCAGGAGTGAAGTTCGTCCACGTTTGGCAACGCAAAAGGATGTAGCTGCATTATGGGAAAATCTGAATGTCATTGATTGTTTCGCGACCGACCATGCCCCGCACACCCTCGAAGAAAAGGACTCCGAGAACCCTCCGCCAGGTTTTCCCGGCCTCGAAACGTTATTGCCTCTATTATTGACCGCTGTAAATGAAAAACGCCTGACCCTTGACGATATCATTCAGAAATCCGTGATCAATCCCCGCAAGATATTCAATCTCCCTGAACAACCTGAAACATGGATCGAAGTGGACGAGAACGCCGAATATGAAATCAAAGCCGTGGATCAATTCACGCGCTGCGGCTGGACTCCCTTCGAAGGCTGGAAGGTCAATGGCAAAATAAAGAAAGTTGTCTTACGTGGCACAACTGCTTTTGAAGACGGAAAGCTATTGGTAGAGCCTGGTTACGGAAAGAATATTCGCGCAGAAGGCAGATTATGAATATTCATGCAATTCAAACAGGAACTGTTCGGATCAAGAAAAATCAAGTTGTCGGGAAGGGACCGAGAGCGCTGCGTCTCGTGAATGTATTACTGGGCAGGGACTGGGTGGAACCCGTCCCAATTTACGCCTGGGTAATCGAACATAATGAAGGTGTGATCGTGGTGGACACAGGCGATACCTCGCGGACATCAGAGCCCGGTTACTTTCCGCGTTGGCATCCTTACTACAATCTCGCCGTTCGATTTGACATAAAACCTGAACAGGAAGTCGGCGTTCAATTAAAACGAATAGGGATCGGCAGAAAAGATGTGAAAAAAGTCGTTTTGACTCATATGCACACCGATCATGCAGGCGGATTACACCATTTTCCTGAAAGTCAGATCTATGTGAACATGCCTGAATACAAACGGTATCTCGGCCTTTCAGGTCAGATAAACGGATATCTTCCGCAGCGCGCACCCGCATGGTTCTCCCCCAACGCCATCATCTTCGACGACAAAGGACCTGGACCTTTTCAAAAAGCATGGAACATTACCGGCCGCGGCGATCTCAAAGTTGTTACAACTCACGGACACACCCCCGCGCACGTCTCTGTGATCGCATCCAGCGAAGATGTACATTATTTTCTGGCGGGCGACACCAGTTATTCAGAGGAAAACCTGCTCAAGAGGATCCCAGATGGAGTCAGTCCCAACCCAGACATCACTGTTGATACTATGCAAAACATCCTGAAATTCGCAAGCTTGCATCCAACGGTGTACCTGCCAACTCATGATCCGGATTCTGAAAAACGTTTGAAGAACAAGACAACGCTTGCTATTCACTAAAACGGCGGAATACTCGAGGCTGAGATCATGAAACTTGAAACAGAACGACTCATTCTACGGGATTTTGTGAAAGACGATTGGCAGCGGGTCCTGAAATATCAATCCGATCCGTTGTATCTGCGCTACAACCATTGGACGGAGCGAACGCCCGAGGCAGTACAGGAGTTTGTGGGCTGGTTCCTGAACCAGCAGGGACAGGAGCCGCGCATCAAATTCCAACTGGCGGTTGTGCTGAAGTCAAATAACCAGCTGATCGGAAACTGCGGCGTCCGCATGGATACTTTTAACGCGGTGGAGGCGGATACCGGCTACGAGTTGGACCCCAAACATTGGAATCACGGTTATGCCACCGAAGCAGCCCATGCCATGGTCGATTTTGGGTTCGACCATTTTGGCGTCCACCGTATCTGGGCGGCCTGTGTGGCCGATAACATTGGTTCGGCGCACGTGCTCGAAAAACTCGGCATGACATTGGAAGGTCATTTTCGTGAGAACAGATATTACAAAGACCGGTGGTGGGATTCCCTGTACTACGCTATTCTGGCCGACGAGTGGAAGGCACATAAAAACGGAAAGCAGTATTATTGGACTGTGGAATAGGTGAGCCACTCAATGAAACGCAACCTGCCTTACTATCCCATTCCATCACGCGCAGAGGTGAACCGGCCGCCACAATCGGCGACTTTTCGCGAGGCAGGAAAGTCTTTCGACTTTTATGCTTTTATCGTAGCCATGTTTGGCGATGCCATCAAGTAGGCCGTAAGAGAGCGTAAGAAAGTAGGAGAAAATGGACAAATTTACTGATGTGAAACTCGAAGTCTTCGTGCCGCAGGACCATGCCTTGACACTACGTGACGAACTGGCAAAGATTGGCGTGGGCGTGATCGGGAAATACGATCATTGCGTGGCCCTCACCTCCGTGCGTGGATTCTTCCGTCCGCTGCCCGGGTCAAATCCCTCGGAGGACGAACCAGGCAAGGTCAATGAAGTGGCAGAATACAAACTTGAAGTCAGATGCAAGCGCGAGCTGGTGAAGGAGGCGCTCAAGGTAATCAGGAGTGTTCATCCCTATGAAGAACCGTTGATCAACGTCATACCGCTAGTGAATCATCTTTTTGGTTGAGCATGAGGAGTAAAGTATGGCGAACGATGATATTGCCCAGAAACTTGCCCTCTTGCCTGAAGGTTGGGCAGAAGAAAATGCTGAATCTTGGCAGGATGCCATACAGTATTACCAAAGGCTTGTTTTTGACCATCCTCATTCAAAATTCAAATATCTGCTCGACTTGGTTCAAACTATCTCAATATCAGACCAGGTGAAATTATTTCGAACTTATCCATCGATATGGATTTTGATTATTTCGACAAGTTCGATGAAAGAGGAACCAAGATATGGGAATTTATTTATCGTTGTTGGAGTTAAGGATGATAACTCAGCTCATGTTGGTTATTACGGACTCACGGAAACACTTGAGTCTATAGATTGTAGTAACACCAAAATTTTGCCAACTTTACAACCTTTATTGGACAGATTATGGAATGAAACTCGAGGCAAGAAAAATGCTTGAGAGACAGAATCAGCCTCACCCATCGCGTGAATCCATGGAGAAAAACACCATGAGACGGTTATCCATTCTTCTGTTGCTCGCCGCACTGGCGTCATGCAATCTGCCATCTACGCAAGCTCCGTCCACCGAAACGCTGCCACCCCCAACCCTATCCACCCTCCCGCAGCCATCAGAAACCTTCGCCCCGGTCTGCACCCCTCCCGCCTGCAGCGCCAACGAGACGTATTTCTGTCCGGGCGATTGCATCGGCGGATGCGGCACCGTTTGCGCCACCGTCACACCCGACGACGCCGTGGCCCCGCTGGCAACAGTGCAAGGCGCCGGGGAATGGATCGTGCGCACGGAAGAGTATCTCGCTTTTCTGGACCCAGCCGGTGTAAAGCCAGGCTTCCTGCTGCAACGACTGTACGCGCCCCTGGTGGATTTCTTGCTAATTGGCGGAGGAAAGATCTATTCCCTGACCGACACCGGCGATAACTCGCTGGTGTTCGACCAGGTTTATCCCAGTGAACGCTCGCTCGGAAGTTTGGACATGAAGCGTAACGTGCAAGGCAGCCTGCGGATCGCGCCCATTTTTTCCGCGGATGGCAGCAGCCTGGTATGGAGCCATGCGGAGGCGGATGATTCGCTGACGCGCGTATTGTTCGTCACCGCGTTGGATACTGGTGAAAGCCGCGAAGTCTGGCGCACGGAGTTACCTGCCGAAGCGGAATGGCACGCGCTGGTGCCATTATTCTATGATGAGCAGCGAAAACTCTTGGTCTACGCGCTGCACACGTTTTACAGCGGTATGACGCCCACGCAAGTGGCTTCGTTGTATATAGCCAACCTGGGCGCCAATGAGATTACTCGGCTCTGGCCGCTCAACCCAATCGGGATGTATGCTGGCGTTTCGGCAACTGTATCACCAGACGGCAGTACGCTCGCTTATCTGACGTGGGGCGAACCTCAGGCAGATTTCAGCCTGCCGTGGACGCTTCATCTGCGTGATCTTTCGAATGGAAATGAAACAGAGCTACGGCTGACGGAAACGTGGGAGATTGCAGAAGTTCATTTCTTTGCGATGGATGGAAAGGGCCTGGTCCTGACCGTTGGACGTCACACCACCGACGGCGGCTACCGCAACGAAATGCTTGTAGTCGACCTGCAAAAGCAAACCTGGAATAGCATTTACAGCGTTGATCCCGATGACAAGCCGTTCCTGCTCCCACGGGCCTGGAGCAATGGGAACTGGCTGATCCTTACCAGCGACGACGGCAATAGGACCTGGGTCATGCGCCCGGACGGTACCTCCCTGACCCAGATCACACCACTGGAATGGGTCGGAATGTTCCAGCCATAAACCAATTACCAATCCCCAATTACAAAGGAGTAATTATGTCCACCAATCACACAAGTCCTCACCTCCCATTTGGCGACCAGCGCACTGCACCCTGGTATGGCAAGGACATCATTTCGGTCAAGCAATTCGGGCGCAGCGACCTGGAGTACATCTTCGGCGTGGCGCACGAGATGCGCGGCATGGTCGAGCGCATTGGGACGTTCGATTTGCTCAAAGGGAAGATCCTTGCCAACCTGTTTTATGAACCGTCCACGCGTACCTCATCGTCATTCACTGCCGCAATGGAACGACTTGGCGGCTCGGTGATCCCGATCAACGAAGTGAAGTATTCGTCGGTATCGAAGGGCGAGAGCCTGCCTGATACGATTCGCACACTGGAATGTTATGCGGATGTGATCGTGCTTCGTCATCCCGAGACAGGCTCGGCAGCGATCGCGGCGAAGGCAGCGCGCAAGCCCGTCATCAACGCGGGCGACGGCGTGGGCGAGCATCCCACCCAGGCGCTGCTCGATACGTTCACCATCATGGAGGAATTGGGGCGGCTCGATAACCTCAATGTCACCATGCTCGGCGACCTGAAGTACGGGCGCACCGTCCACTCGCTGGCGCGCCTGCTCTCACGCTTCAGCAATATCAAGTTGAATTATGTCTCTCCCGATATTTTGCGAATGCCGAGGGAAGTGATGGACGAGGTCACAGAGAAGGGCGTGCCGCAGGCCGAGTTCAGCTCGCTCGATCAAGCTCTGCCCGAAACCGACGTGTTGTACGTCACGCGCGTCCAGAAGGAACGTTTCGAAGATCCTGCCGATTATGAAAAGGTCAAGGGCGCTTATGTGATCGACCCCGACGTGATGAAAGCCGCCAGCGCGAAGCGGGAGATGATTGTCATGCATCCGCTCCCACGCGTTGGCGAGATCAGCGTGGACTTCGACGATGACCCGCGCGCAGCGTATTTCAGGCAGATGGAATACGGCCTGTATGTGAGAATGGCGCTGCTGGCAATGGTATTAGGTAAGGCGTAAATACGGAGACACGTAGACAGGTACACAGGTAAACGCGTGTTTACTTGTGTACTTGTTTACCTGTATACCACAACCATGGAAACTTTCTTTTCTTTTCTAGAAAAACGTGTCGATGATTGTTCCTCGCTCTTGTGCGTTGGACTTGACCCGCATGTGAGCGACCTCAATGAGCCTACTCCCGCTTCTGCCCTCGACTTTTGCCTGACTCTCGTGAAGCAGACCGCTCGCTACGCTGCGGCCTTCAAACCCAACGCGGCGTTCTTCGAAGTCTTCGGCGCCGAAGGCTGGACCGCGCTCAAGCAGGTCATCGAAGCGATCAACGCCGAGTCCCATCGGATCGGCTCGCGCATTCCCATCATCCTCGATGCCAAACGGGGAGACATTGCATCCACGGCAGAAGCGTATGCCAAATCAGCATTCGAGACTCTCGGCGTGGATTGCATTACGTTGAGTCCATATCTTGGCAAAGACTCGATCGAGCCGTTCATCCAAAATTCAGAGAAGGGCGTATTCCTGCTGTGCAAAACATCCAACGCCGGTTCGATGGATTTGCAGAATTTGCTTGTCCTGCCTGTCGGATCAGATAGTCCCATGCCCATGTATAACTACGTTGCGCAACTGGCGCAGCAATGGAATGAGAAAAACAACATCGGCCTCGTCGTTGGCGCCACACACCCGCAGATCATGTCCAACATCCGCGCCGCCGCGCCTGATCTGTGGTTCCTCTCTCCAGGCGTTGGCGCGCAGGGCGGAGAATTAGAGTCAGCGCTGAAATCCGGTCTACGCAAAGATGGAAAAGGGATGTTGATCAATGTCTCGCGTTCAATTGCGCGGGCAGAGAAACCAGGTATCGCCGCGGCAGAGTTGCGTGACCAGATATTGGATGTAAAAAGAGGATTGAAAGCGTAAAGAAAAGCGTATTCGTCCTTGCGACCTGTGGAAAGCAATCTCCATGGTAAGGTTGGAGATTGCTTCTCGCACCGTCCTGACTCATAGCGGACGGTGTCAGGAGAGGCCCTCAATGACAGAAATCTACTACCACGCCTTGTGCGGCAATACGGCATGGACTCCGAAAACCTGGTTGGCGATCTGAGTGATCCGCAAATCCACTACCACACTGGCAAGCGCCAGCGCATCGGCCTGGGTAATGCCATGTTTCTCGACCATGAGATCGAGCATAGCGTCGAGGGCGGACCGGGCAGCGACATTCAGGTTTTCGTCAAAGCCAAAGGTCAGCCAGCCAGCCTTGGTCCACGCGCGCGGTGTGGTGAGGTGCATCTCCGGGTGAAGATGAAACGTCAGCCGCGCTTCCTCGATGGGACATTCAATCGCGGTGCGGCTCACCTCCCCATCGCCCTGAGCGGCGTGACCATCGCCCGTGGAAAATAATCCACCGCGGACTGCAATGGGCAAATATAGAGTACTGCCCTCCACGAGTTCCTTGCAATCGATATTGCCACCCGTGAGGCGCGGCGGATTTGTCGAATGCTGGCCCTCTTCCGCAGGCGGCATGCCCATCACCCCCATGAATGGACGAAGCCCAACCTGATGACCATGCTGATTGCGCCCATACATGTGAATGGGATCAAGTTCCCAAAGGTGGAACACTCCGCGTGCCGCCGTCCAACCCCATTTGCCGGGTTGGATGGACTCGATATGAATGGCGAGCGTCATGCCTGGTTCAGCGCCACGAATGAACACCGGACCACACAAGGCATGGCCCTTTGGACCTTCTACTTTGGTGGTAGCCAGCTTGCGCGGCGGCTGGCCGCCTTTTGGATCAAAAGTTGTGACAGTAAAATTTTCCAGACCCCATTCGGCGTCAATGGTCTTGAAGCGGACTGTGTCCCCCGGGTCGATGGTGAGAATGGGTTTTAGATCGCGTGAGAAAAATCCGTGCAGCGTGTTTTCGTCCGGCTCAATCTTGAACAGGGCCATGAAATGCTCCTCTTATCCATCCTGAATTGGCAAACATTCAGGGGATTATAAACGAAATCATGATGACTGGTCCGCATGGAAGTTATAATCACTTTGAGCAGCGAGTGGCAGAGATGTTTGACGAGATAAAAGGAATGACGCCCGAACCGACAGATCAACAGGTCCGTTTCCGCCCCGGGACAGAGAACGACGCTGACTTTCTCTATGCCTTGCATGCTGCCACCATGAAGGAGTATGTGGATAAAACCTGGGGCTGGGACGACGCGTTTCAAGAGGCTGTCTTTCGGAAGAATTATGTTCCTGCTGAAATCCAGGTCATTACATTTGCTGAAAAAGATATGGGGATGCTTTCTCTGGAGGAAAGATTGGAGGATGTCTTCCTGCGCGCGATTGAAATCCACCCGGAATATCAAGGCCAGGGAATTGGCACAGCCATCATAAAAAAGATCATCGCTGAGGGTGCCCTAAAAATGAAACCAGTGTTTCTACACGTCCTCAAAGTGAACCCCGCCAAAAGGCTTTATGAGCGCCTGGGTTTTTCAGTGGTTAGCGAAACATCAACGCATTTTCAGATGAGAACATCATTGTCAAAATAAGGACTCGCCATGACGCAAACCAATCTTGACTCACAATTGACTTCTCTGGCCGACGGCCTGCTCTCGGCTGGCTGCATCAAATTCGGTAATTTCACGTTGAAATCAGGCTTGCAGTCCCCTATTTACATTGACTTACGACAGATCATTTCCCACCCCAAACTTCTGGCGCAGGTCGCACAAGCCTACCTCCCCATAGTCTCCAGTCTCCAGTTCTCTCGCATTGCAGGCCTGCCCTACGCTGCCATTCCGATTGCGACCGCCATCAGCCTGGCAGGAAACTATCCCATGATCTACCCGCGCAAGGAAGTGAAGACCTACGGCACAAAAGCCGAGATCGAAGGTGAATACCACGCCGGCGAGACTGTCGTTGTCATTGACGATCTCGCCACCACCGGCGGAAGCAAATTCGAAGCCATCGAAAAACTCACCGGCGTGGGCCTGGTGGTGAAGGATGTCGTTGTGCTGGTGGACCGCCAATCGGGCGCGAAGGAGTCACTGGAGCAGGCAGGCTTCGCGATGCACGCCGTGTTGACAATTACACAGTTATTAGCTTATTGGGAGAAAACGAATAAGGTAGAGAAGGATAAAATTGAGGAGACTCGTTTATTTCTAAAAAGCTCAGGTTAGTAAAGATGGATGAACGTGAAGAGATTAATCAGTACGATTTAGTGGAAATTATTCAGGTACCAGAACAATACAAAGATGTGATAGGCATCGGCGATGTTGGAGTTGTCCTTGAAAAATATGATGAGGAAAACTTTGCAGTAGAGTGCATTCAACCAGGTGACTCTTACAAGTGGCTTGAAACCTTAAATATTGCGTATCTCAGGTTGAGAAGTAAAGATCCGTATGATTCTTGGATAAAAAAGTCGCTCGCAGACCAACCTCTGATGCGAAAAAGCGTCTTCTTGGGTACGGTGATTGGTGCAATATTCGGCGCATTGATCGGAGCCGGATTAGGCGCCATCACAATGACATTCACCGGGGTCCTCGTTGGCCTGGTCATTGGTCTTGTGTCAGGCGTTGTGACAGGCGCGCTCACCGCCGCGTTGACGGTCAAAACAGCTGGCACAACGGGCGGTATTGGTGTTGGATATTTTACGGGCATGCTGTTCGGCGGAGTTTTTGGCATGATCATCGGCACGCTGATTCCCACGTACCTGCGGATGAGCATCCAGACAGAAGGTTTGCCCATGCTGGATGCGCTTATGAGGGGTCGCTTTGAAGCAGCTACGCTCATCGGTTTTCTGTTATCGATCCTGGGTACAATCGTTGGCACGTGGGTTGGTGGAAAAAATCTCGTTCCCAGAAATTTGAAAGAAAAGTATCGCCCATGACGCAAAATATCCCTTCCCAGTCGCAATCCAAAACACTAGCGAGCAAGGCCGGTTTCACCATGTACGCGGTGTTGACGATCAGTCAATTGCTGGGGTATTGGGAGGAAACGGGGAAAGTAGAGTGGGATAAGACTGAGGAGACATGTAGATTTTTGTCTGAGAGACATTGATGAAAAACAGTTTTGCAGACTTAATATCCCTTGGTATCGCAAGCGTAATTATTGGAATTGCAGCTCTCGCATATGCTGTTAGCAAGCCTTACGTCAGCTTTTTGCTGGGAGCATTGGGAATAATATTTGGCATCCTTTCTTTACGAATTCCTAAACAAGAAAAACTGGAGAGATGGTCATCCTGGCTTGGTATTGTCTTGTCTGTCATCTCCGTCATTTGGGGACTTGTTAATATCTATGTACAGTAAAGACATATCCACCTTGGACCGTTTTCGCGGTTGCCTTCTTGGTCTTGCAATCGGTGATGCCGTTGGCACAACAGTCGAATTCATGCAGCGCGGCTCCTTTCCCAAAGTTGTAGACATGGTCGGTGGCGGTCCCTTCCACTTGCAGCCTGGTCAATGGACGGATGATACCTCCATGGCGTTATGCCTTGCCACCAGTCTCGTCACCAAAAAGGGATTCGACGCTAACGATCAAATGGGCAGGTACTGGCGCTGGTATAAAGAAGGATATTTGAGCAGTACCGGTGAATTTTTTGATATTGGCAACACGGTCCGTGACGCGCTGGAGCGTTATCACCAGACAAGGAATTCTTTCAGTGGGAGTACGTCGCCAAATATGGCGGGCAATGGGTCACTGATGCGCCTGGCACCCATTCCTATCTTTTATTTCCCCGACCTCCAACAGATCCTGCACTTCGCGGCTGAAAGTTCGCGCACCACGCATGGCGCGACTGAATGTCTGGAAGCCTGTCAATTATTCTCAGAAATGCTGTTCAACGCATTCTCAGTCAAGGACAAAGAATCGGTCCTTTTCAAAACTACGTTCGAGCCATCGATGCCGAAAATCAAAGAGATTGCCTTTGGAAACTATCGCGATAAACATGTAGACGAAATAAAGGGATCAGGTTATGTCGTGGAGAGCCTGGAAGCCGCACTTTGGTGTTTCTATCGCGCAGCTTCCTTTGAAGAAACCATCCTGCAAGCCGCCAATCTTGGCGATGACGCCGACACAACGGCCGCGATCTGTGGTCAAATTGCGGGTGCATTCTATGGTGAGACTGGCATCCCAGAGAAGTGGTTGAACAAACTCCATATGCGCCGCGAAATAACGGAATTTACTGACCGACTTCTAGAGACAAGCGAGGATAAAACATGACCCAGAAGTATACCTTTACAGCCACCATCCAAAATCCAGGTGGAGGCGGTGCGTTCGTGGAAGTGCCGTTCGATGTGGAAGCGGCTTTCGGCTCGAAGCGGCCCAAGATCAAGGCATTGATCGAGGGGGTCGCCTATCGCGGGATTTTGACGCGGATGGGGACGGAGTGCCATATTCTGGGGATCCGCAAGGACATCCGTGAGCAGGTTGGCAAAACGTTTGGAGACGAAATCCAAGTCACGGTGGAACCGGATCTTGAAGAGCGAGTGATCGAAATCCCAAAAGACTTAATGAAAGAATTGAAGAAAGACAAGGAAGCGAAGGCGTCCTTCGATAAGCTTTCGTACACACATCGCAAAGAATATGTCACGTGGGTTATGGAAGCGAAAAAGGAAGAGACGCGGCAAAACCGGATCGTCAAAACCATTGAAATGTTGAAAAAGGGAAAAAATCCGTAAGGCGGGGCGCCATCCCACGAATTTTGGAGGCGAAGTTGAAGAGACGCGGTCAAAGCGCATTAGCGGCACGATTGCGATATGCAAACAAAGCAAACCGAGAAGTGCAGCCCGATGAACCAGTGCAGACCTGGCTGCAATTCATGCGAGGGAATAAAACCGTTTTGCCATCCAGATTCCAGCGTGAGGATGTCCGTGCTTCAGAGAACATGCTGGAGTTCTTCATCAATGAATTTACGGAAAAGGGACAGACCGTGTTCGATCCCTTTGCCGGTTTTGGCACCACCCTGCTGGTAGCAGAGGAATTGGGCAGGATTGGTTATGGCATCGAATACAGCCAGCCCAAGGCAGATTATGCACGTGGATTGCTCACTCATCCGGAGCATTTGATCAACGGCGACTCGCGTCATCTGCTGGAATATGATCTGCCTGATTTCGACCTGTGCCTCACATCACCGCCGTACACGAACGAGCACGATCGCGAAAACCCGTTTGTGGACTACCGGCAAAAGGGCTTTGAATACTCATCCTATTTGAAGGAGATGGGGAATATCTTTTCGCAGGTGGCGCAAAAACTGAAGCCGTCCGGTCATGTGGTGATCGAAGCCGCGAACCTGAAAAAGCAGGGACACGTCACCACCCTGGCCTGGGACATCGCACGCGAAGTGTCACATATTCTTCACTTTGAAGGGGAAACCATTATCGGCTGGGATAAATATGGCTACGGCTACAATCACAGTTATTGCCTCGTATTTTCGAAAGGCTGAGGAGTTCCCATGCAACTAAAAGATTACCTCCAGCATCTGTATGATTACAACTACTGGGCGAACAAGCGCTATCTGGCAGTTGCGGAAACGCTGACCGAAGAACAACTCTTCCGCCAGCAGGGCCACAGTTGGGATAGCATCCAGGCCGTGTTGGTGCACATGATGAGTTCCGAGCGTATGTGGCCCCAGCGCTGGCGCAGCGAAAAGGGCACCTTCCTCGACCCCAGGGACTTTCCCACCGCCGCATCCATTCGTGAATATTGGGTGGAGGTGGAGAGGAACATGCGCGGCTTTCTTGCCGAACAAACCGAATGGAGCCTGCTGCAGGATGTCACTTACACCAACCCCAAGGGCGAGACGTTCACGCTGCCGCTATGGCAGATGGTGGTCCAGCCGCCGAATCACAACACGCATCACCGCGGGGAACTGGCGGCTATGTTAGCGTTGATGGATATTCCGCACCCCGAAGAGGAAGTGGTGCAATACTTCCTCATTAAGAGTGGACAACGAAAGGAATAGCTGACCTCGCAAGATACGTCCCGAAGGATTTCTCTGAAGGGCTGACCGAATCTTCCACGCCTTCGGGACGGCAGGCAGCAGTAAAGAATAAATGAAACCCGCCCTGGCCTTCCCCTATAACGACCCCGATGGGACGATGTTCCCACATTTGCAGGCCGTCCTGCCAGACCTGAAGGATCATTTCGAACGCGCCTACATCTCCCCGCCTCCCTCCACCTTACAATGGCTCGAGCCAACCGGCCAGATCCTCACCGACGATTTTTTCACGGTCTTCCTCATGGAGAAAGAAAAAGGGATTGGTGAGACTTTTGCATATCTCTATCGAAATGCCGCGGAGGTCGCGCCCCCAGATCAGCCTCTTCATTTGTGCTATCTGGATCGCATCTGCTTTGCGCTGGAAGGGAATCACAGAGATGCATTTCTTGCAGATGTCGACTCGCTTTCGTCAGATGACCTGCCGTTGATCTTTCAACGTTCGGACTACGCCTGGGACACTCATCCACAGAACTATCGCGATCTTGAAGGGTTGGTGACCACCGTGGGAAAGCATCTCTTCGACCGTGAATTGGATTATGCTTGGTGCCACATCGTGGCCCGCGCCGGGCAGTTGCGAGAAATCATGCCATTGGTGAAGAATCCTGACCTGAGCATGGTCGCTGAAATGATCTTTCACCTGCAGGATAAGATTCAAACCCGCCAGGTAGACTGGCTGGCATGGGAGGACCCATACATTTTCAATCGTGATGCAAACGAACTCAAACTGGAGCGCGAGCAGAGTTTCGCTGAAACTCAGAAACGGCTCAGATACGTCCTACCCATGATCGAAACGCTGACGAGACTCTCGCAGAACGGAAGGAGATAATTCCATGCCTGTATTGGCAGTAATTGTGGCTATCATTGATAACGGGAAAATCCTGCTCACCAAACGCGAAGACTTTGAAGTGTGGTGCCTGCCAGGCGGTGGTGTGGAGGATGGCGAGTCTGTGGCCGAAGCCGGGCTGCGGGAGGCAAAAGAAGAAACCGGCGTAGACGTGGAGTTGACCAGTCTGGTCGGCGTCTATTCGCGCGTGGGCGGCATGCAGAATGATGTCCATGCAATCCTCTTCCGAGCCAAACCGATTGGCGGTGAATTGAGATTACAGCCGGGTGAAACGATTGAAGTAGCCTATTTCCCATTTGATAATCTGCCGAAAGAAATTCTATCCGGCCACCAACAACGGATTGCAGATGCCATTGCCAACGTCCGTGGTGTGGCGATGAAGCAGGAAATCAACAACCCAGATGAAAACAGGCCCACTCGCAAGGAGCTTTATGAGTTGAGGGACAAATCGGGATTATCACGCCAGCAATTTTATATGGAGAGTATCGCCCGGGCGAAAATCAGTGAAGTTGTCGAAGTTGGCGGCATATGAATACAAAACACCCTAGATGGATCAACTGGGCCAGGGAAATCTTCGCCTTAAGCCAGGCAGGTCTGACGTACAGCGGGAACGAATTCGATATCGTGCGCTACAAACGTTTGCAAGAGATCAGCGCGGAGATGATCGAGAGCCAATCGGAGATTTCAAAGGAATCAGCCCTGGAAAGTTTCTCTATGCAGGTGGGATATGCCACACCGAAAATTGACGTGCGTGGCGCGGTGATCCGCGAGGGCAAGATCCTCTTGATACAGGAACGCATGGATGGACGCTGGGCTATGCCGGGCGGCTGGGCAGACCTGGGCGACGCGCCCGCCTCCGTGGCAGAGCGTGAAGTGTGGGAAGAAAGCGGCTATCGCGTCAAGGCCGAGAAAGTTGTTGCCGTTATCGATGCCAACCGCATCGAGCCAATGGAGTTCTACCATGCGTTCAAGATCATCTTCCTTTGCAAACTCATTGACGGCGAGCCGCGTATCAGCCATGAGACTTTAGCAGTAGATTTTTTTGCTTTGGAAGACCTGCCTCCGCTATCCAGCTTTCGCACCAACGAGGAGATGCTGCAAGAGGTATTCGCGCATGTCAGAGACCCAAACCGATGGGCGGCATTTGATTGACATAATTATTTATGCTTCCGGCTGTGTCCTTCGCGAAGCATCCAGAAGGGGGCGCCGCCGGGGACGGCGGCTTGAGGCATTTGATTGATGTATCCATTCTTTCGTTCCTTCCTCTTTCGTCTCGACCCTGAAACTGCACACCAGCTCACGCTTCAAACATTGCGCATGGCGGGGAACTTTCCGCTTTCCAATTGGTTTCTCAGACAGCTTTACAACGTTCCATCAAAACCGGTTCAGGCGTTTGGGTTAACCTTCAAGAACCCGGTGGGATTGGCGGCAGGGTATGACAAGGATGGTGTGGCCATCCGGGGACTCGCGGCATTGGGCTTTGGGCACGCGGAAATTGGCACGGTCACGCCCAGGCCCCAGCCAGGGAACCCGCCTCCGCGCGTGTTTCGACTGGTGGAAGATGAAGGTGTGATCAACAGGATGGGATTTCCAGGGCGGGGAGCAGAGTTTGTGGCCATGTCATTACGATCTTCGAGAAGCAATCCTCCTGCCCATGAGGAGATTGCTTCGGGGACAAGCGCCCCTCGCAATGACATGATTCTTGGGGTTAATTTGGGCAAGAATAAGGATACGCCGCTGGAGGAAGCCGCGCAGGATTATATTGAATTGATGCGTCGCTTCATATCCCTTTCAGATTACCTTGCGATCAACATTTCCTCACCCAATACGGTTGGACTGCGCAGGTTGCAGGGACGTGACATGCTGGAACAACTGCTCGGTGCGATTCGAAAGGAACGCGCTATCACCCTGTCCTTCGGACACCCCTCTACCATGGGGAGAGGGGAGCGTAGCAGTAATACTCCAATTCTCGTGAAACTCTCTCCCGATCTCAACGATGAAGAACTTGACGATGCTATCGGAGTGATCCTGGATAAAGGCATGGACGGCATCATCGCCACGAACACGACCTTGGCGCGCGAGGGGTTAAGGTCAAAGTATCAGAACGAGACAGGCGGATTAAGCGGGACTCCACTGGCGGCTGGGAGTGAGGCAGTATTACGTCAGGTGGTGAAGCTGGTGGATGGGAAAGTCCCGATCATCAGCGTGGGCGGCATCATGAGTCCTGAGGATGCAAAGAAAAGACTCGCCTGTGGGGCGAGTCTGGTTCAGGTGTACACGGGGCTGGTGTATCGCGGTCCGAAACTTGTTCAGGAAATCGTCAAAAATATCTGATTATTTGACACGTCGCAACGCGGGCTGGGCAGCCTCGCGTACATCCTTGAAGAAGCCTTCGGGAAGTGGAATAGGCGTGAAAATTGCACCCGTGTTCAATTCTCCGACAGGAACAAAATAGAGCGTGGCCTTGGCATCCGGTCCCTGCTTCTGGTCCTGAAATTCATACAGGAGGTAGGTTCCATCCGGGCTCCAACGGGCATCGCGGTAACAACACTCACCTGGAAATATAAGGGTGGGTTTGTGCGTCTTCCAGTTATAGATGTACATGGAGCCCCAACCACCGTTGCGCATGGAGGTATTGAAAACAAATTGGTCAAAGCCATCCCAATCAAAATCGGGCAGTTCGTGGTTCGAGTAACCCTGGGGAACAAAGCGTGTGCCGGGGAAATTATCCTTGAGGTCTATGAACGGCGGGTCACAGCGGGTAATATCGTACACACCGACCTGTTCCGCCTGCACTGCCGGGTTGTTGGGATCGTTCCCTTTGAAGAGCCACGCCACCAGCTTATCATCTACCGACCAGCGCGCCTCCTGCACGCGCAGCGCGGCCGGAGTTTTCGGGGTTGGCAGAATACAACTGCCCTCCATCCTCAACACCTGGCCACGGTTTGTGAGCCCTTTCATGGCTTCGAGGCTAAATGGCACAACGAAAATTTCATTGCTCATGGCCAGCATCACCAGCTTGCCGTCGTGGGAAACCTGAAATGCATCTACAGAAGCTTCGGACGGGAACGTGGCCAGCGTATCCACTGTGTCGGTAGCGATGTTGTAATATTTGATCGTTTTGCCGCTGAGGAAGACGACGGTTTCACCATCCGAAAGCCATTGCAGGTCACTCTTGACCGCGCCATCGTAGGTGAGTTGTTGGAGGTTCTGTCCGTCCACGTCCATCATGTAAATCTCTTTGTTGGCAAAGAAGGCGATCTTGTCGGCGCCGCCAATCACGGGAATCACGGGAGCAGAGGGCGTATCTGTGGCAGGGATCAATGTTTCAGTGGGTGTATCGACAATGACCGGTATCGAAGCGGACGTTTCAGTAGCTTGCAAGGTGGGTTCAGAAGTATCGGTTGCGACGGCAACTGTCTGTGTGAGGGTGGGCGCCGAGGTGGCCTCGGGACGGTTGGCCAAGCTGTAGACAAAGTATCCACCCCCCCCGAGCATCGCAATTAAAATGACTGGCACGATGACGAGCCAGACATTGAACGGTTTGGCAACCGGCACCTCTGCGGCTTTGGGAGTAGCCATGGCCGTCTTGGCCGCGGGAATCTGCGCCTGGATCTTCGGAAGTGCACCCTTGACGGTCGGCATTTCTACCGAGACCTTCTGCCCGGATGAAATGGTGCGCAGTGTGTCCACCATGTCGGTGGCAGTGGAAAAGCGATCATCCTTGCTCTTGGCCATCGCCTTCTGAATGACCGTATCTACCGCCGCGGGCAGGGCCGGGTTGGCTTCATGAATGTTCGGGACGGGGTCGGTAATATGCTTGAAGGCCACCGCCATGGGTGTATCGGCTTCGTACGGTTGTTTGCCGGTTAGCATTTCAAAGAGAATAATGCCGACGGCATAAATATCGGTGCGCCCATCCACACCTGTACCCTGGGCTTGTTCAGGGGCCATATAGGCCGGTGTGCCGATAATGGCGCTGCCGGTCATGTTGCCGGATTGGGCCTGTGAGAGTTTGGCAATACCGAAATCCGAGATGTAGGGCGTCCCCTTTCCGTCAAATAGAATGTTGCTGGGTTTGAGGTCGCGATGGACGATGCCTTTGGTATGAGCCTCATCGAGTCCCGGAGCCAGTTGGCCCAGGATCTTGATCGCATCATCTACCGTCAGGTTCTTGGCTTTGATGCGGTCAGACAGGGAGCCGCCGCTCATGTAACGCATCACAAAATAGGGCTGACCGCTATCATCCCCCACATCATAGACGGGAACAATGGAGGGATGCTCGAGAGAGGCAATGATCTTGGCTTCGCGTTCGAAGCGCAGTTTGAACTGTGGATCAGAGTGCAGGAGTTCCGGCGGGAGAACTTTTACGGCAACTTCGCGTTCGAAAAGCGGATCCCAGCCGCGATAGACGGTGGCCATGCCGCCCCGTCCAAGTTCGGATTTGATTTCATAACGCCCAATTTTTTCCGGTGCCATAGTGGTTCAAGTATACCGTGAAGCATAAACGTAGCACATGGCAATTTTGTATTTAAATATCAGTGAAACAATATAGGGTCGAAATACGTCATGGCATTGGTAGTAAGATATACGGGTCGAGGCCTGTCGGATGAGCAGAGGCAGCTGATACGGTTTCTCATCCAAAGCAGGCAGATTCGTGTCAGCCTACCGTAAGGTTGTATCCATCTCATTTATGATATATTGGCGGTACTATGGAAGAAAAGATCACTATCATCGAAGGTCCGACGCCCGTTTTTGAGGCTGTCAACGACGGCTGGGCATTGGGTTTAAGTGAAAGTTCGCAGTTATCGGTACCCGCTCTGACGCGGTTGCGAACGTATAACGGTCCTGCACTGGTAGAGCGCTGCTACCGGGCCTGGCATGCCAGGCGGCCCATGAATCTGCACTATCGCAACGACATGGGTTTGGAGCAGGTGGCGCCGATCTTTGCGGCTCGGAATGTGGAGACTCCCGAGGGGCACGTGTTGTTGCTGTGGGTCTACCTTGACCAGGAGAAAGTGGAATATGAGTTCGACGCCGGGGATGACGAGTCAGACGAGGCCGGCCCTGAGTAAACGGTAAACAAATATAGATAGACCCTGAACTTGAGAAGTTCAGGGTCATTTTTATTCTTTTTGCGTGCAATTCAGGCGATGTTTGTCATATTGACGGGTGATTGTCTCTCGTGATAAGGTTAAGTTCCAAGATGCTTTACTGGTGGATGCTATCACAATGAACGTGAAGCTTCAGACATAGATCATATTTCATGAGCGGGTTCCCAATCCGGGATACCCGCTTATATTTTCGCTATTTCAACTTTCTATGGCATAGGAGAATCAAATTATATGGCAGAACAAATTAATGCATTTCAGATCGCACAAGGGCAGTTTGATAAAGTTGCCGAAATGCTCAATCTGGACCTAGGCGTCCGCGAGGTTTTACGCTGGCCCGCGCGCGAATTTACCTTCCGTATTCCGGTACGCATGGATAACGGGACGCTCCAGGTTTTTCAAGGATTCCGTGTGCAGCACAACGATGCCCGCGGCCCCAACAAGGGCGGCATCCGCTTCCACCCTGATGAGACAGTTGACACGGTGCGCGCGCTGGCGATGTGGATGACCTGGAAATGCGCCGTGGTGGATATTCCGCTCGGCGGTGGCAAGGGCGGGATCATCGTGGACCCATCCAAACTCTCCCCCAATGAAAAAGAACACCTGTGCCGTGGCTGGGTGCAACAGATGATCAAGAACCTGGGACCTCGACAGGATATTCCCGCCCCCGATGTTGGCACGACCCCGCAGATGATGGGCTGGATGATGGATGAGTTTTCCAAGTTATCTGGTCAATATGCGCCGAGTGTGTTCACAGGAAAACCAGTGGGCGGCGGTGGATCACAGGGACGTACCGAAGCAACCGGTTACGGTGTCATCTATCACATACGCGAAGGGATGAAATATCTCAATATGAAGCCACAGAACTGCGTAGCTGCCATCCAAGGCTTTGGAAATGTGGCTCAATATGCCTCCATTGGGTTTGTGGAGATCCTGGGTGGCAAGGTGGCTTGTGTTTCATGCTGGGATCGCAACGATAAAAAGTCATACACTTATAGCCACAAGGATGGCGTGGATGGCCGCCTCCTGTTATCCATCACGGATATTTATGGGACGATCGACAAGCAAAAGGCAATGGACGCCGGATATGAGGTGGAGGATGGCAATGCCTGGATATCAAAAGAAGCTGATGTATTGATCCCTGCCGCGTTAGAGAATCAGATCAATTCCGAAAGTGTGCATAAGCTTTCAAACAAGGTGAAGATCGTGGCGGAAGGCGCGAACGGTCCCACTACCCCTGAGGCGGATGAATACTTCAAGGAAAAGGGCATTTTCATCATCCCGGACTTCCTGTGCAATTCAGGCGGTGTGACCACATCTTATTTCGAGGGTGTCCAAAACGACATGAACTTCTACTGGGGTAGGCAGGAGGTTTTAATGCGCCTGGACGATAAGATGACTGCATCCTTCAATGACGTTCTGCAGATGGCAGAAAGGGAAAAAGCCTATATGCGAGACGCAGCATATATGGTGGCCATTCAACGTGTGGTAGATGCGATGGTAATGCGC
>DASTOH010000244.1:0-9345 GCA_035720235.1 Anaerolineales bacterium | reverse complement strand
GCTGGGTCCTGATGGCGGGGGTTTTGACATCATGATGTCGATTGTTCTGCCTTACTTCCAGTTGATGAACGCCGCGTTCTGTATCGGTACCATGGAGGCCGCCACCGAGAAGGCTGCTGCGCATGTCGCTGGTGCAAAGTTTGAGCACTTGGGCCAGTCCCTGAGTGACCTGCCTACCGTCCGGGCGTATGTGGCTCGCATGCGAGTCAAGGTGGATATGGCTCGCGCACTGCTGCTCGATACGCTGGATGCCATCGAGAGCAATCGTGCGGATACGATGTTACGTGTGCTGGAGGTCAAAGCCGCAGCTGGTGAAGTTTCCACTGAAGTTACCGACCTGGCCATGCGCGTCTGCGGCGGAGCTGCCTTCCGCAAAGAGGTCGGTGTCGAGCGGCATTTCCGCGACGCGCGCGCTGCCACTGTAATGGCTCCCACCACCGACGTACTTTATGATTTCATCGGTAAGGCTGCATGCGGCATGCCGCTATTTTGAAAAACAATTTTGTCTCCAAAAGGAATGGAATATGGGAAAACAAGTCAATGATTTGATCGAACAACTCTTGTCCTCACTGACCGAGACGATGGGAGTCCTGTCACATCTGAGCGATGCTGAACTGGATGACCTATCAGAGCATCCCTGCGCGATGGGCGGTACTGTGCGCGATCTGTTGAATCACAACATCGATCACGAGCAAATGCACGTAGGTCAGGTGTACAGCCTGCGCTACAGTTTGCGGAAGATGCAAAAAGGGCAAGTGGATCGCTTGATGGCGGAAACCTTGCGGGCACGGGCGAATCTAATCGCCTCTCTAATGGGGTTGGATGATAAGGACCTCGACGCGCAGACTCCGGATGACGACTGGACGATCCGCCAAATGATCGAGCACACACTCTATTGGGAACGGCATTCCATTGATAATTTGGCGGATACAAAACTTGGGAGGAGGCTTCCGGTTGACAGACATCGTGCAGGCCTAAGCGTTTCGGACCCGCTGGCAGGCCCGCTGAACACAACTGAACATTGAGTCCGACGAGCGGATTCGAGCAATGATACAAGATAGCTCTTCCAATCCTTCTCTTGATCCCGCAACACAACCCTATGATCGTAGTCTTCCACCAGCCTTCCTTTGGAAGTTGTGGATTTACACTAACTATGACTGCAATCTGAAATGTTCGTATTGTGTTGCTAAATCTGGACCCAACGTGCCGCGGCGCGCGTTGGGCCCGGATAATGTAAAGCGGCTGGTTGACGAAGCGGTCGAGCTGGGTTTCGAGCACGTATTTTTCACCGGTGGTGAACCGTTCATCCTGAATGAGATTTACGAAATGCTGGCCTATTCCTCAGCCCGCATCAAGACGACCGTTCTGACGAATGCGATGCTTCTGCGCGGCCCGCGGCTTGAAAAATTATGCGCCATTGCGAACCATAATCTCATCGTGCAGGTCAGCCTGGACGGTGGGCGGCCTGAGGATCACGACGCCTACCGCGGCACGGGAACCTGGGAAAAGACTGTGGAAGGTATTCGCTTGTTGCAAGAGCAGGGTTTTCGAGTCCGGCTTGGGACGACCGAGACTCCGGTAAACTCGTCTCATTTGGATAAGTTGTGTGAATTCCATCGCAGTTTGGGCATCCTGGATGAAGATCACTTCGTCCGACCGCTCGCAAAACGGGGCTACTCACGCGAGGGGCTGGAACTGGATATGAGCAACCTGGTTCCGGAGGTGACTGTCAATCTGGATGGCGTATTCTGGCATCCACTCTCCACAGATTCTGACATGCAGGTGAGCAAGACTCTATTTCCGCTGGCTCAGTCGGTGCAAAGGATCCAGGAGCAGTTAGGCGCCATTGCGCTGACTGGTAAAGCCTCACTAATGACTTTTACCTGAGGGTAGAATTCGCGGCTTCCGTGTGGAGCCAATCTACTGTCAACTCTTGCTCAAAACATATTAAGGAGACTCAGCATGATCCACGCCTATGTTCTAATCGAAGCCGAACCCAGCCGCGTACAAGACCTGATCCAGGAACTTCGCGACATGAAACTTGATGATTCCGTGATTAAGCAGGTTCATGCTGTCACCGGGCGCTATGACCTGATCGCCTACGTGGAGAGTCCCGACCTGCAATCGCTTGGCAATTGAGTGACCACCGGTATTGCGGGCGCCGTGGGCGTCCATCGAACTGAAACCTGTCTGGTGGTGTGGTGATATGCCTCCGCAACCGTGGAAGACCATCAGCACGCGGGAGATCTACAAAAACAAGTGGATGCGTCTGCGCGAGGATGTGGCTGAATTACCGAACGGTCGCACGACGATCTACGGCGTGTGTGAGTTTGGCGAGTGTGTAGGCGTCCTGCCTTTCGTCGACGAGCAGAATGTTGTCATGGTTCGCCAGTATCGTTATGTGCAGCAGGAAAACCATCGTTGGGAAATGCCCACCGGTGGAATCCGGCCCGGCGAAACTCCGGAGCAGGCCGCCCAGCGCGAGTTGATGGAGGAGTGTGGTTATCGTGCCGGCAATCTTGTTTGGGTCAGTTCGTATTACCCATCAAAAAGTGTGTGTCATGAGACTGGTTACCTATACATAGGGCGCGCACTCACCGCAGCGGATGCATTACCTGATGAGACAGAATTCTTCGAACGAGCCGTGCTGGCCTTTGACGAAGTGCTGCGGATGGTGGAGACGAGCGACATCCGCGATAGCATGACGGTGATTGCCGTGTTGCATGCCGCACGTCTGCGTGACTCGGGAACATGGTGATTGTTTATATGCGACATTTCAATTCCTGGTTCAACCCCTTTCTATCCGGATTCCTCCTCTTTGCGACTCTCTCGATAGTTGCCTGCACGCCAACACAGGCCTCACCTGCTGCGGATCAACTCTCCCGAGGCCAGCCCATCTATGAACAGGGGTGTGCCACCGCGGCCTGCCATGGAGTCAACGGTGAAGGCATCCGTAGCGGGAATGGATTTCGAGTCTGGCCACTGGTTGGCGAAGAATTCCAGCGTCGAAACCCGACCGCCCAGGTGATATTCGATGTTGTACGCAGTGGCGGAGAGCCCTCCCTGCGCGCGCTGACCGACCAGCAGATTTACGATGCAATTGCCTATGAGTTGAGTCTCAATGATGTTGAACTCTCTGAACCTCTCGACTCACAAAACGCGCCTGTTTTATCCAGCGGAGCAACTGGAGTTCCAGAGACTGGCAGACTCTTTCCCCCTCCTGGCAACGGCAGGCTGATTTTCACCTGGCATGCGCCTGCCCTGCCGATCTACGCAGAAAACAGTGACCTGCATATCCGCCTGACACAAATGGCCCTGGCTGCTTCCATTGGGGAGACGGTATTGCCTGCCGGTGAGAGCTTCATACTCGTGGTTTTTACCCTCGAAGTTTTGGCTGAACATCCAATCGAGGTGGGTCCACAAAACCTCAGGCTGGCGACTGAAGATGGGCAAATGCTCGAACCGCTGGAAATTGGTTTGGATTATCCGGTGGCGCGCTTTTATCCCCAGACTATACAGCCTGAACACGGCACGGCAGCCCTGGCCATCTTTGCTTTGCCAGAAACCGCCAAAATCGGTCGCCTCCTTTATACGCTGCCTACCGGGCAGCAGGTGATTTTGGAGATTGCTCAATAAATAAACCGAATGAAATTGAGACTTTCGTTATCATGATTATTTGGCTGCGTAAGGCCTGCAATAATTGAAGGAGAAGAACATGGTCAACTTATTTGACTCGCAAACTACCCGCCTGGATTCCTGGTTGTTCAAAGTTTGCATGGTGATCGCCCGCCTGGGACTGGCATATTTGTTTTTCGTCCAACTCTTCTGGAAACTGCCCACCAGGAATTTTGGCTGTGGCCCCAATCTTGCTTTTCCTCTACCAGCGGAGCAGAACTACTGGACAGACAACGATAGCAGTGGGTTATGCTATTGGATGGGCCTCGAGTCCATCTTCGCTTCGGAGCCGCGCCAGGTGTTGGTGGCTGATATGCGCGCAGCGGGTCTGCCTACGGTCAGTGTTAGCATCACGCCCTTGGCAAAGATTAATGGATATCTGCTTGATAACCTTTTCATCCCTCAGATCCGAGTGTTCGGCTGGCTTGTTTTCTTGACCGAGTTTTGGGTCTTTCTTTCGATGGCGCTGGGTTTGTTCACGCGCCTCGGGGCGCTTGCCTCGCTTGGGATATCCACGCAACTCTATGTCGGGCTGGCGAATATCCCGCGCCCATTTGAATGGGAGTGGACGTACGGGCTGATGATCCTACTTTCGATGGCAATGTTAGGCGCGGCCGCCGGGCGGATTTTTGGTGTGGATGTCTGGTTACGCCGCAAGCTGGCCGGCCCGGCGGAGAGCGGCGGGCGCTTGGCTAGAATCGGTCTTCTCCTCACCTAGAAAATGCCGAAGCCTAATACCCTGCTGGTGGTAGCGAAACAGCCCGTTCCAGGTCAAACCAAGACACGTCTTTGCCCACCACTATCACACGCGCAGGCAGCAGATTTGTATGAATGCTTTTTGCTCGACACGTTGGATGTGATGCGCAAAGTACCGCATGTACAGTGTGGGATCAGCTTCCTGCCTGAGGCTGCGCGAGGTTATTTCCACCAGCTTGCGCCGGATATGGAACTAACTTGCCAGTATGGCGAATCATTGGGAGAACGTCTCGATCATCTGTTGGCGGAGGCGCTGGCCAGTGGATCGCAGCGGGCCGTGGTCATGGACAGCGACAGTCCCACGCTGCCGGCAGAGTACATTACCCAGGCCTTTGATCAACTCGCGGATGCAGATGTTGTACTCGGTCCTACGCAGGATGGTGGTTACTATCTGATTGGTACGAAACAACCCCAACCCCATTTGTTGCGTCAGGTGCAGATGAGCACGCCGCAAGTTCTGGCTGACACGCTAGCTCTTGCCAAGGCTACCGGGCTGACTACATCACTCCTGCCGACGTGGTATGACATTGACACGATTGAGGATCTGTTCCAGTTGGATGGCGAGATCAATGGGTCGAATCATAACGGAAGGGCCCTTGCCACACGTCAGTGGCTGGCCCAAATGGACTGGCGCGATTCACCAGCCTGAACCATGCGTGTCTCGCTGATTATCCCTGCCTTGAACGAAGCTGATTGTCTTCCCTCCTTGTTGGATGAAGTACCCGCGGGTTTGATTCACCAGGTCATCGTGGTCGATAATGGATCCACTGATAAGACTGCCGAGGTTGCGCGAATGGCAGGCGCGTTGGTCGTTGATGAACCCCGGCAAGGGTATGGCTTTGCCTGTGCCGCCGGGACTGCCGTCGCCGAAGGGGATGTACTGGTCTTCATGGATGGAGATGGCAGTTTTGCGCCCGGCGAGCTGCCTAGCCTGCTTGCGCCTCTCCTCCGGGATGAAGCTGATCTCGTGCTTGGATCGCGCATGCGCAGGAATGGAGTTGTCATGCCTACTCATCAACGCTTTGGCAACCTCCTTTTTGCCTGGCTGCTGCGCCGACGGTTTAGTCTGACGCTGACAGACCTCGGTCCCTATCGTGCCATCCGGCGCGACCAGTTGTTGGAATTAAACATGCGAGAACGTACGTACGGCTGGCCCTTGGAGATGATCATTAAGGCGGCGTGCCTCCACAACCGGATTGTCGAAGTGTCGGTCACCTACCGTCCACGGATTGGTGGGCAGTCAAAGGTCGGAGGCACGCTGCGCGGTTCCATCCTTACAGCTTATCGGTTTTTCATGGTCACACTTCGGTATGCATTTTGAAAACATGTGCGACCATATCCCGGCATACATTTATTCAAAAGGGACCTTGTGAGCCATGGATTTTGTCAATGCACCAACAGACCACGGACGCGAATGGCATGAGTTCTAAGAGACTGATCTGGCTTAGCATTGTTGCTGCAACTTCGTTGGGACTCTACCTCCTATTAGCCTTACGTTACCCGCTAGGACCCAGTCTCGATAACCCACGGGCCTCATGGTCAAGTATGGTGGAGCCAACGGGACTGAATGCTCTTTGGCACCTCGCCATCTATCTTGGTCTTACCCTGCTCTACCTGACGATATTGCGTCTGTTGGTTCCGTCTGAGGGGGAGAACACTACAAATCCTCATTTACAAATTATTCTTATTTTCGCTACCTGGTTAGCCTGCTCTGCGGTGTTGATGAAAGCCGCCTCTGCTGGTGAGTCCCACGATATATTCGATTATATTTTCCGCGGTCGGATGATGGTGGAATACCGGGCCAATCCCCTGGTGGATGTGCCCGACGAGCTTGAGTATTCAATCCCGTATGCTCGTTACCTGGCCTGGCACAAAAATGTAGATACATATGGCCCTGTGTGGGAAGCCTCCAGCGCTGCCGTGGCTGTGAGCGTGCGCGAGGTGGCTCGCTGGTTGGGCTGGTGGGACGATGCCTATCCCGTTTGCCCAATATCCCCTGAGTCTTGTCGCCTGTTGATGGTTTACATCATTGGATACCGTATGCTCGCCATCCTATTAACTGCGTTATCGGGCTGGTTGATCTTCAGTATGATCCGGCACAGCCGGCCCTGGCTAGCCCCACTGGCGCCGGCTACCTGGTTGTTAAGTCCCATGACCCTGATCGCTACCGCCCTGGGCGGACATAACGACGCTGTCATGCTCGTGTTGATCCTATTGTGTTGGTGGCTATTACAACGTCAAAGCCCGTTTCTAGCATTGATGGCGCTGATCCTGGCAGCACACGTCAAGCTGACCGCGCTGATCTGGCTCCCAGCCTGCATTTTTTGGATTATGTGGCGTTGGGGCCGGAAGCATGCGTTGAAAATCGTTTTGGTGAGTGCAGTCAGTGGGCTGGTGTTGTCCTGGCTACTGTATGTGCCGTTCGGCGGCTGGCAAGTTCTGCCTCGTATGCTGCAGGAACGTTCCGCATTTCTGGCCAACTCGCTGTGGCGTATCATGAAATCGCTGCTGATTGAGCAATGGGACTGGCGGATTGCTAGTGCCCACCAGCTTAGCGTCGGCCTGTCAAGCCTGCTGTTTGCGGCCGGCGCGCTGTTGGTTCCGCTGTGGGTTTTCAACTTTCGGCCCAAACGCTGGCGTGGTACTCCCATTGCGCTCGAAGAAATGGATCTGAAACTCTGGCGTACCCTGACAGCGATCAGCATGTTGTATTTATTGGTTGGTTCCTTCTGGTTTCAGCACTGGTATGTCTTGTGGGCTATAGCGCCCGCTGCGTTGCTGCCCGAGGGCCAATTTTCCCGTTCCATCCTGCCGTGGTTGAGCTTTGGCGCATTATCTTCCAACGTGGCAATGGATTTTCTGCTGAACACGGTGATGAAGACATCGCCGCCTATGTTGAAGTATATTTCGGTGGTGGTAATCATCTGGGGACCTCTATTGCTCACTGTCGCTGTGCTTGCTTTTGCCCAACGGGCGGGCGCGAGGAAATCCATCGTTCGAGCGTTATCTTACTGAGTACATGATCCGACCAAAATCCTTGTACGAGAGTCTGTTATGAACTATTCTGATATTGTAATCCCCCTAATGAGACAAAATAAGCGGGCAATTAACGAACTATCTGCTTCAAAAATCATCTTTCCCACCAGGAGGTTGCCATGGAAGAAACTGTAACGCTTGCCATTATAGGCGGTTCAGGCTTATATACCATGCCGGGCCTTGAAAGCCCGCGCGAACATAATATCCATACTCCATTCGGCGACCCCAGCGCGCCGATTGTCGTTGGAACCCTGGAGGGGCAACGCATAGCCTTTCTTGCCCGACACGGCATCGGTCACCACATCACGCCCGGTGAAGTGCCCTACCGTTCGAACATCTACGCGCTCAAATCGCTGGGAGTAGAACGGGCTGTCAGCATCAGCGCCTGTGGATCGCTAAGGGAAGATTATGCCCCCGGTCACATCGTGATCCCTGATCAGATCTATGACAACTCACATGGACGCGTCCGATCCTTTTTCGGTGGCGGGCTGGTTGCGCATGTCAGCGTTGCAGACCCTTTCTGCCCGGATCTTTCCAATCAACTGGAATCAGCCGTGCGTGCTGCGGGAGGCGTTGTACATCGAGGCGGGGCATTTATTACGATTGATGGTCCGCGCTTTTCCACAAAAGCCGAGTCAAATGCGTATCGAAGTTGGGGTATGTCCATCATCGGTATGACAGCCTCACCGGAGGCGTTTCTGGCCCGGGAGGCCGAAATCTGCTACTCAACCATGGCGCACGTGACCGATTATGATGTGTGGCATGTTAGTGAAGCACCGGTGACAGTTGAGATGGTGATCCAGATACTCAACAAAAATACCACGCTGGCGCAGGAAGCCGTTCGCGTTCTGGCAAAAAACCTCAAATCTGAACGGGATTGCGCTTGTGAACATGCCCTGGCATCTGCCTTGATCACGCGCCCGGATCTTATCCCCGCAGAAACTCGTCAAAAACTGGATTTGCTTGTCAAGAAGTATCTCTAACTTCTTCATATCGCTCAAATGACCTTGCGCATTGGTAAGACCTCTGTTGCTAGCCACCCGAAGGAAAAGATAACGATGAGCAAACAGCTCACAAAACAAACCATCGGCGTTGGCGTGGCAGGGACAGGCTTTATCGGTCCAGCACACATCGAAGGCTTGTGCCGCCATGGGATTCGCGTTCTTGGACTAGTTGGAAGTACAGGTGAAAAAGCCGAGCAGAAAGCTGCTGAACTCGGCATCTCGCGCGCCTATAACTCACTCGATGAAATGCTGTCAGATGTTGAAATTGATGTTGTGCATCTTGCCACGCCAAATCACTTGCATCATCCACACGCCAAAACCGCGTTATTGGCTGGCAAGCACGTGGTTTGCGAGAAACCGCTCGCAATGACCTCCAAAGAGTCAGCAGAACTCGTTCAACTAGCGGCGGAACGTAATCTTGTTAATGCGGTTAATTTCAATATCCGCATGTATCCACTTGTGCATCAGGCACGTAGTATGGTGCAGAGTGGTGAGATCGGCGAGCTATTTATTTTGCAGGGTTCTTATCTCCAGGACTGGCTCCTTTTTCCCACCGACTGGAACTGGCGTCTGGAACCGGATCTCGGCGGCACCCTGCGCGCGGTAGGTGACATTGGTTCACACTGGCTAGACCTTCTAACCTTTATTACAGGTTTACAAGTGGAAGAAGTCTACGCCGACTTCAAGACCTTCCATCCTGTTCGCAAGAAACCTGCGAAGCCACTGGAAACTTTCACAGGTAAAATCCTAACGCCGGAAGATTACATTGACCAACCCATCAGCACCGAAGATTATGCTACTATTCTCCTGCATTATGCAAACGGTGTGAGCGGTGTGCTAACTGTTTCACAAGTTTCGTCGGGACGCAAGAACC
>DASTOH010000243.1:0-7276 GCA_035720235.1 Anaerolineales bacterium | reverse complement strand
TCCTGCAATGGCCAGATAAAGGGCGCTGTGCCCCTGCTCGTTACACAGATCGAGTTCGAGGCCCTCTTTTCTCAGGAGCAACTGCACTGCCTCGACATTTCCTGCCCTGGAGGCATGCATCAACGCAGTGTCTCCATTCCGGTCTTGATCATTCAGAGTGATCGCAAGATGGACCAGCAACGATGCGACCATGGTCGGATCCTGTTGGCAGGCGATCATCAGGGCGGTCTCGCCCCTATCATTTTTTATGTTGGAATTCAATCGTGGATCGTCTAGCAGCAGCAGAGCGGCGTCTCGTTTGCCCGCTCGACAAGCCGCGATCAATGCCGTATCTCCACCCAATGCTTGTTTATTGACCTGCAACTCCGCCTGCTCGAGCAGCATCGAGAGAATCTGCACGTGTTCTTTCCGTGTAGCCTTGATGAGTGCGGTTTCCTCTATGTCATCCGTTGCATTGATGTTCACGCCGGCCGTGAGGAACAATTTGAAGGTCTCGAGGTCATTGCCATCGACGCAGGCCAGGAATCCGTTTTCGGTATTTCCGTACTTTGTACGCTTCAGCTTTACCCCTGCCACAAACCGTTGAACCGGGTTTAGGATCAAATCCTTGACGCTGTTCATCGCAACCTCCAACCTCCCGAAATAACCGGATGGATCGTTAGGTCTTTCCCGCGTACGACTTCATCATATAACAAATGGAATGGTTTTTCAAGCCTAGCCCATCATCGTAATTAGGCTGCAATTCAGGGGGTCTATTACTATTTTTGCCCGTGGGTCTATCATGCGCCGACATTAAGGCCGAGCCCAAATGTGCAGCTTGTGGAGCGTCGCACGAACACGAGCCTGATTCGATCATCCGCGAAGTTTTCAGAGCCGGACCGGAACTCAAGAGCGTTGATAGCTTGGAGCAGGAAGCAAGAAATCAGATAGGCGTGTCAACAGACACGCCCCACAATTTACCAAATCGAGCGCGTCTGTAGACACGCTCGATTTTCTATTCAAACAAATTTCTCTTGGAGGTTCCTATGACTCAAACAACACAAAACCAATCCCCCACCACCCTCAACATGGACGTGTCCCAATCTATCCTGAAGAAAGCCCCGCGCTTCTTCGGCTCGCCACAGTCCATTCTGACCGAGTTGTTCCAAAACTCCTTCCGCGCCGGCGCAAAAACCGTAACGGTCGACTGGAACAAGGAAACCCGGGTCCTGCAATTCAAAGACGACGGCTGCGGCTGCAAACCAGAAGACCTGATTGTGGTTGGTGAATCGGGCTGGGAGGAAGACTCCTTTGCTGTGGATCCTGCCGGCATTGGCGCGTTCTCCATCCTTCGCCCGGAATACTGCGAACAGGTCACATACCGTTCCTGTGATTGGGGTATGGTTCGGTCCGCTGAAAATCTCGAGCGCGGTCAAGTGGATGTGTACCACTTCGACGAGCAAGCCGAAGGAATGACGATTGAGATCGTCCTGACACACACGGCAGATTTCGTCAGTCAGGGTGCAGTTGCCCTGGCGCGCGGCCGCTATCCGATGGACGTGTACTGGGTGGCAACGCCGAAACAACCGGAAGTCGTCAATCCTTACGACCTGCTAAATCGTGGCCTCTGGTCCACACTCAAGATCAAGGGCGTGGGCACGTTGGAGATCGGAAAGCATTGTGGGATGTTCGATACGCAGTATGTATTGTGGCAGCAGGCAGTAATGAAATCGGAAACATTCGAGAAAGCGTTGCGCAAGGCTGCTCAGGCACACAGCAAATTGGCAGATGGAATATTCCGCGATGTCAACCTCGTTCTCACGATTGACCCCATCTCCGGCATTCGCCCGAAGCTCCCCGATCGAAACGACCTGATCGGCGATGTCCATCTCGATAAAGCCTGCCAGAAGATCGTGAAAACAGTCATGCAACACATCCTGAAACCCCTGCGCCCAGGCCTGTGGCCCGATCGCGTCGGCAACTACGATTTTGAACCGAAGGGCGTGAACGATGAGCATCTAATGTCCCCGCTCCAAGCCATTTACATGGAAGTCCCAAAAGACGCCATGATTAAGAAACTGCTGCAGGATGCCTGGGGTGTCCCACAATTGATCATGGAGAATTACGGATATAAGGCTATCGTCTGGGATCACATGCAAAGCTACAACGTCTGCACCGTTCAGGACGATGGATACCAGATTGAAATCGAATGGGACCAGGTTATGAACTTCATCCGCAACGTGCCGGTGATGGTGGTGGACAGCGAACTGGTTGCCGAATCACTGTGCAACCAGGGCATCTACGCTTATGTGGATGCGAAAAGCACCACTGAGGTTGTGTATAAGAACCTGGTAATCACTCCTAACCACATGGTTGCTTTCGCAAAAGAGATTACGGTCAACGGAACTCCCGTGAGCTGGCTGCTTTACGACAGTGAAGCCAGAATGGGTTGCTCGCGGCCCCAGCAAGAAGACCCCATCTTTATCACAACGTTGAGTCCCCTTGAGTTCTACAAGAGCATTGATCGCCAGTACCCTGACCATGATCTTTACGTAGGTCTGGTCGTCTGGATGCTCAAGAACTACTGCGACATTTACGAATACGCCACATTCGAAGACAGCGGTGATTACATGGTTGAAACAGGAGATATCGCCGATGAATTGCTTCAGAACGCTCTCAAGATTGGTGCCCCGGAGCTTGTACGCATGGATGAGGTCCGGAACGCTCTGAGCGAGCTTGCCGAGTTGCTGGGCGCGGCTCGTCGTAAATTACGAGACGCCAAAGAGTATATGCAGCGAATCGCAGATTCGGATGAAAAGAACCCCTTGGGTAACCTGCTCCACTTGGTGTGGGACTTTAGCGAATCAACCACGATGGTCTTTGATGCCGTAGATGAGCTGAATAACAGCACTTCCGAAGCTGTGCAGCGTCTCAGTCAGGAAGTTGATACCGCGTTCCTCACTCCCCCTACTGAAGGGAAGTAAATAGGTTTAGAAACAACACCCTGTTCCAACAGGCCGTGTGTACAGACACGGCCCGTTTTCTATCCAAACATATATCTCGGAGGTCACTGTGACTCAAACAACACAACCCACTCTTGCAATCGAAATTGACATTACTCATATCGAGCGCAACCCCAAACAGCCCCGCCAGTCGTTCAACAACGACGATCTCAATCACCTAGCTGCTTCCATCCGGGAACACGGCGTTATTCAGCCCCTGATCGTTACCCCCGGCAACGCGAACGGGATCCACACCCTGATTGCCGGTGAACGCCGATTGATCGCCGCTGGACGCGCGCAGCGCCAAACAGTCCCGGCAATTATCCGCGAAGTCGCTTGCGAACAGGATTACCTGATCCTTGCGCTTGTCGAGAACGTAGACCGCTCAGAGATGACCCCGGTCGAAGAAGGCGACGGATATCTCGCGCTGCGGGCACAGGGAATGTCAAACGCTGAGATTGCCCGAAAAGTCGGCGTGACCGATGCGCGCGTGGGCAACTGCATCAACTGTGCATCCCTTCCCGAAAAGACACGAGCACTCATCAACAAAGGTCAGTTGTTCATCTCCAATCGGTTTATTTCCCGCCTGCGCGACATCGCAGAGATCAGCCCGAAGGCATGTGACGAGCTTACCCAGCAGATTGCTGAAACGCAGCCCGCTCTCAAGGCGGCGAATAAGACCGCTACCACCGTGCTGAATCAACTGTCCGCAATCAAGAAGGAAAAGCCCACCAAGAAGAAAAAGAACATCTTTGATGCGGCGTCCAACCTCGCTGATTTGGATATCGATGAAAGTCAGCCACCCTCGCACAATAAATGGGATGTGCTTAAAGAGGCAGGATATTTGCCTCCGTGGTCAATGGTCGTGGAAACGGCTCTCGCGATCTGCGCCGGCTGCGATCTGTATGGGTTCGCCAGCCACCCGATTTGCTCCGCCTGCACAGCTGCCCGGATGCTAGCTCAACTCGCAAAGAAAGCCGAAGAACAGGAAGCGTAGGCGAACATGTCTCGCGGAAAGACTACGCCGGATTCCAGCCTTACCACGTTGATCACAAGTTCTCTCAAAGTGGCGACAGCTCAGACGCCATCCCGAAAAGCTCCCCGATGGAGTGAAAAGGATATCAACCGGGTGCGGGAGCTGCTGCCGTACTACTCGCCCAAAGTGGTCGGTCAGATGCTTGGCAGAAGCGAGGATGCAATCAAGATCATGCGCCAACGCCAGAAAATAAAGGCCAGCTCGAAATCGGAAGGCTGGCTCTCCGCAAACCGTGTCCTGCGGCTTTTGGGAATGCCGGATGCTCGTCCGGTGATTGGATGGGTCAAAAAGGGCCTGGTACTCGGTCATCGAATCAGCGGTGATGATACCTGGATGGTACATGAGATTTCCTTGCGCCGCTGGATCGCCTCCCCCATCTCCTGGCTGTACTTCGACACCAAGCGCATTCAGGAGCCGCATCTCGCTCGACTGGTCGAACTCGCTCAAGAAAAATGGGGCGATGAATGGCTTACGAGCCGCCAGGTTGCTGACCTGAAAGGGACCACGACGCGTCAGGTCGGTCAAACGATCTTCCGGCGCATGCTGCCAGCAGTCCATATCGTTGGCAAAGATGGTCGGCACGAAAATGGGAAATGGGCCTTCTGGGGAGTAAAGAGATCTGATGCAGAGGCATGGCAATTCAAGCCGCCTCCTTACAACTTGATGGACCGCATGCACGCGTTCATCCTGCTGGCAGGTGCAATTGGTCTCAGTGGCATGACCATCGGCAAGATGGTGAACCTCTGCCACGCCGCCACATCCCAGCGCTTCAGCCTGATGAACAATCCCCGACACCTGAAAAAAGTAATAGCGAAATTTGGGCTCAAGGATATTGAGTACCGGCGCAGGGTTGGTGTTCATGCGGACTGGCGCAAATTCGCCCACCGCTTCCCGCAGGTACGTGGCGCCTTTGAACGATACCGTGATGGTAAAGCAACACTGGACGATTGTTACCTAATCGCCCGCATCCTGAAAAACCAAATGGCAGCAAATCGGATAAAAGTCAACGTCAATGCCATCGGCAAGGTTTCACACAGGACCGTTGATCAGCTGGTCAAGCGCATGCGCAAAGCCGACATTAAGCCGTATTTGCTGCGCAAACCTAGAAAACGAAAAAAGGAGGTTGCATGAACATTGAAGAAATCAAGCAACGGTTCGACGAAAGCGTAGCTGGCCAGGTGGACAGCCCCCCAGCCTGGCCAGTGACGAAAGAAAAGCTGATCGAAACTCTGGTGACTGTCGGCATCGACGAAGAAACAGCAAAGAGCATGTTTACCAATACCGACCCATCCCTGCGGATCTTGCAGGAAATCACCCAGGATAATGAGGACATCCAATTGGTTATCCGTAAAGGTGTCGCGGATATTGCACCCTGGAACAATGCAGATGAATACAACTGGCGAGGCTATTTCGAGGGTGGAACCATCCACCTTGCCTTGATCCTGCTTGTTTTGTGCGTCAAGTGCTACCCACTCGATCTTGGAACCGCCTGGGGTGAAAACGTCCACTTTTACGTCAATGCGGACTGGCAAAAGAAACAATACGGAGTTACGTACTCAAAGGAGGTCACATGGAGGTAACAGCACGTTGTCTCAAGTGCAGAAGACCGCTAAGTGACCCCGAAAGCGTTGCTCGCGGGATGGGTCCAGAATGCGCCGGCGTCACAGGCGGCCACCGGAAAAGATACCACTCCAAGGTCCGCTCGTATGGATGCTCGTCTTACAGAGCAATAGGTCATGGCAGCACGGACATCCCCACGCTGTTTACTTTGATTGAGGAAGACAAGCAACCAGCAGTCGAAGAAATTCCCAATCGCATGAGCGGGATGACTGAACTCCGGATGCAGTTCCCGACCGACCTCGTGGACCTGGTTCTATCTGCGCCCGCGGCAGGAGCAATTGCCTTCTGCGTAAAAATGCACTCAAAAAGGAAGAAAAAAACGCAAGGTTCAATGCCTCCTGGCAGGATCTTGCAAGAAATTCGCAGAATGTGCATTGATCTACGGCTGATGTTCTGGCCGGGCATGTCCCATCAAGGTCAGCCAGTGGCGTGTATCCCATACGGTGACGAGGATTGGAAGCTTGAAAACTCCGACAAGGTAATGAGTCGGAAGGAGTTGGAAACCTATTTATCCCGATACGGAATGATCACCCTGGCAAACAGGTGATATCACATAGGCTGGACCGGAGTTACCCTGATAGTGTTTCGAAATGTGCAATTAGCGGGCCAAATAAACACAGGAATAAGCAATCAAAACCCCATCGTGCGCTCGCTTGTGTGGTAGCACGCACATGCCTAGGAGACTCTCCCTCCCTTACCCCTCTGAATAGATTGAAAAAGAGGCACGTGGAATGCAAATAGCTGCAAACACTCTTGGGGTTCATGAGATATAAAGGACCCGGAGCTTCGCCGCCTAAAAGGTAGCTTTACATCGAAACGTATCTCTATACCCAATATCTGCAGCAAGCCATGTCTGTAGATATGCTTATTCCCCCCAAAAACAACAGGAGGTTGCTATGAAAAGATTAACCATGTCAGTAATTCGATTAACACGCGTCAGGTCGAGGCGTGTCCTTGAAAAGGCACGTCAGTTTGACCGAATAGAATCCACCGCAAGCTATGCCGTTTCAATGGCAGTGTGTAGACGTAGTATCTTGTCTTAGCAAATAGGGTGTAAACCCAAAAGGCTTTAGCCCTGGGATACACCGTGGCGTCATGGTGCCACAGGTGTAAACCCTTTACTCGTTTCGACAACTTTAGACTACACCTTGATGGAACAAATGTTCTGGTATATACTCCGTTCAACCATACTTGATATATGATCGTCCGCAAAGCCATCCGTCAATTCGCCAAAATGAGGGCATCAAGGATCATGAGTCGAAAAATCAATGAAGCTTTCGTCGAGGTCGCTTGTGCAGGTTGTGGGAGGATACAGCGAGTACGTGCTTCAAAGGTTATTCCATGTGACGGCTATACCTGCTCATGGGGGAGATGCAAGCAAAATCCAGACTTCAAACTTCCTGAGGTGCCTGCTGGCTGGATTTGCGTTCGTGAACCTTACGCCGCAGGAGGGTTCTCAGGTTGGACAATCCGTCCTGCAACGCAAGATGAAAAACGTTCCATCGAGCGTGCAAAAGCTATTCGGAATGCAGCATTGATAAAGCGGCTACGAGCCAATTGAGATGATCCGCACTGTCTCCATTTCCTGTAAGCTGCCGAACAAAGTCGCCGACGCACTCAACCGGGAAAGTGGAAGGAT
>DASTOH010000242.1:0-15635 GCA_035720235.1 Anaerolineales bacterium | reverse complement strand
TGGAAATCACCGAGTGCCACCTACCAGAACCAGCTCTCAACGATCTCTGGCCCCAACTGGAGTTCGAACCGGGGACGGATATCGAACGCGTCGCTCTCCGCGGGGGCAAAGATGATAATCTCATGCTCGTCCTCGAATCTGAATCGCCAGAGCCACCCGAACTCGAAATAGAAGCGGACGTTTCCGTTGCGCATGTTTATGAGGGCAATACGGTCGTCATCGCTGGTAATGACCACATCCTCATCCGCGTGCTGGATCGCGATTTCAAAGTCTCGGCGCCATCCTTCTTTCAGGTCAACACGGTCATGGCAGAGAAGATGGTGGAGCACTTATTTACGTGTCTACCTGTATCTTTGTCTACAACTCTTCTCGACCTCTATTGTGGAGTCGGCCTCTTCAGCGCCTTCTTTGCTTCCAGGTGCGCAAATATCATTGGCGTTGAATCGTTTGCATCCTCCTGTGAAGATTTTACTGTCAATCTAGATGAGTTTGACAACGTCGAGTTATATGAGGGCGCTGTGGAGGAAGTTTTGCCAAATCTCGTGGGGCGGATTGTTCGCGATAGCATCCCCGAAGGGGACAATCCGCCTTACGTCATTGCTGACCCTCCTCGTGCGGGGATTGAACGTCACGCGCTGGATGCTATTATGCAGTGGAAGCCACAGCTGATTGCCTATGTCTCATGTGACCCGTCCACGTTGGCGCGGGATGCCAGACGACTGATCGAAAGTGGGTACGAACTCAAGCAAGTCACCCCGTTCGACCTGTTCCCGCAAACGTACCACATCGAAAGCATTTCCATCTTTGAGCCAAAAGAATAATCCCCTCCCAAAACTGGAAGGGGACTGTGTGTTTGTAGTTTCAACTAACTTGCTGCAGGCTCCATGGGTGGCGGAGTTGTGACCACAGGCGCGGCGAGTGCTGGCAGGGCTTTGATCTCACGATAAGTCAACGTCCAAACCGTTGAGGTGAAGACAGACTGCCAGCTTCCCACCAGGACCCAGGGGGAGAAGGCCAGGGGGAAGAATAAAGGCGCCACGAACAGCCCGGCTGCAATCCACGGGAGCACACCACCAACGAACACGCTGAAGAGGCCGACAAACAGCAGGAATGGGACAACCACTACAAGTACTGCGAGAATGGCTGTCACGATCACGACCGGTATGGTGATGATAAACAGGATAGCTGACGCCACCGCCCAGACGATTCCCAGCCCGATCATCACCAGCCACATCAAGCCCACGTTCTTCCAGTTCTCGAGCACCAGTGCGAACCCGCGTTGCAGCGATTCGCGCACGCCAGTATCCTCCAGCACGCAAATCCGCCAGAAGAAGTTGCGTAACAGGTGCAGCAGCACGGTCAGGATCACAACCACGAAGATAGTCAGGAACACCAGCACAACCGTGGACACCACACTGAAGGCGGCGAAGTCTGCGCTGCCGTTGATCACAGCGAAGAAAACGCCTATGCCCGCTACGAGCAGAACGAGCGCCAGGGCAATGGCCGGCAGACTCACGATCAGGTTGATGAGGAACAATCGCCACGCGGTCCTGGACCAGCCGATGCGAAAACCCTGACGGACTGTCATTTTATTGCCGCTGGCCTCATAGTCATCCACCATGCGGATGACCGCGGTTTCAGAAACATAGCGTGCAATCGCCATGACGATTCCGAGGGTTACCATCACCAGGAAGAATGCGCCGAATATCCAAAGGAACGTGGTCAGGTCCTGGCCTGAGATATTTAGATCTGGGATGCCCTGCTCGAAAAGCTTATTGATCTCGCTCTGGAAATCTCTCCAGGCTTCTTGCATGCTTTGAGGTGTTACTTGCGGATTTTCTCCCGAGCCTTGCTCATACTGGTAGCCATTGTTCGAACCTTGCGCGCTGGAACTCCCTGCGGCCAGCGCCAACACCAAACCGAAGACCCATAACGTCCGATAACTCCACAGGATGGACCAGGCCCGTTTGATGATTTTGATAGGATCTATTGTCATTGTAATCTCCTTGTTCACTTCATTCATAGACTTTCTCTTTCGATTCCTTATTAAGGTGGGCTCTTCGTCAGCCTTCTACGGGTTGGCCCTGCCCCTGACGCGTACGACGCGCCCACCAGACCGCAATCCACGTCAGGTACAGCAGTGCAATTGCAGCCTGCCAGACGAATTGCGGTAACAGGTTCCTTGAGTAGCTTTCAGTCAGCTCGAACCACTGCAAGCTGTTACCTTCCAACGAACTGAACTGTCCCAGTGTGGAGGTCCAATAAACCGTATTGGACGAACCGGAAACAAACAAAGCTGTTGCACTGTCCAGTAATCCGAAGCTGTCTGCTGCAGAAATCATGTTGCTGACGAGAACAGCCGTACTGATGAAGGCCCAGGCGGCCAACAATCCAACCGGGATCATCCACCAACCGATCTCAAAGATCTTGCTTTCAGTCGCCGCGGCAGGTCGGTTGGGCAGGAGCAGGTTCACCTGAGACGCGAAGCGTTCAGGTGATGCAAACTCCGGTGTGGGAACTTCGTGCAACAATTGCGATAAACTTTGCAAGGCGTCCAACTCAGCTTGGCAATCTCCACACTCGGCGAGATGTTCCTCCACCTGGTGGAGCCTTCTGCCAGTCAACTCACCATCGAAGTAGGCATTCAACCATTCGGTTACGTGGTTAGACATGTGCTGCCTCCTGTCGTACGAATAATTTTGGTTCCAATTTTTCCTTCAAGGCCTTGCGGGCATAATTCAAACGTGACATAACAGTTCCGATCGGAATATCCAGGGCCTCTGCGATCTCGTGATAGGACATTCCTTCATATTCTCTGAGTACCACCACCGCCCGGCTCGCATCCGGCAGGGATAAAACTGCCTGCTGCACCAGAACTGTCCTTTCCCGTTGCGACACCAGGAATTCCGGGCCGGGTCGTTCATCTGCCAGCTGCATCTCTTCAATATCATTGGGCAGGATGCGCTTCTCTTTGCGAAGCATATCCATACCGGCGTTGAAAGCGATGCGGTACAACCAGCTGCGAAGCGGTGTCTGTGGGCGGTAGGACGAAAGGTTTTGCCAGGCCCGAATGAAGGTCTCCTGCGCGGCATCTTCTGCGATCAGCGCGTCGCCGCACATGCGGTAGACGACGTTCATCACACCCCGGGCATGGTTGCGGACCAATTCGTTGAAGGCGTTTCGGTCACCACTCTGGGCTCTGCTGACCAACTCTGCGTCATTGACTTCCAAGATCGTTGCCACTGTTGGGCATTCCTTTTCTGCTTCCAGTATCTTAACGTAAAATGGCTCTTTTTTATTCGGAAAGAGAGGAGGTTTTCCGTTAGAATCTCTGAAACCCAACCGCATTTATCTACGATAGGTTTTGTCAAGAAGCGGAAACGCACAGATGCATTTCAAAACAAGGATCGTCCCGCTCGGCGACTCGTCCTTGCTGGTCCAATTGGGGGAGGAAATTGACCTGGCGGTCAATCAACGCGTCCATGCGCTGGCGAGTCTCATAGAGGGTTCTTCCATTGATGGGATCATAGAAACAGTTCCCGCGTATGCGACATTGTTGGTCCACTACGATCCGCTGATCCTTTCGTTCACACAGCTCAAGGAGTATCTACGGACGAAGATCGATTTCGTTGAGGAAAGGACCAACCGAAAACGAAGACTGGTCGAAGTCTCCGTGTGGTATGGCGGGGAATATGGGATCGATCTGGCATCGGTCGCAGCCAAGCTTCAGTTGAGTGTTGATGATGTTATCCGACTGCACAGTGAAGCAACCTATACGGTCTATATGATGGGCTTCACGCCGGGTTTTCCGTATATGGGCAAACTTGACGATGCTCTCACCCTGCCGCGGTTGGAAACGCCGCGCGTGCGCGTGCCGGCCGGCACGGTGGCCATCGCGGGTTCACAGACCGGCGTCTACTCCATCGATTCGCCTGGAGGTTGGCACCTGATCGGGTGGACACCATTGAAGCTCTTCAACCCTGAATCCAAATTGCCCTTTTTGTTTGCGCCGGGCGATGAAGTGAAATTTGTTGTGGAAAGATAGTTGTGTCGGCAGTTCACTGCCGACAGGACATGATAAATAATGTCACTCGAAATCATCGAAATCAGCGGTCTTGCCACGATCCAGGATTCCGGGCGCAGGGGCTGGAGGAAATTTGGCGTGCCTGTCTCTGGACCGATGGATGGTTTTTCATTTCACGCTGCCAATAAACTGGCTGGCAACGATTCGAATTGCGCCGCAGTGGAAATCGGATTAGGAGATATCACCCTGCGCGCTTTGCGTGACTGCGTGATCTCGGCAGCAGGTGTTGGATATAGTCTATCCATTTACATCTGGGATTTCCCACTGTGGAGCTCGTACTACGTCCGCGCCGGCTGGACGATTCGACTGACCAAGCTGGATTCTGGCATGTGGTCTTATCTTGCCGTTGCAGGAGGTGTTTTACCCTTCGACACGGCTCAGGGTCAGCCAGTACTTGATTCGCGCTCAACCTACCTGCGCGGCCATTTCGGGGGACTCGACGGGCGGCAGTTGCAAGCCGGTGATCTCCTAAAATCGGGAAGTCCATCACGCTCCCTCCATGAGCTCGCCGCCCGGACGTTACCCGAACCAGCGCGACCAAACTATATCGATGCCCCAAACATTGATGTCATCATGGGCCCTCAGACAAAATATTTTACGGAAGAAAGTATCGCGACTTTCAAGTCGCAAAGCTACACGGTAAGTGCCACCTCCGACCGTATGGGTTATCGCCTGGAGGGCACAGCGCTGACGCATCGCCACAAAACCGAGTTGATCTCCGAAGGGATGGCGATGGGCGCGATCCAGGTCCCGTCCAATGGACAGCCGATCGTGATGATGGCAGACTCTCCGACAACGGGTGGATATCCAAAAATCGCGGCGGTTGCCAGCGCTGATCTGCCTCTAGTCGCGCAGTGCGTGCCGGGCAGAAACAGGATCCATTTTCGGGAGACGACCGTGGCAAAGGCGCAGAAGAGGTATCAACTGTTGATGAGTGGGTTGAGGAGGATCGTGGAGGAATAACGCTCCCTGCGCCGTCCCCGGCGCAGGACGAACATGATAGCGCCGCCGAGGACGGCGGCTTGAGCAGGGAGAGCTATGACCATAGACCTCAACTGTGACATGGGCGAGAATATTGGTAATGATGAAGCTATCATGCCATACATCACGTCCGCGAATATCGCCTGCGGATTCCACGCTGGCGATTCAAAGACAATGCAGGCGACCGTCCGGCTGGCGAAGAGGCATGGAGTGAATGTCGGCGCGCATCCAAGCTGGCCGGACCTGGAGGGGTTTGGCCGGCGCGAGATGACGCTGCCACCGGAAGAAGTGGAGGCGTTGATCCTTTATCAGGTCGGTGCACTGGCTGCGATTGCCAGGTCGGAAGGTGTGGCGTTGTATCACGTCAAGCCACATGGCGCGCTGTATAACCAGGCGGCAAAGGACAGGACTCTGGCGAATGCCATAGTGCGCGCGGTGAAACGATTCAGTGGAGATCTCATTCTGTTCGGGCTGGCAGGCTCGGGGTTGATCGAAGCGGGGCTTGAAGCAGGGTTGAAGGTCGCGAACGAAGGTTTCGCAGACCGAAACTACAACCCAGACGGGACGTTGGTCTCGCGTAAAGAGTCGCATGCGATCATCGAGTCGCCTGAGGATGTCGCGGCGCATGCCGCGCAATTGAGTCGAGATGGAATTTTGTTTGGGGGGAAACGCGTGAGGGTGGAGACGCTATGTTTACACGGCGATCATCCGCGCGTAGTGGAGAATGCGAAATTGATTCGTGCAATGTTGCCGTAGGGGCGGAGCGACGCTCCGCCCCTACGGGTTGTTATTCTTTTTTATCCATCGTCTTCGTTGTCATGCTCTTGCGGATCTCAGAACGGAGTTGTTCGGCCTCTTCCGAGCGTTTGCCTTGCGCCTCACTGGAGAGCGCGCCGAAGCGGTCGGAGAGTAACATGGCGAGCAGGGCCTCCATGATGTTGCCTGTGCCGTTTTCTTTATTGCCGCCAACCACCACGCGCGGGACCACGTCCACCTTCGATTGTTGAACAGCCTCGGAGAAACGGTTGAGCACCTGTTGCGTCACCTGGAATTGTGGGCCACCGTACGCGCGGACTTGTTCTTCGGTAGCGAGAGCTTGCGCGATACCGATGCGGGCGACCTTCTCGGCTTCGGCTTCGGCCAGGGCGCGGATCTGGGCGGCTTGCTGAATGGAGCGCTGGTATTCACCTTTACCCTGGTTCGCCTGGATCTGGATGTTCAACTCGGCCTGAGTCATGCTCGTCTGCATTTGGGCGCGGGACTCGGCTTCGCGCAGTTCGCGTTCCTTCACCGCGGCTTTCTCCTGGCGGTCGTACGTTTCAATTTGTTCGGCGGCAATTTGACGCGAACGTAACTGCGTAAGAATGGTTTCAATTTGAACATCGCCCTCAGGGGATGATGGTGTTCCGATCAGCACTTCCTCCAGTTGAAGGTTGTAATGCTCGAACTTTTCCTTCATCTCCTTGCTCGAAATTTGCTGAATATCACTGCGTTCCTGCAATAATTGGATCAGAGTGCGCGTTTGACCAACGTTCTTGAAGTAGGCCGCCACCATCGGGTCGAGGGTTTGTTCCACGAGGCGTTTGATGTCGCCAAAGCGTTGAATAACAAGAGGGGCTTTTTTGTAGTCAATGTGGACAACGACCGAGAGCGGCAGGGACGGTTCGAACGCGTCCTTGGTGATGAGCGAGACCTCGCTGAGGTTTTCATCGAATTTGTGTGCACCGCTTTGGCTGCGAATCCATTTGAGGATAAAGTTCGTGGTAGGCACAGAAACGACCTTGCCTGCGTAAGTGTTGAAGGCATACTTGCCGGGCAGGAGCGCCTCCTCCCAAACGCCGCGTTTGCCGCGCGACACCAGCTCGCCGTGCCTATATTCCTTACCTGAAAGATCCTCTCCCGTGTCACCTGTATAGGAGACAACCACGCCCACATTGCCCACTTCAATGACCGTTTTCTGGATCATCTCAACAGTGGCGAAGAGGCGGTTAATATAATAGGTGCCTTCCACAACCACTTGCAACTGACGACCACGGAAGCCACCGGCTTTTAAGAACTTATCGGGGTCCTGGAATTTGTTGTGATAGGTGGCTTCGTTCTTGGAGTCGTCGCCTACCACCGGCGCAATGATCTCGCCCTGCGCCAGGGAGGGGCCATCATGCACGGTCGCAATGCCGATCTTGTCGTCAGTATCCTTGATAATGACCGGCACGAACCCGCCGCGTTCGGAGATCACATGCGCCATACCCTGGATGGTTTGCATTTCATCGCGGCTGAGTGGCAGGGAATAAATGCGCTCGTCGGTCAATACGATGAACTGCATCAGATTGATGGCATACGTGCCTTCGCGCAGGATACGGCGCTGCGGTCCACGCTGGCCGCCGTTCTTGAGGAAGCTTTCCACATCTTGAAAGTCAAATGTGACCTCATTCGAAGCCAGCGCCTGGGTGGGCTCGAGCAGTTTGCCGTCGCGGGCGAAGATGTATCCCATTTTGCCCTGCGGGATGGTCACCAGCGGCACCAGTCTCACCACGTATTGAAACGGCATCAGGTAGTGGACGCCGCCCCGCAGAACCTTGGGCTGGAAACCCGCTTCACCGTTCAGCGCTATGAAGCCACTCTTGACCGAGCCACTGGGACTGAAGCGCTTTTCGACGATACCGATGCGGGTGTTGGGGATGTATCTGACCCCGGAAAGCAGGATCAGGAGCAGTATGCCGACCAGGAATAGGACGGCGATGATCAACCATTGCATTTTGACCTCCTTTGGTCACAATTTTATATACGAGAACGGACCCTAAAGGTTCTAACGAAGCGGCTGTTCACCCAGCAGTTCAATTGCGAACGCCGCGATGCGGCAGTCCCTGTGGGACTGCTGAGTGAACGTTTACTCCTCTGCGATCACGATCACTTTATCTGCGGCTCCAAATGTAACCTGTGCAGACTTCTTTGGATTCGTATGTACACCGTAGGCTTTGCTCGCGTCTTTCGCTTCGGACGCCAGTCGGTAGCCGATCGATGTTTCCCCGCGCCGGCGCGCGGCCTCGACCACCGTGTAGAAGTTGACGGGTTCTCCTAACGCCACGTAATCACTGGCAGGCTTGAGGTAAATCTCCGCCCCTTCAGGGTCGAAGATGTCGGTGAACACATCGAAGAGTTCCGCGTTCTCTGAAAGCTGCGACATCATCAAGCTGATCAGGTGCTCGCTGACGATGAAGTCGTCCACTTGGGTGGCTTCGGCCAGTTCGCGGTTGCGCAGGTCGAGCATTTCACTGACAATGGAGAAAGGCGTTTCATCCCTCTGTGCAATATCGCGCAAGTGTAATAACGTAACCAGGGTTTTTGCATCCGCCTCTTGTTGATCAAGTGTGCTGTACGCCAACACGATGACGTGATCGTACTCATCGATCTTGAGCGAATCGAGCAGGTCGCGGTCAGTCGTCTCTTCTTCCATGACCTTGAGCTGCTGGTTTTTGAGTTTTCCGCCATGGGCATTGATCTGCTTTTCGATGCCGTACACATCGGCAACCACGGTGACCTTCGATCCTGCGGGAACGTAGTTATCGAGTTCATGCACGATGGTGGTGCCGCTGCGGTTCCAGCCCAGGATCAGGCACTTCTCGGGTTTCGGGTGGAATGGCTCCCGGCTTGAGCGGATGAGTGCTTCGTTGATCTGGATCAAGTTTGGGCTGGAGAGGCGAAGCGTGTCGTCATCGGCAGAGAGCGCAAAGATTTGATCGTCTACCTCAATCTTTGCATCCATGGGCGGGTTGAGAAGGATTCTTCCGTCCGCTTTGCGCAAACCCATCACACAGGAATCTTCATAGAGCAGCAGGGATTCACCAAAAGTCTTGCCCACCAACTCAGGTTCCTGTTTGAAATAAATTTCATCGCCGCCGAAGTTCATGAGCTCGGTGTAGACCACCGAAAGGCCGGATTGGCGCGAAGTCTGCGCCACGACCCGCGCCACGAGATCGCCGGTGAGGATGGCCTGCACGTCATCGTTCGCGCCGACCATCTTGAGGACGTTGAGATTTTTCATGTCACGGATCTGTGTGACGATGTGATATTTTTCGGCATGGCGTTTGGGATTGTTCGTGATCGCCAACACGGTCTTGATGACATCGGTATCGGGATCGTTGTTCTCGGGCGGCAGGACGATGATGGATTTGGCAGAATGAGGGCTCACGATTTCAATGTCGTTCGGGTCGATGGGGCTGCCATTGCGGCAGATGATGCGCGTCCTGGCTCTGACCTCGACCCGCTCCTTGATCTCATCCTCCATGTCCACCTTGTCTTCAGTTGCCAGCACGACAATGCGCGCGTTGTTCTGATTCTCATTGGCGATCATCAATTCGTTCAGTACGGTAAAGATCTGCGCCGACCAACCCAGGATGAGGGTGTGATTGTTTTCCAGCACCTGTGAGCGGCCCTTACGGAGGCGATCCATTTGGGCCTGCAGGCCATTGCTTAACACGCCGATTAAGGCGCTGACAATGAAGATGCCGCCCAGGGTCACAAACAGCATCACAAGGCGAAAGCCCGTGCCCGTGTCACCTCCCATGGTGCCTGAGTCCAGTGTGCGCATCAGGCTTTCCCAGGTGGCCTCGGCAAAGGGCAGGCGTTCAGCGTTTTCCGGCGCGAAGCCAGCAATGGAAATGATCGCACCTGCCACTGCCACAATCACCAGCGAAAGCAGGAACAACATACCCACCATGGCCGGCGTGCCACGTGACATCAGGTTGTCGAACCGGTATTGGAGCTTTTGCCTGAAAGAGGGTCTCATAAAACCTCCGAAATGAATCTGGAGGATTATAAGGCTATTTTAATCCCGTGGATTGCCCTCTTATACCTGTCATTGCGAGCGAGTGCCAACAAGCGAAGCAATCCCCACCGACACGCGGAGATTGCTTCGGGCTATCGCCCTCGCAATGACAGATGGTCTCTCATCAACGCAATCCTGTAGGGGTACAACGTTGCCGTCATCACTCCACCCACGACGGCGGGATCGTTTTCCATGATTCCGCGTGCCGCGGCTTCATCCTCCGCTTCGAAGACCGCGATGCCAAACGTGGACTCATCCTTATTTTGCGTGCGGCCCATGAGGATCATGACACCTTTCTCGGTCAGGTCTTTGAAATACGCGAAGTGGCGCGAGACAGTATCCACTTCTTCGGGCGTGGGTCGTTCGGTCAGCATGCCGAGGCGGGTGGGTTTGAGCACATAAATGAACTGGGGCTTGACCGGCGCAGGCTGGCGTTTGTGTTTTTCTTCGATGATCTGCTTGTTCAAAATGCGGACTTCGCCCACCATCAACAAACGCATATCCCTGACAATGTATTTAGCCAGTTCTTCATCCGAAATATCATCGCCTTCGATATCCAGACGGAAATCCTGTCCCTGAATCCCGCCGCCGTTGGTAAAGTCTATTTCAAAGTCGAATTTCACGCGTTTGTCCATGATTGCTTCAGCCTTATTATCTACCTTGCATCGCGGAATAAAAAATGCTCCTATCAGGGCTCAGCCCTGATAGGAGCGGGTATGGCTGTTTATTTCCCTTTCACCATCTGCCGCGCTGCTTGCATCAGCTCGTGTGCCGAGCGCAATGTCCCTTCGCCAACTTCGCCGAGCATTTGCGAGAGTTCGAGCAGGCGCGGCTCGCCGTCCAGCCGTTCGACGCGGGTGAGCGTGCGGTTGCCCTGGATCAACTTTTGCACCTGGTAGTGCTCATCGCCAAAGGAGGCCAGTTGCGGCAGGTGCGTCACACAAAAGACTTGGTGCAGGCGTGAGAGATTCCAGAGTTTGTAGCCAACCGTCAAACCGACGCGCCCGCCGATGCCCTGATCGATCTCATCGAAGATCAGAGATGGGACCTCATCCGCCCGCGCCAGGACATTTTTGAGTCCCAGCATCAAGCGCGACGTCTCGCCGCCGGAGGCGATCTTGGCTAATGGCTTGAGTCCTTCGCCGGGGTTGGGTGCAATGAGGAATTCGACTCGATCGTATCCGTTATGGTCAAAGGCGACGCGTGCGCCCTCCTCCAGGGGGATGCCGTTCAGGTCCGGTTTGATCTGAAAGTCTGTGCTGAAGCGCGCGGCCGACATCTTCAGGTCATTGAGCTCGGCTTCGATGCCCTGCGCCATCTTTAGCGCGGCCGACTTACGTTTCTCGCTCAACGAACCGCCCTGTTTGGCAAGTTGATTCAACAGCCTGGCTTCCTGCATCTCCAGTTCTTCGATGCGTTCCGCCGCGCCGGTGATGGTTTCCAGTTGTTTGCGGGCGTCCTGTCCGTAAGCAATGACCGACGGAATACTGCCGCCATATTTCCGTTTGAGCGAGTGGATGACGTCGAGTCGCTCCTCCACTTCATCGAGTCGCTTGGGGTTGAATTCGATCTGCTCAAGATAATCGCGCAGACTGTGCACGATATCTGAGACGCTGTCGAGCAGCGCCTCCGCCTGGTTGGCCAGTTCGCTCTGGGCCGAGTCGATCTTTGCCAGTGCAGCCAGGGCTTGCGCGGCCTGCCCTACCAGGTCACTGGCGGCGGGCATTTCGGGCGAGCCTTCATCGAGGATTGCCAGCGCCTCCTGCGCGTTCTGCGCCAGCGACTCGGCATTCGCAAGCCGGTCGCGTTCCTGGCGCAGCTCCTCGTCTTCACCGGGCTTTAACCGCGCGGACTCAATTTCCTCCACTTGATAGGTGAGCATATCGATGCGGCGTTCAGCATCCGCCTGGGCTTTGCGCAAATCACCCAGCTCGCGGCGGAGATTTTGCAGCGTGTAATACGTCTGGCGGTAATCGCTAAGGGGCCGGTCCACTTCGGCGTAGCGATCGAGCAGGCCCAAATGGGCGCGTGAATCGAGCAGCGAAAGGTGTTCAGCCTGTCCGTGGATGTCCACCAGGATCGCTCCAAGCTCTTTCAACAAAGAGACATTGACCGTTCTTCCATTGACGCGTGCCACGTTCCGGCCCTCACGACGGACTTCGCGCATCAACACCACGTAATTGGGGTCATCCAGCAATTCTTCGCGTTTCAGGATTTCGTGCACCGCCTCTTTTTCCGGACCCCGAAGCTGGAACACACCTTCAACAAACGCAGCGTCTGAATCCGTGCGGACGAAAGTCGTATCGGCTTTGCCGCCGATGAGCATAACGACAGCATCCAGAATAATGGACTTGCCGGCACCCGTCTCACCGGTGAGGATGATGAGCCCGGGGCCGAAGCGTAAATCAAGTTTGTCTATAATCGCAAAATTTTGTATATGGAGTTCGGTAAGCATAGTTTGTGTATAGGTTATCTGAACAATTGGATTCCAGAAAGTCGGGTATATACGAGCGGGACAACAATGACCAGGTAAATGACTTGAAAGAGGACTCTAAAAATATCTCCTGAAAGGAGCTGAAGCAGCAACATAGGCAGGGCGCCCACCACTACGGCGACCGACACCGTAATGAACAATGGACGTGAACGACGTTTGCGTGTGACGGCGCGCACCGCTTCCGTGATAATTGTTCCTGCTATGGTCGCGCCGGCACCGATCAGCAGCAACCCAAAGAAACCAATTCCTCCAACCAGTGTAACCAGGAATGATGCAATGCCCGAAAGAAAAGCCGCCACCAGAAAACCAACGACGAAGTCGTACCACTCAGACGTGTTGAAGGTCCTTTGCCGGTCACGCACACATTCCTTGCAGCGGTAACCCGTCGGTGTGCGGATGGCGCACGACGCGCAGATGGGACGGTTGCAGTTATTGCAGCGCAGGGAGGTTTCGCGGCTGGGGTGGACGTAGCAGAATAATGTCTCGGTCATTAATTTCACCACAAAGGGTCACGAAGGCACACAAAGGTTTTTAAAAATTTTTTGCTTTGTGACCCTTTGTCTCCTTTGTGGTTAAAGAGTTCTTTTCATCGCGGTAGTCCTAGAGAATTTTCATTCATGTGCGCGGTTATGTTGCGGTAGAAATATCCGGGGTCTCCAAAACGGATGAAGCGAGTCGTGACTTGGGCGGCGTGAATATCCACGTGGTCATCATCCATCAAGGTGATGGAAGGCTGGCCGTCAACACTCAGTACGGCGTTCTCGCCGCGCACGCGAATACTCACCATTGAACCTTCAGACAATACAACGGCCCGATCCACTGAAAGATGGGGCGCAATTGGCACGAGCAGAATATTGCGCAATTCGGGTGGCAAAATCGGACCTCCTGCCGCCAACGCGTAGGCGGTCGAGCCAGTCGCGGTGGAAGCGATCAGGCCATCTGTGACATAGCTTGTGAGATGGCGCCCGTCCACGGAGGCGGAGAGCCGCACCGGGCGGAGGATGGCTCCGCGACCTACCACGACCTCGTTCAAGGCGTTCCACTGTCCGAGCGAGTCGCCGGATCGGATGTGTTCAGCATGCAGCATCATGCGATTCTCGATCCAGGCCTCGCCGTTCAATAACCTGTCAAAGTAATCACGCCATTCATGCCGGTCCACCTGGATCAAGAATCCGAGCCTGCCCAGGTTGACACCGAGGATCGGCACACCCAGCGGGGCGCACAAATGTCCCGCCCGCAAGACGCTTCCGTCACCGCCTGCCACAATGAGCAGATCAAATTCCAGTTTCTTGACGCGCCTGCGCAGGTCTTCATCATAGAGCGAGCCAAACGGCGCGTCCAGTCCCTTTTCCTTTAGATAGGCAGACATTAGCTCCACTTCACCTGCCGTTTCGGGCATCCGGGGATAGGCGGCCACCACAGGTCGTTTCGGGATGAAGGCGTCGGGCATGGGGGTATTATAAAGTATACGGGTAGACAAGTATACAAGTACACAGGTACACAAGTTGCTTGACGTGTTTACCTGTCTACTTGTCTCGGTGTCTACTTACCCCACCTTCTGATCACAGACATTCCGAAACCCGCATCGCTTACAACGGGAGGCCTGCTCATGCGATCGGGCGACCTCCTTCCTGAATTCGTCGCGCTTCATCTCGGTGAGCAATTCGAGCAGCGACTGTTCCAACTCATGCGTGTAATCCACGGCAAAATCCCGATCCTGGTAATGGATGATTCCATAGGGCGGGCGTTTGGCGTAGGTTTTCTCCACCAGCAGACAATAGGAGGCCAGTTGATAGATATGCGAGTCGTACGGTGCTTCAGGCGCCCGACCCGATTTGACTTCGACGGGAATGATCAGTCCGTTTTGCTGAATGAGGTAATCGGGCTTGCCTGTCAAATCGAGGGCGGCGTAAAAGAGCGGCTTTTCCAATTTACCCCAGCCGCGTGTGTCCGTATAAATGATGCGACCACCGGGCAGCCCCGCGGCTCTGCGCTGGCGACCTGATTGCCAGAAGAAGATAAAGGCGAGGACGAGGAGAGCGAGGGCGAGGTAGAGCATATGAGTTACGGGTTGCGTGTCGTGTGAGTAATTGGTAAATGGTAATTGGAGACTGGAGATTGGAGATCGAGGATTGGAGAATTAGAGACTGGAGACTTGTTTGATGACTTTCTTGATGCGAGCGAGGCCAGAACCCGATAAATCTTCCATCCGTTTTTCGAGAACTTTGATGAATTCGCTCTTGTTTGAAGTGTTTACAGCGGGCACGGCTTTCTCTGCGTGTTGCGGCACTTCCTTTGGGCGGCAACTTGACAGATGTTTGAGCAAATAAGGAAAGATGGCTTCGTGATATTTCTGGTTTGCGGCGGCTGTATAAGCCAAAGTTGATATTGCGTTATCCACTGTGATGACAGAGCCAGTCTCTTTGGCTTTTTTGATTGCATCGAAGTGTTTGAAGACTGCTTCAGGGGCTGCCTTGGCGACTTCGGCGAGAGCTGTCATCCCGCCCCAGACAAGACGATTATTTCTACTCTTCAATAATTTGACAAAGTCTTCGACGTAATCTGCAATGAGTTTTGGCTCGATATAACCAACTTCATATAGGACTTTGATGCAATCTGCCTGAATGTTTTTGTCCTTATTCCACAGGTTTTTGGCGATTTCCCGGATCCCTTTCGTGTCTTTTTTCGCAGCCAAGTCACGGGCCAGTTCCTGGTTGGGAACTTCGTCACGGCGACCGAGGGAACGGGCGAGTTTGTCGATTACGGACATAGCTATCTCCTGCAAAAAACCGGCCATGTCTTCGCGGTAGCCTAACGGATCGTGACTTATGGTCATGGGGAGGTTGTGGTTAACAGCGGCGCCAATGAGACAGGTTTGGTCAGACGATTCGTGCGGTGCAATACGCCACTAACATAACCAACGCAGCCATCAAAAAGATGAGGCCAACGGTCCGCGTGAGAGTGGAGGCCAGTACCTGGCGCCCATGCCGGACGTGAAGCTCGGTCCCAGCTGCCAGTTCGGACTGGTTGGCCGATTCCACGCCCTGTTTTTTGTACCACCAGGCGCGCCGGCAGTAGAGGTAGGTGCCGATGTCAGAAGAGCGGATGATGGGCATATTTTCACCACAGGAAGCATGAAGGTTTGGAGTAGGGAAGTATAGCACAAATTTTCTAATTCTTTTGCTCCTCTCGCGCTGAGCGGAAGACCGAGCAGAGCGAGGTCTGTAGTCGACACTTGCACCTCCCTGACA
>DASTOH010000241.1:0-4547 GCA_035720235.1 Anaerolineales bacterium | reverse complement strand
GAATACAAATACTTCGATTTTCGCAAGGCACCAACATCAACGTTCAGGTCAGCAATCGGTTCCAATTGATGGAGATGGCTTTCAAACTGTTCCAGATCCTTCTTTTCGGCATTCAGCTGATCACTGGTCGCCTTAACTTCCGCTTCAATGCGTTCCACAGCGGCCTGGAGAGCATCTACGTCAACAGCGGAATCCAGGTTGGGAACTCCCACATATTCCTCTGCCAGGTTTAATGTTTGCATGATTGCCTGGATGCGGCGCTCCAGCGTGGAATAAGTGGCGGCTTTTTCCTGCCAGGTGTTTGGGCCCAGACTTTCGATTCCCAAGTAGGTACTATCGATCTGATGAAAGGACCCGCGGCTCCCCAGTACTTTTGTTACAGCCACGAGGTCTTTGGCTGGGACAATCAACTCCACTTCAGTCATTGCTTTCGGAAAGAACATATCATCTCCATGTACCAGCAGAAATAAAATCCAGATTACTTTGGTCTTTGCTCAATGTACTTTTCAGCCCGGCATGCCGGTTTTTAATAGAAACGAACGATATTCCTCTTCCGGTAAGTTGGAAGACTTTGCCTCTATCAAAATGATCAAATCCTGAACTTCGAGATCGCTTTTCACCAGAAAAGCCAGTGGAATCCCAATGTGGAAGGGGCTCCCCACAAAAGCAGCCTCACATTGTTTCAAGAGCTCACGTTTGAGCAGGACTTCCAGTTTTGGCAAACCGGTCTTAGGTTCCTCTAACAGGGCATTCACATCGGGAATACCTGGGTACAGACGCGAGACGATGGAGGCAATATCTCCCCCGGCCGCAATGGCCCGAATATCCGAATCCTTAACTCGGTAGCCAAATGGCAACGTATAGTTGATGATCTCTTCTTCAGAGAGTTTCTGATAGACCTTGTACCGGATGGCCCACATCAGGTTATTCATGTCGAGCAGCGAGCCGATGATTCGCACCCCATACTGCCGATCCTGCCCGGTCAGTTTCGCGGCTTCCGCCCACAAACGACGCCAGTAACCGAGATCCAGCGCTACTTCGATCGGGAAGAGATTTTGCTCCGCTGAATACCGCTTCATTGCGAACGATAAAATGTCTTCGTAAGGCGTGCCGTTTAATAAATCCACCGCCGAAGAGATACTTCCCGATTCAACCATTGCCTGCGCGGGCAACACGGAAGCCGAACCCAGGGGAAAAAGCACATCGCGTACTCTATCCCAAAGCCCTGTTTCAGCGTTCCAGGCGGAAACGGTTACCAATGCCCGTAAAACGGCTTTCAGGTTGCCGATTTCATAATAGCGATATAACTGTTTCACCAATGGGCGGGTGTTCACGGGCGCCATTTGAATGACGCTATAAAATGAGTCGGCTAATTTTCTTTTGATCTGTGTGATTACCCGCCTTGGATTAACATCTTTATCCTTGAGACCCTCCAGATAAGATCCATAAGCTGTTCCTTTGAGGGCGTTGAATAGGGATAAGAAATCGGGCGCTTCGCTCAATCGAAGCATGTCTTGCGGTGAGAGCAAATCCGCCGACATGGCCCTCACTCGCGCACTGATGGCTGCGTAATCCGTGACACCGCCGCCCATAGATCAAGACCTGCCAGCCACACGTTCCAATACATAGGCGACGGCACGGTCGAAATTGCTCTTCGCCCGAACTTCCAACTGCTCGCTCTTTTCCTCCGCCTCAGACAAAATGCGGGCACTCTCGTCGTCTGCCTGCACTTTGGACACCATCTCGCGCGCCTCTTGCTGGGCCTCAGCTTTGGCTTTTTCAATCAGCGCCTGGGCTTCCTGTTCGGCCAGCCCTGGCAACTGCTGCGCCTCCCTCACCGCCGCTTCATGAATTTCTTGCGCTTTCTTCTCGATTTCAAGTACCTGCTGGACGTGTTTCTCGTTCATAGACGGTTCACCTCACTCTAGTACCTGCAAATTTGTTAGGTCAATTGTAAAGGATAAATATCCGACAATCAAGGTTTAAGTTGAAATGTGACAAAATTCACCTTTTACGAAAAGGTAACGTTTCGGAAAAATTTGGTTGCCTGCCCATCGCAAGTCGTTTATAATCTTGCGTCGAATCGGGAAATTTCATGCCCTGGCCACGTGTGGCAGGGCTTTTTTGTCGGGGAATTCACACAATGTCTTCACGATTTGACGACTTAATCTATATATTCAATCACTGGATGGTTTCCTTTTCCAAAAATTTGTTCCACAGCAATTAGCGCAAATTGAGGTCTGACGTTCGGCGGTGGTCTCCCGACCCCGCCGTAAATTGACCCAGGGTCTCGACGATCAGGAATTATTCAATAACTATGGTAAACGCTTGACCTTTCGTACATCTACAGAAGATCGTCCGTGGATATTGATTTGATCCCATGATACACATCAGAGACTGCCATTGCCACGAAAAGGACTGCCAAGTACTGCCAGTTGTTTATTTAGTGTCATTATTGTGCTCAAGCTACCGTCCTTCGCGAACGCCGCAAAGCGGCAGTACCCGAAGGGTGCGGCGGCGATTTACAAGTTGACCCAAGCTCCCGCACGAGATTAAAATAACAAAGCGCCTCTGAATTTCTCAAGGGGTCTTTCCTAGTAACTCCAACCCACACAATACCTTCATAATTCCCTGACCGTATCTCTACATTCATTTTTTATACTTGAAGAAGCAAATATTTTTTGCTGATACGAGGAGCGATATCTCAAATGAAGTCCAGGAAATTGCACGGAGGAAACAATGCGTCAGTTTTTGAAAAAATATAGAAATCTCTTGATTGGTTTGCTGATCCTCGTCATTGGGGCATCAGCCTTCATATTTGTGCGCAGATCGAATGCGGGTACCGCCAGCGAGTTCCAGACTGCAACGATTGAGCGCGGCAATTTAACCACGACGATCGGCTCGACTGGCACGGTGCGTGCAAAGCAAAGCGCTACCTTGATCTGGCAGGCTGCCGGAACAGTGGACACCGTCAATGTGAAAATTGGAGACAATATTCCCGCCGACTTTGTGATGGCGTACCTGTCAAAGACATCCCTGCCTCAAAGTGTGATCCTGGCGCAGGCTGATCTTGTGGATGCGCAAAAAGCCTTGGACGATCTGTTGAATTCCAATACTGACCTGGCTCAGACAGTCATCGAGCTAAAAGATGCCAGGGAGGCCTATCAGAAAGCCGCAAATTATCTTGATTATTTACAATCTAATCAAAGGATTCCACAGACCATCAATTATGTCACTCTCGTGCAAACTCGTAATGGCTGGCAATATAATTACAAAACAAAAAATTACAGGGGAACTGCGCCTGAGGATTGGATCATCGAAGCGGAGAACGATCTGGCGTTGAAGAAAGCCACATATGATGAGTTACAGCGTACCTATGATCGTCTCAAAGATGGACCGAATGCACAGGATGTGCTTGCCGCACAGGCCCGCGTGGATGCGGCTCAGGCTACCCTCAACCTGGCGCGCGTGATCGCTCCTTTTGCCGGCATCGTGACGGAATCTCACCCCCTGGCTGGAGATCAGGTTGCCGCGGGAGCGACAGCGTTCCGCATCGATGATCTCACCAGCCTCCTGGTGGATGTGGAGGTCTCTGAAGTGGACATCAACAGTGTAGAGATTGGTCAGCCGGTTACGCTTTCATTCGATGCCATTCTTGGGAAAGAATATCACGGTGAGGTCCTGGAAGTGGCACAAACAGGCACGTCGGTTCAGGGCGTGGTCAACTTCAAAGTTACAGTTGAACTGATCGACGCAGATGAAGATGTCAAACCTGGTATGACGGCCGCGGCCACGATTACGATTCAGGAAATCCAGGATGTCCTCCTTGTCCCGAATCGGGCGGCTCGCCTTGTCGATGGCTCTCGTGTTGTGTATCTCTTAGTGGATGGTCAACCCGTCCAAACGGAGGTCAGCCTTGGGGTTTCGTCTGATACGATGAGCGTCCTGGTAGAGGGCGACGTGAAAGAGGGCGATACCATTATCCTGAATCCATCGTCTGACTCTCAGGGCGGGCCCAGCGGCGGACCGGGCGGATTCGAGCGCAAGCAGCAGGTAGAGGTAGCGCCATGATGAATGCTATTGAAGCCCACGACATTCGCAAGGTCTACCAAATGGGTGAAGTGGAAGTGGAGGCGTTGGGCGGTGTGTCATTCGCCATCAAACACGGCGAAGTGATTGCGATCATGGGGCCTTCGGGCTCAGGCAAATCCACGCTCATGAATACACTTGGATGTTTGGATAGACCAACATCTGGCGAATACATTCTGGATGGTGAACCGGTTGCTTCCTTGACCGATGATCAATTAGCCGATATTCGTAACCGAAAAGTAGGCTTTGTCTTCCAGAGTTTCAACCTCCTTTCCCGTCAAACTGCCATTACAAACGTTGAACTTCCGCTTCGCTATTCAGGCAATTCGAATGGAAGACGACGCGAGCGAGCGATAGAAGCCCTGAAAGCAGTCGGTTTGGAAGACCGCATGACCCATCGTCCCACAGAGTTATCGGGCGGCCAGCAGCAGCGCGTGGCAATTGCGCGTGCCATTGTC
>DASTOH010000240.1:0-14621 GCA_035720235.1 Anaerolineales bacterium | reverse complement strand
TCTCCCCAAGCATGCCATTCCACAGGGTTATGGGCATGTTGAAGGAGGTAGGGACTTGTTTCCTGTATGAGTCGATTTGTGTAGGATAATCCTTGAGAGTTACTCATTGTCTAAATTCCACTTCCAGCATTTATGCTTTTTCGAATGCCACTTATCAACTCCCTCATGTGGACTACTTGTAAATTGTTTTCACGACAAAAAGCCTCTAGGTTTGTGATGATTACCTTATTGCCATCAGGGTTAATAAATCCAGTATAAGTCTTAAAACTTAGATTTTCCCGATCATTTTGATAAGTCCAACCTCGGTGGCTATACAATCTTCTTATTTGATACACCCCCGACGGTTTTGGAATATGTTTTAGCATAGTTATACCTTTTGAAGCCCTCATCTCCCCACGGATACCAGTCGACCGGATTATTCGCATGTTGGAGCAAATATGGGTAAGTTTCCTGGGCCAGGCGATTTAGCATGAGAGACCTCTAAAAGAGAATAGGTGGAAAACATCCTGCCAGGATTATAGCCTATCGTTGGGCCTGGTGATTCAGAGTTGGCCCTGCAATCACACAAAAAAGCTTTGAGCTGAACAAGCACAAAAGGCGATGACCCGGCCTCCTATAAGCATCACGCCCACTTCGTTTGAACCATTCCGTCCGTGAGCGCTTGATGAATTGATTACCGCGCAGTGGGGGGGTACACGAAAACAGACCGCGGTCGCGCGGTCTGTTTGCCCTTGTCAGGCTGCCCCTACTCCTCTCTATAAGGATGGGCAGACGATGCTTGATTCTGCCTGCGGTATGCAGAGCAGTAGTGATTATGGAATGTTCATCCCACAGATCGTATTTCCATCATGTCTGAAAAAGCCAGCATATGTGTTCCCAAAGAGCGGTGTTTGGCTGATCCAGCAGCCTCCCGATTCGCCGTTGCAGGCTTCCTGTCGCCAGGTGTAGCTGGCCACCTCACTGCAGCTCAATGTCCCGATCACGCCAAAAGTATTGAAATCGTAGATTGGCAATACGGTAGGTATACTCAGGGAGAAATCAGACTGGGCCGAAACTACATTGGGGCTGGTTACTACCAGTCGAGCCACATAATTGCCACAGTTCAAAGGATAAGCAGTGATATTCGCAGGCTCCGTTGAGGCGGAGGCAAACATCAGTGTGTTCTCGGGGGTCGAGTTATTCGTTGTACCGCTGATCTCCCAATGGTATTTGACCGTTGCCGGACCATTCGTTGTGATGGTGCCGAGAAGCTCGACGTTCAATGTACCGGCACAGTTCACAAAATCTGGCACCCTGACAGTCGTCTTCACATCTGTAACGGTGCCTTGAGGAATTGCCGTAACTGTCGGCGTGGGTGGAACAGAGCTGGTGCGCACAATGCGCGGCTGACTCCACAGGGCCCGATCACCGGCGGCCGAGCCGGTAGCCAGAATCGTCAGGGTGAATTTAACCTTTCTGCCGGCGAGTGCGCTCAGGTCTTTATCAACCCGATAATACAAACCTTCATTCTTTTCCTTCCATGACCAGAATATCGTCACAGGGCCAGCGCCAACCTGGTAATCCAACCGGAATGTCACGTAACAGGTAGAACCATACGCGCAATTGACAATGCTCTGGAAGCGATCGCCTGCCTGAATGGTGATTTCAGGGTAGGTGCCCTGTATGTAGCCATCATACTTGTTTTGCGGAACCAGAATTAACGCATTTGAGTTGTCAGTTACCCCATTTTCAAGCCTCGGATTGCTGACCGGCAGAACAAAGCCACGCGCATCTCCCTCGGTACCGGGACAGGCCAAAGCTCCCGCGCCACTTCTCCAGGAGGCAGAACAGGCATTGCCCGCGAAGTCCAGGAGAGCTCCTGTTGTGGGAGGCAGCGTCGCCGGAGGCGTGAGCGGGCTGGGGATGGGAGTGTTGGTTGGAATGACGCTGCCAGACTGCACAATGCGCGGTTGCCCCCAGAGGGCACGATCATTTGTTGCCGAGCCGGTAGCCAGCAGGGTCAGGATGAAACTGACCTTCTTGCCGGCCAGTGCGCTGAGATCCTTGTCCAGTTGATAGATCCGGCTCTCGTTCTTTTCCTTCCACGACCACAGGATTTTGATCGCGCCGTTGTTGATCTGGTAATCGAGACGATATGTGACGTAACAAGAGGATCCGTAGGCGCACCCTACCGAAGCCTGGAAGTGGTCGCCAGGCTGCACGGTGTATTCCGGGAAGAAACCCTGAATATAGCCGTTGTATTTGTTTTGAGGAGCCACCAGCAAACCAGGTGCGCTGTCTGTGGTGCCATTTTCGAGTCTGGGGGAATCCACGCTCAAAGCGAAACCGCGCCCATCACCATCGGTGGAGGGGCACGGCAGTTGCCCGGCTCCGCTCACCCATCTGGCTGTACATATCTCCTTCGTGAAGTCAAATGAAGGGGCGTTCACCGCAGAAATCACGCTCAGCGGCTCACTGCTGACACGAACCAGCTCATGGCTTCCAAGGGGTGCAAACTGGGAGAACAGGATAACCAGCGGCAGGCCCATACTGAGCACAGAGCGTATGGAATTCATTTAGTCCTCCTTACCTGGAACCAGCCAGGCAGCAAACAGTCAAAAGCAGATGATCTCATTATCTCCTGTTCTTGTTCCCAAAATATATTCAATCGGTTGCAGAATCAAGAGCCTGTTACAAGGGGATGAAATTGATCCCCTCTGCTTTGGAAGCCTGCTGTTCGCCCAGACAGTCTTCCACAAGAAGCCCCATAAGGCTGGCATGACCATGTTGCTCGGAACCGGATTTCTCATCGATCTGTATTGAAGAAGCTGATCAGGTTAGGCTAAGATGGATCAGGCCACGTAAATCCTTGCGTTTCAAAATGCTTTTTGAAGCGTTCATCACTCGTATGGGAAATTGCAGTTAAAATCCACATCTTTAGAATGGCAAGCCAAGTGGTTTTCGAATCAACTTTTTATCGTATACTTAGGGCGACCATGACTGCCCAATGGTATGTATTGCACAGCAAGCCGATGAAAGAGGCCCTGTTGTGGGAGCAGCTGAACCTGCATCAGATCGAGAGCTACTATCCGCGCATCAAAGTAAAACCGGTGAATCCGCGCGCCCGCAAGGTCAGGCCGTATTTTCCGGGGTATGTCTTCGTGCACGTGGACCTGGAGCAGACGAAGCTGTCCACGTTCCAGTGGATGCCGGGCGCAGCCTCGATCGTTTCCTTTGATGGGGTGCCGTCTCCGGTTCCGGACAATTTGATGGTCGCCATCCAGCGGCGGGTGGATGAGATCAATGCGACGCGCGGCCGCACCCCAGCGGGGCTGAAGCCCGGAGAGGTGGTCATCATTCAGGAAGGGCCATTCAGCGGTTATGAAGCCATCTTCGATGCCCAGCTGTCAGGTGAAGAACGCGTGCGGGTCCTGTTGAAGTATCTGAATCGAGGGAAACTGCCTTTAGAGTTACCGGGAAGTCAGATCCAACGCAAGCCTCCTCATCGATGATGGCGCGAGAACGCCGGAACCGCGGGTTGTCCGTCTGCCAACTGACCCATGACCTTACATAGTGCCGCACGCCTCTGGCGTATCTAAACCGGACATGCGAAATCCAGCCTGCAATCTGTTCCAAAGGTTTAATTATTATAATGAGATAAGCGTAGCACGCCGCACAGCGGCAGTGTGGACAAGCGGCAGGCTTAAGAATCTATGACAAAATGGATGGTGGAAATCCCTTAGCAAATCTCCACACCAGGATCAGTATGCCTTGCATTGCTGCCAGGCAGGAGCGCGCAATAGGCAATGGTGGTCTGCAATTCAATTTCGGTCACTGCAAAGCAATTGCAAGGTTTCTCAAAATCTATGGTATTATAATCATCAGCGCATTTCATTTTTGTTAGCAATTATTTTATACGTTTGGGAAAAACTGAATATGGGCAAGTGCAACTGGAAGCGATGATCCAAGGATTCAATCTGGTCGCTTAACCTTCTGGCAACTGAGCGCACAACCACATGGAAGGGAATAACCTTGAGGAGCAAATAGCGAAACCGGCCGCATGGACCGGTTTTCGGTTTTTTCAGATGTATTCTATCTTTTTGTGCAAGTTTGAGTGGAGGCTGGGTTGAACCGATAAATGAGTTGAAACCAGGGATAATGTTGGGCTGAATTGATTTCAGAGAAGGCGGGGAAGTGAGCAGACCTTCTGGTGAGGTTCAGTTCACGATCATGCCACAAGGTTTGTTGGAGATGAAGCGAGGCATGAGAACGATTCGAGGAGAGAGGCCGAACCCCAGTCGGCCACAGAAGACACGCCAAAAGTCATGAACGTCAAGGAAATATATTAAATCTGGCAGGCCATTGGATGCCTAGCATTGCTTATTTTTGCCGCCATGTTTTCATGTTTATTAGGATTTGATGCAATTCTCCGAATGTTTTCTCAAATTAGCGCAGATTTTTTTCAAATGAATTTATGCCCCTGAAATGGGAATCCTGCAGAATTTGGAATGGAGGCGGCCTATGCCCGGAAGCGTTCAAGACACGAAAGCCACTCCCACAATCATGACTGTGCATGAGGTGGCTGCATACCTGCGCATGAGCGAGGCAAAAGTGTACCGGCTGGCTAAAGAACGGCGCCTGCCAGTTGTCCGGATCGGCAAGGCCTGGCGCTTCCGCAAGGACCTGCTCGATGACTGGCTAAGCCGCTCCACGGCCTCCAGCATGGACGACGGGCCGGGCAACAAGCAGCTCGAAAGGCACCCACAGGATCCCTGACCATGACCGCCCACGGGTATGCCCTGCACAGCAAGCCGATGAAGGAAGCTCTTTTGTGGCAGCAACTCAGCCTGCATGAGATCGAAGGCTATTATCCGTGCCTGCGCGTGCAACCGGTGAAACCGTATTTCCCGGGGTACGCCTTTGGGCGCGTGGACCTGGAGCAGGTTAACCTCTCCGCGTTGCCGTGACTGCCGGGAGATGAACGGGTACGGGTTTTATTGAAGCTATTGAACCGAAGGCAGCTCTCTTTAGAATTACCGAGCGGACAGTTCCAGCGCAAAAACCGGTAAGCGCTTTTGGCCCGGAGGGGCCAGCATTGCTTATTGCGTCATCAGGCAGATCGAACTGACAATGTAGACGATTGTCGGAAGGGCGGAGCTTGGATGCTTACCCGCCAAACACAGGCAAAGCAGGAAAAGAAATAATATGGCAAATTATCTTATCACCGGCGCGGCTGGTTTCATCGGGGCGCGCATTTCGGAGATGCTTCTGGCAGATGGTCACACCGTCACCGGAGTGGACAACCTGAATGACGCTTACGATGTGCGCGTAAAGGAATATCGTTTGCGGCGGCTCCAGAAGAATCCCAATTTCGTCTTTCATAAATTTGATATTTCCAATGCCGCTGCGGTGGGGGCTTTGCCGGCTTTTGACGCGGTCATTAATCTGGCTGCCCGTGCTGGTGTCCCGGCGAGCGTTGAGAATCCCTGGGCGTTCGTCGAGACCAATGTCATTGGAACACTGAACCTGCTTGAGCTGTGCAAGCGGCAGCGTATCAGGAAATTCATCCTGGCCTCCACATCCAGCATCTATGGGTCGAACGCCCCTTACCCAACGCCGGAGACCGCCGATAGCGATCATCCACTCCAGCCTTATGCGGCCAGCAAGAAAGGGGCAGAGGCGTTATGTTACAGCTATCACCATCTGTATGGAATTGATGTTACTGTGGTCCGCTTTTTCACCGTCTATGGCCCGGCGGGCCGGCCTGACATGAGCATATTCCGTTTCACCAAATGGATCTGCGAAGGCAAGCCCATCCACCTCAACGGGAATGGGGAACAGTCGCGCGGCTTTACCTTCGTGGATGACATTGCCCGGGGCACTATTGCCGCGCTGAGGCCGGTGGGATATGAGATTATCAATCTGGGTGGGCATGAGGTCATCACCATGAACGCTTTGATTCAGCTCCTCGAGGAAATCACCGGCAAGAACGCCAGAATCGAGAATCATCCGGCCAATCTGGCTGACATACTCACCAGCAAGGCGGATGTGACCAAGGCGAAGGACCTGCTTGCCTGGGAACCTCAGGTGAGGTTGCGCCAGGGAGTGCAGTCCGTGGTGGACTGGTATAACGCTGAACGATCCTGGGCATGCGAAATCCTGACGAATTGAAGCTTGTTTGCGAAGACTCGAATGATTTGTGTTGCAGGAGTAGGCGATGTCAATCAAAGAACAACTCACTAAAAAATTGCGGGACAAAACTGCCAAAATCAGCATCCTCGGGCTGGGCTACGTCGGGTTGCCTCTGGCAGTCGTATTTGCCGAAGCAGGGTTCGACGTGACCGGCATTGACCTGGATGAACAAAAGATTCATACGCTCAATGAAGGCAGAAGCTATATCCAGGATGTTCCCGGTGATTGTATCGAGGAACTCGTCAGGGCCGGACGCCTGCGCGGGACGAGTGACTTTTCCATCCTGAAGGATGTGGATGCGGTGAGCATCTGCGTTCCTACACCGCTTCGCAAGACCGGCGACCCGGACCTGTCTTTTATCATCTCAGCCACGGAGAGCCTGGCCCCTTACATCCACTCCGGTATGGTTGTCGTGCTCGAATCCAGCACGTATCCAGGCACAACGCGTGAGATGGTGCTGCCACGCCTGACCGGCCAGAATGGACTGGTTGCTGGCGAGGATGTCTTCATTGCCTTTTCTCCCGAGCGCGTGGACCCCGGCCGCACGGATTGGACGACAAAGAATACGCCGAAAGTCGTGGGCGGCATCACGGAAGCCTGCTCGGATGTCGCAGGGACCTGGTATCAGCAGGCGCTAGAGACAGTGGTACAAGTTTCTACCGCGGAAGTAGCCGAAATGGCCAAGCTTCTGGAAAACACCTTCCGCATGATCAACATCGGCCTGGTGAACGAGCTTGCCATCATGTGCGACCGTATGGGTGTGGACGTATGGGAAGTGATCGACGCAGCCGCCACGAAGCCGTTTGGCTTTATGAAGTTCACGCCTGGCCCGGGGCTGGGCGGGCACTGCATTCCCATCGATCCTCTTTACCTCTCATGGAAAATGAAATCCTTTCACTACAACGCCCGCTTCATCGAACTGGCCAGTGAGATCAACACCAATATGCCGCGCTTTGCCGTCGACAAGGTACAGGCTGCACTCAATAACGTTTGTAAAGCGGTAAAAGGTAGCCGGGTGCTGGTGCTTGGCGTGGCCTATAAGCCGGACGTTGACGATATCCGTGAAAGCCCGGCCCTGGATGTGATCCACCTGCTCCAGCAAAAAGGCGCGATCGTGCAATATCACGATCCCTACATCCCTCATTTCCGGCATGATGGCTGGGAGATGACCTCCGTGATCGACCTGATGCCGGCCGTATCCTGCGCGGATGTGGTGGTGATCGTCACAGATCATCGTGATTATGACTATGCGGCCATTCTTGAGGCGGCTTCCTTGATCGTGGACACGCGCAACGCACTGGGCAGCCTGCGGAAAAATACGCCCAAGGTCGTGAGATTATAGGTTGACAGGGTTTAGTGCAAGGTAGAATGTATATGGTTCGGTTTTCGTATTCTCGTTTGTCCAAGGAGATGAGAAAATGTTACAAACAACCTGGGCTATTGTGAAGAAAGGCAAGATTGAATTGATGGAGAACATCCCCCTGCCTGAAGGAGCGAAGGTGATCGTGACCCTGCTGGTCGAAGCTGACGAATCGCAATTCTGGTCGCTTGCCAGCCAGCGTTCATTATCTTCCGTCTGGGAAAATGCCGAGGATGACATTTATGCCGAATTACTCCGCAACACTGGGAAAAAGCCGGACTGAATGTCCCATCCGCCATAAAGCGCGGTATCTAGGACACGCGCAACGCACTGGGTGGGATAGTGAAAGACAATCCAAAAGTGGTGAGGCTGTAATGACAAAGAATTTTGCAATCGTGGGCGTGGGTGGTTACATAGCTCCACGACATTTGCGGGCCATCAGGGATACAGGCAATCGACTGATCGCGGCGGCCGATCCCAAGGACTCGGTTGGCATATTGGACCAGTATGATTTCAACGTTAAATTCTTCACAGAGATCGAGCGATTCGATCGTCATCTGGAAAAACTGCGCCGCGGACCGGTTGAAGACAGGCTGGATTATCTCACGGTCTGCTCACCAAACTATCTTCACGATGCCCATTGCAGGCTCGGTTTGCGATTGGGGGCTGATGTAATTTGTGAAAAACCTCTGGTCATCAACCCCTGGAATCTGGATGCGCTGCAGGACCTGGAAGAGGAGACCGGACATCGCATCAACACAATTCTACAGCTGCGTGTCCATCCTGAGCTGTTGAAGCTAAAAGAAGCCCTGCAGAAAAAGAATGCAACCGTCCATCATGTCATCCTGACATATATAACGGGACGAGGCAACTGGTACCACACCTCCTGGAAAGGCCAGGTAGAGAAATCAGGCGGGGTGGCCACCAATATCGGCGTGCATTTCTTCGATCTGCTCTTATGGTTATTTGGAACGGCCGGGGACATTCGTCTGTATCATTCGGATACGTACCGCATGTCCGGTTATATCGAGCTGGAACACGCTCACGTAAGCTGGTTCCTTTCCGTAAATCCTGCCGATCTTGGAATGGCACATGCTCCGCAGGGGAAGAATACATTCCGTTCGATCACTGTGGATGGGCAGGAAGTGGAGTTCTCAGAAGGATTTACCGACCTGCATACAAGAGTATATGAAGAAACCCTGGCGGGACGTGGATTCAGAATTGCAGATGCCCGCCCCTCCATTGAGTTGACCCATCGCATACGCACCTCGGAGGTTTCATCGCCTGATGCACGTGCACATCCCATCCTGCGCTCTGGAACGGGCTACTTGAATATGAGGTCTGAAAAATCGAGGGTGGATTATGACTGATTATTTTGTACATCATTCAAGTTTTATAGATGAAGGCGCTCAAATCGGGGTCGGGACAAAGATATGGCACTTTTGCCATGTGATGTCCACCGCCAGGATCGGCCAAGGCTGCAATATCGGGCAGAATGTGTTCATTGCATCAAACGTGCAAATTGGGAACAACGTCAAGATCCAGAATAACGTTTCCCTTTATACAGGTGTTACTGTGGAAGATGATGTTTTTCTGGGCCCCTCCATGGTGTTCACAAACGTGATCAATCCACGCAGCCACGTGAACCGCAAGGGTGAATATCAGACTACGCTCGTCAAGCGCGGCGCAAGCATTGGGGCTAACGCTACTGTATTATGTGGCGTGACCCTCGGATGTTATTGCTTCATCGGGGCCGGGGCGGTCGTAACCCGGGATGTGCCCGATTATGCCTTGCTGTATGGGAACGCAGCACGCATCCAGGGCTGGGTGTGCCAGTGTGGGGTCAAGCTGAATTTTATTGCTGATGCTGAAAATATTTTCGCCACTTGCGAACAATGCGGAAAACGATATGAGAAACAGGATCAGGTTGTCACGAGATATGGAGAGCCATCATGATCCCTCTGGTCGACCTGGTTGCTCAATACCATACGATCCAGGCAGAGATCGATGCCGCAGTTCGTGAAGTGTTGGAGAAAGGCCACTTTATCCTTGGACCGCAGGTCACCGCTTTTGAACAGGAAATTGCAGAATACCTGAACGTCCGGCACGCCGTTGGGGTAGCCTCCGGCACGGATGCACTGGTAATTGCTCTGCGGGCGATTGGGGTCGGACCTGGCGATGAAGTGATTGTCCCGGCTTATACTTTTTTTGCCACCGCCGGGGCAGTAATGCTCGTAGGCGCCAAACCTGTCTTTGTGGATATTTATCCCGATACCTATTGCCTGGACGTACAACAGGTCGCTGAACGGATCACTCCAAAGACAAAAGCCATCATTCCCGTTCATTTATACGGCCATCCCGCGGACATGGCGCCTTTGCTCGACATCGCACATATGCGTGGTTTGAAAGTGATCGAAGATAATGCCCAGGCTTTTGGGGCTGAATACCGGGGCAGGAAAACTGGCAGTCTGGGTGATATTGGCTGCCTGAGCTTCTTCCCGACCAAGAATTTAGGTGGGTATGGTGATGGCGGCATGGTCGTGACAAATGAGGATGAATTCGCCGCCCGCCTGCGCATGTTGCGCGCCCATGGCTGGAAAAAGAAATATTTCCCTGAAATGCTTGGCTATAACAGCCGCCTGGATGAGTTGCAGGCAGCGATTCTGCGTGTCAAATTGCGCCATGTGGATGCCTGGAATGATCAGCGCCGCGCGATCGCTCAGCGATATACAGAGCGGCTTTCCGCCATGGGCATTGTCACACCTCAGGAAGACCAGCAAGCCAGGCATGTGTATCACCTGTATACGGTTCGTTTTGCAGAGCGGGATCGAGTTCAGAGTGCATTGAAGAATATTGGCGTCGCTTCGGATGTTTACTATCCCCGGCCGCCTCACCTGGCTGATCCATGTCGTCCGTTTGGCTATAGGCCCGGTGATTTTCCTGTTGCCGAGCAGGCCAGCCGCGAGACGTTAAGCATCCCACTCTATCCAGAAATGACTGATAAGCAGGTAAGCCTTGTGCTTGAAGCCGTTCAAAAGGTACAGGAAAAAGAATCAGCGTGAAGGTCGTTATGATCATTACAAGTCATGATAACCATTAAACCAAAATGATCGATAGCGTTCCAAATAAGTGAATTGCACTACTTTTGAAGTGTGTTTGTGGATCCAATGTCTCCTATCTCTCCAAAAAACATAGCTCAAAAATCCACACAAAGTGCACTTTGGTTATATAGCCAAAAATTAATTTTGCGACTAATCGGGCTACTAGCCATAGCTTTTCTAGCTCGTCAACTGGAACCGGCTGATTTTGGGTTGGTCGCCATTGCAAATGTGGTGGTTTCTTTTGCCACCTTTGTAAGCAGAAATACTGTTGGGCCGTTTATTACTCAGGATCATGATACAGGATGGGAGGAACGTTCACAAGCAGCCTTTTGGTTAAATCTGACTATAGCCGGGGGGATTCTTGCCCTATTCTTGGTTTTATCGCCGTATGTAGTTCGTTTTTATGAGGAGCCACTGCTTGGGACCGTGCTTGCCGTTGTTACCTTGACCTTCTTTTTTGCCCAGTTAACTGTAATACCTGATTCATTGCTTAGACGTAACTTTGATTATAAGAAACTTGTAATTCGCAATACATTTTTTCGATTTGCATCTGTTGTTACAAGTATCATAATGGCTGTAACTGGTTGGGGAGTATGGAGCTTGATCATCCCCGATCTATTGCTGGCAATTCCTAGGTTCGTGGTGGTGGCAGCTATGTCCCACTGGCGGCCGTCGTTAAAGATGAGAATGGATTTATGGAAGCCCATATTTAACTATACAAAACACGTTATTGGTACATCGGCATTAGGTAATATCCTGAATGATGGAGATCCACTTGTAGTTGGCAAAACGCTTGGGAATGAAATGGTGGGATTTTATGATAGAGCCTGGAATACAGCCAACCTGGTTACATCCAATGTGTCAGGCGTTGTCAGCGACATATCCTTACCAGCGCTGGCGGCTTATTACAAATCCGCCCCAGAGTTGCTGGTTCGTGCTTACCAAAAGATGCTGATGTTGCTGAGTCTCTTAACGCTGCCGATGTTTGTGATAATGTATATTCTGGCTGACGCTATTATCATTTCTCTTTATGGAGAGAAATGGATTCCTTCCATTCTTATCCTTCGGATCTTAATACTCCTGGCGATACAACGTTCCCTTTTTTCATCGACAGGTACTATTTTTTTTGTAACAGGGAGGCCAGACATTGGATTAAAGCTCAATGTCATTCAGGTTCCCATCTATCTAATTGGCATCATTGTTGGAAGCCTTTTTGGCATCATAGGTGTGGCGCTGAGTGTCACAGTCATTCGAACGCTTTTTGGACTCTTGTCATTCTATTTCGCTTGTCGATTAATCAATCTGTCATTTAGTAAAGGGCTTCGGGATCTGTTGCCATCTCTGGAAATATCTGTATTGATGGGTGTTTTTGTCTGGGTTATTAAGATGATGATTGAAACTTTGGTAGTTCTGCCTCCGGTTCTCAGTTTGCTGTTGTATTCCATGGTTGCGGGCATGATTTTCCTGTTATTGCTTCTGTTTCGCTATAACGCATTACTCAATGAACTATTTACTGTATTAGAGCGGTTATCTTTGCCACTTGCTTCCAGCGTGAGACTGTGGCTACGATATCCACAGAAAACAAGCTAACAAGTTTTGCTTTCCATATACAGTCACATTGTGCAAGCCTTCACCTACATTCAACAGGATTATTTCACTAGTTTATGTGTGGTATTTGTGGTCAATTTTCCTTAAGTTATTATCCAATCCCGCCGGTCGTATATTTCCTTTCACAAAATGATCGAAAGCAAAAATATCCCCCTAATTGAAGAAAACTGGACAATGACCATCGAGCCGCAGCGCAGTCTGCTCGATCTGCGCTTGGGTGAGCTATGGCGCTACCGCGACCTGGTGATGCTCTTCGTGCGGCGCGACTTTGTCTCAGTTTACAAACAGACCATCCTGGGCCCGCTCTGGTACCTGATCCAGCCGCTATTGACGACGATCACCTTTACCTTCATCTTCGGCCGCATCGCCAGCCTGCCCACGGACGGACTGCCGCAGTTCCTCTTCTATATGTCTGGCACGGTGGTCTGGTCTTATTTTGCCAGTTGCCTGACCAAGACCAGCGAGACCTTCGTGCAAAACGCCAACCTGTTCGGCAAGGTGTATTTCCCGCGCCTGGCCGTGCCGGTCTCGATCCTGTTTTCGAACCTGATCACCTTCCTGATCCAGTTCGCCATGTTCCTGATCTTCGTGTTGTATTTTGCCCTGCAAAGTCCCGATGCTCTTTCGGGGCGCGGCACGGACGTCAAGCTCGACTGGACCTGGATCGCCCTCTCGCCGGTGTTGATCCTGATGATGGCAGCGCTTGGCCTGGGCTTCGGCATCATCATCTCCTCGCTCACCACAAAATACCGCGACCTGCGCTTTCTGGTCAGCTTCGGCGTATCGCTGCTGATGTATGCCACGCCGGTCATCTACCCGGTCTCGTCCATCCCCGAGCGCTTCCAGTGGATGATCCTGGCCAACCCGATGACGCCGATCATCGAAGCCTTTCGTTATGCCTTCCTGGGCGCGGGCACCGTGGACATCAACCACCTGCTGTACAGTTTTGGCTTTATGCTGACCGTGGTTGTTATCGGCAGCATCATCTTCAACCGCGTCGAGCAGACGTTCATGGATACGGTATAATTTTTTGTTGATATGAAAAACATTCCACCTAAGCAACCATCTCATTTGTCTCCCTATGCGCGGGCTTGCCTGGATGCTCTGGTAAAGGCGAACCTCGCAGATCAAATTTCCCTGGGGGGTGCTTTGGGATTGTTCCACTACCTCGATTACCGTCCCACCCATGACGTGGATGCCTGGTGGGCCGAATCGGTTACGCAAGAACAAAAGCAGGCCGTGCTGCGGTTGCTTGAAACAACCCTTTCCGCTTTTGGCAATGTCCGTGTCCGTTCATGGGGAGATGTGGATAGCCTGGAATTATCGCAAGACGGAAAAACAGTGTTTAGTTTTCAGATCGCCCGTCGCTCCGCGCGCCTGGAGGAACCCGTTTCTGCTGGTTGGATCGATGTCCCGCTGGATAGCCTGGTTGACCTGGCTGCCAGCAAGATGGTCGCCCTGGTGGAACGAGGCGCGCCGCGTGATTTTCTGGATATTTTCAGCGTGTGCCATGCCGGTTTGTTTAGCATTGCTGAGTGCTGGGCGCTTTGGCGCAGGCGGCAAATGCTGGCTGGCAGTGACGTTGATGCTGCGCGAGCCCGCCTGGCAATTGAAACCCATCTGGAACGCATTGCCTTGCATCGTCCCCTGGAGCAAATTGTCGATCTGGGACAACGCGAGCAGGCGCGGCAGTTACGGGATTGGTTTATCAGTGAATTCCTGCAGGTGAAGGATGAATGACTCTCCCTGGCTGGATGGCGCTTTATATCCGGACACGGACATCCCTGACGCGCTGGACACTCTGGCTGCGCGGGTGGATTTTCTCGCCCGCCTGTGTGCGGCTTGGGATTTCGGCTTATTACCGGACACGAGCACGATTGCAGAAATCCGCCGGGCGGATTGGGCTCCGGCGGTGGAAGCCTGCCGCCTGTTGACTTCCCCCGCCTATCATCTCCTTCGCCGCTGGCACGGACTTTCACCTCTCTCCTATCTGGGACAACAAATTGCTGTCATCCGCGATGATCCCTGCCTGGTTCAGGTGTGATGGTTATCTGATTTTGATTTCAGCCATCGTTTTTCTGGGTGCAGGGAATGTGAACAACGAAATCTTTTGTACAGCTCTGGCGTCATGCTTGTGGTGGTTTTTATAGGCAGCATCATCTTCAACCACGTCGAGCAGACATTTATGGATACCGTATAACAACACGTCATTGCGAGTCTTTCCTGACACCGTCCGCCAGGAGTCAGGACGGTGCGGGAAGACACAATCTCCTGCCGTTTAGGAGACTGCTTCTCGAAGGCTCGTAGTGACACTGTTAAGACGGGTCTCCAAACACGACCTTATCATCTTCCATGGCGGTGATACATGCCAGTGACTCAAT
>DASTOH010000239.1:0-21830 GCA_035720235.1 Anaerolineales bacterium | reverse complement strand
GCAGCACCTGTCCCTGCGTGGAGGTGTCGAGGCGGTGCTGGCTATCGAGATATTTTCGGACTGAAGGGGCCGCCGTGGCCACCACGATCGTCGAGTTGACGCGATCCAGATAGACGCGTTGACGCGGGTCCATGCGGTCGTCGAAGCGGATGTCGGTGAAGAGTCCATGATGCTTTTTGGGCTGGGTATCTTCAATCGACTCTTTCCGCGACCGGACCTGTACCTGCGCCTCAGCCCTTTGGTCCCCCAAATAGACTGTCACCGTGCCCTCGTTGCCAACCTGTTTTCCTTCGACTTGAATTTTTGCAACCCCAACGGCGGGATGATCTTTCGAGGCGTTGATGTGAACCCGGGGAGTCAGCACTTCCACTTCGGGGTTGTTCGAAACGACAAAGACCCTGGCGCCATTGGGAATCTTTTCGGAGAGCTGTGCCCTTACCGTCAGAGTGACCGTCTGTCCCGTTTGCACGAAAATTCGTTCGTGAGCAAACTCCAGTCCGGCAGGAGGTGGTTCCTGCTTCCCATCCGGAGACGCGCCGTCCTGAGGCGCGGTTCGCCGCTCGCTTAATTCAGAGGAGGCGATCACGTTCAATTCACGGATCGTCTTGTCGAGTTTTCTGCGCAGCCGTTTATCGAGTTTCAGCTGTTCGTCCTGCAGGGCGTGCTCCCGTTCCACCTGGACGAGCGGCTCGATCCGGCTTTCGACAGCCTGTTTCAACGCTTTGGCAAATGGCAGCGTCCAGTTGATGCCATCGCGTGTGGCGGTGAGGACCGGCTCGTCGTTCTTGAGCAAGTCGTGCAGATAATCGCATTCGAGCGAGCCGTAGAAAAAGGCTGCATACGGATCGTTCTCAAACTTGAGCATGGTCAGCGAGATGACCGTGGCCTGGCTGATGACGAGCAGACCCGCATCGGCATAATCGCCCTCTTCGCCGCGCGTGGAGAGTTGGATATTGGAACGCAGCAGCTGCAGGTGCGCTGACGCAGGATAGCCTTCGATCTCAAACTGCTCGTCGAGAACCATCTCACCCATCGGCGGCTTGTAGGAAAGCACGTACTCATGTTTCACCGTGTGCAGGCTCGAAAGATTCCGCAGGATGATCAGGCGTGCAGGGTTGGCCATGATGGTGCGGAGCTCGAAGTGTCTTTGCAGGTAGTTGCGCAAATTTTCGAACTGCGGCATTTTGATATCTTCGCGTGAGACGATGATCTCGATCTCTGTGCCGTTCCCCTGCGGGATACCATGCTCATCCCTGAGTTCATTGGTCGCAGGGATCGGTTCCTCCAGGCTAAACGTGGGCACACCCTCTTTGAGAAGAAGGGAACTGCGATAGAGCGTATCCCTCTGGATCGAATTGACATAGCCATATCCCAGACCGAAGATGGCATCCTTGAGGCCGCGGCCCCACATACCACGCACGTGCATGTCCTCCTTCAACCCGCTGGTCGCTTCCCCGTAGGTTCCCACCACCCGGTCCATGCGGACGTCGTCCATGCCCTCTGCAAAGTCACGGACGCGGATCACGGAATTTTTGTGTTTTCGCAATACGTCTATGATGATCTCGCCGCTGGCGTGCAGACCGGCATCCTCGAGACGGGAATAACTGTCGTTGCTGTTGGTGATGATCTCGACCAAAGCGCGCAAAACGTCCTTGCGGATCGCCTGATCCGCCTGTTGCAGGGCAACCCTGTCAGCATATTGGAGTTTGCGGCTGATCGCCATTTACTTCCTTTCGTTTTCTTTACCACTAAGGGTCACGACACTTGCCCCGGGCGTGATTTTTGAAATGCGTTGGCATTTCATAGCAAATCATGCCGGGGAGGTTCACAAAGGTTTGTTGTTTTTTCCTTAGTGATCCTTCGTCTCCTTTGTGGTTGAAAAAATCACTTCTTCGTCATCGTTGCTTTACTTCCGACTGGTTTTGTTGTCGTATCCAGCAGGTACGAAAACTTCTCTCCACAGAACTCCAAAAAGGAGGACAAGTCCTTGCGATCCTGGATGTTTACATATTCCTTGAACTGCTCAAGGTTTCTGGCGATCGTCGCTGGCGGGGATTCCATAGTGCAGAGCAGAAGACTCCTGAAATCGAATTCGTTGAGGGGGGTCCGTTTTTTGTAATGCTTATAGGCGTCGGACATTTCGATCGAGCGGACGTATTTCCGTGCGTAGGCTTTCAATTCAGGGTGGATCGTTCCCGCAGGAGTGGAAGAAATGGGGACAACCGGCTTTTTCGTTTTGGGGATGGGTTTCCTCAATTTGCCCAGCGACTTCTCCACTTTCTCTGCCCGTCTGATGCCCTTCGCCGTGATCTGGAATCCGGTGTTGGCGCTTCCACGCAGATAGCCCTTGCCTTTACAGAGGCTCCGGTGCCGGGTGACCATTCCCGAATCAGGCCAGTGCGGATGCTTCCGCAGGGCGAATCGCCTGGGGAACAACAGGAAGCAAGCCGAAATAATGTCTTCAGAAGTGATCTCGGATCCCTGCTGGTGCAGGAAATAGGTAGAATACATCACCAGATCGTTCAAGGTGATCTTGGCGTAGGTATCAGGGTCGAAAGTTGGCGGAGCAGATGTTTTGGGCACGTTTCCTCTCTGGAATCTTACCGCATTTCCAGGCAGGGGAGTATTTCGCTACCATCTCCGAATCCGGATGCAGATGGCCGCTTGGTCGTTGCTTTTTGTCAAAGGCAGAAGTAGCCAATTTGGCTTGTATAATCCATCCAATAGCACGTTCTTCATGACAACATGAAAAGGAGTGAGCCATGACCAACTACATCTGTGCCACCTGTGGAGTCCAGCACGCGGAAAGCGCCGCGCCGCCTGAGCATTGTCTCATTTGCGAGGATGACCGGCAATACATCGGGCTCAAAGGCCAACGCTGGACAAGCATCCCTGACATGCAAAAGGAATATCACAACCGCATCGAGGAAGTGGATGCCAACCTGACAGGGGTTGGCAGCGTCCCCAGCTTTGCGATCGGTCAACGCGCTCTATTAGTGCAAACCCCAAATGGAAATGTGCTGTGGGACTGTATCAGCCTGCTGGATGATGCCACGTTGGAGGCCATCCGTGCATTGGGCGGGATTGCGGCAATCGCGGTCTCGCATCCGCACACGGTCGGGTCGCTGGTGGAATGGAGCCATGCCTTCGACAACGCTCCGATCTACTGGCATGCCGATAATCGTGAGTGGGTGATGCGACCCGACCCCGCGTTTGTGTTTTGGGAAGGAGGGACCCATTCCCTGGTGGATGGATTGACCTTGATCCGCTGCGGCGGACATTTTCCCGGATCAACCGTCCTGCACTGGCCACAGGGTGCGGACGGGCGCGGCGCATTGTTGACAGGTGACACCATGCAAGTCGCACAGGACCGGCGTTACGTCAGTTTTATGTACAGCTATCCCAACATGATCCCGTTGAACAAACGCGCTGTGGAAGGTATCGTCAACGCCGTCGAACCGTATGAGTTCGATCGCATCTACGGCGGCTGGTGGGATATGCATGTTACGCAGGATGCCAAACCCGCGGTGAAGCGCTCGGCTGAACGATATATGAAAGCGATCAGTTCGTAGCGCGTGTGACGTAATACCTTCATTATACAAACGCTCTAAAGAAATGAGCACTGCAAAATCATCTGCTTGCTCGCAAAGTGCCGCCGGATCATTCGAACTTGAGGTTTGGGTTTTGGCTTACAGGGCAATTCCAGAAGGTTCATTTCGAATGAAACGGGTGGCAGGAGCGTCCCTATGATTCGAAAATTGAAATCAGGCAAATATCGACTGTATTCAGAAAAGAAGGATCCCAAAACGGGCAAACGCAAAAACCTGGGCACGTTCAATACCCGGGAGGCCGCGAAAAAGCATGAGCGCGAGGTTGAGTTCTTCAAGCGCAAGAAATAACGAAAAAATCCGAAGTTCTATGGCTTCGGATTTTTTGTAATTTTTGACTTTCTACCCTCTCAACGGCATCATGGTACGATAAGAGGCGGGAGGGCCGATGAACATTTTCTTAATTTCCGCGTTCCTTTTCGCCGCGCTCGAAGTGCTGGCTTTGCAGAGGAACCAGCCACGTTTGGAGTATGTCGCCAAGCCGGCTGTGCTGGTTGCCTTGTTCCTGTGGTTGTGGACTTCGGTTGGTTTGCAGGGAGCTTTGCTTTGGTTCGGGCTGGGCATCCTGTTTTCACTGGCAGGTGGCATCCTGTTGACGTTCTCACTGGACCGATTTTTCCTGGCCGGGTTGGTCACTTTTCTATTTGCGCACGTGGCGTACGTGATCGGGTTCAATACACCTTTACCTGAATTGTCAGGCTGGAGTCTCGTTTTGGCGGTCATCATCGGCGTCAACGGGGTACGCGTGATGCGCCGCATCCTGGCGCCGCCGGCGGCCCAGGGACAATCGCAGTTACGAGTTCCGATCGTCCTGTACGGTGTGGTCATTTCGATCATGCTGCTCTCCGCGTTAATGAAGCTGACCGATCTTTCGTGGAATGCAGTCGCCGCGTTGCTGGTTAGCCTGGGCGCGTTCCTGTTTTACCTCTCCGATATCATCCTGGCGTGGATGAAGTTCATCGCTCCCGTGCGGCATGGGCCAATGTACAATATGCTCTCCTATCACCTTGGGCAGATCGCGTTGATCGCGGGTGTGGTGTTGCAGTTTAAATAAACAATCTCTGGAAATGCGCGTTTTGACGGGTTGTCGCGAAGCACCCCCGAAGTGACACTCCCCGGCATGATTTGCTATGAAATGCCAACGCATTTCAAAAATCATACCCGGGGCAAGTGTGCGCACGATTTGCTAAGCAAATCGAGTGCAGGTGAACGGAGGGGAACAACCCGCTCCACGAAATTTCATAACCAAAGGACAAACCATGGAATCGATTCTCCTCATCATCTTTATCGGACTAATCGGCGGTATCGCGGTGGGATTGCAGGGCCCCATGGCCAGCCTGATAACCCAGCGTCTGGGAATCTTCGAGAGCGTATTCATTGTTCATATGGGCGGAGCGATCATTGCGTTGGTTCCAATCATCCTCTACGGCGGTGGAAGGTTAGGTGCGTGGCGCAGCATTCCCTGGTACGTGCTGGGCGCGGGGATTTTTGGCCTGGTCGTTATCGGTGCCATCAGTTACACGATTCCCCGCGTGGGCGCCGCAGCGGCCATCATGACGATTGTGGCGGGGCAGCTGCTCATCAGCGTGGTTTTGGATCAATTCGGTTTGTTGGGAGCAGCCCTAAGGCCAATGGACGCCTCACGCCTGCTTGGTCTGGTGGTGGTCCTGGCAGGCGTCTGGCTCACGGTCCGATAGGTGGGAGAAAAGGTGGTTTGCAAATCCGCCCTGCCCGTTGTACAATGACGCAGATTTGTCTGGTCACAAGGAGGCTTGTGTGAACGAACTGCAGGAGCGCATTGTACGGGATGGGAAAGTGCTGGGCGGGGGAATTTTGAAAGTGGATAGTTTCGTGAATCATCAAGTGGATCCGTTGTTGATGGACGCCTGCGGGCGGGAATTTGCGCGGCGCTTCGCCTCGGTCGGCGCGACCAAGGTGCTGACCGCTGAAATCTCGGGCATTGCCCCTGCCCTGACGACGGCCATCCATCTCGGTTTGCCGGTAGTGTATGCGCGCAAGACCAAACCTATCACGATGCCAGACCAGGTCTATCTGACCCTGGCGCCGTCGCATACCAAGGGGCGTATGGTCGAGTTGATCGTCTCGCCGGAATACCTGGCGAACGGAGAAAAGGTCCTGATCATCGACGATTTCCTCGCCAGCGGACAGACCATTTTAGGCCTGGCGCGTCTGGCTGAAGCTTCAGGTTCGAGAATTGTTGGCATTGGCGCGTTGATCGAGAAACTCTTCGAAGGCGGACGTGAAGCCTTGAAGCCGCTGGGTGTACAGATTGAGTCACTGGCATGTATCACCGCCATGGAAGATGATAAGGTCGTGTTTGGAGACCCGTCTTAACAGTGTCACTACGAGCCTTCGAGAAGCAGTCTCCTAAACGGCAGGAGATTGTGTCGCCATGGCGCCACGGCGCCGCTTCCCGCACTGTCCTGACTCCTGGCGGACGGCACCGTGCTGGCGCCCGGCGTCAGTATGTCAGGAAAGACTCGCAATGACAGCAAGTCTATGCGTAAACTCCTTTGGCTTCTCTCTCCGCTCATCGGCTGGATCTTTGCCCACATGAGTTTCGTTATCCCTGTGAAACGAATACGTGAGACGGAGACGTTGATGGCGTTTTATCATCCGAAGCCAGCTTATCAGTTTCACGTTTTGCTTATACCGAAGAAGGCCGTTGCTTCCTTGAAGGAATTTGATTCAAACGATTCTGCGTTTCTCGGAGATTTGTATTCCACCGTGCAAAGTATTGTGGAAGAATTTCATCTCACTGCCTATCGACTCATCGTCAACGGCGGTGAGTATCAGGATTTTCCGCAATTACATTTTCATTTGATATCTGATGTTCCACCGCGCTGACCGAAGGTGCGAAGCGCGGAGTGAAACGCAGACGAAGCGCAGGCACCTCGTAAGGACTTGATTCATGGATTCAATCGCCATTCTCGATTTCGGTTCTCAATACGCCCAGATCATCGCCAGGCGGGTACGCGAAGCGCAGGTCTATTGCGAGTTGTTCCCGTGGGACGCACCCATGGAAAAGATCCTCGCCCTACGGCCCAAGGGCTTCATCCTTTCAGGCGGTCCCAGATCAGTATATGAAGAACATGCACCGTACATTCAGAAATTCATATTCAGTACAGGTCTACCGATACTGGGCATCTGCTACGGTATGCAAGCCATGACCCACGCCCTGGGCGGCGAAGTGTATCCTGCCACCAGCCGTGAATACGGATATGCCGAAATCGAACCCCTCATCTCTAATTCTCTAGTCTCCAGTCTCTCAAAGGTCTGGATGTCACACGGGGATCGCATCACCAAACTTCCCGAAGGCTTTATTCCCCTGGCGCGCACTGGCAACAGTCCCTTCGCGGCCATGGGCGATATGCAGCGGAAATACTTCGGCGTACAGTTTCACCCCGAGGTACACCACACGCCCAAAGGCTACAAATTGCTGAGGCACTTTGTGGTGGATATTTGCGGAGCCAAACCCACCTGGACGCCGGCTTCGATCATCGAAGAATCGGTGGAGCGCGTCCAGAATCAGGTGGGCAGGCAGCGCGTGCTGGCGGCAGTCTCTGGCGGAGTGGACTCGGCGGTCGCGTCGGCGTTGGTTCATAGAGCCATAGGCGACCAACTGGTGGCCGTCTTTGTGGATACCGGTTTGCTGCGCAAGAAGGAGGGGGAACAGGTTGCCTCCGCGTTTCGGGATAACCTGCACGCTGAGCTGATCACAGTGGAGGCGTCTGACGAATTTTTCTCTGCGCTGAAAGGCATCGCCGACCCGGAACAGAAACGGAAAATTGTCGGGGAAAAATTCATTCGTATCTTTGAAGCACAGGCCAGGCAGCTGGGTCAGCCGAAGTTTTTAGTACAGGGGACGATCTATCCCGACGTGGTGGAATCGTCCGCGCCCGATCGGAATAAGGCCGAGAGGATCAAAACCCATCATAACGTGGGCGGCCTGCCGGAGGATATGCAGTTCGAGCTGGTGGAGCCGCTGCGCTATTTGTTCAAGGACGAAGTGCGGGCGGTGGGCGAGGCGCTCGGGCTGCCACTGGCCATGGTTTGGCGGCAGCCGTTTCCGGGTCCGGGGTTGACCGTGCGCTGTCTCGGGGAGGTAACGCCGGAACGCGTGTCCCGCTTGCGGGCGGCAGACGCGATCCTGGTGGAGGAATTGTCCAACGCTGGATATTTGAATCGTAGATATTCCTCCGGGTCCGTGGTGACAGGTCCGCTGGTGGTGGAGCCGCCGATGGTCTCGCAGGCGTTTGTGGTGCTGTTGCCGGTGCGCTCGGTGGGTGTGATGGGTGACCAACGGACGTACCAGGAGGCGGCCGCCATCCGCGCGGTGACCACGGACGATTTCATGACCGCCGATTGGGCGCGCCTGCCCCAGGACCTGCTGGCTAAGGTGGCCAGCCGCATCGTGAACGAAGTGGACGGAATTAACCGGGTCGTGTATGATATTACCAGCAAGCCGCCCGCGACGATCGAATGGGAGTAGCGATTTACGATTTACGATTTTGGCTTGAGGAGGAGCTGTGAAAATTGACATTGGGGAGGTGCTCACCGATTCGTGGCAAATGACCTGGAAGCACAAAGTGTTGTGGATATATGGCCTTGCCTTCGGTTTGATGATATCAATCCTCTTTCCATTGTTTTTCATTCCGGTTCTATTGCCTTTTTTGATAGAGAATTTCAAATCAAGCTTCATTCCTTTGGCATTGCTGGGTGGGTATGTGATCGTCATATCGGTCTTCATTCTGGCACTGTATCCAGTCAATGTGCTTACACAAGTCTCCCTCACGTTAGGGATCCTTGGATTTGAACGCGAGAATGCAAACCTACCAATCGTGGATATGATGAAAATGGGGCTGCCTTTTTTCTGGCGTGTGTTGGGATTGATGCTCTTATATTCAATGGGTGTTACAGTCATCATGCTCATGATTCAAGGCGTTGTGATGTTGGTTACCATTCTTACATTTGGGCTGGGAATGTTTTGTATGATGCCCTTCATGTTCTTGACCTATCCAGCTTTATATTTAGTCATTGTTTGGATGGAGCAAGCCATGAACGGTATTATCATTGATGATCAATCAGTCATGGAGGCAGCCCGGCAGGGTTGGTATTTGATCAGAAATAATCTTCTGGTTTTTGGGTTAATGGCGCTCGTGATTTATTTCGGGGTGGGCATGGTCGTCGGGGCAATGATGATGCCCTTGATGACTCCAATGTTCATTCTCCCCATCGGATTCATGGAAAATACCCCCAACTGGACTATTCTGGTTATTGCGTTGCTGGGCATGCTTGTTCTTGCTCCGCTCTATGCTTTGCTAAGTGGCTGGGCAATGGCATTTACAAAATCTGCCTGGGTGTTTACCTACCTGCGCCTTACGCGCTCAACCAATGAATCCCAACCTCTCTTACAGGCCACCCCTGCATAAAAAGGAGTCCATATGAACTTCAACTTTGGTGAAGTATTAACACGTGCCTGGGAAATTGTCTGGAAACACCGGGTACTGTGGATCTTTGGTATTCTGGCCAGTTGCGGCCGCGGCGGGGGCGGAGGGAATGGCGGTGGTGGCGGCCAGGGTGGCGTCAGCGGTACCGGTCCCGACCTGCCTCCTCAGGTCATGCAATGGCTTGAATGGATTGAGCAAAACGTAGTCACGTTCGTCATCCTTATAAGTATTTTTGCTCTCGTGATCTGGTTGATCGCGATTGCCATCGGCGCGATCGGCAAGATTGGTCTGATACGCGGCACGGCGCAGGTCGAAGATGGCGCTCAAAGCCTGATCTTTGGACAGTTGTTCAGTGAAGGCATGCCTTATTTCCGGCGCGTGTTTGGTTTGTCGGTGCTTTTGATCCTTCCGGCATTTCTGTTGGGGCTGATCATTGCAGTCCTGGTCGTGATGGGCTTTGTTACGAGCCAAGGTGATTCTGCGGCATTGGGGTTCGCAGCCATCGCACCGGTGGCCGTTTGTTGCGCCTGCCTGTTCATACCGGTGATGATCGTGCTAAACATGATCTTCCGCCAGGCTGAAAGATCGGTGGTGCTGGAAGACCTGGGCCTGATGCCAGCGCTGGCGCGCGGCTGGGAAGTCTTCCGGGCCAATCTGGGTCCCATTATCCTGATGGCGATCATCCTCGGCATCCTCGGGTTGGTGGTCGGATTGGTCTTCGCCCTGCCCGTGTTCATCATCGTATTTCCGGCTGCCTTTGCGTATGCCATTGGAAATGCCGAGAATAACACGCCTCTAATTCTTGCCGGGGTCTGTTTCTGCCTGTATCTGCCAATCCTGTTGTTGTTGAATGGCATCCTGGTGGCGTACGTCGAATCGGCGTGGACGTTGACCTACATGCGTCTGACAGGCAAGCCTGATGCCATCGACCAACCAAAGCCGGATACCATCCCACCTGCTGAACCGGATAGCAACAAAACGTTCATCGCCAGCGAGCCAAAGGATAGCGAAAGAACGGTCATCGCCAAGAAACCTGATGCGTAAACTCCTTGCGTTCCTTCTCAGTGCAGGCCTGCTCGCTCTCTCCCGCGCCTCCGTGCACGCCCAAACCGCGGCGTACGCGGAACTGGCCGCGATCGATGCGAGTGGCTTCCCGCAGATCCATGCACTGTTGGACGTATACGACGCGAACGGCCAGTTCATCTCTGGTTTGTTACCAGACGCGTTGACCGTTTATGAAGATGGCGCGCCGCGCGAGGTGGGCACGCTCAGCGAGTCCGAGCCGCCGGTGCAGCTTGTGGTGGCGGTCAACCCGGGACCTGCACTGGCAATGCGGAATGCGAACGGTGTGCCGCGTTTTACCTTTGTCGTGGAGGCGCTCAGTGGCTGGGCTAATGTCCTGCCAGCCGAATCACAGGATGAACTGAGCCTGGTTTCGTTATCGGGGTCATTGATCAACCATGCTTCACCCCGCGACTGGCTGGTGAGCCTGCAATCGTTCAAACCTGACTTTCGCAACACAACACCGAATTTGCAGACCCTGGCGATCGCCTTGGATACTGTTGCTGCCACGCCCAAACAACCTGGCATGAAACGCGCCGTGTTCTTCATCACACCGCATATGGATGACCCCAGCATCGACAGTACCATTGCGCCGCTCATCCAAAAAGCTGTCGATTCCAAAGTACGTGTTTTCGTCTGGTTTGTGGATGCAGCGGATTTCAACGCCAGCCCCAGCGCCAACGCCTTCAAGCAGCTGGCCCTGCAGACCAACGGATCGTTCTTCACGTTCTCAGGTATAGAAACCTTCCCGGACCCGAATGAGTATCTCACCCCGCTGCGTCACATTTATGCCCTCACCTATACCTCTGGCCTGATCGAGGCGGGCAGTCACAGCATGGGGTTGTACGTGGAAGGCCCGGATGGCAGGATTCCCGCGCTGGATCACTCCTTCGATGTGGACATCCAGCCGCCCAACCCCATCTTCGTATCGCCGCCGTTACAGATCACACGCCAGCCGCCCGCCGAAGACCCCTATAACCCTGATATCCTGAACCCAACCCGACAGGAATTGGAGATCATCATCGAATTCCCCGATGGGCATCCCCGTGACTTGAAGCGTACCACCCTCTATGTGGATGGTGAGATCGTGGCAGAGAACACCACCGCGCCGTTCGACAAGTTCATATGGGACATCAGCGTTTACACGGAAACGGGCCAGCATCAGCTCGTGGCCGAGGTGGAGGACGTGCTTGGCCTCTCGAAGTCGAATCTTGCCATCCCGGTCACCCTGACGGTGAAACCGGCGCCCAGCGGCCTGAGGCCTTTCCTGGCGCGTTATCGTTCCTACGTGGTACTGGGCGCGATTGGCCTGGCAGGCGTGGCCCTGGTGGCGATCCTATTGCGCGGCCGGCGTCGAGGCACTTCCACTATCGACCGCATCGAGATTCGCAAACGGCTCGAAGATCCGTTGACCCAGCCAGTCCCGTCTATCACCGAACCTACTGTTCCAGCCACCCGAAAAAGCAAGACCCAGCCGCGCAAGCCGCTTGCCCCGGGCTGGGCACAGGCCAAACCAACCCGCCTGCCGGAGGCGCCAGCCTACCTCACTCGCCTGACGAATAGCGGCGAACCTGCCAGCGCGACTCCCATCCCTATGGCTGATAAGGAACTGACCTTTGGCACCGACCCGGTGCAGTCCATGCACGTGCTCGATGATCCGTCGATCGCGCCGTTGCATGCGCGCATCAAACAGAACGGGGAAGGCAGCTTCATGATCTATGATCATAGTTCGATTGCCGGAACGTGGGTGAATTTCGAACCGGTCACGCGTGAGGGCCGTCGCTTGCAGCACGGAGACCGAATCCACTTCGGGCAAATGCTATACCGCTTTGAGCTGAAGCAGCCTCCGGCTGAGTCGGAACCGAAGGTCATTCGCAGGTAACTTCTCTCACAAGGCCTGGTCTTATCCGCTCGTCATCGCTCATCTTCGCGAATTGTCCTTCATTCGCGCGAATTCGTGGAGAGACCTGCACTCCCGATTTTGAAATGCGCAAGCAATTCATGGCAAATCGCACTTGCGCCTCCCTGACATCACTATAGTCCCCGTAGCGCAGCGGAGTGGGAGGGACAGGTGCGGGGCAAGTGTTGGCGGACTTGTTTCCGTCCCCGGGCAAGCCAGCGAATCACAGGATTGGGGTCTGTGCGGTTAGTGCATCCATGCAGTAGAATTCGGTAACATGATCCGCACTCAACGGGCGCACCTCATCGTCGAAGCGCATACGCACGCTGGCATGACGGGTAAAAACAATGAAGACCGCTATGCCGTAGCTTCGTTTGTGTTGAGCGCGCAGGATCGTACGCCGGTGTTGTTTGCGGTGCTGGCCGATGGGATCGGCGGGCATCGCGGGGGCGAAGTGGCCGCCGAGCTGGCGGTCAACCACATTATGCAGAGCGTCGCCAGGTGCGACGGAAAATATTCACGGCATATCATCGAGCAGGCGGTCAGTGAAGCCAGCGACGCGATTGCAGCGCATTCCGCCACGAATGAGGACCTCAAAGGCATGGGTTCCACCTGTGCCACGGCCTGGATCATTGGCGATAAATTGTATACGGGCTATGTGGGCGATTCACGCATCTACCTTATCCGCGGCGCGCGCATCCAGCAGTTAACGATCGATCACACCTGGGTGCAGGAGGCCATCGAGAAGGGTATCATCACGCCCGAGATGGCGCGCGAGCATCCAAATGTGCATGTCATCCGCCGTTATCTGGGTTCGCCCGTGCCCCCCGACCCTGATTTCCGCTTGATCCTGTTCGACGGTGAAGGCGCGCATCATCCGGAAAACAACCAGGGCCTGCAGCTGCTGCCCAACGATGTGATCCTGCTATGCAGCGACGGCCTGACCGATCTGGTGTGGAATGACGAAATCCTTGAAATGGTGCGTCTGAAACCCAGCCCCAAGGAAGCCGCGCGGGCGTTAGTGGATGTGGCGAACGAACGCGGCGGACACGACAACATCACGGTCATCCTGCTCTCCGTGCCTTCGGACTTCAAGCCGTATGCCAGAAAAAAGGCGGGCTGGCTGCCGTGGCTGCTGGGCGGCCTGGCAGGGATCCTGGTCCTGACCGTGCTCGCTTCCTTCATCGCATTTGGGCTGCTGAGGCGCACCGGAACCGCGACGCCCACCCCGGGAGTTTCCTCCACCTCCAGTACACTGACTGCTTCGCAAACTCCGCTCCCCTCACCGACCTTCACCCTCATCCCCACCCTGACCGTCGCGCCCGATATCATCGCGCCGCCCCCACCCACGCTTACGCCCTGGCCCACGAATACGGCGATTCAGTAAATGGTAATTGGTAACTGAACGATGGGTGGGAGCGCGTTCAATACAGGGTTCACCATGCATACCTTTTCTCGTTTCATCATTAATTTTGTGGCGCTTATGATTCTTATGGGGTGTAGCACAGCGAATTCAACGAGTAATCCAATAGCTGTGACCACAGCACCTTCTGAGTTAATTCCTGAATTTGAAGGAATTGAACATTCTCCGACGTTTACAGCGCGTCCATCTTCGACACCGTTACCAAGTGCCGCTCCAAACTTGACCCAAACTGAAATATTTCAGGCTATGGCCTCAACCCAGCAGGCAGAACAAACAATGGTGGCTTCGTTTTCTCGTGTTTGCAAGGATAATTATGATCCTAGGAGTTTTTCACCTGACGGCTTGTGGATGGTAGAGTACTGTTCTAGTGAGGATGATCAAAGTCCTATATTGACTTTTTCCAATAAAGATACGAATGTCATATGGAAAATGGTCTATCGAGATTACATACAACAAGGAGAGTTTCTACCCGATGGGGGCTTGGCGGTTGTACACTGGTCGAATGATGACAGGTATGTGTATTTTAATTCCTATGTGTCGGGAAGTGGTGGGGAATGTTTTGTAAGTGGAAATGTTTTGAATTATGGAAAAGGATTGTTTCGACTTGATCTACAGACCGGGATCACAACCGCTATTCTGCCATTGAGAGAAAATTTTGTTGGGTACGATTTTTCTTTTTCGCCAACTGGAAGGCGAATGATTTATGAAAACAACTTGGGTAGTTTGAACATACTTGACCTTCATTCTGGACAAATTTTGAATGTGGTTCCAGTGAAGCAATTTCGAGGTGCAGGTGGTTATCTTTGGTCATCAGACGGACTGGAATTTGTTTACTCGACGGTCTTGTATAACGAAATCAGTGAACCAACTGCATATTCTCTGAGGTTGGTGAACGCTCAATCTGGAGGCGAACGAATCCTGCTTGAATCGCCAGAAAACTGTTTTGTGGCAAGGGAATGGGTAGAAAGCATTTTGAAAATTGAAAGTTATGACGAGAATTATGATCGGACTTTGATTGAATATGACTTGAATTCTGAGGCTGTTCTCAGTGAATCCACAGCCACTCCCCGCCCCTAACCAGTCGACCAGCACTGATTACTGCTCACTTCCCTGCTGATCTCTCCCCTCCATCCAGCTGGCTGGCCAGGAAGGCAAACACATCGGCATTCTCAGCGATCTGCTCCTCTAATGGCGTGCCAATCCCATGCCCGGCACTGCTGGTCCGCAGCAAAATAGGATTTCCAGATGAGGAAGCGGACTGAAGCGAGGCTGCCATCTTGCGGCTGTGATAGGCCAGCACGCGCCCATCATTAGCGCCTGCGGTGAGTAGGATGGCCGGATAATGCGTTCCCTGTTTTACGCGATGATAAGGGGAGTAATCGTACAATGCCTCGAAGTGCTGTGGGTTGGTGACGGTGCCAAATTCGGTCACGTTGAAGGCGCCATTGGAATCCAGCTCCACCCGCAGCATGTCGTAAATGCCCACATGTGAAACCACCGCCCGGAACAGGTCCGGTCGTTGGGTGAGGGCTGCTCCCATCAATAACCCGCCATTACTGCCGCCTTCGATGCACAGGCGTTCCGGCGTGGTGTAATGGGTTGTCACCAGATATTCGGCGCAGGCGATGAAATCATCGAACACATTTTGTTTTTTGGTCAGGTTGCCAGCCTTGTGCCATTCCTCGCCATACTCTCCGCCGCCGCGCAGGTTTGCGATCACCGCCACCCCGCCCAGGTCCAGCCAGACGCGCAGGCGCGGCCAGAAAAACGGGCTGAGACTCACCCCATATCCGCCATAGCCGTATAACAATACTGGATTCTTCCCATCCAATTTTGTGCCCTTGCGGCGGAGGATATTCAGCGGGACGCGCGTGCCATCCCGTGAGGGGGCAAACTCACGCACGACCTCACAATCACTGAAATCGGCGGGGGACTTAATAAATAAAGCAGTACGCGTGACTTCATTCTTCAGGGGGTCATACCGCGACCAGTGATCAGGGTTGAGAAAACTGCTGCCCAGGAAAAGGATCGTATCGCCTGCTTCAAGTTTCAGATCCCATACCCCTGAGACCGGCTCTATCGGTACATCGGTGACAGGCTTTCCGTGATGGTCGAGCACCCGCAGGCGTGAAGGTCCACCGTCGAGTTCGGTGACGTAAAGGTAATTGAGGGTGGGCAGAAATAACTTAATGGACAGAAATCCTTCTGGAAGGACAACTTCGGCCGTGTCCAGATTTGGGTGATCCAAAGGGAGGCGCAGGATTTTGCCCAGGGGTGCTTCCTGCCGGGATAGCAGATAGAGATGCTCATCGGGTCCGAGTTGGGCTTCCTTTGCTTCATCTTCAAAACGCGTTACTTGAGTCCAGTTACCCTGAGGGTCGCGGATATAGTGCGCCACTTCCCCGCCGTCACCATTCCTGACCATCAACAGGACATAACGTCCGTCCGGAGTGCTATCCATCACACATTCTGCGATTTTAGGAAAATCTTTGCCAATGATATATGTGTCTTCCGATTCGGGCTGGCTAATGCGGTGCAAATAGATCTGCTGGTAAAAATCAAGGTCTTCGTCCGGGCGTTCGCCGGGACGCGGGTAACGCGTGTAGTACACGCCATCTCCGGTCTCGGCCCAGGCAAAGCTGCCTCCGCCTGTAGGGATCTGCACGCGCCTGATCACATCGCCCAACGGCTGGCGGGTTTCGACGTCGTACACGTGCAGGTCACCGCGCTCACTGCCACCTTTCGAGATCGAGATGGCGACCCTCTTCCCATCCAACGAAGCGACGTAAAAATCAATGGCGGTGCCGCCCGAAGGGTCGAGTTGGTTGGGGTCGAGCAGGACTCTCTCCGTGGAGAGATTGTCCACAGATGTAAGAGCCACCAGTAAAGGCTGTTGCAGCGGTGGCTGTTTCTTCAGGGCGAAAATCAAGCCCGGCCGCACCTGAAGCGACTCATATTCCGGCGAGGCCTCACTGAATATTTTCTTTAGTTGTTCATAGAGCGCGGGACGCTGCGGGATGGCATCCAGCGTTTCGCGCATGAGCTCGTTCTGGGCCCCGATCCAGGCCTGCACAGCCGGATCCTGGCCCTGTTCGAGCCAGCGATAGGGATCTTCAACCGGTAGGCCATGATATTCGTCCGTGACGGGTTTAGGTGGTGTTTCAGGGTAGTTCATTCAATCCTCCTTCTGCTAATCATATGTGCGACAGTCATCGGGCTTATTATGGCAAATTGTCCCATGTAAATCAAGAGGCAGTTTCGTGACTCGACCTTGGTGGCTTGCGTTCAGGGCTCTCCTGCTGCTATCTTTTTCCCTCTGAACGGATAGTATAAGTAGAGAATTCTCTTACAGAGTGCCGCATAATTACATAGTGCCGCAGAATTAGGTAAACTTAAAGTTTTCATTCCAGCTTACAAAGTAGCTCAAAAAGTTTACTTACTAATGAAACAAGCGGTAGGTAAAGTTTAGATTTGCATTTCGGCTTACAAGCGAAGCACGCCGTAAAGCGGCAGTGTGCACAAAGCATTTCAAAAGTTTACTTATCATGATGAGACAAGCGGCAGAAGTTCATGCATGGAAGATCGAATCACAATTTCCCACTTGAAACAAGGCGACCTGAACGGCCTCGAAAGTCTGGTTAACTGGTATCAGGCACAGGCCGTGCAGGCTGCATACTTGATCGTCTATGATCGCGCCCTGGCAGAGGATATTGCCCAAACAGCCTTCCTGAAGCTCGTGGAAAAGATCCACCAGTTCGACGAGCAGCGCGCCTTTCTGCCCTGGTTCTTTCGGATCGTCGTTAACGATGCGCTCAAAATCGCCAAAAAGCAGAAGCGAAATGTCTCGCTTGACGAATTGGATGAGCCGGTCGCTCGTCTGGCAGAGTCGCTGACGAACCCAGCCTTCCAGCCAGAGCGATTGCTGGAGGAGAAGGAAATACGTGAGAACATTCTACGAGCCATCCAAAGCCTGTCGTCCAAGCAACGCGCCGTGGTCGTGATGCGCTACTTTCTGGGCATGAGTGAAGCAGAAATGTCTCTCCAGATGGACCGGCCACTGAGCACGATCAAGTGGTGGCTGAGAGGCGCACGCAAATCCCTGCGCAACCTGATAAATACTTGAAGGAGTCGAAAATGAGCAACAAGAACATCCAGTCCATTCTGGACGAGGCACTGGAACAGGAGCTTCCTTCCTCTCAAATCAGGTTGTGGCCGTCGATTCAAGCTCAGCTTGCCGCGGGAAAACATGTTTTACTAAGAGAAGGAGAAAAAATGAACAGCCCAAAACTGCGCCTCAAAAACACCGCCTTTGTAACGGTCATGGTGGTCCTCCTGCTGGCACTGGCTTCTAACGCTCCCCAGGGACGGGCGTTGGCACAGGCCGTCCTGCAATTCTTTACCCGCCTGGAGGTCGATAACTACTATGAGGAACCCTCCGATCTGACATTTGAAGATACAACCCCGTTTCATGAAGAGTGTGGCATATGGATTGCGCCAAAGTGTTCCGTGGAGCAGATCCGCAGCAAAGTGGATTTTGAGGTCAAGGAGCTCGCAATTCTACCCGAAGGAATGTTCTACTCGGGCGCCACGGGCGGCCCTGATTTAGTGGGGCTTGCCTATCTGTATGGGGATAGAGATCGACTGGGTGGCTTGCTCAGCGTGGTTGTCGAGCCCGCCGGCAAGCGCCCTCCCATCGTTGCCAAAAGTGCTAACGTAGAGGAAGTGCAGATCGGAGACCTGCCGGGCGAATTTTACACGGGTATCCTTTTCCAGGATGAGCAAGGCAACGTCACCTGGCAGCCGAATGATCCCACCATGACGGTGCGCTGGCAGGATGGCGGCAGCACCTACAGCCTGACCTATTACTCCACCAGACACCCCTTGTCCAAGGAAGACCTGGTGAGGCTGGCAGGAAGTATGACGTTGGAACCTGTTGTTAAAGATCCGGCACCCCGGTAAGAACAACTTGATCCAAAGGGCTATAGTGCACTGAGAGCCTGAAGAACAATGATTTGAACAGCAAGCATGACCGGACGGAGACTTGGTCTCCGTCCTTTTTTTATGGGGACTCTTGTAAGATTTTCTCCACTTCGGCGTTTTCATAGTGAAACATACACGCTTTGGAGACCGAAGGCAATGTGACCTGGCAGCCAAATGATCCTACCATGACCTTACGCTGGGAGGATGGTGGCAGTACCTACACCTTGTTCTATTATTCCACCACCATTCCCTTGACAAAGGAGGATCTCATTGCATTGGCAGAACGCATGACTGCCGAGCCAGTTGTCAAAAGGCCCTTACCGCCTGGGTTTATTCGATAATTCACCCAACCGGATGTTCAAAAAGAGACAGCCACTGTTCAAACATCGTGGCTGTCTCTTTGGTCGCCGTATATCATTCGATTGATAATACTCAGTCGCCGTATCGATGTGGAGATTGCTTAGCTACTACTAGAGCCCTGCAATGACCAGCGCGCAAACGGCAATCATTGCCACTGCCAAACTGGTGAGCAGGAATCCGATAAAAGCTTCTTGCCTCGCTGAACCCTGACGACCCATGGCGGCGATCGGCATGAGCGAGCCTGCGCCCCAGATGGCAGCAAGTAGAGTAGCCAGCCAGTTCGCGAACGTTCCATAGATCGCCAGCCAGAACGTGATTACGAGCCAACCATTGGATAGACTGAGTCTCTGCCACAACAATCCCAATGCCACCAAAAATATTCCATTCAGGACTCCCTCCAGGTGACTGGCTAATCCCATACGCGGATTTGCTAGTTTGGGAATCACAAGCCCTGTCAACAAACCAATCAGGAATAGGAGGATACCCAGTTGAAGTAGCAGAGTGTCCATGTCGCTATCTCCTTAATACAGCACAAGCAAATCTCTGAACGCGTTCTCAATGAGCACCTTCTCGCCCGAAATTCTGGCGCGCTGCAGGCCTTCTTCGTATGAAAAACGTCCCGAGACAAAAATGTTGAAGTCCCGCATATCCATTTCCATCTCAACTGTGGGGTCGCCTTGGCCAATCTTCCACGTCCCGCCTGCGATATCTGTAAGAATGAGTGTGATAGCGCGCCCATTGAGTTTTTTATTCAGTTTCTTCGCCGTATCCAACACCACCAATTCGTTGATGCGGCCATCGTGTTCAGGCGTTTGTTCGAAGGGATGGTTCGTCGCACGACAGATGTCAAGGCGGTGCATCCATGTATCGCGGCTATGGATGACCCACATCAGATGACGGAGGGACATAAAGCCACCCACGGGGTGGGGAATGGCAAGCCACTTGACTGCCCGGAACCCATAGGCCCAGTTATGAATGGCTTTTTCGCCAACTTGTTTTAACTCGGCGATCAAATCTGCAGGAGACATATTTGCCCGTTCTCTCACCTGAAGCTCATTGATTGCATCTTCGGGCAACTGGCCTCGCCTGGGAATACAGGTATATTGGCGGAACATTTCACCGTAGCTAACTCCGCTGGCATAGCCGCCTGCCTGGTGCGCCACCATGTCATGCACATCCCAGGCCGTGCAGGCAGTGGGTTTGGACCAATCAGGTGGGTCGAGCGACTTGATCAGGCCCATGAAGCGTGCGAACGAGGTTTGCATCAGGGTATAGGCCTCATCCGCAGTGACGTAGGGGATATGTTCGGCAGATCCGATCATCGAAGATGAAATGGCAGCATTCATTGGCTCTCTCCTTTTTCGATTAAAGTCTTCTCAAGCATATTTACAGCAACAGGAATCAGCGACCCGAATCGGCCCTGTCCAACGGCGAGATGCGGTTCGTTTGCCAGATGCATGGCGGTGATGCCATGCGAGACCGCGATCACCAGGTTCACGATTTGCTCACTGGTCAGGTCTGTGTTGAGCTCACTCCGAAAGTGCTCGACGCGCTGCACCGAACGGCGCAGGATGTCGAAGCTCAGTTCCAGGCTTTCCGGCGAAGGGACAAACCCCGGAACCGGGCGCTCAAAACACAACTGGTAGAGCTCGGGGTTTTCCAGCGCAAAAGATAAATATCCTTCGATCACGCTGCGGAGCTCCTCCTGAAAACTCGTGGAACCCTTAGACAATTCCATGAGGGTCTCATTCCACAGATTGAACCCAAGACGAAAGAGCGCGTTATAGATCTCCATCTTGCCTGAGAAATAGTTATAGAGAGAAGGAGCACGCATATCCATGCGGCGGGCGAGTTCCTGCATGGAGAGGGCCGCGACGCCTTCTTCACGCATGATGGCGCGGGCGGTATCGAGGATGGCCTGGATTGTGATTGCGCGATTGCGTTGGCGGCGGGTGAGAGTAAGGGTGTGTTCCATAGTTTATCTAATATCATTAGTTTTTGCTAATTATATTAGTTAAATTGGGTTTGTCAAGGGAAACAAAAAAAGGCGGACTTTGTGTCCGCCTGCAAAGGTTTTGTGATAGGTAGAGACGCAGCCTTGCTGCACCCTATCAGAAATTAACTCTTCAATGGTGCATATTTGACTCGGCGCGGAGTCAAATCCTTCCCAAACTTTTCCTGTACAGTTATTTCAATATCCAGCTGTTTCCACGCTGTTCATAGCCGTGCGAGGCGGCATTCTTTTTCATCCACAAGACCAACCGCACAGAGATGGGCGCCTTCTCGGAAGGCTTCCCGTTCCACTCCTTGAACAACCCATCCACATCTGTCTGGACGAAGTCAAACCTGTCGACCTGTTCTTCCATTTGTTTGCGTACGGCCTGTTCATAGACGAGAAAGGGGTCGATGTTTTTTTCTTCCAGCATTTTCAGGATCCCAGGGTTGATCTCGATGAACCCGCCACCGTTTGCGAGGGCATCCTGTATGGCGGCTTCCTGCTCTCCCAACACAAAGCGTTTTTCCTTCCTAGCCGGTTTCGAGCCCAGAGGCGGAGGGGCAGTCTTCGCACCTTCAACGACGCCCATTGCGATGATGCCGGTGCCGACATAAGGGTCGATGTCTTTGGCAACCGTGCAGTGATATTGAAACACAATCGAACAGATGATCATGCCTGCCCGCGCGCCTTCCAGATAATCCAGCCCGTATTTCTTCATGATGGCATTGTACTGGTCCTGGTATTCAGCCTGGACCTGGGCAACCTCCATGCGCGGCTTGTCCTGTTCAGGGAATTCCGTAACCAGGGGCCGTGACATGACGTCCATGCCATTTTTCTTGCAATAGAAAGCAAAAAGGTTCAGCAACTGGGGATAGGCCTGGTTGACCTCTTCTGAAAGAACGATCATACCCGGGGGTATGTCTTTCTTGTTGATCCACCTGAACAGGGGTGCACTAAAAGTATGTAGATGAGTAGGCAAGAGTGAGCCTCTGAGATAGGCTTGGGTTTGGACGACAACAAACCGAACCCG
>DASTOH010000238.1:0-6510 GCA_035720235.1 Anaerolineales bacterium | reverse complement strand
CCGAATAGTCCAGAGCAATCCACCAATCATAAAAGTGGTTGCACCGAAAAGAAGACCCCGGCTATAGGGCGGCCTTCAAGAGGGCTGTGACCCTGGTCGGATCCGACTGGCGGATAACGATATCGGGCGTCCCATGCCACTCGGCCAGGCGGTGAAGCGCGGCCGCCAGGTCAGTCAGCAGCCTTTGGGTGACCCGTACACCTGGTTCCATATGCAGGGCTTTGATCTCGAAGACACCCTGCGCGCGATGCGCCTTGGGATCCAGCCGGCCGATGAGCTTGCCGCGGTGGAGGATGGGCAGAGTGAAGTAGCCGTAACGACGCTTTGAAGCAGGCGTATAACATTCGATCTTATAGTTGAAATCAAACAACGTCAGCGCTCGATCCCGGTCCCATACCAGCGGATCGAAAGGGGAAAGCAGCGTGGTCAGCGTAGGTTCCAGGTTTCCGGAGAGCGCACCTGCGATCAGGTGGATGCGATCAGGATGAACGTACGCATGTCCTCCCAGGCCCTTCACTTCGACCTGGAGCAGAAGGCCCTCCTGAGCCAATGCTTCCAGCCGTTTCGGCATCCCTGTTTTCGGCACACGGAAGTAATCCGGAACCCAGGCCGGGAAGGCAATCCCAAGAGCCCGCACCGCTCGAAGGGCAAGCGTGCGCTGGAGTTCTTCGCTGGAGGGCAGAGCGTCAGCCTCCCAATCTGGCAGGATGCGCTCCCGCAGATCGTAGACGCGCTGGAAATTCTGGCGCCGCGCGATCATGACCTCACCGGTCAGGAACATGATCTCCAGGGCATCTTTTTCCTCCTTCCGATTCCACCAGCGACCGAGAACATGACGATTAGTTTCGAACTCGGCTGAGCGCACAGCCCCATTCTTCTGCAGATGAGTGCGGACCTTCTTCATGACTTTCGTGTGTTCCTGCGCCCATTTCGCGGCCCATTGGTACTCCCAGACCTTGTTCTCGATGCCGTCCAACATGTGGCGGCGGTACAGGGCATACTCCTCGATGGGAATGAAACACATCGCATGCGCCCAGTATTCGAACAGAGCCCCTTCGGTCAGCAGCTCGTCCAGCCATGCGGGCCGGTAATCACCCAGGCGGCTCCAAAGCACCAGGTAAGGACTGCGCGCCACCACATGGATGGTGTCGATCTGCAGAAGGCCCATGCGCCGGATCACTTCGAGAACGTCAGCTTTGGTCGCTGGCTGATCCCGAGGACGATCGAGACCCTGAGCCGCCAGCATCACATTGCGGGCCATCTGGATAGAGAGCTTGTTTGTCATCGGTATAAGCTTATTCCAAAACACGATATCGATTTATGGGTCTACCGTTTTTAACGGGAAGACCATTTTCCAACACAAAGGACACGAAGGTCACGAAGGAAACACACCTGTCGAAAGCGACCTTTTCCCCCTTTGTGTACTTTGTGCCCTTCGTGGTTAGGCTTTTCCCACCAATCACGGGAGAGCCCGATTTATCTTATCCTTGCCTACTTTGGTTTATCTCTGGCTACGAACCTTCCGTTCCCTAATAAGAACTGAATGGCTTTGGTTACATTTCTGTCAACCGAGGATTCAGTTTTTAGAAAACCAAAATATCGATTGATTTCCAGTTGTAAGGATGGGCGCAAGCTGTCAAACACTTTCCTGGCTGCCTTATTTTCCAGCAACGCTTTTTCAAATTTCGGGTGCATTGGAAAGACTCTCTCCATGGGGTCATACGCAATTTCAAAATTTGCCACATCCCCCACATCCTTTTTGGCTGCTTTTCGCATGGGCGTATTAAGATACAACCGCCAGGCGCCACTCCACTTTATAAGTGTTTGCGGAAATTCATGTCCATCTATTTTCATTTTTACAGGAATTTTTCCTTTGTCTTTTCCTGCCTGCATAAAAACTTTGTGCAAGGCCCTCTCAGGAAGAAATACAAAGGGATTGACGCCAATGATTTCGATTTTTGCCTTGAATTTGATCATGTCCATAGATGGCAACTCTCAGCCGCTCAACCATTCAACGCTGCCGAACCAGGCTATCAGTACCTGTATATGTATTTGTACGGAAGGTAGTGGTCTGTCACACCTGAATCCTGAAATCGTAGTAGCGACTTTAGTCGCTGATTGTGGAGCATCAACGGCTGAAGCCGTTACTACAGTTTCATGGTTGACACTCCAGTAGTATAAACGCCCGACCTTCACAAATCAATAGCTGGTCAGCGCCAAGCAGACATGCGGTGTTCCCGCTCGGTGTGGGTCTCTGACACCACCGAGAAGTGACCGCGAGTCTTCTACTCATGTAAGCTCTAACCTTTGCGTGAAAATTCCGAATGGTTTAGACCGATCCACCGATCAGGATCGTGGTCGGGCCTAAAATGAGACTCACTGAACACAGGGACGCTTCGCAGTCCCTGTGTTCAGTGCTCAAGTGAGCCCGCTTTTGCGAAGCACCCTGTAAGGGAAGCGGGCTTCCGCTTTCAGCCCGATGGCTTACCGTCGGGCGAGTGATGGGCGAAGAATTGATTTTGCCGAGTTCAAAGAGTCCCTGTCTCAGGTGGGAGGCGTTGGCATGGCGACGGGGAGAGTTTTAGCCTTTGCGTGAAAATTCCGAATGGTCCAGAGCGATCCGTCAATCAGGATCGTGGTCAGGCCTGGGATAAGACTCAGAGCAAATCCTCTTGGGGCATCGTATTAAATTCAGTAAATCACGAATTTGATTCCAACCCTTACCATAACCCGTCATTGCGAGCGTTCTTTGCGAAGCAATCTCCTGCTTGCGAGCAATTTTACGGCTGAATGGTGATGGGCTTAAAATGACCCTGTTCTCCCGCCCGTTTGAGTGTAGCAACGATCACGCCGCCGGGCGAAGTTTTCTGAGACTTGTACTTGTGTGACTGCTCTGGCAAAGCCCAATGCAGCTCTGCTACTATAATTGGAAGGGGAACGGTCAATCATGCCATGATAGTACTGAGAGCCATCGCGATATTCGAGCCAGTCTGAAGCAATAAGGAGATGTCCACATGAAGAGTTTTTCCATTCTCACCCCGGTACTCGCGCAAGCGCTCGTGATCGCGCTGATCATCGGTGCGTGTGGTGCGCGTGTTGCACCACAGGCTACACCCACCCCTATCGGCAACGCGACTGACATACAAAACACGATGGTCGCGGAGTTTGTCACGATGCTCGCAGCCGCCATCCCAACCGCCACGCTAACGCCAACAGCAACTGTTACGAATACACCAGCTGCCACCGCTACGTTGCCTCCCATGCCAACCTTAGGAGAAACATTCACTGCGATTCCCGGTGGGAATTCCGGTACCGGTGTCAACACCGGAGATCCATGTATCAATAAGGTCCTACCGGCATCGCTGGAGGGTGAGACGATCAGAATCCGTATCGACAACCCGACCAGGGCAACACTTATGCTCTCTGTTAATCTACAACAATCCGGACCACAAAGTCAATGCGGTTATCGCAGCTACACGCTCGCTCCCGGAGAATCTCTTGTCATCAATGACCTGGTGGAAGGCTGTTATACCCTTTGGGCGTGGAATCCCGATCCGGATGCCTATTTCATCGTGACGAACGGAACCAGTTGCCTGGATACTTCCAATAGCTGGACATTTGATATTTCAACCAGCGACATCAAACTTAGACCATAGACTTTCAGTTCGTGAAGAAGCAAATTTGACTTGCGAATTGACTCGCCGAGTTGCTCCCTTATTATTTCTTTTCTGGCATGGCGACGGGGAGGTTCTAACGTTTGCGTGAAAATCCCGAATGGTCCAGAGCAATCCGCCGGTCACAAGAATGTTCGCACCTAACGGCTTGTATCCTCGCGACCGACGCGACCGGCGCGGATGGCACTTCCACAATGCAAGCGTCGGTAAGATCTGCTCGATGGTGAGTGATCTACGGAGCGCGTGACATCCCCCGCACTTCATCGGCTGTCACTTCACGGCCCAGTTGATTGGAGAGATAAATGCCTTCTGAGATGAGCATGGTGTTGAGCGCGAGCTCGGCGCTCGGCAGGAGTTCCACGCGCCCTTGTAAGGCGGCCACCCAGTGATGCCCGGCACTGTCGTAAACATCGCCGCCCTGATGCACGTTCTTCCAGCGGTATGAGATTTGCTCTACATCCGCTGTACTGTTCATTTCCAAATCTCCGATGTTGTGATAGTAACCGAACGGCTCGAGGCGGACGCCGCCGAGCGTTCCGAGGATGCTCGATCCCTCGATGCCATCCAGGTGAACCGCCCAGGCTTCGATGATGTCCAGCGTGACGTCGTTCGTGAAGTGGACGAAGCCCAAACCCAATTCTTCAACATCATAGCCACTGGATGTTTCGCGCGCCGAGTCCATCGGGGTTTTCTGATACGTTTTGCCAGTGATGCGGGCTACGCTGGGATTGCCGAGCAAATACAGCAGTCCGGCGATATGGTAAACGCCCATGTCGTAGAGCGCGCCGCCCGCCGCGTGGCGCTTTTGCACAAAGGTGGGCGTGCCATAGCCATCTACGTAGGGCCGCCCGCGTCGTCGAAACCCGGTGGAGCGGGCGTGATAGAGTTCGCCCAGGTAGCCAGCGTCGATGAGCAGTTTGGCCGCGCGCGTCTCAGGCCTGAATAACGTAAAGAGCTGGATATAGAGCATCCGTCCCAGAGCCTGCGCGGTGTCGTACATGATCCTGGCATCGGCGTACGAACCGGCCATTGGTTTTTCGCAGTATACGTGCTTCCCGGCTTCCATGGCCGCAACTGCCGCTGGCCGATGGAGATTATTGTGCAGGCAAATGTCTACCGCTTCGAGATCTTTGCGTTGCAACAGATCGTGGTAATCGGTATACACATTGGGAATCTTGAACGTGGCTGCCACGCGCTGCGCGAGGGCTTCGTTTATGTCTGCGATGGCTAGGATCTCAGCGCCGGGGATACGCTGATAGTCTTCGAGATGGTGTTGGCCTCGCTGCCCCGCGCCGATCAACCCGATACGAATGGGTCGGTGTTGTGAGGACTCCATTGGATCTCCTCCGCTCCTGCTACTCGGTCGTCGCGCCCAGCACGCGGCGAACAAGGGCAATGCTCTTTTTTGCCGCGTCATATTCGTCGCCCTCGCGTGGAACACTCTCAATGCCCCAGGAGCCTTGGTAGCCTGCCTCCTGCAAAAGATGCATCGCCCGGGGAATATCCACCGTGGTCTCGTTGCCCTCGGTGTCGAATGCGTACGTCTTGAGGTGGGTGGCGCGTGCATAGCGGGCGCACTGTGTCCAGCCGGTCTCACGCTTTTCCTCAGGCCAATTCCCGGTGTCGAACAGCAATCCGAGGCCCGGTACGGCCTCCAGAATTCGCACGACGTTCTCCGGAATGCGCGAGGCGCCCCAATGATTCTCGATGACGACCTCGATCCCTTGTTCGCCCGCCCGTGGAATCAAATCGTTGTAGCCCCTGACGATGACCTCCAACACCTCCTCTGGCATTTCGGGCGGACCGCCAGAATCGATCCGAATTTGCTGTGCGCCGAATTGCTCAGCAATATTCAGCCAGCGCTGGGCCTTGAGCTGCTGGGCCTGTCGCGCCTCCGGGCTGGCTTCGTAGATATGCGCCCCGTCTACTGCCAGGCAACCGAACGGCAAACCAGCACTATCAGCGCTGGCTTTGATTCGAACGAGATACTCCAACTCGCCAGCCGAGAGCTGCGCATATTCCGGCGTGAAGCTGGTGGGTGCGCGCGCCTCATCGTCTAGCAGCGAAGGCAAATGGCCGTTCCATAGGTCAAGCTGTGTACACCCTAAGGTATGGCAGTCGCTGATGTATTGGAAGACATCGTGTTGGCCCGCTTCTAACAAGCGGTGGAAACTGTAGGAACAAAGACTAAGCTCCATGTGTTGCTCCAAACCTCTGAGATATGGTGGTCACCAATAAACTCAGCGACCAGTGGTGTCTCTGATTGAGCGTGATCGCGCGGCGATGCGCGGCGTCGTTTCTGTAAGTTTGGTCAGAATCTGATCAAGGATGAGTGATCTTCATCATTGAAAATGAAAGCGAGTGGGTCTTGGAAGACATTGACAACCTCATCGAAACTTACACCATGTTTTCGAATATTGCTGACCGCTTTTGTTGGATCCCACTCGAATCTCATGATACTATTTTACCCGACTTCAAAATCGTTTTGCATTCCGGTCATTTCTCAAAAATCTTTCAACGGCTGATGGGCACCACGTGCAATCTCATCTGGCGTGAGGCCGCGGAGCGTGAACGCGAACGTATCTGGGTGGTTGAACCAGGCCACCCGGTTGCCGCCGGGTTGGGCCCCTACTTTGAAATTCCACGCGAAGAAATGTATGGCGAACGATTTGATATCCCTGCGCCAGATACATTAGTCTTCCTGAGTTGGTTTCAAGGCGGTGAAGTGTTTCGCAGTGGCTGTTGCTATCATCGCGGTTTGGGAAAAATTTTCTACTTCCGTCCGGGTCATGAAACGTATCCCACCTATTATCAAAAGGAAGTGTTACAGGTGATT
>DASTOH010000237.1:0-20868 GCA_035720235.1 Anaerolineales bacterium | reverse complement strand
ATAGAAAAGGAGATAAACATGAACAAGACTTTACTCACCTGGGGAATCATATGTCTGGCCCTGGCAGGACTGCTTGCAGTGCTAAGCTTTGTCCTGCCTCCTGAATATGTGACATTCATGATCGGCGGTCGGAGCTTTCTTTGGATTCCGCTGGTGATCCTATGTGTCGTGGGCTGCATTCTGCTGATCAATGCCGGCGTGAGAGCAGCGGCTGAGGCAAAGCCCGAGGAAATTAGTGCAAATCCCGAAAAAGCCACTTTAAACAAACGCCTCGAGGGCGCTGCCTGGGGCTTGTTCCTGATCATGGTGGGCGGTTTCATGTTTGTCCCCCAAAGCCAGGTGCCGCAAGGCTTATGGTCGATTGGTATTGGCGTCATCATGCTTGGGCTGAACGCGGCACGCTACTTCTATGGGATCAGGATGAGCGGCTTCACCACCTTCCTGGGCATCCTTTCCTTGCTGGGTGGGCTTGCAGAATTGATCGGGCTGACCTCGCTGCAAGGGGCGCTGCTACTTATCATCATCGGTGCGTCGCTGATCCTCAAACCGTGGTTCGATAAACGCCAACTCTTTGGTAAGGCCGAGGAAAGCCGAATGTGATGTGAGAAAGCGAATGAATGGAGAAGCAAATGAGATATCAACAATCCCTCCTCAACCGAATGCGTTTCCTTAATAAGCGGATTTTCAATCGGGTCACCCTCAAGTTTGCCGGTTCTGCTTATAGTCCGATTTCGATCATCCGCCATCTGGGCCGCCGAAGTGGAACACCCTATGCGACCCCAGTGATCGTCGAGCCATTAGGAGACAGATTTATGCTCGCGTTGCCTTATGGCTCCAAAGTGGATTGGTATCGCAATATTTTAGCGGCGGGGCGAGGTACTGTCGTCTGGCATGGTAAGGAATACTCTGTTGAAAGCCCGGAACCGCTTGTTGTGGGAACAGGCTTGTCTGCCTCTCCTTTCTTTCTAAGGTTGATCGTGCGAATAGTAGGCGCGCAGCATTTCGTCCAAATGAAATCATCCAAGGTGATGGCTTAGCCTAGTCTCGTAGGTCACTTGTCTAAAGATAGATAACATTCATCTACCACATTTAGAGTAGACAGTCTCCCCAAAATATTGCAAGCGACCGTTTTCACGCGGTCTCTTTTCATTAGATCAGAACGCAACGTTTTGACGGTGACGAGGGAGCACCCGCGTGTTATCTTGATAACGACAACATGCAGAAGACCATGATGAGTACAGATACAAAGCAAGCTAGTTCTTCCCGCAAGATATGAATACCTCGGGTCGTAGGAGCAGCTTGCGCCCGGCCAGTTTGGCGCTATCCCTTGAGTGGTGCGCCGCCTACTGCTCATCCCACTACTCCAAAATTCCAAGGAGAAAAGATCATGCAAAAGATTATCTTAGCTATAGGCGGGACCGGAATGTTGGGACAACCCGTTTCTCGCTGCCTGAAAGAAGCTGGATTCCGGGTGCGAATCATGACGAGGGATCTTCAAAAGGCGAGAAAGACATTTGACAACTCTTTCGAGATTTTTGCCGGGAATCCAATGGATGCCAATTGTCTGGAGGAAGCGCTCCATGGCTGTTATGGTGTGCATATCAGCCTTCCCTCCGAGGTCGAACAGCAAGTAGCGGAGACTGTCGCGAAGCTGGCGGCCAGGCATGGTGTTGAGCGGATCTCTTACATTTCGGGTGGGACCGTGGCTGAGGAGAATCGATGGTTTCCCATGATTGATCGGAAGTTCCTGGCAGAAAAGGCCATCCGCGAGGCAGGAATTCCTTACACCATCTTCTGTTCTACCTGGGTAATGGAGAGTTTGCCTTTGTTCGTTGTGCAAGGCCGGGCTTCTGTTTTTGGAAGGCAGCCTTACCCATACCATTGGGTAGCCGCGGATGATATTGCCAGGATGGTTTCGACTGCTTACAGGCTTGGAGAAGCGGCGAACAAGCGGTTTTTGGTTCTTGGACCTGAGGCGATTCGGATGCACGAGGCACTGAGGCGTTATTGTGCCATGTTCCATCCTGACATCCAGAATGTGTCAACGATGCCCTTCTGGCTGGTCAAGATGCTGGCGATCATCACACGTAGCCAAGAGCTCAAGGGCGCAGGTGAGATGATGTCCTATTTCGAAAAGGTCGGCGAAAGGAGCAACAACCCAGCAAATGACAATTTCATTTTGGGTGCGCCGACGATTACTCTTGATATGTGGTTAGAAAAGAGAAAAGTAGGACTCGGCACATCAAGTACCTAATGTTGGAGCATCACACTTGGCGCGGCTGACCGCCCGCTTGGTTGCACTCCTTGTAGCAAGATCGGAGAAATTCTATGGAAATCGCACGCCACTGGAGATTGAAAGCCCAACGCTATCGCCTGGAAGGTTCAACCTGCCCGAGCTGCGGCCAGCGTATCTTCCCACCTCGCCCGGTTTGTACTAATTGCACCGCCCAAGCGGCGCGGATCGACGTCTGGGAACTCCCAGTATTACAAGTATCGATGGTTAGTACCGAGATCGAATCGCATATCAGATACCGAATCACAGAAAGGATGATACGGTGAATCAAAGGATTACAAATCCCGCCTCATTGATCACGAAAGCTGCCAGCAAACAGACCTATTACACGATCCGATTCCTCGTAGATCGTGAACGCGTCGACGATGCGTTTCGGGCGTATGGATATTTCCGTTGGGTGGACGATGTCCTCGACGCAGATTCAGGTTCATGGTCGGAACGGAGAGCTTTCCTCGAGCGGCAGAAATCTCTGCTTGAAAAATGCGATCGGAATGATGTTCCGGGCGATGTCAACATCCAGGAAAAAATGCTGGTCGAATTGGTCCAGCATGATCAGGAAAAGAACAGCGGTCTGCAGCTCTATCTAAACAACATGATGCAGGTAATGGATCTCGATCTTAGGCGGCGTGGCAGGTTGATCTCGCAAGTGGAGTTAAACGAGTACACGCGCTGGCTGGCGACTGCAGTAATGGAAGCCATTCATTATTTCATCGGGCATGGCGATTTCGCCCCACACGATGAGACACGTTATCTGGCTGTTTCTGGAGCGCATATCACACACATGCTCAGAGATACGTTTGATGATATGCAACTTGGATATTACAACATCCCGCGTGAAGTACTTGATACAAATCACATCGGACCACAAGATGTGCAGAGTGATGCGTATCGCGCCTGGGTCAAGAGCCGAGTACAGTTGGCGCGCGAGTATTTCCAAGCAGGCAAGAGGTATTTCGCACAAGTCGAGAACCCGCGCTGTCGCCTCGCATGCTTTGCCTACATCGCGCGCTTCGAATGGCTGCTAGACACAATTGAAAGAGAAGGCTATCTGCTGCGCCCTCAATACAAGGAAAAAAGAAGTGCAGTGACTGCGTTGTGGATGAGTTGGCTTACGCTTTCATCCGTGATCAGTTTGCGAGCGGCGGACACACTGCCTCAGCCTGATGTTTCGCATCCGTTAGGAAAACTATGAAAGCAAGATCGGTAATCGTTATTGGTACAGGCATTGGCGGGCTCACCGTCGCCATCCATCTTGCCAGGCGTGGACTACACGTGACGCTTGTAGAAAAGAATTCACACCCCGGCGGGCGCTGTGATCGCTTGAGCCGCGATGGTCACCATTTCGACACGGGACCCACCCTGTTTGTCATGCCACTTCTGTATGAAGCTGAGTTTCGCCACTTGGGAGTATCCCTGCATGAACAGCTCGAACTGCTACCCGTCGACCCAACCTACCGTCTGATCTTTGATGATGGCAGCCAGCTTGCGCTCACGTCCGATATGAAATCCATGCAGGCGCAGCTTGAATCGTTCCAACCAGGAAGTTTCGAAGGTTTTCAACGTTATTTGCAAGAAGGTGAGCAACATTACCAACTGGTTTTAGATAAGCTCGTCAACCGCAATTTCCGCCGGGTGACCGATCTCTTCCATATCCAAAATCTGCCCCTGGTCTTTCGTCTCAAAGCGTTCGTCAACCACTATCGCAACATGTCTGCTTACTTTGATGAGCCGCGCTTGAAAAGCGCCTTTACGTTTCAGGATATTTACATGGGGTTGAGTCCATTTGAAGCGCCGGCTACGTATTCGATGATGCCGTATACAGAACTGGCGCACGGTGTCTGGTATCCGAAAGGTGGAATGTATAGCGTGGTCGAGTCCCTTACAAATCTTGCCCGCGTGGCCGGCGTGGAATTCATCTTCAATTCAGCCGTGGAACGGATCGATGTCAATGCAGTGCACGCCCGAGGCATTCTTCTTGCCGATGGCTCGCGCCTGGATGCTGATGTGATCCTTGCCAATGCGGATTTGCCCTATGTTTATCAAAATTTGCTTCCGCAAGATGGGATGGTCAAAGCATTGTCGCGCAAGAAATTCTCTTGTTCAGTGATCAGTCTCTTCTGGGGAGTGGATAAGAGGTATGAAGAACTAGGTCCTCACACTCTCTTCCTGGCAGACGACTATCGGGGGAACTTCGAGCGCATCATCCGGGACCTCGGCCTGCCGGCCAACCCCAGTCTTTATATCCACGCCCCGGCACGGCTCGACCCATCCATGGCGCCGCTTGGACAGGATACCCTGATCGCAATCATACCGGTTGGGCATCTGAGCGAAAACGGAGAGCAGAATTGGGGCGAGCTTCGAGACGAGGCGCGTCAACACGTATTCCGCCGTCTGCGGACTCTTGGCCTTACTGACTTGGAATCGCACATCAAGTTCGAAGAAACGTATACCCCACTTTCATGGCGCAAACAATATAACTTGATGAAAGGCTCCACGCACGGGCTGTCCCATACGCTGAATCAAATGGCCTACTTCAGGCCGTCCAACCGGCATCCACGCTACCGAAATCTCTACTTCGTGGGAGCCAGCACGCATCCCGGCACCGGAATGCCCACTGCCATGGTCTCCGGTCGTCTGGTATCCGAGCGAATCATGGATGACCTTGGAGCTTAGCGGTTGGAGCAAGAAGCAGTAAATCTTGGAAAAGTTATTTGTCAAGCAAAACGAAGATACCGCCAAAGATGGCGCGGCGACAAATCCCCCCCTGAGGGCCGACCTGCTCGAGTCGCCTCACAACGGATCGAGTCGGAGAAAAGCCTGAATCTTACACGCCACGAGACCAACTTATCACGATTGCTAATAACAACAGATACGACCACTACCTTCGCAAAACGACTGACTCTGAATGGAGATAAATGAATACACTGAATCAAGTAGCAAATATCGAATCAACAGACTCTGCCTCGAAGCCACTCTACAAAGTCGCTGGAGCGGCTTCCCTGACAACAGGAGTATTATTGCTGATTGCGATGATAAGCCTGATCACCACTGTTCTTCAATCCGGCACCACAAGCGGCTGGTTATTGCCATTTCAGAATAATTGGCTCATTGTGATCTTCAAACTGCATGCTGGATTCAGAGGGGTTCAAATTAACCTGCTGCACATCCTGGATTTTCTGGACATTGCTATTCTGGCACTTGTTGGTACGATGTATCTCGGTCTCTACGTTGTCCTCAGAAGAACCAGTAAAATCTGGTCAATAGTTGCTGCGATCCAACCATTCTTAGGGATAGTGCTTTTCATTGCAACGAAAACAGCAGGCCGTAGCGGGGTAATGGGTGCGGGGCTAGTAATCTCACTTGTCATGCTGCGGAGTAATATCTTTCAGAAGGTAACTGCTTATATGGGAATTCTGGCAAGCGTGCTCTTATTGGTCGGTGACTTCAGTGCAGGTGTCATCCCTCCCTTAGCCATTGTTGCCACTCTCTTTGGCATTGGGTACGTGCTCTTGATGACATGGTTTTTCCTAATTGCTCGAAGGCTCTTTCAGCTAGGGTCGGGTGTATCGAAGTGAGTGGCGAGTACTACTTTTGTTGTACAGCTTGTCCTAAAAATGTTGCGAGAGACCGCAGAAAACGCGGCCTCTTTTCATTATTTACAAACGCCACTTTCTGACGATGACGGCAGCACAGGAGTCTGCTACGCTAATAACAAATAAACGAACTGGAGGCTTTTCACATGAATAAATGGCTTTGGGCAGTAGTCTTGGCACTACAAGCTCATTTCGGCGCGTCATATGTTGCGCCAACCCAACCTCACCTGGGATTATTCAATTACATTTGGCCGTGGGCAGTCGGCGACCATGGTGTATTCGGTGCGCACCCCAATCTCCTTGGAATCGCACTTGGGGGAATTTCCGGCATTTTATCGGCGCTCGCAGCCCTAGCGGTAGTTGGCATCTGGGTGCCTCACGACTGGTGGCGAAGCCTGGCCGTCGTTGGTGCCGTGCTGGAGATTATATTGATGATCGGTTTCTTCAGTCCGACGAAGCTACTGCCGATTGCACTCGATCTCGCGGTGCTGGCAGCGGTTTTAATTTATCAGCTTCCCGTAAAGTAGGCCTCATGAACAAACATCCAGTTCTAGGTAAGATAATGGTCGTCCTGGGTTCGGTGGGCCTGGTGATGGCTGCTTACTTGCGTTGGGCGCGCCCGTACCAACTTCGTTGGGGCGCAACCGACGAAGAAGCACAACGGCCTATGCCAGGCGACGAACTGATTTCCAACCCGAGCTACCTGGCTACCCGGGCGATCACGATCGAAGCATCGCCAGAAGAGATTTGGCCCTGGCTGATTCAGATGGGGTACAAACGGGCTGGGTTCTATGGATACGATATCTTTGAGAACCTTGGAAGCCCGCGCGGCATTCATAGCGCCCAGAGTATCGTGCCAGAGTTCCAGCATTTCAAGGTCGGCGACGAGCTACCGATCAGCCCTGCTGGTGGCCTTACATTCTATGCCATTGAGCCAAACCGTTATCTGATCTGGAGAGGAGGGATGGACTGGGGTGGTTACACGTGGGCGCTATACCCGATAGACGAGAATCGTACCCGGCTAATCAGCCGCGCCCGTTTTAACCACACATGGTCAAAGCCAAGCCAGCTGGCCCTTGATCTGCTCACTGAGTTCAGTGAACATCTGGCCATCCCCAAAATCCTACAAGGCGTGAAGGGCCGGGTCGAAGGCCACATTGAACCCATGGCACAGGCAAACATGGAGTTCACTGTTTACCTTGGGTCTGCTTTCAGCTATCTTGGTACGGTCATTTTGACCCTTCTTCGTCCACTGACCTGGCGCAGATGGCTGGCAGGATTAGCCGCGGGAGCTGCATGGCTCATCACTTGGTACGCACCAGTCGCGATATGGATTGGGGCTTTATTGGAGTTCTCGGTCCTTTGGGGGCTGCGTGAGGCATTCCGCCAGGCATCCAAACCAAAAGCCACCTAACAAGTGGTTTCAGCCGATCCTGCTTCGAGGCTCGCTGAACTCGGGTATTTGGCACTCTCCATTATTCCCGTTCCACGCTCCGCGTTTTGTACTTTTGAAAGTCAATCCACACGTGTCGCGATTACTACTTTTGTTGTACAGCTTGTCCTAAAAATGTAGCAGGAGACCGCGTGCTGTGCGGTCTCTTTTCATTAGATCAGAACGGCACATTCTGACGATGACGATATCACGGGCTTGTTTTATTCTAGTGAAAAGATGAAAGTTCTCTCTTCGAAAGGAGTTCCCATGTCCACGCTCAATACTCTCGTACAGGATTTCCTCGCGCAGAAAAAGATCGCCGTGGTCGGCGTTTCGGATAAGCGCGATACAGGCTGTAACCTGGCTTACAGGAAATTCAAGGCAAATGGCTACCAGGTCTACGCTGTGAATCCGCGCATGACCACGTTTGAAGGCGCGCAGTGCTACCCGGATCTCAAGTCCATCCCTGAAAAGCCGGATGCAGTCTTCATTCTCACCAGCCCAAAGGTAACTGAGCAGGTCGTCCAGCAATGCGTTGCACTGGGCATCAAATATGTGTGGATGCACTGCTTAATGGGAACCAAGCCTGGTCTGGCAGCAGGCATGACCAGCGTCTCACAAGACGCCGTACAGTTATGCCACGAGAATGGGATCACGGTGATTCCTGGCTCCTGCCCGAATCAATTCTTGAAGGCAGATTTCGGTCACGCGCTGATGCGGGTAATGTTCCGCACAATTGGCTTTCACACAGTCAACGGGAATGCTTGAATCAAAGCTGAGTGTTAGAAGAACGCCTCAAGTTTCGATAACACGTCTGAATTACCCTAGCCCTTTCCTGGATGACTACAGTCATCGATGAAAAAGGAGATACGACATGCCAACAAAAATTTTGGTTACATACACCACCAATTCTGGATCTACACGCGAGGTGGCTGAAGCAGTTGCCACCGGATTGGGAACAGATGGTGTGACGACTGAAGTTATCCACACGAACAAAGTCCAGGATCTTGCTCCCTATGGAGCAATTGTAATAGGTGGACCCATGATCCTGGGCTGGCATCGCGGAGCAATTAACTTCTTGAAGAAACACCAAAAATCTTTGAGCCACATTCCTGTCGCTTACTTCTTCACCGCCATGAGCCTGACGACGACCAGGGAAACCCAGCTCGAGGGAATTCCAATCTATATCGATCCGGGCCTGGGCAAGTGCCCACAAATATCCAGCTTTCGGGAACGCTACGCGACAGTGAAGCGCTATCTTGGTCCGGTGCTTAAGCAGACACCCCAAATCCGGCCCATCAGTGCAGCTTTCTTTGCTGGCAAGATGGATTACAACCGGCTGAAATGGCCTCAATTCCTGTTCGTCAAGCTGGTAATCGGTGCGAAGCCTGGTGATCGGCGCAACTGGGGTGCGATTCGAGAATGGGCAGCTGGCCTTCACACTCCACTCACATAATGGAGAAACATTGGAAGAAAACAACTATGTATGAAAAGGTACGCATTCTCATTGTAGACGATCAAGGACACACGCGCCGGAGCTTGAAGGCGCTGCTGGCAACCAGATTTCAACTTGTAGATACGTGTGAAGCAGTCAATGGTATTGAGGCAATTCGCTGCGTGCAAGAGTGTAAACCCGACATCGTGCTGATGGACGCGCGCATGCCAGAAATGGATGGTATCGAAGCGACTCGCATCATCAAAACGAAATCGGCGCATACTCCCGTGATCATGCTATCCATGTACCCCGAGTATCAAGCCGCCGCGCTCGCTGCCGGTGCCAGCGCCTTTATTAGCAAGGGAGAGCCACCTGAACGGTTGCTGGAGGCACTGACGAAGGCAACTTCAAAGAATTGAGCAAGAAAGCACTCTGAAAAACGGTTCACCTTCTTGATCATTTGCAGAAAGGATAAAACAATGAAACTCCTGATCAGCGTACTACTTATTCTCCATGGATTGATTGTAGCTGGCCAATCTGCTGGCAGTTTCGGATCCACAATCCCCAATGAGCTCCAAAATCCATCCTTCGTGAGCTGGTGGCCGATCAACATGGGCCGGTCCTGGCTGTTCTCATGGCTTGGCATGGATCGAAGCCTGGCTGTCTATCGCATTGGGGGACTGCTTTGGTTAGCAGGCGGGATCACACTGGTGGCGGCAGGATTGGGCGTCCTGGGGTTCATTATTCCCACAGCTTGGTGGCGCGAGCTGGCGATTGGTGGCGCGGCTATATCGCTCTTCATGCTGGCTGTTTATTTTCATCCCATTACGATCATAGGGACAGCTTCAAGCCTGGCTGTTTTGATCGCACTACTCTGGGCGAAGTGGCCGCCCACAAATCTCGTGCGTTAGAAACTCGATGATTTCAATCGCAACTGACGATTTTTGTTCTCTTGGAGCTCTATGCTACTTTTCATCAGAATGAACGCAAAGGAGAATCCAATGTCTAAGAATATCTTCATCCTCATCGGCGTAATGGTGGCAGTCGGACTGATATCCGGTTTGCTAACTTACCTCCGCACCGAAAAAATGGCCTCACCGGCTGATATTACGTCCAAAGGCCTCGCTGCCGTACAACGGGGAAACGTGAACTTCTTCTGCCTCTTCATGCCCCTATTGGTTGGACCGATCGCCTTCTTTGTCTATCGCAATATGCTGGCTCGTTCGTCCCATGGCGCCCAGACAACCTATTTGCTTTTGGCAGTAGGCATTGCCATCGTCTTCACGGTCCTGGCTGCCGCTGTCTTCAAAATGAGAGGTTTCGTCGAGTTCACCATCCTGCATCTTCTCTATGTGGGAGGCTTTGGCTGGATGATGCCGAGGCTATGGATTCTGTAGCCCGCTGCTGTTTCTGAACAATGAGGTTACTTATGACTACATCTTCATCTCCAGCGAAAGCTTCATCAAGCAACATTAATCAGCGGAGGCCAAACATGCTTTACACCTTCAGCTGGGCAACGCGGCCGATCCGCGCGGTGGCCAGGGCCCTGATCTTCTTACTCAAACTCTTTCCGATGCTGCCATCCGGACCTATTGATTGGGTGACGAAGCCACCGGTAGTGGAGAAGGTGAAGTATCCGACGCGTTTTGGCCAGGCCGAAGGCGAGGTCTATCGACCAGCGGGGGGTGGACCTCACCCTGGTATGGTGATCTGCCTGGGTGTCGTTCCGTTCGGGGTGGATCATCCACAGGTTCCGGTTCTGGGGAAAGCGCTGGCTCGTGCCGGTTTCGCGGCACTTTTGTACTGGTCGCCCGCGATGCGGGACTTTCGGCTCGATCCTGAGGATGTCGAGAATATCCCTTTGGCATATCACTGGCTCATCGAGCAACCCTATGTTGATCCCGCCAGAAGCGGTTTGCTCGGCACATGTGTGGGAGGCTCCTTTTCCCTGATGGCAGCCGCCAGCCCTCTCATACGAGACCGTATCGCCTTCATTAGTGCTTACGCTCCTTATTCCTCTTTGTGGACCTTCGCACATGACGTCGCCAGTGGCACGCGCTCCCGTAGGGATGGGCGTGAGCCATGGAAGGTCGATCCACTGACCCGCAAGGTCTTCGTCCACTCTATGACCTCTTTTCTGGAACCAGACGAAGCAGAATGGTTTCGAAACGCGTTCGCCAATGAGAGTGGGCGTCTCGCTGATCGCAACCTACCAGCGGATGGCCAGGCCGTGTATTCACTCCTTACTGCGCGGGATGAAAACGAGGCCCAGGTCGCGTTGCATGGCTTGCCTCCCATCATGCAGGAGCGTCTTACCATCCTGTCTCCGCTGAATTACGTGAAAGATATTCATGCCCCGCTCATCGTCCTGCTGCACGATCACGGGGATCAGGTGATCCCGGTTGGTGAGTCGAGGCGCCTACACTCTGCTCTCGCCGGACATGCCGGGGTGCATTACACCGAGATGCAGTTCCAGCATCTGGATGCGGTAAAAGCGAACCTGCCATTGTTTCAACTTATTCGGGAGCTCGGCAAGTTCTTTCTCGCCGTGTACCCAATGTTCCGGCAAGCGGTGGCTGCGTGATGGAAGTGCGATCGACTCAGACCAACTTCTAAAGAGCAAGTTTCATTTGTCATGCAAAGGAGTATTGAGATGGATAACCTAAAACAACTTGACGGCAAAACCGCTCTCGTCACCGGCGGAACTGCGGGGATTGGATTTTACACCGCCCACGCGCTTGCCCGAATGGGCGCGGTGGTCTACGTCACGGGGCGCGACCTGGGCCGCGGGCAGGAAGCCGAGCGCCAGATGCGCGCGGCCGCTGGCCACGCGAATGTGCACTTCGTTCAAGCAGACGCATCCACCATTGGCGGCAACCAGGAACTGGCACGCCATATCCTTGCACAGACTGACCAGCTTCACATCCTCGTCAACAACGTTGGCGGCCTGTATAACGATCGCTGGGAAACAGACGATGGCTACGAGGCGACATTGGCGATGAACTTTGTCGGGCCGTTTGCCTTGACGGAGGCTCTCCTGCCGATATTGCGGCAAAGCGCACCGGCGCGCATTGTCAATGTGACTTCCGCTGGTTACACCATGTGGAAGGGCGATCTATTTACAGATATCCAATCCTGTGAAACCTATTCCGGCTTCGATGCCTACAACCGGTCGAAGTACCTGAACCTGCTTTGGAGCCTTGCACTGGCGCGCCGTCTGAAAGGTAGCGGGATCGTAGTGAATGCCATCCACCCCGGCACCGCCTGGACGCCCATGACACAGAGTAATCAACTGCGACTACTGCCTGCTAACATGCGACTGTTCTGGCCGGTCTTCCGCCTCCTCCAGCGCACTGGCTCCCCGGAAAAAGTGGCACGCACCTCGATCTACCTGGCCAGCGCGCCCGAGGCTGCCACTATGACAGGGCAATACTTCGAGAGCAGCACGCGTCCGAAGGGCCTGAACCCGGAGCTGCTCGACCAGGTCAGGCAGGAAAGAACCTGGGACCTGGGGATTTCTCTGGTTCATAATGCACGCACTGCTATTCCCCTTGAAGCTGAACCTGTCATACAGTCAATCGCCGCCTGACTCCAATGACCGCGAATGAATTCCCAACTAAGGAAAAAGATCATGGACAATGCCCAAAATGCTGACCGGCGCTTTATCTATTTCTATTTCAATCGAAATGAACCTCAAAAAATCCGGCAGGTGGTTCCAGCGCATGTGGGATATTGGAAGACAGCCGATCTGAAAGAATACTTGGGCGGCCCATTCGCTGACCGGACAGGTGGATTGATCTCTTTCACCGCCTCAAGCCTTGAAGAGGCGACGGCGATCATTCAACAGGACCCGTTTAATCTGCAAGATCTGATTGCCGAGAAGTGGATCAAAGAGTGGATTGTTGAATGAACAGAATGCTACTACCGAAAGGCACGCTATTGCCTACCGTTCCTTCCCTCAACGTTACGGCAAATAACAAAGGAGAATATCATGCTTCGATTCTTGATGGGCTTATTCGTAATTCTGCATGGCCTGGTTCACCTGTGGTACTTCACATTGAGCCGAGGGCTTGTCGAATTTAAACCGGAGATGGGCTGGACCGGGAGGTCATGGCTCTTTACGAACCTTCTGGGAGATTCAACAACACGTGCGCTGGCCAGCGTACTATATACTCTGGCTACGGTCGGACTGGTGGTAAGCGGCGCAGGCATCTTCCTGCGCGCGGACTGGTGGCGAACCGTACTGGTGGGCTCGGCGATATTCTCCTCGGCCATCATCCTTCTGCTGTGGGATGGGGGAATGCAATGGATCGTACAAAAGGGATTGATCGGGTTTCTGATCAGTGTGGTGATTCTGATTGCGTTGCTTCTGCTCAAGCAGCCCGCTGTTACGTTCTAGATAAGCAATAGAGCTCTGGATCTGGAGAGCACCTGAACGCGTCCGAAACTTGGTGTTCAATGAACCTAACTCCCCAACCCACTCTTGCTGCTTCTATTACCCGAGCGGCCAGCCAGCAGACTTATTACACGATCCGCTTTCTGGTTGACCGTGAGCGCGTTGCAGACGCCTACCGCGCCTATGCCTACTTCCGTTGGGTGGATGACACGCTCGACGCAGGATCAGCTTCGAGTGGCGAAAGATTCGCTTTCATCGAACGGCAAAAGTCCCTGCTTGAGAGGTGCTATCGAGGCGAATATCCGCAGAATGCAACCGTCGAAGAAAAGCTGCTGATCGAGTTGGTCCAGCATGATCATGAGAAGGACAGTGGATTGCAGTTCTATTTTCGCAATATGATGCAGGTCATGGATTTCGATGCCAGGCGACGCGGCTGTTTGGTCTCACAGGCTGAATTGAATGCGTATACATATTGGCTCGCCGGTGCGGTGACCGAGGCAATGCATTATTTCATCGGACATGACTGCTACGCTCCGCGGCCGCACGATGAAACCCGGTACCTTGCGGTGACTGGCGCGCATATTACGCATATGCTGAGGGATACATTCGACGATGTGCAGGCTGGTTATTACAATATCCCGCGCGAAGTGCTTGAGGCGGCTCATATGCGACCGCAGGATGTACAGGCCCAAGCCTATTGTGATTGGGTGCGGAGCCGTGTACAGTTGGCGCGTGAGTGTTTCAGAGCGGGCAGGGAGTATCTCGCTACAGCGGCAGAACCGCGTTGCAGACTGGCAGGCTTTGCGTATATCGCCCGTTTTGAATGGGTATTGGATACCATGGAACGGGAAGGTTATTGTCTGCGCCCTGAATATAACGAACGAAAAAGTTTTGGGGCCGGCCTGCGAATGGGATTGTTGACTCTTTTATCGACCCTCAATTGGCGAGGAACATTCCCTCAGCCTGTCGTTTCGCGGCCTTTGAGGAAACTATGAAGCCAAAGTCTGCTATTGTGGGGCTCACGTAGTCTACTCAGGTGCAACTTTCCTGAAATCATCGAATCACCTGCTTGCTGATCTTGTCCAACAGAAAGTCAATCAGATAGTGATTTACGTCCTCCGCCGCGTCGCGTTGTACCCAATGCGTGGCTTCTGGGAGTCGATCCCCCAACAATTCGCTCATCCTCATAACCACTGTCGCCTGACGTCCACGGACAAAATCGAGGTGACCTGAATGCACAAGATTACCCCTTGAGCCAAAGCAAGCCCACAAGGTGTGGGCGGATGGCAACGGTGGGAGCGTTGAAGACTCCGATACGGAACGCCGTAATTACGAGAGCGTATTGCTACGGCACTTGAGGAGTCCAGATAAGGTTCTTGACTGTTCTCTCCGGCCCGTGTTATCGCCTAAGAGTGCGGGGGAGAGGAATGGAATGATGACGTTGTTCATCATTAGACCTCTTGCAAAAGTCGATTAGTGAGTGATTTTGAGTTCCAAATTATGGAGAGCGTCAATCAGGTTGAAGCGGAGCGCGAAACGTACGCAGCATGGTCTTTCTCCACCAAGTGGGGGAGATAAACATCCCCTTGTCGATGGATGTGACTGGGAAGTTTCCGTTGTAATATGAACATATTCAGTTTGCCCGCCTCAATTTTGGCGGTCTGTCAATGTCACGCAACCCAGCCTCAACGACTTCCGGCATTTTTTCACATTTGAGCAGTTTAGTTTCTTATGAGCCTATGATGGCACATCTATTGACGTATGCAAGAGGTTTATTCCATGCGAGGCTGTGGGCCGACCTGATGTCTAGGTTTCCTACAGCGTGAGTGACCGCTAGCTTCATCAGGTTATTGCCAGCTGGCGTGCCAACCCAGCATCAAGACCATAACGTCCTTCCAGGAGATGAGCATATGGTAACGAAACTGCGCTGGCTGCGTCATGGGGCGCTCCTGTGCGGGTTTTTGGTGTCTGGCTGTGGTTTGATTTCTGCGCCTAAATCCACTCCCACCAACCCTCCAGGGATGACTCTAGCAGCCAGTGCGACCGCAATCGAGGCCCCACCAGGTAATGTAGATCGAGGTGATATCAACCTGACCCACCTCAACTTCCTCGTCGAGGATGTTGACATCTCGGGCCAGCCCATGGCGATCACCCATATCTATAGCGAGTATCCGCGCTACGAGTGGGTGGACGCTTCCGGAGAAGGCATTGCTGCGGTCGACGACGCCGCCCGGGCGGCCCTGGTCTATCTCGACGATTATGAATACACACACGACTCCGCCTCACTTGATAAGGCTCGGCGGCTGCTGAACTTCGTGTTATATATGCAAGCCGAGGATGGCCAGTTTTATAACTTCATCATCGATCGGGCCGGTACGATCAACCAGACCGGAAATACCTCTTTCAAGACGTCCGGCTGGTGGGCGGCACGGGCCGCGCGCGCCCTGGGCTCAGGCTACCGCGTAATGCATTCCATTGACCCGGCCTTCGCTTCTCAACTCGACCAGGCTTTTCGGCGCATTCGTGATGTTTGGGTGGGCGAGGTCGCTGCTAATTACGGAAAGTACGACCAATTGCATGGCGTCCAGGTTCCCGCCTGGCTGATTGCTGGAGGCAGCGACGTGACCAGCATCGCAGTGCTGGCCCTGCTCGATTATGACACCGCGACTGGCGGTCAGGACGTTGCCACCCGTGATTTGCTGGCGAAGTTGAGCGAGGGTTTGGCTGCTTATCAGGCGGGCGACCATCGCAACTATCCATTTGGATGGCACCCCGATAGCGCCAACTCGCCTTTCACCTGGCATGCCTGGGGAAGCACACAGGTGTTCGCCCTGGTCCGCGCGGGCCAGCAACTGGAACGGCCTGAGTGGGTCGCCTCGGCGAGACGCGCGGCCGATACCTACTATGCGCGGCTGCTGGCTGGGCAGATGGTCGGTGAGTGGGGTGTACTCCCCCAGGAGTTTCCACAGATTGCCTATGGCGTGAATAGTCTCGTCCAGGGTCTTGTGGCTTTACATCAGGCAACTGGAGACGATACATACGGCAAGCTGGCTGGCCTGGCCGCGGGCTGGTTCTACGGCAACAACGCGGCGGGCTTCCCCATGTATGATCCAGCCACTGGACGCGGCTACGATGGCCTGCTGGGTCCAAGCAGCTTCCGTGTGAACCTGAACGCGGGAGCCGAGTCGACCATTGAGGCGCTGATGGCCATGCAGACTGTGAACGCGAATCCTGTCGCCAGCCGCTATCTCTTCTATCAGCCTGCCACCGGCAATACCTGGCAAGTACTGGAAGCGGAAAATGCCAGCCAGACTCGCGGGGATGTAGTCGAATCTTACCGCGCGGCCGAGAGCACCGGCGAGGCTCGCTGGAGCAATGGTCACTACATCCTGTTAGGCTCCGCGGACAGCTTCTCACAGGAATTCACCGTACCGGATGCCGACTCGTATTACCTGTACATCGCCTATCTACGCCAAGGCTTGCCACGCGAAGGTCTCACGGTGGAGGCGGTGCAGGCCACAACCCCTCCAGCGATTGACGGCGACCTGGGCGAGTGGACAGCCGCTCAGCTGCTTTCAGTTACAACCACAGCCAACATTCTTAGAGGCGCAGCTGGTTGGGGCGGGCCGGATCAAGACGCCTTTTTTGGCTACATGATGTGGGACAACCAGAACCTGTATGTGGCTGCCCAAGTGCTCTCACCCACACACCACCAGACCGAGATTGGGCAGTTGGTCTGGAAGGGAGACACTCTGTGGATCTACCTCGACACTCGTCGAGATCGCAGCAGCGTGGACGCCAAGCTGACCCTGGCCCAAACGCCCGAGGGCCCACAGGTCTGGAATTGGAAAGTCAATAGTTATTTGCCTGAAGCGAAGCTGGCCTGGAAGCAAGGAGAGGGTTTCTATATCTACGAGGCAGCTCTACCCTGGAAGTCGCTTGGCCTCGACCAGGTGCAACTGAGCCAGGAAATGGGACTGGAGCTAGGTCGCGGCTGCTGCGGAAGCGGCTTCCAAGATATCTCAGGCATGGATCCTGACACTGCCGCGAATTTAGTAAAGATGATCCTCGTGGACCAGTTATCGCCCGGTGCCAATACTCCAATGGCGCCTCTGGCCGGCCCGGATGCTGTGGCGGTGCGCTGGAGCCTCGATGGGGCCAGTTTCCGAAACCAGTCTCAGGCGGACGCGCCCGATCGCGAATATCTCTGGCTGGAGCGGCTGACCTCGATACCAGTAGACCTCGCCGCCGGCCCACATATCCTCACGTTCGAATACGCGGGTGCCGATCCCACACGGTCAGCAGCCATCGATGGTTTCTTGCTGCTGCCAGCAAAGCTAACTAAAAGTTTCACCGGCCCGGGCGGCAGTCTTGTCCTCATCTATGATATCAGTCTTGGTCAATTGAGCATACAGGAGCATTAACCATGGCCGAAAAGCTGCAGATCATGGGAAAACTGGCTGCCAGCCGATTGCTCGTGCTGCACAGCAGCCTGCGAATTATCGTGGAGATGACATTGATTATCAGGAAAGGAGGTGATGTGATACACCAATGATGTTATGAGCTATTAGGGATAAGTTCGATTGATCAAACAAAGTTAGGAGAGAGAAAATGTCTAAGATTCACAAGATTTTGAGTCTGGTTATATTGACTGCCATGCTTTTGGTAGCCTGCGGACCGAGTGAAACGCAAGCGCCGGCCGCAACTGAACCGCCCGCGGCGACGGAAGCACCTGGTGCAACTGAAGCACCCGCGGCAACGGAAGCGCCGACCACGGCCGCGTCCGGCGAAAAGGTGACGATCACTCTTGCCACCTGGGCCGGAGCCGACGAGTCGAAGGAGCTCCAAGCTGTCATCGACAAGGTGAATGCCGAGGCGACCGATTTCGAGATCGTGCACCAGGCGAACCCCGCGGACTATTACACCAAAATACAAACCATGATCGCCGGCAACACTGCGCCGGATTTGATGTGGTTATCGCAGGAATACGTGGCCAACTTCGCTGACAACGGTGCCATCATGGATGTCACTGACCAGGTTGCCGCGCTGAGTGATATGCCCGCTGCCCAGTTGGACGATTACTATCCGGGTTCCATCGCCGTCGCCAAGTATAATGATAGGCTGTACGGACTACCATGGATTGCCCAGCCCGTTGTGCTGTACTACAACCCTGAGATGTTCGAGGCGGCCGGCATCGACCCGCCCGACGAGACCTGGACCTGGGACACCTTCAAGGACGCCGCCAAGAAGCTGACGATCAAGGATGCCTCCGGAAATATTACACAGTATGGGGTGAGCTTTAACGGCTGGCCGCCGGTCCACATGTTCATCTGGCAGGCCGGGGGCGAGGTCATCTCCCCTGATCTCCAATCCAGCCCCATCGATAGCCCGGAAGCGGTGCAGGGCGCACAATTCTACGCCGATGTTATCTACAACCCCGAGTTTGCGGTACCCGAGGAAGTGATCAAAGAACAGGGTTTCGGAGAAATGGCTAAAGCTGGAAAGGTTGCCATGTTCTTCGGAGGCGCCGCGGATGATCTGGACTACGCCTATCAGAAAGACCCACAGAACGCCAGGATGATGATGGCCCTGGTACCCAAAGGGCCGAAGGATCGTACCACCTTCGCCTGGACTGCCATCACTGCTGTATCCTCTCAGACCGAAAATCCGGACATGGCGGTGAAGGCCATGGTTGCGCTAACCGACGGCATCCATCATTGGAAAGTACTGGCGCCCCGCAAGTCGCTGGCCACGGTTGACGTGATTGTGGCAGCCGTGCCGGGCAAGGAAGAATCGGCCCCGGTGATTTTGCAGGCAGCTGAGTCCATGCGGTCGTTCAATATCATCCCCAGGCATGCGGAATGGGATACGATCTTTTGGGAACAATTCCAGGATCTGCTCTTCCATCAAAAAGGCACGGCGGCTGACCTGGCTGCGGCCGCACGCCCCAAGCTCGAAGAACTACTTCCGTAATAGACGAGTGAATGAGAAAGCCGTAGGGGTGAGGGCGCCTCACCCCTACGGCGATTCCTGCTTATTTGTGTAGGAGGCTTCTTATGGTTGACACTGGTTCATGGGTTCAAGACTATAGTCTGACGTTTAGTCACTGGCTGCTGGTCGGTGGGGCTGTCATTCTGGCGATTTTGCTCACCAATCGTCTTCTCCAGTCGCTGGGGATGAGGGCGGAGGCAGCCACGGGCCTAGCATTGATTATGCCCTGGGTGCTGGGCTTCCTCATTTTCAGTCTATACCCGTTTATTGCTTCCTTTTACTTGAGCCTGACGGAATATAACCTGCTGCGGCCGCTCTCGCTCGACAAACTTCCCCCTCTGGTGGGCCTCAAAAACTACCAATACGCGCTGACGGATGATCCCAACTTCTGGCCAAGCATCAAGCTGACATTGTTCTACGGAGCCATCTCGATTCCGCTGGGTTTGGCTGGATCTCTCTTTACGGCTATGCTGCTCGCTCGCAATGTCCGTGGCGTTGGGATCTGGCGCACGCTCTACTACATGCCTGCAGTTCTGCCCGCCGCTGCCACGGCCCTATTGTGGCGCTGGATGTTTAACCCGTCCAGCGGACTCATCAACTCCATCCTGAGTCCTTTCCTAAATTTGTTCGGCCTGGGGAAACCCGCCTGGTTCACTGATCCTCAACTCGTATTGCCTTCTTACGTGATTATGGGCATGTGGGGAATCTTCGGAACCACAACCGTAATCCTGTTGGCAGGCTTGAAAAATGTACCGCGCGAGCTGTACGACGCGGCCACTGTAGACGGGGCAGGCTTGTTCGGTCAATTCAGGCATGTTACCCTGCCACAAGTGACGCCGACACTGTTTTATGTGTTGGTGACCTCGATGATCGGCGCCTTACAGTTTTTTACCCAAGCGTTTTTCATCACAACTCCGCGTGAGGCTGGCACGTTCCTGCAGGTCTATATCTGGCAACAGGCCTTCCAGTCACAGAAGATGGGCTATGCCTCAGCGCTGTCTTGGATCTTATTAGTCCTTACGCTCCTGTTGACGCTGCTCGCCTTCCGCTCGCAGGCCTTGTGGGTGTTCTATGAGGGTGAGTTGCAACAGGAAAAGAAACGCTCCCGGCTAGGCGGTCTCCTGGCAGGCGCGCGCGCCAGTCAACAGTTGAGCGAGGGGCAGCCTACGCCCCATGGAGGTGCATAAATGACTGCCCAGGCAATCACCCCAATGGAAAGTGCCCGCACGGTTGGCGGCCCCTCCGTCAGACGTCAAAGAACCTTGATCAACTTCATCACGTATTTGCTGCTTGGTCTGGGCGCGGCGATCGTGCTAGTGCCGTTTTGGTGGATGGTAAAAACCTCGCTCACCGCCCAGACCCGCTTGTTTGAGTTCCCCCCACAGCTCTTCCCGGACCCGGTGGTCTGGAGGAACTACATCGAGGCCTGGACGGCCCTGCCGGTGTCGTTCACGCGCTTCACCGCCAATACCATTTTCATCACCGTCCTGGCGATGACGGCGGAGATCTTCACCTGCAGCCTGGTGGCTTATGGCTTCGCCCGCTTTCGGTTCCCGGGGCGCAATTTCCTATTCCTCCTCATGCTTAGCACGATGATGCTGCCCGGAGTCGTCACACTAGTACCGACTTTCATCCTCTGGCGCGAGCTGAAGCTGATCGACACCTACGACCCCATGACCCTCGGCGCCTGGTTTGCCTGGGGACCGTCCTACATCTTTCTCCTGCGGC
>DASTOH010000236.1:0-9433 GCA_035720235.1 Anaerolineales bacterium | reverse complement strand
GGCAGAACGACGTATTTTTTTGCCTCGCCCAGTTTACTACTCATTTGGAGACGAGCGCGGGCAAGCCGACTCTTCACAGTACCTGTTGGCACATTCAAGATCTGAGCTGCCTCGGCATAATCAAATTCGTACATGTCGATTAGTGTGAGCACAGCGTGATCTACCTCTGGCAGTTCAGCAAGCAACTGACTGAGATATGTAAGAAATTCAGCTTGCTCCACAATTTTTTCAACAGAGACGGTGGGGTCAGCGTGCCAGGCCGGAGATTCGATTTCACCACTGTAATCATCGTCAGGGAGGAGAGACTCAATTGGGCGCCGTTTCAACCGTCGCAACGCATCGTAGGCTGAGTTTGTCACGATTTTCAATATCCATGCACGAAACGAGCCACCACGAAATCCAGCCATACTCTGAAAAGCTCGAAAAAAACTATCTTGAGTAGCATCCTCAGCTGTGGCGATATCTTTTAGAATTGTGCAAGCGTGATGGTATGCAACATCCTGATATCTCAAGACCAGTTGGTTGAACGACTCCAGGTCGCCTCGCATGGCCATTTTGATGAGGTTTTCTTCCCTAAAGGATTGCCTTTTGAAATTCATGTTTGCTTACCGTTATCAACTCTAAAGTAGAAGGCGTTGCCTTTCACGATGATTCATTATTCGTAAGCCCATTTAGCTTTCATTCTAAGGCGTGAAGCTCGGTGTGCCAGGTAGATCAGTGGCACCAGGCGACTATTAGGACTTTTCAACTGAAACTGTCGTGCGGAATCCAACTCGACGGTGACTTCCGTCACAGAACGGTTTGTTCTCAGAAGCACCACATCGGCAAAGCGCGACACGTGTGTCTTCTCGGATCAGATCGCCGCCTCGTCCGAGGATGCGCACTCGGCCTCGAACATGAAGCGGTCCATTATGCCGCGCATCAATCGTTGTTTCCTGTGGTTGTGGTTCCTGTGGTCCGCCGTCCAACCGCTCAAAATGCAGCGCGCCCGTTGGACAAGTCATGACCACTGCAGCGATTTTGTCTGCAGAAGAAGCATCCACTAACACCCAGGGTCGATTTTGAGGTTGAAAGACTTCTGGCAAGCCGCGAAAGCAGTTCCCGGTGTGATTGCATATCTTTGGCTCCCAATAAACGGCGATCTTATCATTTTGATAGATTCGCTCCACGCCCGGCCGTTTGCGAGCTTCATTTTCCTGGTCAGATCCATTCTTCAGCATAAGCGTTTCCTTAATCTCATAAAATCATTCGTTGCAGTCCTACCTAAATGGATGCGATCTTCTTTGGCATCGGCGACCCGCGCGATGACAACCACATCCTCCGGTGGTGCAACTGCTGGTCAGATGGGGCAGATCCACCGCTTGACCAGTATCGCCTGTTTCATGTGTCTTCGAGCTCTCGGAGCTGTAATAGGCGTGTGCCGCTGAAATCGATCCAATAGCGCTGCGGCCCGTGCGCAATGCGCATCAGGGCCTCGCCGCAGCCGCGGCAGCGGATAATCGTGCCCATGGCTGTCGCGTACACCATTGCTGCGCCGATCGGTTCGACAGCGTCACAGTGGGCGCAGATGACTTCAGCCGTAGTCATCTCGAAAGCAAAGATTTGCCCCAGGACACCGCCCGCGGCGTTGCCATCAAGGTGTCGTTCGTCGCTAGTCATGCTGTTCCTCCACTTGGTCCAAAACGCTCGGTTTTTATGCACGACGGATCGTGGCCGAGCTCCACCAGTCCCGAGGCCACGCTCTCCACCAGGGAGGTCGGCCCGCAGACGAAGGCCAGCGGCTGCTCCGCAGCCGGCCAGGCCACTTCAGCCAGCATAGCTAGATCAATCCGCCGCGCCTGGCCACGCCAACCCTGCGGCTGGCGGCGCGTGAGTGTGTGTGTCACCATCAGCGTAGGGTCGGCGGCGAGCTGCTCCAACTCCTGACGGTAGATGATCTCGTCGAAGGAGCGCGACGAGTAGAGCAGGCGCGTCGGCACGTGGTTATCCTGGGCGGCGCGGTGGCGCAGCATCGCCATGAGTGGGACAATGCCGGAGCCGCCACCGATGAGCAGCAGCGGCCCGCCATCCACGACGCGCCAGGTGAAGTAGCCGCCAATCGGCCCGCGCAACTCCAACTGATCGCCTTTCTGCAATACGTCGGTCAGGTACGGCGAGACTTCGCCATCATCCAACCGCTCGACCGTCAGCGTGACATGAGGAGCTTCGGGCGGCGAGGCGATCGAGTAGCTGCGCTGGGCCTGGTAGCCATCCTCGGCCCTCAGACGCACGTCGACGTGCTGCCCGGCTCTGTGGCCGGGCCAGCCGGGGATATCGAGCACGAGGCTCCTGCAGTGCGGTGTTTCGTCGACGACGGCAACCACACGACCGAGCTGCCACTCTAGTCGCCTTGGTAGCGCTGTTCTTTCCATGGATCACCATAGTTGTGATAGCCCAGCAATTCCCAGAAGCCAGGCTGATCTTCTTCGAGGATCCGCAGGCCGCGCACCCACTTGGCGCTTTTCCAAAAGTACAGGTGCGGCACCAGCAGTCGCACTGGCCCACCATGCTCAGGCGGCAGCGGCGCGCCGTCGTAGCTGTCAACGATCCAGGCTTTGTTGTTAGTCACATCGGCGAGTGGCAGGTTGGTGAAATAGCCGCCATCGCAGAAGGCCAGCACATACGCCGCCTGTGGCCTGGCGGCGCCCAGGATCGTGTCGAGCGAGACACCCGACCACCTGGTGTCGAACTTCGACCACTTGGTAACGCAGTGGATGTCGACGGTGACGGTCTCACGTGGCAGGGTATGGAAGTCGTCCCAGTTCCACCGCTGTGGCATCTCCACGGCACCCACCACGCTGAAGTCCCACTTGTCTTTGGGCGTGTAGGGTGTTGGCCCGGCCGAGAGCACCGGAAAATCTTCCGTGAGGTATTGTCCAGGCGGGAGACGACCCGCCTCGGCCACCTCGCGCCGTTTCCCGAGGAAGCCCCGCGAGAAAAATCCTTTAATCATACCGACTCCTTTCATGCATCTCGAACGCTTATGGAACATCTACACCACAAAGGCACACAGTTGTGTAGGATATGCTTATCCCTTATGAGACTGTCGTGCCTTTGTGGTGCACACTGGGTGCTGTTCTAGCGGGTCGACTGGCTGCCTAGCTCATCAAGCCAGTTTGCTATCAACACATTCCAGGAAGGTCGTTCCGCCAGGATTCACTAGCTCGAAGCACGCTAAGGCGGTGCCACAGCCTGTACCGCTGTTTCGATGAGATCAACAACGGCTTGGGGATTAGAGATCATGGCTGGGTGCGGCGCTTTGACACGAACGATTTGGGCATTGGCGCGTTCAGCCATGAAGGTCTGGAGGAAAGGTGGAATGACCTTATCAAGCGTGCCAACCAGATACCAGGATGGGATCGTTTTCCAGGCAGGAGGTCCAGATGGCTGTCCGAGAATACTGAGTACAAAGGGACGTTGTGAGGCGGCCAGAACCGCGGCCTGTTTGGCGGCTATCGTGTTTGCGAAGCACGAGGGGTACACTTCTTGCTTGATATAGAGATCGAAATCGCCGGCCGGAGCCCCCGGGTATGACACAAAGTTGAAAATAGTCGCGGGGTCCCCTGCAACGCAGGAGGGAGATGCGTCGGGTGGAGGTTCCATGCCCAGGAGATCGAACCCCGTCTCGCCCTCGTCAGGTACGAAACCGTCAATATAGACAAGCGCTTTGACGTTGGGGTTCCCGGTTGCGGCGTTGGTGATAACTGCGCCACCATAGGAGTGTGCAACCAGGACAATCGGGCCAGGGATGGTATTCAGGATGCTGGCCACGTAAGCCGCGTCAGACGAGAGACTACGCAGAGGATTGGGCACCGCCCACACTGTATATCCCTCCATCTGGAGACGAGAGATAACCCCGCTCCAGCTGGCGCTGTCTGCCCAGGCGCCATGTACCAGGACAATAGTTTGTGCAGAATTGTTTGCCATGCTTGCTTGCGCCCGTGCGTTCGCGCCCACGAATAACATAGGAACGATGACTAGGACGACGAGCATGGCCCTGAATAGTGAGCGACGAATTTTCGGTGCACTCGATTCATTTTGTTTCATGATTTATCTCCTTATTACTCAAAAATGGTTGATCGTTAAACCGGTTCAAGTACCACCTCGGACCATATGAGAGGACTCTGCGGATCACTGGCGGACGGGTAAACCGTGTGAGCGACGAGCCCATGAGATGGCTACGATTTCGGGACCATGGGTTGGCTGAGCCAGTCGTCCAAGCGGATCTCGGCGAGTCTGGCGTCGTCGTCCGGCACGAGTGTGCGCTCGCCGAGTTCTGCGCCAGCGTAACGCGCGTGCGGATCTGTGATCACTTCGCGTGGATCGTCGCGTTCGCTGAGGACTCGTCGGATGAGTTCGTCGAGTCGGAACTGTTGTGGCCCCGCCACTTCAACGATGCCGTTCACTGGCGACCCTACGGAGACCCTGGCGACCGCACTCGCGACATCCTCAGCGGCCATGGGTTGGATTAGAACGGGGGCGAGCCGTACCGTGTCCCCGTCCGTCGCGTCGTCGGCGATCCTCTTGAGGAACTCAAAGAACTGCGTCGCGTGGACGATTGAGTATGGGATCGACGAACTCCTGATCAATTTCTCCTGGGCAATCTTGGCACGGAAGTATCCACTCTCGGAGAGGCGTTCGGTTCCCACGACCGACAACGCAACGTGATGGCCCACGCCTGCCGCCGCTTCTGCCTTGAGGAGGTTGCCTGTCGATGTTTCGAAGAACTTCAGCACTGCCGCGTCCTCGAACGATGGGGAGTTCGAGACGTCGGCGACCACAGCGGCGCCGGCGATGGCTTCGGCCAGGCCCTCGCCAGTGAGTGTGTTGACGCCTGTGTCTGGTGACGCCGCCACTACTTGATGGCCGTGTTCACGAAGCTTGCGAACGAGCTTTGAGCCGATAAGCCCGCTTCCACCGATAACTACGATTTTCATGATCTGTCCTTTCATTTGTCATTTGCGACTCTTGCCGTCAGCCGGTCATGGAGCCATGTTGCTGTAACAGGGAATGTCCTTCCCGCTGCCGCCCGCTCCGCCCCATGATGGGCGGAGCGGGCGATGCTTTGGCGGTGATGACGGCTAGCTCTGGAGGAACGCCAGCAGGTCGGCGTTGACCTGATCCTGAAGCGTGGCGGTTATACCGTGCGCCGCACCCGGATAATAGATATCCTTCGCGCCTTTGATGAGGCGGGCCGACTTCATCGCCGAGTCTCGCACTGGTACGATCTGGTCATCCTCACCATGGATTAGCAGCGTCGGTACATCGAACTTCTTGAGGTCCTCGGTGAAATCGGTCTCCGAAAAGGCTTTGATACATTCGTACGCGTTTTTGAGGCCAGCCTGCATGCTCCAAAGCCAGAACTGGTCGAGCAGACCTTGCGAAACCTCGGCGCCGGGTCTGTTAGCGCCGTAGAAATTGATGGCAAAATCTTTGTAGAACTGTGAGCGGTCCTTAACGAGACCCGCTCGCAAGCCATCGAAAACCTCGATCGGCAAGCCCTCAGGATTGGCTGCGGTCTTCACCATGATCGGCGGCACGGCAGCGATCAAGACTGCCTTCGCGACTCGCGTCGTCCCGTAACGTCCGATGTACCGCGCGACTTCTCCGCCTCCGGTGGAGTGGCCCACCAGTGTTGCGTCGTAGAGGTCAAGTGCCTCAATCACGGCCGCCAGATCGTCGGCGTAGCCATTCATGTCGTTTCCAGTCGAGGACTGACCGGATCGACCGTGGCCGCGCCGGTCGTGGGCAATCACGCGGAAGCCTTTCTGCAGGAGGAACAGCATCTGCCCGTCCCATGCGTCGGAGTTTAGCGGCCAGCCATGTGAGAACATCACGACCGGGCCATCCCCCCAGTCCTTGTAATAGATCTCCGTGCCGTCCTTGGTGGTGATATAGCTGCCGTGCTGCGTCTTGGTGAATTCTTTTTGTTTCATAGTCGATTCCTTTCTGACATAAAATACGGTTTAGAGCTGGCTCACCCGTCTGATATGCAGGGCGGCATAGATCAGACAGTCCGGCTCAAGGGATACAAGAAGTATAAATAGGCTTTCTTCACCTGTCTTGAGTGGTTCCACTTATTTCTGAGTTAGTAAACAAAAAATTACGCACTGCGATTTTCGCAGTTCGTTCCTCAACGAGACCTGTCACTTGTCAAATATGTGATACGGGTGATTATCAACCGTTTGCAGGCTGATCTGGGCCGGCTCTGAGATAGAACCAATCACATGCTTGGAATCAAAATAGCACTCGACCGGTTGAGTCTTAGGGTATGGTTTCCAGATTAGGGTGGGATAGATTAGCGCATTACGGGAGCAGGTTTAACTGGCGGGCGCGCAGAATGGCGAGAGTCCGATTTTGCACACCGAGTTTGCTGTAGACGTGCGTGAGATACCATTTCACCGTGCTGACAGAGAGAAAGAGTTGGTCGGCGATTTCATGCTCGGAGCGTTCATCGGCCAGCAGCTTTAACATCTCGAGTTCCCGCTCGCTCAAGGGTTCAATCAGAGGCTCGTCTGCCTGCGGCATCAGGCTGGTCAACGTACGGTCTTCAGCATTGAGGAGTTCGTCCAGGAGAGCAGATATGACAACGTCGAAATCGGCTGCCGTTGAAACCGGCTGCGCTGCTTCGGTTGCTGCCTCATATCGATTCAGAAGATGCTGTGCCCGATCTTTTGTGTCCTGATCGCCGGAGGGATGGTACAGGGCTAAAGCCAACAGCTCGATCCCGGGCGCACGCTTTCCCGTTTCTAGGAACAGTTCGCCGATCCCGACGAAGATGGACGGGATGCGCGATAGCATTCGATCACTCGCTATCTGGAGCGCCTCGCGGAAGTAGCGTCGGGCTTCCCCATAATGCCCCATCGCGCGGGCGCTGTTGCCCATGCCTTCGAGCGCTGCTGCCAAGCCAACATGGTCGCCTAGATCGTGAGAAATGTTTCGTGCCTGCTCGTAACTGCGTCTGGCCTCGGCATTGTCTGCCTCAAGGAGTGCGATCCGACCCAGGCTTGCGAGTGTATCGGCCATGCCTCTGGAGTCTCTAAAATCCTCGCGAATGACGTAACTGGCCTGAAGACGCCGTTTGGCATCGGCTGCATCGCCCAATAATAGGGAAAGCGTGCCCCATTCCTCGAGGCAGAAAGCCCCAATAAACGCATCGCCGGTTTTCACAGTGCAGGCATGTCCCTGCTGGGCATATTGTCTGGCTTCTTCGTACTTGCCTTGCACGCGCGCCAGCATTGCCAGCAGGAAACAAGCTATTGGCAGGTTAAAGCGATCCTCTCGCACGGTAAGGTCCTGAAGTGCTTCTCCGAGGAGTTGTTCTACCACGTTGATATCGCTGCCCTGATAAAGATATATATAGGCTAGCATCACGCGCGGGTCCAGTCCCTGTCCCGGTATGGGTAGGACATGATGCTGAACATAGAGCTTCCAGCTTCGCTCCAGCGCTTCTCGCGCCTTCTCTAGCGCACCTCCACGGCTGCACATGCCCCCCAGGCTACAAAGCACCCTGGCCAGGAGAATCTCCGTGTGTGGGTCGCCGTTGTCCAGCATCCGTGCCGCTTCTTCAAAAGCGCCCATTCCTTCGAGGTGGCGGCTTTGAATTGCATAAAACACCAAAAGTGCATGTTGGGATTGATCAATGGCTTCCACCCTGGAATGCTCAACCGCCCACCACCAGGCGACGCGAATGTTGTCAATGTCCGCCTCGATTTCCAGACAGGCTTCTCTTTGCCTGCCGCCGTTCAAATCATTGTTTCGGTCATAAAGAAAGCGGGTATAGTAGGCTGAGTGTGAGTCATGAACGCGGAATGCCTCTTCAGGCGTGGATTCCAGTCGCATTTGAGCGTACTGGCGCAACAGCTCGTGCATCTGGTAACGTCCGTTCGGTTCGCGCGTCAACAGCGATTTATCCACCAGATAGGAAAGCACGTGCACTGAAACCCCGACCACCGCTTCGGCTGCCTCGCGGCGGAAGCCGCGGCTAAAGATCGATAAGGCACTGAAGACGCGTCGCTCTTCGGCGGTAAGCCGCCCCCAGGTTTGTTCAAAAACCGCCGTGATACTCTGGTGGCGCTGCGGGACATCGCGAAGGGACGTGGACAGGAAGTCGAGATTGCGCTGAATTTCCAATGCGATCTCGTGTGTCGGCAACGTCTTCGTCCACGTCGAGGCCAGCTCCAGCGCCAGCGGCATCCCTTCGACCAACTGGCAGACGCGGACGACCGCAGGTTGCTCATCCGCCATTGCCAGGTTTCCTTTCACCTGTCCGGCGCGCTGGAGGAAGAGTTGAACGGCACTGTACGCTCCTGGCTGCTCGGCCTCCTCCGTTTCGGGATACTGCAATCCATGAAGCGGGTAGCGCCATTCCTCTTGTAGGTTCAACACCTCCCTGGAGGTCACCAGGAGTTTTACGTCGCGAGCTGCCTGGAGGATTTGTGTGAGCAGTTCCACCCCGTCCAGCAGATGTTCGAAACTGTCCAACACCAGCAGCAGCGCTTTCTCCCGCAAATACTGAAGCAGTTGTTGGCCGGGATCAACGCCCGCACTGAATCGAAAACTGAGGACGTCCGCGATGGTGGAGACGATGAACTCAGGGGAGTCCAGAGGCTCAAGCGGGACGAAGTACACCCCATCGTCAAATTGCTCGGCACAGTCTGCGGCAACCTGCATCGCCAGCCGCGTTTTGCCGATCCCACCTGGTCCCACCAGTGTCAGCAGACGGCAGGTGGGATCATCGAGCAGCACGTCGATCTCCGTTAGTTCAGCCTCCCGTCCTACAAATGTGGTTGGCTGGGATGGCAGGACTAGGGAGGTTTGCTTGCCATCCCTGATCCGGAACTCCTCATCCTTGGCAGAATTGGTCTCCGGTTTCGGGCTGGTGGTCAACAGTTCATTAAGCCATGCTTCCTGCAGCAGCACGTTCTGGTGAGAGATCTGCCAGAGCGTGCGAATCCTCTCCGCTTCGCTGCCAGCGGGAAACGCTTTGTGTTGAAAAGCCAGGACGACAAGCTGTTTGAAGTGTTCAAGCTTGGGATAACTTTTTCCCGCTTCCCAGTCGCCCACCGCGCGGCGCGAGACGCCAAGTGACTGAGCTAACTCGACTTGCGTCAGTCCCATCTTGGTCCGTAAGGCCAGCATGGCCTCTCCAAACGAATAGTCGCGATCGCGATACGAAATACCCTTCATCGCACGCCTTTTCGTGTGACTCTGAAGATGTTGATGTTGCCAAACGGAAAATGATAAGGACTGACATCTCACCGGCTATGCGGTGCACTGGAATAATTGGACAATTCTACTCCAAATTCATGCCTAAATTTCACCCGCTTACAAATGTTAACAAAGGCTACGCTGCCAGGTTTTGGTTTGAGTGAGTTGAATTGAAAATCGCCTC